>CACZDU010000031.1:0-38317 GCA_902780055.1 uncultured Bacteroidia bacterium | reverse complement strand
CACGGGCGTCAACCGTAAGGTGGGTGAAACGCATGATGGACAAGCCACCATGGACTTTATGAAACAAGAGCAGGAGCGCGGCATCACCATCGCTTCGGCGGCCATCACCGCACATTGGAACGGCTATCAGATCAACTTGATCGATACTCCCGGCCACGTCGATTTCACCGTTGAGGTGGAACGCTCGCTGCGCGTCATCGACGGGATGGTGGCGGTGTTTTGCGCCGTGGGTGGCGTGGAGCCGCAATCGGAGACGGTGTGGAACCAGGCCGACAAATACCGCGTGCCCCGCATCGCCTTCGTCAACAAGATGGACCGCACGGGTGCCGACTTCCAAGAGGTCGTTAATCAAATGCATAAATACTTGGGTGCCAATGCTGTACCGCTGCACCTTCCCATCGGCGTGGAGAACACGTTTGAAGGCATGATTGACTTGGTGCAGATGAACTCGGTACGCTTCATCGAGAAAGAGCGCATCGTCGGTCCCATCCCAGAAAACATGTTGGAGCAGGCTCAGGAAGCCCGCCGCAACCTCATCGAGAAGGTGGCCGACTTGGACGACGAAATCGCCGAACTCTACCTCGAAGACAAAGAAATCCCGACCGAAAAACTGATGGCCGCCATTCGTCAGGCCACCATCAAACTGATGATGGTGCCGGTGCTTTGCGGTGCAGCCTATAAGAACAAAGGTATCCAGCTCCTTCTGGATGCCGTTGTTGACTACCTGCCTTCGCCGAAGGACTTGGGTGCCGTCATTGCGCACGACCCTGCCAACGAGGAGAAGACCTACCAGCGCAATCCCTCTGAGAATGAGCCTTTCTCGGCCTTGGCATTCAAGCTTATCAACGACCCGTATGTGGGCCAGCAGACCTTTATCCGCATCTTCAGCGGCAAGCTGACCAACGGCATGAGCGTTTACAACACCAACAAATTGAAGAGTGAGCGTGTGGGCCGCATCTTCCGCATCAAGGCGAAGGAACGCGAGGAAATTGATGAGGCAAGTGCGGGCGAAATCGTGGCCCTCGTGGGCATGAAATACACCAAGACAGGCGACACGCTTTGCGACGAGAATCAGCCTATCTTATTGGAATCCATCAATATACCGCCAGCGGTCATTGAGATGAAAGTGAACCTCGATGACAAGAAGAACCGCAGCAAACTGAGTGAAGCTCTCGCAAAACTCTGCAATGAAGACCCGTCGTTCCATGCCCATTTCGACGAGGAAACGGAAGAGACCATCATCGCGGGCATGGGCGAGTTGCATTTGGAAATCATCGTCGACCGCCTGAAGGAAGAGTTCAAGGTGCCGGTCACGGTGGGTGCGCCTTCGGTGTCGTTCCGCGAGACCATCACCGCGCCTTTCGAGTGCAACTACCGATATGTGAAGCAGACCGGAGGCAAGGGCCAGTTCGCCCACACCGTCATCCGCTTCGAGCCGAACCCCGGTGGCGGCTTCGAGTTTGTCGACATCACCAAGGGCGGTGTGATTCCGAAGGAATACATCCCCTCGGTGCAGAAGGGTTTGGCGGCTGCAATGAACAAAGGTCCTTTCGCGGGCTATCCCGTCGTGGATGTGAAGTGCGTCCTCGTTGATGGCAGCTCGCACCCCGTCGATTCCAGCGACATGGCCTTCCAGCTCTGCGCCCAGATGTGCTTCAAGCAGGCCTTCCTGAAAGCTAACCCCGTGCTGCTTGAGCCTGTGATGAAGGTCGAGATCAACACGCCCGATGACTACATCGGCAATGTGACGGGCGACGTCAACAAGCGCCGTGGTCGCATCGAGGCCATGCGTCGTTTCCGTAAAGGCTCGCAGAAGCTGGATGCCTTCGTCCCGCTGATGGAGATGTTCGGCTATGCTACCGCCTTGCGCAACCTCACCTCGGGCCGCGCCAACTATTCGATGGAGTTCCACCAGTATATGCCGACCCCGAAAGACAAGCAGGAGGAGATTGTGAAGGAGAGAAATCAGAAAGAATAATTGGGTGCCGCTTTGCGTCACTGCGAGGAACGAAGCAGTCCAGAAAACTAATTGTCTGGATTGCTTCGTCGTTTCTCCTCGCAAAGACGCAAAGCGTATTAGTGAATATTGATTACACTTTTTGTGTAACACCTTTTGTGTTACACTTTTTGTGTAATTGAAAAATAATGTGTATCTTTGCAGCGTCAATCTAAAAAGCGCTGCTATGGATAATCCGTTTATTATCAAGAATTACGAGTCGAAAGACCTGTTTTGCGACCGTGAAGAAGAGTTGCAACTGATGTTGCGCAACTGCCTAAACCAGACCAATATGACCTTGATTTCGCGACGGAGATTGGGGAAAACTGGGCTGGTTTTTCGCTTGTTTGATGAAATAAAAGCGTCTTATCCTAACATTCAGACCGTGTATGTGGACATTTTTGCTTCTGACAATATTGACGGATTCATCAAATTGTTTGCGGAAGCGGCGTTAAGCACTATCCCGGAAAAGTCTACATTTGGCAAGCGGTTGGTGAACTATATCAAGTCGTTCAGGCCACAGGTTACCTACGATACCTTGACGGGTCAGCCTCAGTTGCAAATCGCTTACCAGACGGTGCAAGAAAAAGAATACACCTTGCGCGGTTTGTTCGAATTCCTTGATGGTCAAAACACGCCAGTTGTCGTAGCCATCGATGAGTTTCAGCAGATTCGTGAATATCCCGAGCAGAACATGGAGGCATTGTTGCGCACTTATATCCAACGATGCAAGAATCTTGCTTTCATTTTTTGTGGCAGCAAAAAGCATATTATGACGGATATTTTCGCCAACGAGCGAAAGCCATTCTATTCGAGCACGGCTTTTGTTTCCTTGGGAAAAATCTCTGAGGAGAGTTATGCTGCCTTTATTCGTCAGTTGTTTGGCAGCGGCAAGCGAAGCATCACTGACGAAGCCCTTCAATTCGTGCTTGATTGGACGCAACGAGTGACCTACTATACCCAGCAATTGTGCCACGCCATTTATGCTAATGGCAAGAAAACCATTGACTTGGCCGAAGTGAAAAGCACTTGCAATCAATTGTTGAAGCAAAGCGAGGCTGTTTATTTGCAATACCGCCAGATGTTGACCGACAAGCAATGGAACTATCTTATTGCAGTAGCCAAGGAGGGGAGTGTCAGGCAGATTACTGCTGCCGATTTCCTGAAGCGGTATCAGATTGGCGGCGCATCGGCTTCGCGGAAGTTGGCCGAGTCGCTTAGCGAAAAAGGGTTGCTCAATGTTGAGGTCAGTCTTGAGGGAATTGACTACTCTGTTGACGATATTTTCTTCTCACATTGGCTTGGAAGGCTGTGATTTAATAATGCAACCAGCTTTTAGTTTTGCAACCAAAGCGGCTCTTGCAGCCAGCCTTTTGGGAAGCCCATAGCGGCAGGGTCGACGGTGGGATATTTCACCAACAACGCCTTGAGGTCGGCAACGAAGGTGCTTTGTGGGTCGATGGCACGAAGCCAATAGGCGATGCAGCAAAGTTGGGGGTAGAGGCGAATTATAGGGAACGAATAATCTGTTATCCATGGAAGTTGCAGATGTTGCGGCATACTTGGACGGACGACAAAACTACGATTCCACAAACGTGCATGATGAGCGCAGACATTGCGTATGATGGTCAAATTTTCCAGCCAATTGCGCATAAACTCATGCTGAGGAATGGTGAAACTTCGGGCCACTTGTTTTTTCAAGGCATTGTCGGCGAAATTGCTGTACATACGAGACAAAATGCCAAGCGTAGCCAGTTCGAGGCTTTTCCATACGGGCGGCATATCTGGCTCGTCGTAACGCTGAAAATGCTCCAAAACAAAATCCTCAATACTTCTTTCAACCGCATTGCGCAAGATGACGAGGTTTTTTCGGAAAATATCCTCACTGGCAAACAACTGCTTATCCATAAACCAAAACGAGCCATACTTCATCGAAAACTGTTGAATCATCCTTGTACGCACGGCAATTTCAATACGCTGAATGGAATTGAAAACAAGCGATTTCAATTCGCTGTCGAAACGATAGAGTGTGAGGACATTGCTGAAATGGCTGTTGGGTTTGAACACATGTTGCGCTTTGTCTTCTTCCATTACTCGCCAATAGGAAGCCAACCTGAAATAACTGACCCGCTCCAATATCGCAAAGGCTTCGACCTCGTCGTCAATCATTAATCCACGCCGTTTCAGCAAATCAATTTGTTCCTCAAGGGAGGCGGGTTGCTTCATGTATCTCATGGGAAAAAATAAATTATCCCGCCCTGGTACGCTGTTCAGCGGGAAGCGTGGCGGGAATTATCCAGCGGCAAAATTACAAACATTTTCCCATACCGCAAGCCTTTTCATGAAAAAAGGCCAATTTTTTGCCTGTAAAACGGCCGCTTTTTTCGGGGTTTCATCAAAAATCATAGCGACAAGATTTTGTCCATATAAAAACTATATCGTTGATTTCCAATGAAATAATACTGGACAATCCACAAAAAGTATGGACAAAACCGAGAGGCACCCCGAAAACCTCTTGACAAGCGTTTTTTCTGTATATTTTTGCGATGTCGAAGCCCTGAATGGGCGACCAGACTTTAACGGGGATTTCAATCCCCAACCAACCAATAAAACATGTGCCTATGAAAGCAAAACTAAAATCCCTAATCCTCTTGGCCGTCGCCCTTGGCGCGATGATGACCGCCTGCGACTCGCCCGCCAAACGCCTACAACAAGCCCGCGCCTTATATGAAGAAGGTGCCGAACTGCGCCAGCAACGCCTCTCCGAAGAGGCCGCCGAGCGTTTCCTTCAAGCCTTGCAACTGATGCAAGGTTGCGAAAAAACTACCGAAAACCTCCGCTTGGAAGGCCAACTCAAAGACAACCTCGGCGCGATGTACAACAAACACGGCCTTTTCGAAGACGCCCTCAAAATGCACTGCGAAGCCATCGAATGTTTCCGGCAAATTGACGATTCCACAGCAGTGATGACCACAATGCGCAACTGTGGCAGAGTGGCGAAGTCGTTGGAGCAGTTTGCCCAAACCAAGCGTTATTATGACACGGCCTTCAGCATCGCCACTTTGTTGAATGACAGGCCGATGCAGAGCGACATCTATTTGGAGATGGGCCGCGACTACTACCTGCCTGTGGGCAACTATCCTGAAGCCATGACTTGCGTTCGTCGCGCCTTGGAGGGCGAACTCGACGACAACAACACCGACATTGCCAATATGACGATGGGTGTATTATACTACTACACAGATAACTACGCCAAGGCCAAGCCTCATCTCGAAGCCGCTTTGCGTAGCGAAAGGGCTGGACTGAAAATGTCGGTGTACCAAACGCTCTACGCCATCGCCTACAACGAGGGCGACTTGCAGAAAGCCCTTGAATACCAAGACCTTTTCACGCAAAATATGATGCAGGCCGACAAGGAACACGCCTCCGACAACCTCCAACGCCTCAAAGCGGAATACGAACTGAAAGCCCAAAAGAGCGAGATGGAAGTCGTGATGCGCAACCGCAGCCTCAAGCTTTGGCTTATCATTGCCGCAGCGGTGATTGCGCTGTTGGTCATTGTGCTGATTGTGAGGAAGAAAGCGAGCGACCACAAGTTGGCCGTGGAGCAGTTCCGCAGTCAGGTGGAACGCGACCAAAACCGCATCCACGAGTTGGTGAGCGATATGGAGAACCTCATCCGCACCAACGACGACCTCCGCCGCGACCGTCAGACGCTCTCGCAAAAAGACCTGCTGATGACGAGCAAGATTATGGGGCGCAACAAGATTTACACCACGGCGCAAACCCTCGGCGAACAAGTGACCGCCGACACGATGAACTTCGCCCTCAGCGATGACGACTGGGCCGACTTCATCAGCCTCACCGACTTGGTGTACGACGGCTTCTCGCAGCGTCTCTTAGAACTCTATCCCAAACTCGGCAAGTGGGACGTGCGCATCTGCTGCCTCTCCAAGAACGGCTTCTCCAACCAAGTGATTTCCATCCTCTTGGACACCCAAACCGAGTCGTACTACCGCCGCAAGTCGCGCATCAAGCAAATGAAGATGAACCTTGCTGAAGACACGCGGACTTTCGAGGAAATCGTCAATGCAGTATGAAAAACTACGGATTACACGGATTTGACGGAATTTTCATCAAATTGGAATCTGTATAATCCGTAAAATCCGTAGTTAAATTGAAAATCAAATCATTAACAATCAAATAATTACAATTATGAAAAAATTATTCTTTACCTTAGCGATTTTGGCTGGCTTCGTCGTGCAAGCCTTGGCCTATGATTTTGAAAGCGTTGCCCCAACGGGACAGACACTTTGTTATTCGATTATCAGCGACTCTACAGTTTATGTGGAGATGGTCTATTATGGTGTAGAAGGTGCAGTGGAGATACCCGAAACCGTTTCATACAACGATGTGGAATATCAGGTAGTAGGTATTGATTCGAATGCCTTCGCATACCAAACGGGAATGACTTCAGTGATACTTCCCAATTCCTTGTTGTATCTGTCTGGTTTTAGAGGTTGTTCGGGATTGACTTCCATTGATATTCCCAATTCAGTGATTTACATTGATAGTGGCACTTTTGAATATTGTAGCGCTTTGTCATCGGTGAGTATCGGGAATTCTGTAACTCACATTTATGGTGGCGCGTTTTATGGATGCACCGCCTTGACTTCCATTGTCTTGCCTGATGCAGTCAGTTTTATTGGGGAAGATGCGTTTTATCTTTGTTCGTCTTTGGCTTATGTTTTCCTTGGGGCATCAGTGGAAACCATCGGAAATTATGCCTTCCTCGGGTGCGGCGCATTGGAAACGATTGAAGTCTCGGAAAACAATCCGTTTTACAAGTCGATAGATGGCGTTTTGTTTGACCACAATGAGAATATGTTGCTGTATTATCCTCGCGGGAAAACGGGAGAGCATTATTCTATGCCCAGTACGGTGACTGCTATTGGCGACAATGCGTTTATTTACAACACTCATATTGCCTCCGTTACGCTTGGCGAATCGGTAATCTCCATCGGTGCCTTTGCGTTTAATGCTTGCATCAATTTGACGGAGATTAATCTGCCCAATTCTGTAACAACTATCGGCAATGCGGCGTTTGCTGACTGCGAGGCTCTGTCTTCCATTGTATTGCCCAAATACCTCACCACAATCAACGCGACTGTTTTCAGCAATTGCTCGTCGTTGCAACACATTGTCATACCGAGGTTTGTGCGGATTATCAAAGATTCGGCTTTCTCCAATACGGGATTGTCTTCGGTGGAGTTCGAAGGCAATATGGTGGAAAGCATTCAAGCGGCATTCAGTTCGTGCGACAACTTGACCTCCATAATGCTGCCCAATTCGATACGAGGACTCAGTGGCGGCGTGTTCGCCAAATGCAGCCATTTGGAACACGTGGTTTTAGGGAGTGCAGTTGAAGCCATAGGAGGCTTTGCTTTCAATGAATGTACGGCTTTGCAGACGGTCACATTTATGACACCCACGCCTCCAGTTGATGGCGGAAGTTCATTCAGGGATTGCAATGATTCTGTCCGTTTGATTGTGCCTTGTGGTGCGCGGGAAGCCTATGAGGGTTTTTATGAATATGTCAATTTTGTTGAGGAAGACTGCAACCAGCACAATATCAATGTTATAGGAGATGAAAACGGAGGACAAGTCACGCTTTCGGTCAATTCGGCGATGATGGGCGAGGAAATCACCTATTCCGTTGAGGTTCAGCCTGATTATGTGTTTAACGGGGTGATGGTCTATAAGGCTGACGACGAAACCTTCAGGATTCCTGTGGCTGACAACAAGTTTGTGATGCCCAATTTCGATGTGACGGTAAAGGCTGATTTCGAGTACCTGAACATCGGCGAAGGCCAACCCGAATGGTACTACGAAATCCAAAACGAGAACGGCAGCATCACCTACCAGCATCTGGAATATGCCGCCGACACCACCATCAACCACAAGAACGTGACCGTCATCATCCGCACCAACACCTTGTACGACAAGGGCGAACACACGGAAGTGACACGGGAATACATCTATGAAGAAAGGTTGAGAGGCAATAAGGTATATTGGTGGAACAAGGACTTGCAGGAGTTCACCGTGCTGTATGATTTTGGCGCCCAAGAAGGCGACAGTTGGGTCATCAAGGTCGGCACGGCGAGCCTCACGATGCACGTCGACGCGGTTGAGCAATACGAATATGAAGGCCGAGTGTTCAGGATGCTGCAAGTGAGCGACGACCAAGACCTTTTCGGCGGCACCATCGTGTGCGGCATCGGCCACCTCAGCAGTTTCTTCCCCGAAAGGCTGATGAACCGAAGCAAGAACTACCGTGTGGAAGGTATGCGCTGCTATTGGCGCGAAGGCGAACTGTTCTTCAAATACGGCAACCGCGACTGCAACGAGGTGTATGAGGAATGGCACAACGGCATCGAGGAAGACGGCCCTTCGACAGGCTCAGGGACCTTCACCATCTATCCCAACCCGACCGAAGGCGTAATTACCATTTCGGGATTCCCGATGGGTGAATATCGCATTGGTAATATGATGGGCCAAACTGTCCTCACGGGCAATATCAACGCTGAAAACCAACAGATTGATGTTTCGAGTTTGCCGAAGGGGATGTATTTCATTACCTTTGCAGGCGAAACGCGGAAGTTTGTGGTGAGGTGAACTAAGTAACAATCAAATAATCAGACCAATGAAAAAGCTATTATCAACATTTATCCTGTTTGCCTTAGCCCTCGTCGGTATGGCGCAGCAACCCGATTGTTGGGACGGCAGTGTGGCAGAATCATACGCTGGCGGCAACGGCACGCCCGAAAACCCCTTTCAAATCGCCACCCCGCAACAGTTGGCCTTGCTTGCACAGCAAACCAACTTTGGCACGGGAGGCAATGCCTATTATGTCTTGACCAATGATATTTGCCTGAACGACAACTTGAACGTGAACCCGCACAATTGGATACCCATTGGTCGACTCGTTGACACGGTGCCTTATTTCTTCACAGGCCGTTTCGATGGCAACAAAAAGATTGTTTCGGGTTTGTATTTTGAAGACGGAAGCAACGATGAGGTTGTAGGTTTGTTCGGTTGCACCAATGGAGCCGAAATCCGCAATGTCAGCGTCTCCGGATGTAGGGTGACAGGTTCGCAATACGTGGGAGCATTGGTCGGTTGCGCTGGCTTGACCGACATTTCCGACTGCTATGTCGCTGATGCTTCTGTGACTTGTGAAGCACGGTCGGCGGGCGGCTTGGTCGGTTTTCTTGGCTTGCCCTATGGCGTGAGCCAAAACTCTTACGATACCTGCCATATCGTCAATTGCCACGCTATGGAAGGCGTGACGGTGTATGGAAAGATGGTAGGCGGATTGGTGGGCGAAATCACGGAGTTCCTTCTTTGGGGGCCTTCGGTGCCGACTGTCGTGTCCGACTGTTCGAGCAGGGCGGTTTTGATGGGTTCTGAAGAGGTTGGCGGTATTGCCGGATTTATGCGAAACGGTAGGGTGGAGGCGTGCCGTTGTTGGAACGAGGTGCATAGCGGCCAATATGCAGGAGGATTGGTGGGTATGGGCATAAATGTCGACTTCAACGATTGCCAAAACAATGCCTATGTGACTGGTAATTACCATTGTGGTGGAATGGCGGGCAAGTTGTATGGCGGCAATCTGACGAATTGCGATAACTATGGAGGGATTCAAGGTGCAGGCCTGAGTAGCATTTCGAAAGTGGGTGGAATGGTCGGACATTATGAGCCTGACCCGTTGCTTGGAGGGTCGCCTTGCGAGAATTTCATTCGCAATTGCCACAACCACGAGGAGATTTCGTATGCTGGTAACGATGCCGGAGGTATCGTAGGCTTTGCCGAAGGTGTCGGGATTGAAAAACTGTTCATTGTGGATTGTAGCAATACGGGAAGGATTTACAATTCGATTTGCTCAGGCGGCATTTTGGGCGACAGCAATGGCTATGTGATGCGATTGCTGAATGTTTACAATACGGGCAATGTCAGCGCGAGGTCGGTGTTGGGTGGCATCGCAGGCGAATTGGGTTTGTCGTGCGATTTGATCATCAATGCCTATAGTGTAGGTGAACTTGACCACGAAATCGACACCTATGTTTGCCCAATGGGAAACATCATTGGCCGTTCCCAAACCAACGAGCAATTCAGCAATTGCTATTGGTTGGCCTCCAATGAACACGGCAGCAACGGCCAAGGCCCCGAACTCGTTAATTCGAGTGCCTTCCACGCCACCAATTCTCCTTCAATGTGGCAACTCGAAACGCCTTTGCACGATACGGAAGACCTGCTCACGGCCCTGAATGTCGGTGCAGGGCAAATCGAAATGGTCTTTCCCGCTCTCGGCTCGGTGAACCGTTGGCGCGAGGACACACAATTGTGCAACGGCGGCTTCCCGCTTTTTGCCAACCAATGGCCAGTCGGTGTTGATGAAAAAGAAACAATTGAAAACCAATTCAATGTCTATCCCAATCCGACCGAAGGCATAATTACCATTTCGGGATTCCCGATGGGTGAATATCGCATTGGTAATATGATGGGCCAAACCGTCCAAACGGGCAGCCTTAACGCTGAAAACCAAAAGATTGATGTGTCGGCTTTGCCGAAGGGGATGTATTTCATCAGCGTGGGCGATATGACGCTGAAGTTTGTGGTAGGAAAATAAACAAATTTCCAACGGAAACGTGCCAAATCTTGAAACAAATCATAGATTTGGCACGTTTCTGTAGTTTTTCCGTCAAGACAAAGGGCTGCCACAAACCACGACAGCCCTAACTTTAAACTATAAACTTTCAACTTTCAACTATTTGAAAGCATTCTCGCTCAATCCCTTGCCGCTCAAGGCCAAGTCCTTCATATAGCCTGGAACCTCCTTGCCGAGGTACTTGTCCACATACAGTTTGGCTAAGTATTGGCCGAGCATGAAGCCGTGGCCGCGCAAGCCGGTGAGGATGCCGACCTCCGGGTCGACGATGTAACGCGGCTCGGTGTAGCGACCAGCCCAGCAAGCGAGGAAGCTGACTTCTCCGAGGTTCGGAATCCATTCGGCGAAAACCTCGGAAACGATTTCCAAGAACTCCTTGCTGTTGTACTTGATGTTCTGGCGCGCCTCGTAAGCGTCGGTGTCAGGTGAGGCACAGCCGATAATTTGGCCAGTGTGTGCCCATTGCTGTCCGTAGACGGCGCTGAAGCCCTTGTAGTGACGGCGGTCGATAATCATATCCAACGGGCCGCCATTGGGTCCCATCATAGGCAAGCGGCGCGTGATGAAGGCTTGGTGCTTGACAGGATACAGACCAGTGTCTAAGCCAAGCATATCGTTGAACTTCTCAGCGCCCCAACCCATCGCGTTGACGAAGTGGTCGCAGGTGTATTCGATGAACTCGCCCTCGTGGGTGCGCACCAAGGCAATGTAATGCCCATTGGCTTTCTGCACGTGGAGCAGTTCGCAGTCCTCGAAGTAGCGACCGCCTTGCTGCACACCAATCCAACGGATGTAGTCGATGACGCGACCGGGAGTGGCCTGCCAGCAGTCGCGGGTGATGAGAGCGTGGCTATAGGTGTCCTTGCTGTCGTCCCACAGCGGCGAAATCTCCTTCTTAAAGTCCTTGCGCTCAATCATATAGGCATCACTCCAAGCGCGAGAGGCATCAAGGGAGTTGTAGGTGGCTTCATCGTGTACCAAGTTGACATAATGCGTCAGGTGGTAGTTGATGTTGTGCTCCTTCTGCATATTCTTGAAAATCTCGTGGTTGTGTACGGCGATGTCGGCGATGTCGGGATTGGAGAAGGCAGGACGACCGCCACCAATGCAACGCCACGAAGCGCCACGGCTGTAGTTGATCATCACGGGCTTCTTGCCAGCTTCCGAGAAATAACGGAAAAGGGCACTGCCCGCGATACCGCCACCGGCAATGAACACTTCAACCTGCTCTTTCTTCACATCGTTCATTTCGGGGAAGATGAAGACTTCTTTGGTGTGTGGGTTGTAGAGGTCGCCAAGGGTGACTTGGTTCGACAGTGGGGCACGCGGCGTGGCGTCGCCGACCAATTCGATGCCGTAGGAGCGCAAAATCTGGCGGGCGCGAGGGATGCAACGCTTTCCACGGCACGGGCCCATACCCATACGGGTGATGTGCTTCAGTTCGTCCACGGAGATGGTTTTGCGGTTGCCAATGACGCGCAACACGCGGTCCAATTTGATGTCCTCGCAGTGGCAGACGTAGGTCTCGCCCTCGCCCTCGGCTTCTTTTCTTGAGGAAAGGGGAGTGGTGAGTTCCTTGTTGGCATTGTAACGGTCTTTCAGGATAAAGCCCTTCACATCCGTCAACTCAAACACCATACTCGCCTCTCCAGAGGGGCGCGAGGAACGGGCTCTCACGCGAGCCACGTTGGTCTTGTTCGACTTCTTGAGGATCTTTTCGATGACACCTTCGCCAATCTTTTGTCCGTCATTATCAACGAGATAGACTTCCGCGCCTTCTTGGGCTTCGTATTCGATGGGCAGGAAGCAGGTGGATTTCTTCACGTCATAGCCGAAGATGGCTAAACCCGGACAACTGGAAACGCACAGCATACAGCCGATGCACTTGTCGTAGTCGATGGTTGGAACGGTGTTGGTTGAGGGCTTGCTGATGGCACCTTGCGGGCAACTGAACGAGCAGGGATTGCAAGCGAAACCGTAAAGGCAGTCGGCCTGTACGAAAGCCTTGAGTTGCATACGCTCAGGCGTAGGCAGGTTGGGCTTCTCCAACACCCTGACGGGATGCTGTTGCGAGTCGATATATTGTCTCGAAACTTCGAGATAGTCGTCGTAATTGAACCTTACGCCAATGGCTTGGGCGACTTCGTAAGCCACCTGCTTACCACGCAAAACCGCGCTGGTGCCTTCACCGATGCGGATGGCATCGCCGGCACCGTAGGTGTTGAGTCCGAAGACCTCGCGACCCTTGACGAGCAATTGACTGTCAGGAATGAGGCCCGTGCAAATATTGATGATGTCGATGTCGTCGATGACTTGTTCAGTGCCAGGGATGGCCTTGAAGTTCTCGCATTTGGCGATGACGGCACCCACAACGCCCGTCTTATCCTTGTTCGGGATGGCGCGCACGAGGGTGTAGCCTGTCATAATCGGGATGCCGAGACGGCGCACGCGGTTGGCCTGCACGGGGAAGCCGCCCTCGCGGGGCATTGCCTCGATGATGGCCTTGATGGTGGCTCCAGCCTGCATACCTTGGTAGGAAGTCAGATAGCCGATGTTGCCTGCACCCACGGTGAGGACTTTTTTACCCAACAAAGTATGTTCTTGGTTCATCATCTTCTGGAACACGGCGGCGGTGTAAACGCCCGGCACGTCGTCGTTCTCGAAGGTCGGCATAAAGGGCACTGCACCCGTGGCGACCACCAAATGTTGCGCATCGATGTAGCCTATCTCACCGTTTTCGATGTTCTTGATGGCCACGCGACCGCCTTCAAGCAAGTCCCAAACGGTGTTGTTGAGCAAAATGCCCTCGTGGTTGTCGCCAGCCAAAGTCTTGGCGATGTCGAAACCTCTCATTCCGCCGAATTTCTTCTCCTTCTCGAAGAAGAAGAATTGGTGGGTCTGCATATTGAACTGTCCGCCAATGCGGGCGTTGTTGTCGATGACGATGTTGCTGATGCCAAAGGCATTGAGTTGCTCCCGGCAGGCGAGACCCGCAGGACCCGCACCGATGATGGCGACTTGGGTCTTGTAGATTTTCACCTCGCGAGGCTGGTGTTCCTTAGGCTCGGGAAGGATGTTGGCCTCGTTGTTGATGGAGCGCACTTCCTTGACGCCATCGACGAGGGTGATGCAGATACGGCGGACTTTGCCGTCGACCAGCATTTCGCAGGCACCGCATTTGCCGATGCCGCAGTTGAGGCTTCGGTTGCGTCCGTCAAGGCTGTGGCTGTGAACGGGATAGCCAGCTTGGTGAAGGGCGGCGGCGATGGTCTTGCCCCGCTGACCTTTCACGGTCTTGCCTTCATATTGGAATTCCACAAGGTCTTCCTGTGGGATGTCCAAAATTGGGTGTTTTTCGATTTTGTACATATAGAATGAATTTTTGAGTCGTAAAAAGCGACCGCAAATTTAGGAAAAACATAAAAAGCAAACATAATTGGCGCATTTTTTAGTCAAAAAAACGAAAATCTGCTTATTTTTGCCGACAGAAACGATGCATTATGAGAAAGGAATTCAATATCACGGGCAGTTGTAATCCCCAATGGCATTATATGGTGGATACCACAAAACGCTTCAAATCAGTCGAGAGCCTGATTGACCGAGGCAAATATTTCACCATCAACCGTGCGCGACAATATGGGAAGACGACTATGCTCCAAATGATTCGGCGCAAGTTATCAGACAAATATTTGGTCATCAAAACCAGTTTTGAAGGTCTTGGAGATGAATCGTTTAAGGGCATTCCCGAATTTGTTACGACATTTTGTAGCCTAATGACGGGTTTCCTGAAAAACATTGGTATTGAAAATGAAGTGAGTGCTATTTTTGAGCGCAAAGATTTGAATTCTTTTGAGGAATTGTCAAATGTGATAACGCGATTTTGTGAAGCAAGTCCCAAACCAACCGTGTTGCTGATTGACGAGGTGGACAAAAGTTCTGACAATCAACTCTTTTTGAATTTCATTGGGATGTTGCGCAACAAATACCTTGAACGCAACGAGGGCTTGGGAAGCACTTTCCACAGCGTAGTTCTCGCAGGCGTTTACGATGTGAAGAACCTCAAACTGAAACTCCGTCCCGATGCGGAAAGGAAATACAACTCGCCGTGGAACATCGCCGCCGATTTCAAGGTGGATATGACCTTCCATCCCGAAGAAATCGCGCAGATGTTGGGCGATTACGAGAACGATATGCACACGGGTATGGACATCAAGGCGGTGAGCGAGGAGATTTACAAATACACTTTCGGCTATCCTTTCCTCGTGAGCAAACTCTGCAAGGTGATTGACGAGGAATTGGACCAGAACTGGACCATTGAGGGCGTGCAAGAGGCCACAAAACAGACTATTTTGGAAAAAAACACGCTGTTCACGAGCCTCACCAAAAGCCTTGAGGAATATCCCGAACTGAAGCGTTTCATCTATTCCATCTCCATCTTGGGCGACACGGTGACCTACGACATCAACAATCCCGTGATGGATTTTGCCACAATGTTCAGCATCATCAAGTACGACGCCAACCGCAAAGTCAGGATTCATAACATCATTTTCGAGGAGGTGCTGAACAACTATTTCATTGCCGAGCAGAGCATCGCCGATATGGGCAAGCTGCGGCTCCAATACAATTATGTGAAGGATGATGTGCTGGATATGGAGATGGTTGTCAGGCGTTTCGCGGATTTGATGCACGAGGAGTACCGCGAGAGCACGGTGCCTTTCCTTGAGCGCGAAGGTCGTTTGTTGTTCCTCACTTTCCTCAAGCCGGTCATCAACGGAACGGGATTCTATTATGTTGAGCCTCAGACCCGCGACAACCGCCGAATGGATTTGGTGGTCACATACGGCAAAAAGGAGTTCATCGTTGAACTGAAAATCTGGCACGGCGACAAATACGAGCAGTCAGGACGTGACCAACTCTCTGAATACCTTGCCGTTAAAGGATTGAAGGAAGGCTATTTGGTGACTTTCGACTTCTCGAAAAACAAAGTCGAGTCCGAACCCCATTGGATTGAACACAACGGAAAACGGCTTTTTGAAGCCATCATTTAGTTCAACCAAACTCCTAACCCGAAACTCCCAACTCCTAACTGAGAACAAACTGCATCGTGCTACGGCTGCTTTGCTTCACCAAAATCTTTTTCCCCTTGATGAAGTCGTTTTCCAAGCCGTCTTGGTAGTGGCGGATGGTGAACAATTGCAGGCCGTCATTGTACTTGATGCTGAAATCGTCGTTGAGGCAAGCCATCAGTTGATTGAGTTTGCCTTTGTCGCTGTCGAAGCAGAACGAGAGCATCAAAGCCGAGGTTTGAATCATATTGGCGTGGATGTTCAGTTCGACGCAAATGGAGAAGATGGTTTTCAGGTTGTGTTCGTCCATAAAGGAGAAGTCGCGGGGCGAAATGCTGACCAGCGTTTGGTTGTCCTTTATTATATAAGAAGGTATGTTCTCATCGTCTTTGCGCCTTGTGCCATCGATAATCGTTGGTGTGTGGTCGGGGTGGAGGAACGATTGCACTTTCAGCGTTATTCCCTTGTTTTGCAGCGGCTTGATGGTCTTTGGGTGAATGATGGTCGCGCCGTAGAAAGCCAATTCGATGGCTTCGGAGTAGGGGATATGCGGCAGTTGAACCGTGTCGGCGAAGCGTTTCGGGTCGGCGTTGAGCAGGCCGTCCACATCCTTCCAAATGGTCACTTCCTCGGCATCAAGGCAGTTGGCGAAGATGGCGGCGGTGAAGTCGGAGCCTTCGCGCCCAAGGGTGACGCTGTGCTTGCCATCGGCAGTACCACCGATGAAACCTTGCGTCAGGCACACGATACCCCGAATATGCTCATCATTCAGTTTGCTGATTTTCAGTCTTGTCTCGTCCCAATCAGGATTGGCGGCGCGGTAGTGGGCCTCATCCTCGGCGATGACATATTTCCGTGCGTCAAGCCAGCGCGTGGGGATGTTGCATTTGCTGAGGTATTCGTGGATGATGCTGGTCGAGATGAGTTCGCCGTAGCAAACGGTCTGGTCGTATTGGTAGTCGTAAGGGGCTTGGGTCTTTTGCAGTTTCTCCCAAAGTTCGATGAAGAGTCCGGCGATGTTTTCGGCAAAATCGGGATTGGCATCCTCGCCGAAAAGTCCGTTGATAATGTCATCGTGGTAGGCGATGACCTCGTGCAGGGCATCCATACCGAGGTTGCCGTCGTTTTCGCGGAAGTCGGCCAAAACCTTCTCTAACATATTGGTAGTCTTGCCCATAGCCGAAACCACCAACAGAATGTCCTCGTCCTTATGCTGGCCTACAATGTCAGCCAAATTGCGCACAGCCTCGGCATCCTTCACCGACGCGCCACCGAATTTATAGATTTTTTTGATCATAGTTCTATATCGCAGCAATAACTCCTAATCAGAACGCTTTTTCGTATCGCGCTTTCTTAACCAGCACGAAGGTCGTTGCTTGTCAGACCTAAATTGCGCAAATTATTCCTAATCATGACGGCATCGCGCAGGTCTTGTTCACATTCGTTTTCTTGTACGACTTCATGACGAGTTTCCGAAGTTGCTCGTTCATGCCTAACATATCCGACAATTCTGGCTCATTACCTTTCAACTTTCCTAATTTCCAGCCGTGCAAGGCAAGGTCGTTGCGAAGGGTGCCGTTGCGAAGTCGCTCGTTGAGATAATCTGCGAGCATATAGTCGAAATCGGAACGGGCGCTTTCCTCGGTCAGGTCGTAACCCGACAGGTCGAGAGAGGGACAATAAGCAATATAGGTGTCGCCTTCCTTGAAAACAAACAGCGAAACACTGATTTCAATGCCTCCCCTCTTGAAACAGATGTAGTTGATGTCCGTCATAACGATTGTTTTATGCTGCAAAAATAGCAAAAAACACTTCATTGTTTTGTAAGTGTAGCCTTTTTCCCCAAAAAAATCACCCATCTTTTTCATTTCATTTGAAAAAATGACTACTTTTGCCTCCCAATCAAAACACAGAAAAAGGAGAGGAAATGGCTACTTACACAGTGACTATCAGCGAAAGGACAAACGCCGGAAGACAACTCTTGAATTATCTTTTGGGCTTGGTTAAGGAAAGAGTGTCAGCAAAGAAAAAGTCCGGTTTTGAGGAGGCTGAAGAGGATATAAAGGCAGGTCGTGTATATACAGCCAGTAGTGCCGCCGATTTGTTCAATCAATTGATGAAAGACTGATGTTCACCATTAAGTACACCAAGTCTTTTGAGAAAGACTTCAAGCGTTGCAAGCAACGGGACTATGAAATGGAAGCCTTAAACTACGGTGATGAATTGCCGCGAGGGATGTATTTCGTGAAAATGAATGGCGTGACGCGGAAGATTGTGGTGGAATAGTTTTTTTTGGCACGCAGAAATCGCAGAATTATGGGAAGCGCGAAGCGACGAATTTTTGTCCGATAGGTTTCTGCGCATTCTGCGTATTCTGCGTGAGTAATCATCGTCCGGCAGGTTCTGCGTATTCTGCGATTTCTGCGTGAGATAAGATAAATCCTCCTGCTAAACATTCGGCGGGAGGATTTTTGTTGCCCAAAAAACGCAATAATTTAATAAAATAGGAGTTATTCAACCTGACAGCCGCAACTTTTGCACGCTTTTTGACGGGCCGAAAAGCCCCGAAGGGGCGACCCGATGTCATCGGGGAATTCATTCCCCGCGCCAACAAACAACGACTAAACAATCAAACAATCAACATAAAATGATAGAGACTGACATTCGTGAACTGAACGAAAAAATCCAACGAGAGAGCCAATTCCTCGACCTCATCAACCTCGAAATGAACAAGGTCATTGTCGGCCAGAAACAGATGACCGAAAGACTTCTTATCGGCCTGTTGGCTAACGGACATATCCTGCTTGAAGGTGTGCCAGGATTGGCCAAAACATTGGCTATCAAGTCGATGGCGAGTGCCATCGATGCCGACTTCGCCCGCATCCAATTCACCCCCGACCTGCTGCCCGCCGACCTTATCGGCACGCTGATTTACAGCCAGAAGAGCGAGGAATTTGTGGTGCGTCGCGGCCCCATTTTCGCCAATTTCGTGCTGGCTGATGAAATCAACCGCTCGCCCGCCAAGGTGCAGAGCGCACTTCTCGAAGCCATGCAAGAGCATCAGGTGACCATCGGCGACGAGACCTTCAAACTGCCGGATCCGTTCCTCGTGATGGCCACGCAAAACCCCATCGAGCAAGAGGGAACTTATCCGCTGCCCGAAGCCCAAGTGGACCGTTTCATGCTGAAAGTCATCATCAACTATCCCAAGAAGGACGAGGAGAAACTGATTCTGCGTCAGAACATTGCGAGTGCCGGAGCGAAAATCAACGCCGTGGTGAAGCCCGACGACATCATCCGCGCCCGCGAGGTGTGCCGCGAGATTTATTTGGACGAGAAGATTGAGAACTACATCACCGACATTGTCTTTGCCTCGCGCTATCCTTCGGATTACAAACTGAAGAAATTCGCCAACATGATTAGCTACGGCGGTTCGCCCCGTGCCACTATCAACCTTGCCTTGGCAGCCAAGGCCTACGCTTTCATCAAGCACCGTGGCTATGTCATTCCCGAGGACATCCGTGCCGTGGCTCCCGATGTGCTCCGTCACCGTATCGGCCTGACCTACGAGGCTGAAGCCGAGAACATTACCACCGAAGAAATCATCAATGAAATATTGAACACCATCGAAGTGCCGTAAAAGTCCCGTAGGGACGACAGCGCAATAGGCAGGTGGTGTAAACCCCTGCCGATAACGAAATAGGATACAATAGATGGTATAAAATATGGAATCAACAGAAATATTCAAAAAAGTCCGCAAAATCGAAATCAAGACGCGAGGCCTCTCGAACCACATCTTCTCGGGGCAGTACCATAGCGCCTTCAAGGGGCGTGGCATGACCTTCAGCGAGGTGCGCGAGTACGAGTACGGCGACGACATTCGCAACATCGACTGGAACGTCACCGCCCGTTTCAACCGGCCTTTCGTCAAGATTTTCGAGGAAGAGCGCGAGATGACCGTCATGCTGCTCATCGACGTGTCGGGGTCCAACGACTTCGGCTCGCAAAGCCAGTCGAAGCGCGACCTCACCGCCGAATTGGCTGCTGTCTTGGCGTTTTCTGCCATCCAAAACAACGACAAGGTCGGCGTGATTTTCTTCAGCAGTAAGATCGAGAAGTTCATCCCGCCCAAGAAAGGCAGTTCGCACATCCTGCGTATCATTCGCGAAATCGTTGATTTCAAGCCTGTTGAGCGCGGAACTGACATCGGAGAGGGCTTGCGTTTCCTCACTTCAGCCATCAAGCGGCGCACCACGGCTTTCCTCATTTCCGACTTCATGACGGACCAAAGTTTCGAGAAGGAAATGCAGATTTGCGCCAACAAGCACGATTTGGTTGCATTGCGCATCACCGACCGCCGCGAGATGGACATTCCCAAGGTAGGTTTGGTGAAATTCCGCGATGCGGAAACGGGCAAGGAACGTTGGGTCGATACTTCGAGCCGCGCTTGGCACGATGCTTACCAGCAGATGATTCATTACAAATCAGCTGAACTCAACCGCGAATTTACCAAACACGGCATTGACAACTCGCTGATTTACACCGATGAAGACTATGTAAAACCTTTGATGCAACTCTTCAAGAAAAGGGAGGCAAGAAGATGAGAAAAACTGTTTTGTTTTTGATATTTGCGCTGATAGCCGCGACAGGCCTCAAGGCCCAAAATGTTGAGGTGGAAGGCAAAGTGAACGACAAAAATGTGCAGGTCGGCAAGCCTTTCACGCTCGATTTGAGCCTCAAGGTGCCCTACGGCTGGTTCGTGGAATGGAATGATTTCGCCATCGACACGCTGTCGGAGCAAATCGACATCATCAAGCGCGGCAATGTGGAACGCACCGCCGATGCGGATAGCAATGTCATTGTGAAGCAACAACTTACGCTGATGACCTTCGATACAGGTCGTGTGGAACTGCCTGCTGTCGGCTTGACCTACGCCAAGTCATTCGACGACCCGATGCGCCTGCAAGCCTTCACTGAACCCATTGATTTATATGCCACTACGATGGTAGTGGACACATTGCAGCCCTATAAGCCCATCGTTGAACCGATTGCGGCGCCTATTACAATGAAAGAGGTGTTTCCGTGGATTTTGGCGGTGTTATTGGCGGTGTTGATTGGCTTGGGCATTTGGTTCTTTGCCAAACGGCGTAAAACTAAAGTCGACGAGGAAGGTCATGTCGTCAAAGGCCCCATGATTCCGCCTTACACTAAGGCCATTGGTGATTTGGAGAACCTGCGACAGCAGAAACTCTGGCAGTCGGGCAAGGTGAAGGAGTATTTCTCCACGCTGACTGACATTGCGCGTGAGTACATCGAAGGTCAGTTTGGCGTGAATGCCGTCGAAATGACCACCGATGATATTATGGAGGAAATCAAGCCGCTGCATTTCTCGAAGGAAGCTTACGACAAACTGAAAGACACGATGGTAGTGGCTGATTTAGTGAAGTTTGCGAAATATTCGGCAACGGCATTGGAAAGCGACACTTGCCTGAACAACATGACCGATTTCGTGAACGAGAGTTATGTGCATTATCAGGACATGAAGGCCAAGGAGGAACTTCAACAGCGGAACATGAAGATGGCCGAAGCGGAAGGAAAGGAGGCCAACCATGTTTGAAAACATTGAATTTGCGAATCCTAAACTGCTGTGGCTCTTATTGTTGGTGCCGCTGTCCATCCTTTGGTATGTGCTGCGCCACAAGAAACAAGAAGCCTCAGTAAACTTCTCCGACCTGAAAGGAATGGCGAAACTGCCCAAGACTTGGAAAGCCTATCTGCGTCATCTGCTTTTTGCCTTGAAGATGGCGGCGATGGCTTTGCTCATTGTGGCCTTGGCGCGTCCGCAAAGTTCATCGACCAACTCGACCTCCAACATCGAAGGCATTGACATTGTGATGGCTATGGACGTTTCGGGCTCCATGCTGGCTCGCGATCTCAAGCCCGACCGCTTGACCGCCGCCAAGAACGTTGCTTCCGACTTCGTACAAGGTCGTCCGGGCGACCGCATGGGCTTGGTCATCTTTTCGGGTGAAACCTTCACCCAAGTGCCGCTGACCACCGACCACGGCGTGATGCTCAACATGCTCGGCGAGATGAAAAACGGCCTCATCGACGACGGCACCGCCATTGGCGACGGATTGGCTACGGCCATCAGTCGCCTGAAAGACAGCGAGGCCATATCGAAAGTTGTCATTCTGCTTACTGATGGTATGAACAATGCTGGTTCCGTCGACCCTTACACGGCTGCGGAGATTGCCAAACTTTATGGCATTCGAGTTTACACCATTGGTGTGGGCACTTACGGCACGGCACCGATGCCATTTCAAACTCCGTTTGGCGGCACGGTCATTCAACAGGTAAAGGTTGAAATCGACGAGAAACTGCTGACCACCATCGCCAACTCGACGGGCGGCAAGTATTTCCGCGCCACTTCCAACCAAAAACTGGACGAGATTTATTCGGAAATCGACAAGTTGGAACGCTCCAAGATTGAGGTGACGGAGTTTCGCCGCCTCCACGAGGAGTTCTATCCGCTCGTGGCATGGGCTTTGGCCTTGCTGCTGCTCGAATTCCTGTTGCGTAAGACTATTTTCAGAACTTTAACCGATTAAAGCCATGGAAAACGTATTGCGATTTGAACACCCTGAATACCTTTACGGACTGATAATCATTCCGTTACTGATATTGATTTACATTGCCTTCCGCATCGGGCAGAAGCGTCGTTTCGAGCGTTTCGCCCAAATAGGGATGCGTGAACAGTTGGTGCCGACTTATTCCACCCGTCGCGCCAATTTCAAGTTCATCGTTTTTCTCATCATCATCGCCTGCTCGATTTTGGCTTTGGCCAACTTACAGAGTGGCAGCAAGATGGAGGAAGTGAAGCGTGAGGGCATCGACCTTTATATTGCCGTCGACGTTTCCAATTCGATGAACGCTGAAGACATCGTGCCGAGCCGTATGGAACGCTCGAAACAGGCCATCAACAAACTCATTTCCGAGATGAAGGGCGACCGCATCGGCGTGATTGTCTTTGCTGACAAGGCTTTCGTGCAACTGCCCATCACCACCGACTATTCGGCGGCGAAGATGTTCCTCTCGACCATCAACACGAGTCTTGTGGCCTCGCAAGGTACGGCCATCGCTGAGGCTATCAATCTGGCACTCAAGTCGTTCCCCGATGAAGTTCATAGCCGCGCCATCGTCATCATTTCCGACGGTGAAGACCACGAGAACGATGCCGCCGTGAAAGCCGCGCAAGAGGCCGCCAAACAAGGCGTGCATATTTATACAATAGGTATGGGCCTCGCCGACGGTGCGCCCATTCCGGAATACAACCAATACGGCCATCAGATTGGCTACCGCAAAGACCGCAACGGCAACACCATCATCACCCGTTTGGATGAGCAGATGTTGCAGAAGATTGCGGCAGCGGGCAATGGTATCTATGTCCGCGCCAGCAATTCCAATGTGGGTTTGGAGAAGATTTACGACGACATCAACAAACTCGACAAGACCGAAATCGATGCCAAGGTTTTCACCGACTATGAGGACCAGTTCCAATGGTTTGTGGCGGCGGCCATCGTCCTTTTGCTGATGGAAATCTTCATTTCTTCGGGCAAACGTGGCTGGGAAAAGAAGTTTAACATTTTTGAGAAGAAAGATGAAAAGGTTCAGTAAATATCTAATAGTCATTGCTTTGCTGTGTTCCGCTCTTTCTGTTTCGGCGCAGAGCGATGAAAAGGCCATCCGCCGAGGCAACCGCAACTACAAAAGCGGCAACTACGAGCAGGCCATCGAGAATTACAAGAAAGCCTTGGAAATCAGACCGAACAATGCTAAGGCGCAGTTCAATTTGGGCGATGTGTATTATGCCAAGCAGTCTTACGACACGGCTTACAAGGAGTTTCAGAAGGTGCTTGAACTTTCGCCCGATGTCAAACTGAAGTCGGACGCGGTTTTCAACATGGGCAACTGTCTCCTCGCGCAGGAAAAGTATTACGACGCCTTTAATATATATAAAGTGTCGCTGAAACTGAACCCCGAGAACGCAAACGCCTTGTACAACCTCGAATATTGTCGTGCGCATTTGGTCAAGAGCCAGATTTGGGTGGTGCAACCTGAACACGGTAGGGTAGAAGCCAACGAAAAGGAAGCCTTCAATGGGCAGCGCATCACCTTGAAAGCGCAACCCGACGAGGATTATGCCTTGTCGAGATATGTCGTGGTTCGCGCTGACAATCAGGAGGTAACGGTGGATGTGAGCGGTAGCAGTTTCATCATGCCGAAGTTCAATGTGTTGGTATCGGCTGAGTTCAAGCAGGCGCACAAGATTGAGATTGAGAAGAGTATCAAGAACGGAACGGTGCAGGCCGATAAGCAGAAAGCCATTGAAGGCCAGCAAGTTGTGCTGAAAGGCATCGGCAAAGACGGTTATATGGTCGACAAGTTCACGGTTTACAAGACGGGCAATCGCAACGACACGGTTCCTGTCAACGATACTGTGTTCCAAATGCCTGATTTTGATGTGACGGTGACGGCCACTTTCCGAACTGCGCTGAAAGTCAGCATTGATAGCGTTTCCAATGGAACCATTTCAGTGACGGATAGTTTGGTCAAGCCCGGACAAAATGTCGCGGTCATTGTGAAGCCTGATAAGGGTTTCCAACTCGGCGACTTGCGCGTGGTCAGCCAAAAGGATGCCACCGAGTCGGCACCCGTTTCGGATGACAATGTTTTCCAAATGATTGACAGCGATGTGACGGTGAAGGCTGAGTTTGTGGAGGCGACCAATTATTACAAGGTGAACGCCGACACCACTTTGAAGGGAGGTCATGTCCTCATCGACCAACCCGAAGCCACGCGCCGCGAAACGGTTGCCTTGCGCAATGCGCCTGAGCCGGGTTACCAATTCAAGGAGTATGTCATCCATCAGGTGGGCGACACCTCGATTAAGGTGCAGCCTCTCGGCAATTTCTTCACCATGCCTGACTTCGATGTGGAGGTTTCGGCCATTTTTGAGAAGAGTGAAGGTGAAGACCAGCAGCAACAGCAGCAGAATCAGGACCAACAGCAACAAGACCAGCAAGATCAAGAGCAACAACAAGACCAACAGCAGCAGAATCAAGACCAGCAGCAACAGCAGCAAAACCAGCAGCAGCAAAGTCAGCAAATGTCGAAAGAGGATGCCCAGCGCATGTTGGATGCCCTTGAGAATCAGGAGAAAAAGACGATGGAGAAGGTCAACGAACAGAAAGTGAGACAACAACCTAAGAAGAAGAGCGACAAAGATTGGTAATGTTTAGGTAGGAGGTATGAAGTAAGAGGTAGGAGGTAGGAATGGGGGAGGCTTGTGTGAACCCCGTAGGGGTGAAAGAACAATAGGCAGGTGGTGTAAACCCCTGCACTAAATAAAACGGTACCAATCGGTAATGCGGCAGGCGGTGTAAACCCCTACCGACAAAAAAGGTAAAAAATTATGTATTTTTGCAACCCGAAAGAAAGAATTGACAAATATGAATAAACGAATCATTTTGTTTTTGATGCTATGCCCGCTGTGGCTTTGGGCGCAAGACGACCCCACCCTGACCGTTTCCACAAAGAAGCAAGTCATGGTGGGCGAGCGTTTCCAAGTGGTTTTCGAGGCCAACGCCGAGGGCAAGAATTTCCAAGCACCTTCGTTTGAGGGATTTACCGTGGTGGGAGGCCCGTTCACCTCGTCGAGTTCGAGTTTCTCTATGGTCAACGGCTCGATGTCGCACACGGTCAGGTGTACTTACACCTTCGCTTTGCAGGCTTATCAGGAGGGCACTTTCCATGTCGGCTCCGCCACTTTGACCGTGAAGGGCAAAAAGATTAGCAGCGAGCCTTTCGACATTAAGGTCATTCCCGACGATGGCAGCCATGCGGCTCCCTCGGGCGGAGGTTCGTCTTCGGGTCAAGGACAGTCGCAGCAAAACACAAGCGACCCGCAAGTCAGTGGCAAGGATTTGTTTATCAGGGTGATACCTTCAAAAAAGTCGGCCTATGTCGGCGAGCAAGTCGTGTTGACCTATAAACTTTACACCAAAGTTCCCGTTTCGTCGCTTTCGGTGGAGCGGATGCCGTCTTACGCTGGTTTTTGGACCAAGGACATCACCGACAACAACGGCGGCTCGTTGCGCCAAACCAGTGAATACATCAACGGCATTGAGTACACAGCGGCTGAGATTCAGAAGATTGTGGTCGTTCCGCAACGCTCTGGCACCCTTCCCATCGACCCGATGATTATCGAGTGCATCGCGCAAATCAGGACGGAAAGCAACCGCCAGCGCAGCATGGACCCGTTTGAGGCGTTCTTCAACGACCCGTTCTTCAACCGCAACATTGCCAATGTGAGGAAGGAACTCACCTCGCAGACCCTCAATTTGGAGGTGAAAAGTCTGCCTGAAAATGGCAAGCCTGCATCGTTTGCAGGTGCCGTGGGCAACTTCAACTTCAAGTCGGAAATCGACAAGACCGAACTGAGCACCAACGAGGCTTTCACCTTGACTTTGACCGTTTCAGGCACGGGCAATGTGGAACTTTTGCAGATGCCTACGCCGGTCTTCCCGCCTGATTTTGAGGTGTATGACCCCAAAATCACGATGAATGTGAACAACAATGCCAATGGCCTTTCGGGAACGAAAAAGGCTGAATATTTGGTGATTCCGCGTAGGGCGGGCAGTTTCACCGTTCCTGCTGTGGAATTCTCGTATTTCGACCCTTCGAAAAGCACTTACCAAACGTTATCGTCGCAGCCTTACGAAATCAAGGTGGAGAAAGGCAAGGGTGGCGACGAAGGCAGTAGCGGTGGCATCTATGCCTCCAACCAAGAGGGCATCAAGTATTTGGGCAGCGACATCCGCCACATTATGACGGGCAACGCGCACCTGAAGCCTATGCACACGGTGTTTTTCGGCTCGGCGGCTTATTTTGTTGTGCTCCTCGTGCTGTTGGTGCTGTTCGTCATTTTGCTGTTCGTGCTGAAGAAACGCGAGCAATTGAGCCAAGACACGGCAGCCAACCGCAACCGCAAGGCCGACAAGGTGGCGCGTGGCCGACTGAAGAGTGCCGCGCAATTCCTGAAGGCCAAAGACCAAGACAAGTTCTATGTGGAAATGTCGCAGGCCTTGTGGGGCTATATCGCCGACAAGTTGGGCATTGAGCGTTCAAAACTGTCGATGGACACGGTGAACGAGACTATGAAAGCCAAGAATGTGCCTGATGAGTTGACGCAACAGTTCATCGACACGCTCAACAGTTGCGAGTTCGCCCGATTCGCCCCGGGCAGTGCCGAGGCAAAAATGGACGACCTCTACCAGCGAGGCATCGACGTGATTTCTAAAGCGGAAAAAGTTTTGTAAAATGGAAAGGAAAACAACAATGAAACGATACACCTTATTAATATGTCTTCTCGCCGTGGTGGGTTTGGGTAGAGTTTGTGCCCAAGAAAACAGCGAAGAATGGTTCAATCAGGCCAATGCCGCCTACAACGCAGGCAATTACGAATCGGCTATGACGCTCTATGAACAGATTCTGGCTTCCGAGGTGGAATCGGTGCCGCTCTATTTCAATATGGGCAACACCTATTACAAGATGCGCGAGTATCCGATGGCCATCTATTATTACGAAAAAGCCCTGAAACTCGACCCCTCAAATGAGGAGGTGCAAACCAACCTTGCCATAGCGAATCAGGCCATTGTCGACAAGATTGAGCCTGTGCCTCAGTCGTTTATCGTCAGGGGATGGCAAAATGCAAGGGCATCGCTTTCAGGCGACCAATGGGCATGGTGTTCTATCGCGGCTTTTGCCTTGCTGCTCTTTGCAGTGTTTCTTTTCTTGCGCTCGCGCAGGATGGGGCTGAGGAAGTTGGGTTTCTTTGCGGGCTTTGTTTTCCTGTTGGTTTTCGGACTGTCAGTGGTCTTTGCCTTGCAATTGAAGCAAGCCTCTGAAAATCAAGACCAAGCCATCATTATGTCCCCAACTGTGACTGTGAAAAGCACGCCGAATGAAATCAGCGTCGATTTGTTCGTGCTGCACGAAGGCACCAAAGTCGACATTCTTGAAACAAATGAGGGATGGAGCAAAATCAGGATTGCAAATGGTAGTGTCGGATGGCTTCAAGCCGATTTCATGCGCCCTTTTTGACGCTTAAACAGACCAAATTGCCATTTTTTTTGAGAAAAAATGATTTTTTTTTCGACTTTTTGTAATACCTTTCAGATAAAGTCCTATATTTGCAGACCATATCTTTGGTAAAATAGAATAATAATCAAAACGAAAACGCTTATCAAACAGATAGTTAATTAAATTTCGTGATATGAAAAAGAGATTTTTACCTTTCATGATGGCAGTTTTGGTCCTCGGCCAGTTCGCCATCGCTGACAACGGCGGTCACTATGTGCCGCGCACGCAATCTACTATGAACGCGGAGAACTTCATGGGAAGCCTTCGCGCCAACCAAAACACGGGCTTGATTGACCCCGCCGACATGTTCAGGGCAATGCAGGCCTCGGCAACGAGAAATGCGGCTGACGATCCGCTGTATTGGATTAGCATGGGTCCCGACAACATGGGCGGTCAGACCACAGCCATTCTGTATGACAACACCCCAAACGCACAAGGCAATCCTAACGGTGTGGTTTACATCGGCTCAATGGGTGGAGGTGTCTACAAAACCTACAACTACGGTGTGACCTGGCATCAAGTTGGCAATCAAGACCTGCTGGTCAGTTGCATGGCCCAGGATGCCGACGGTGTCATTTATGTTGGTACGGGTGATGGTGGCTCTGCCGCTACCTACAATGGTCTCGACCAGCAAGGTTATGACAACAGTTTCATCGGCACCGGCATTTATGCCATTGATGCCAAAAACAATGATGCCATGAGGCAAGTGGTGGCTCCTACCGCCGACGAATGGCTCTTCATCAACGACATCGCCATTGCTGGTAACTACCTCTTGGCTTCCACCAACGAAGGCCTCAAGTATTCCACCGACAAGGGCCAGACTTGGCAAGTTGCCGTTGAAGGTGTTGGTGGACAGATTCGAATCGGTAAAGACAACACCATCGTTGCCGCCGTCGACCAACAGATTTATATTGGTAGTGATGTCAACAATCTGGTTTGCCATTCCAACACTGCTGCTACCGCAGTGAGCGATAGCACGGGTATCATCCTTATCCCCAAGGCCAACGCCGTGCTTGATGTTGCCATTTCCACGGTTCTTGATTCAGTGACCAATACAAATCATAATGTCATCTACGCCGGTTGTATCAATGCTGACGGCAACCATGCTGGCATCTATGTTTCCGAAAACAATGGTACGACTTGGACAGTGGCTCTGCCTGCCGTGACCAATGCCCAAGGCCACTCGGTGTATGGCGGTTATGGTACCGCCAATCATGGCCTCGTGATTGACCCCAAAAACTCGGGCATCGTTTATGTTCTGGGTTATTACCTCTGGACGATAACCAAGCCCGCTGATGATGGATATTACATCACTACGCAGGTTACTCCCGACATCTATTATTATACGCTTTCTTACCTCCATGTTGGCCTGCACACCATGGCGTTCAATCCTAACAATCCTCAAGAGTTTTATGTGGGTACCGATGGTGGTGTCTATAAATTTGGTAAAGTTACTGGCGACTCATACGGCTTCCTCAATTGCAATAGGAACTATATCACTGCCCGTATGTTCAATGTGGGCTTTAGTGGTAAGGATACCCGCGTTTTGGCCGCCGGTCTCGACCACGGCACCGTGCTGATTGAAGGCGATGAGAATGCCAACAACTTGGGCACTGGTATTTGGATTAATCCCGGTGGACAAAACGAAGGATTATACAACGAAGACGCTCAAGCTGGTCCTTGCGCTATTTCTTGCATTAACCCGAAGACCGTTTTTGTGACCACTAAGGGCGGTGACCACCTGTATCGTTCCCAAACTGCCGGTGCCGACTGGGTTTCGACTAACTTCACCTCCAGCGGTAGTATTTCCATCAGCACCTCCTCTTTCCGTCTGCCTATCCTGCTTTACGAAAAGTATGACGATGCCCTGAATCCTGAAACGGTGTGGTTCTATGCTGAGGAAGACTATCAGAGCGGTGCTACAGTGCAAGTGATGAGCAAGAACAACTTCCCGTTCAACTACACTTTGACTGCTCCTTTGGCCAACGGCGATTCCATTGAGGTTCATGACCCCGTTTCTGCCAAGTTCTTTGTTTCTCTCACCGACGCTCTTTATATGACCCGCACGCCTTTGATTTTCTCGGTGGAAGCACAATGGTACAAGGTTGCTGACAAGGCTCATGCCGGTTTTGCTGGCGAACCCCTCTCCATGGCTATCTCAGCTGACGGCGACAATATGTTCGTTGGAATGAAGAACGGTAAATTCTTCCGCGTTTCCAACCTGAACACGGTTCTTGACGATGCTACAGGCTCCATCACCGACTCTTTGTTCCAAGTGACCACTACTGAAATTACCCTGCCCATGAGCGGCCAATGTGTGACCTCTGTCGCCGTTGATCCGCGCGACCCGAACAAGGTCATCGTGACTTGCGGCAACTATGGCAACGACAACTATGTGTTCTATTCGACCAACGCTTTGGCCGACGAACCCGTGTTTGTCACGAAGCAGGCCAACCTGCCCAAGATGCCTGTCTATTCTTCATTGATTGAAAGAGAAACTGGCGATGTTATTCTCGGTACCGAGCGTGGTATCTACAGAACCGACAACATCAATACCCCCAATTGGGTTGCCGATGGTCAGATGATGGGCGAAGTGCCGGTTATGGAACTGAAGCAGCAACTCCTCTTCCATGAGGACGAACAGACTATGAATGTAACCGATGAAGGCACATTCATTACCGACTATCCCGGTGTCCACAATACGGGTGTCATCTATGCCGCCACCTACGGTAGAGGTGTGTTCCGCTGCGAGAACTATAAGCAAGACTTTATTGGTGTTCCCGAGAATCAAGTTGTGGAGCAAGCCAATGTGAGTATGTATCCCAATCCTGTATGCGGTCAGGCCACATTGAGTTTTGAACTCAAGCAAAGCGCCAATGTCGGCTATCAAGTCTTTGACATGATGGGTCGCATGGTGATGAATCGCAACTTGGGTCGCATGAACGAAGGTTCGCACCAAGTCAACATGAACGCCGAGAACCTCAGCACAGGTTCCTACATCCTTCGTTTCACCGAGGGTGTCAGCAACACTTGCGTAAAGTTCGTGGTGTACTAAAAAATAATTTTCAGGTCTTATTATTTGAAGGGCAATCTGCAAAGGTTGCCTTTCTTTTTGTATTTTTGCGGTATCATTATTGAAGCCATGAATATCAAGAAAATCAATAAAGTGCTGATTGCCAATAGGGGAGAGATTGCGGTGCGTATCATCAAGACCTTGCGCAAGTTGCACATTGCTTCCGTGGCCGTGTTTGCCGACAACGATGCCAACGCCTTGCACCGCCGTTTGGCTGACGAGGCTTGTCCTTTAGGTAGCGGAGCATTGAAGGATACCTACCTGAATGTCAAGAGAATAGTTGATGCGGCTTTGGATGCGGGTGCAGATGCTATTCATCCGGGCTATGGTTTCCTCTCCGAAAGTCCTGAATTGGTTGAGGCTTGCGAGGCCAACAATTTGATTTTCATTGGTCCCGATGCCCGGTCCATGAGGCTGATGGGCAATAAGATTGAAGCACGAAAAATGGCCGTCAAGCATGGTATTCCCGTCACTTTCGGCATGATGGGCAGCCATGAGGAGATTTTGGAACAAGCCGACGCGCTTCCTTATCCTATTTTAATAAAGGCAGCAGCAGGCGGTGGCGGCAAGGGAATGCACATCGTTTGGGAAAAAAGCGACCTGAAAAATGAAATGGAGCGTGCCTCTCGTGAGGCGGAAAAATACTTCGGTGACGGTACCGTTTTCATCGAGCAATACGTTGAAAATCCGCGCCATATCGAGGTTCAAGTGCTGGCCGATCATCATGGGAATGTGATTCATCTGCACGAGCGTGAATGTACCATCCAACGCCGTTACCAGAAAATCATTGAGGAATCTCCCTCGCCGACTTTGACGGAAGAAAAGCGGCAACAGATTTGCGAAACGGCAGTCAAGTTGTGCAAAGCCATCCATTATTGCAATGCGGGAACGGTGGAATTCCTTGTCGATAAAGACCTGAATTTCTATTTTTTGGAGATGAACACGCGTATTCAGGTGGAGCATGCTGCCACAGAAATGCGCACGGGCATTGACATAGTGGAAGAGCAGATTCGCATTGCGAGAGGGAAGGAGATGGGTTGGACGCAAGAGATGATTCAGCCTCAGGGTCATGCGATAGAGATGCGTATCTATGCCGAGAATCCTGAAAATGGTTTTCTGCCTACGCCTGGCAAGGTGACGGCTTACCATGAACCACAGGTGCGCGGTGCGAGAGTGGATAGTAGTATCAATGGAACTTGCACGATTTCAGAGGCTTATGACCCAATGATTGCCAAACTTATATGCCATGCCAAAGACCGTCAGAGTGCCATCGAAACGGCGCGTCATGCCTTGAAAGAATTCATTATTCAAGGTTTGACAACGAATAAAGCCTATCTTTGGGAAGTGATTAAGAATGAGGATTTTATCAACAACAAAATTGATACCTCGTTTTGCGCGACCCATCAAGAGGCACTGATTAAGGCTTTGAATGATAGCCGTAAGTATCAGAATATCAATGATATAGTTTCTGCGTTCCTTTTGTATGACTTTTGTAAGAAGCAGTTGGAACAACATCCTGAAAATGTCTGGGAAGAGATTGGTTATTGGCGCTATCACATGCAATTGACTGTGGATGTTGAGGGTCGGAAGGTTCCTGTCACCATCAATTCTGCTGAGGCGAGGAAGATTTCTGGCACGATAGAGGAGATGCCGTTTGCAGTGGAGTTTATCCAATATGATGACAAACAGCTGAAAATCATGCTGAATGGTCGCACAGAGACGGTCTATTGCTCGATCAATGACGAGCAGAAGACCATCGTCAATTTCCACGGCTTGAATTTTACTTGCTTCCGTACCGACCAACTAAACGATACGACCGATTACGCTTGCAAGGAAACGGTGAACGACAAGTCGCGTTTGGTGTCGCCCATGCCTGGCAAAGTTGTGAAAATCAACGTAAAGGAAGGCGATGAGGTGAAGGAAGGCTTGATAATGATGGTCGTGGAGGCGATGAAAATGGAGAACAACATTGTGGCCATTGGGAACGCCAAGGTGAAGAAAATCCTCGTTGCCGAAGGGCAGATGGTAGACAATAAAATGCAACTTTTAGAGTTGGAATCTTGAAATTAGAAATTTGAAATCCAGAAATATATGAACTTCGACTTGACAAACGAACAAGAAGCCCTGCGCCAGCGTGTGCGCGACTTCGCCGAACAGGAAGTGAAACCTGTGGCTCGCCAAAACGACGAAGACCAGCATTTCGATGTTGAACTGACCCTGAAAATGGCCGAATTAGGCCTTTTAGGCATGACCGTCCCGAAAGAATATGGCGGCCAAGGGCTTGACAATCTGAGTTATATCATCGCCGTGGAGGAATTGGCCCGTGTGGATGGCTCCACTGCCGCCACCATCGCCGCCGACAACTCATTGGGCATTGGCCCCATCAAGGACTATGGCACCGAGGAGCAAAAACAACGCTATCTGCCCCGCCTCTGCAAAGACCGTCTTTGGGGGTTCGGCCTGACTGAAGAAGACGCCGGCAGCGACTCGCGCGGCACCAAGACCACTGCCAAATATGACGGCACGCTGTGGCATCTCAATGGCTCCAAGATTTTCATCACCAATAGCGCGACACCTATTACATTAGGTACGACGGTGCAGGCCATTTCGGGCGAGAAGGATGGCAAACCGGAGTTCACTGCCCTGTTGGTGGAAAACAAGAAAGAAGGCTTTACGCAAACGCCCATGCACGACAAGATGATGTGGCGCGCCTCCAACACGGGCAAGCTCGTTTTCGAGGACGTGCACCTCGGCGACGACTGCATCCTCGGCAAGCCCGGCGAAGGCTCCCACATCATGCTCGCCACTTTGGATTCAGGCCGCCTGTCGATTGCCGCAATGGGATTGGGCTGTGCGCAAGGCGCCTACGAGATGGCCTTGGCCTACTCGAAGAAGCGCGTGCAGTTCGGCAAGCCCGTGAGCAAGTTCCAAGCCGTGGCCTTCAAGTTGGCCGATATGGCCGTGAAGATTGAGGCTGCCAGAAATCTGCTCTATCACGCCTGCTGGCTCAAGGACCAACACCGTCCCTTCGGGAAAGAGGCTGCGATGGCCAAGCTCTATTGTTCCGAGGTGGCTGCCGAAGTGTGCGACAACGCCGTTCAGGTGATGGGCGGTCACGGTCTGCTGAAGGAGTTCGACATGGAGCGTTTCTACCGCGACCAGCGCATCCTTCAAATCGGCGAAGGCACCTCAGAAATCCTCCGTTTGGTGATTTCGAGGGCCATTGGGTGCTGATTTTTGAATGTGAAAACTATTAATTCCGTCAGTCAACTGACGCAATTTAGCTAAATTCCGTCAGTCAACTGACGGAATTTTTGTTTTTTGCTTGTCAGAAGGAGAAATTATCGTACTTTTGCACCGTTAATTCTCAATGATATGGATACGATTCAAAGGGCATCGCAACAGCGGGTGGAGGAGCGCATGAAGCCACAAAAGGTCATGCTGGTTTTCGGGCCGCGCCGAGTGGGGAAGACTTTCCTGCTCAAGCAAATCGTGCAATCGTTTAAGGGCAAGTCGCTTATGCTCAACGGCGAGGATGCCGATTCCATTGCCATGTTGGAGCCGATAAGCATTGCCAACTATCGCCATGTGTTGGAGGGTGTGGATTTGTTGGCCATCGACGAGGCGCAACACATCCCCGATATCGGGAAGAAGTTGAAACTCATCGTGGACGAAGTTCCTGGCATCTGCGTCATTGCGAGCGGTTCATCTTCCTTCGACCTGAAAAACCAGGCCGGCGAGCCTTTGGTGGGTCGAGGAACGCAGTTTGTCCTGTTGCCTTTTTCGCAACAGGAGATTGCCACGGTGGAGTCGCCCATCGAGAGCAAGCGGAATTTGGAGGCGCGTCTGATTTACGGCTCCTATCCCGAGGTGGTTATGTTGGATACGTTTGCGGAGAAAAAGGAATACCTTAATGATATAGTGGAGTCGTATCTGCTCAAAGACATTCTCGCCGTCGATGGCATCAAGAATTCGGCCAAGATTCGTGACTTGCTGCGCTTGGTGGCCTACCAAATGGGCGACGAACTATCTTGTGAGGAGGTCGGCAAACAATTGGGAATCAGCAAGAACACGGTCGAGCGTTATTTGGACTTGCTGCAAAAGGTGTTCGTATTGTATCGTTTGGGCGGCTTCTCCAAGAACCTTCGAAAAGAGGTCACTAAATCGAGCAAGTGGTATTTTACCGATAACGGGGTTCGCAATGCGGTCATCCGCAATTTCGAGCCACTTTCGCTTCGTACCGATTCCGACCGTGGCGCACTTTGGGAGAACTACATCATCACCGAGCGAATGAAACGCAATCAAAATGAGCGACTTGGGCTTGAGTTCCACTTTTGGCGCACTTACGACAAACAAGAGATTGACCTGATAGAGATTGGCTCGGGAGTTATGAACGCCTTTGAGATGAAGTCGGGGAAGAAGTCGCCAGCGGCACCAAAAGCCTTTGCCGAGGCTTATCCAGAGGCACAATTTACGGTGGTGAATATGAATAATTATTCGGATTATATCTGACTTTTGCCTATCTTTGCGGCTCTATCTCACTTCAATTATGAATCTTCAATCTTAAGTTTTAAATTATATCAAAATGAAAATCAAACATTTAGCCCTCGTAGCAGCATTGGCTATTGGTGCCACCGCCTGCGACAACAACAAAAAGCCTGAACAGGCCGCCGAGCCTGTCAAACAAGAAACGCATCTGTCGGACAAGTATGCCCAATATACTTTGACGACCAATATCGACCACCTGAGCGACAACGAGAAACAAATGTTGCCGTTGCTCTTTGAGGCCGCCGACATCATGGACCAGCTTTTCTGGTGTGAGAACTACGGCGACAAAGCCCAACTTATGGAAATGATTGGCGACAACGCCGACATCAAGAAATTGGCCACCATCGCCTACGGCCCTTGGGACGGTTTGGATGGTAACAAGCCCTTTGTGGATGGCATTGGCCCGAAACCCGCTGGCGCACAATTCTATCCCGCCGACATGACCGAGGAGGAATGGAACGCCTTCGACGACCCGAACAAGACCAGCCAGTACACCATGATTGTGCGCGACGAGAACGGTGCGCTGAAGTGCGTTTGGTATCACGACTACTTTGCCGAGCAAATCAAGAAGGCCGCTTCGCTGCTTGACGATGCCTCTGAACTTGCTGGCGATGAGGAGTTTGCCGAGTACCTCCGCCTTCGCGCCAAAGCCCTTCGCACCGATGAGTATTTCGAGAGCGACATGCAATGGATGGACGTGCGCAACAACAACATCGACATGGTGATTGGACCTATCGAGAACTACACCGACGCCCGCTATGGCATCAAGGCTTCGCACGAGGCTTTCATCCTCATCAAGGATCAGGATTGGACCAAGAAATTGGCTCGTTACGCTGCTTTTGTGCCTGAACTGCAAAAGCAACTGCCCGTGCCCGCCGAGTACAAGAAGGAAGTGCCTGGCAGCGATGTCGACCTTGCCGCCTACGACGTGGTGTATTACGCCGGCGACTGCAATGCCAACTCGAAGACCATTGCCATCAACCTGCCCAACGACGAGCGCGTGCAACTTGAGCGCGGCACCCGCAAACTGCAACTGAAGAACGCCATGCAGGCCAAGTTCGAGAAGATTCTGGAACCCATCTCCAAAGAACTGATGACTCCCGAATCGTTGGAGCACATCAAGTTTGACGCTTTCTTCTCCAATGTTATGTTCCACGAGACCGCCCACGGCATGGGCATCAAGAACACCATCACGGGCAAGGGCACCGTGCGCGAAGCCCTTGGCAACCAGTACAATGCCCTTGAAGAAGCCAAAGCTGATGTTTTAGGACTTTACTTGGTCACCAAATTGGCCGAAATGGGCGAATACACCACTACCACGATGGAAGACAACTACACCACTTTCATGGCGGGCATTTTCCGCTCGGTGCGTTTCGGTGCTGCCAGTGCCCACGGCAAGGCCAACATGCTTACCTTCAACTATTTCCAGAACGAAGGTGCCTTTGTGCGCAACGCCGAAGGCCGCTATGCCATCGACTTCGAGAAGATGAAAGTGGCTGTTGAAAAGCTCGCTGGCGATATTCTCCGTCACCAAGGCAACGGCGACTACGAGATGACCAAGGCTTGGATGGGCGAAATGAGCGTTATCCATCCTGAACTCCAAGGCGACCTCAACCGCGTGAACGCCGCTGGCATTCCTGTGGACATTTACTACAATATGGGTCCAAAAATATTGCTTGGTGAATAATTTTTCTAATTGATAATTAGTAGATTATAATGTATTTGGAAAAATAGTCAAATAAATAGTTATTTTCCACTAAGGGTAAACGCGCTGTTGTTAGTCTTACCATTGTCTAGACAACAAACAGCGCGTTTACTATGCATTCGAATGTCCGTTTTATGCTTAGGAAAAATGTTGCCACCGTGCCATCGGGCAGCGGTGCAATTCGCATTTATGACCAAGAAAACCGTTTAATTCACTTAATTATTAACCAAATTGTTTCATTATGAAAAAGAAAGTATTTTCTTTGATGATGACGCTTGTGCTGGCCTTCATTGGCGTGGCACGAGCAGAAGTGGTCCAAATTGGTGACGGAACGACTACGACTTATGTCACGCCGTTCAACTCACTTTGGGGCTACTCATTCGTTGAGCAGGTTTACACTGCCAACGAGATTGGAACTGCCGGCACGATTACTGCCATCAGTTTCAACCTTCGTGAATCCGATGCCGCGCAAACTAACGCGGTTGACGTTTTCATGAAGAACGTGTCGAGAGAGACCTTCTCGAGCGCTTCAGATTTCGAACCTGTCACTGCTTCGGACATGGTGTTCAGCGGTACGGTCACGTTCAGCCCCGGTTGGACGACCATCACGCTTGACACTCCGTTCGAGTATGACGGTTCAAGTAACCTGCTGATTGGTATGCACGAGTACACCTCGGGCTACAGCACGCGTTACTTCTACTACACCAGCACGGCAAACGCTGTGGTTTCGTTCCACAGCGACGGTGTTGACCCGAATCCGTATGATTTGGGTTCGTACACGGGCAACAAGTACACCTCGGCCAACCGTGCCAACATCCAGATCGAAATCAGTGCTGAAGGTGGCTCAACGGCCGACCAACTCCATGTGAAGTACATGGAAGGTGAAACCGAAATCATTGACAGCCTGAACCTTGGTGTTCGCCCGGTCGGTGCATGGATGGAACCCTTCAACTTCACGATGTACACTGAAGGCCGTCAATACACGGTGACCGTCCTC
>CACZDU010000030.1:0-38654 GCA_902780055.1 uncultured Bacteroidia bacterium | reverse complement strand
TAGTAATTTCCAAGTTGTTTCTTAACTCCCCCGCCCTGACGGGCACCCCCTCTCAGAGGGGGAAACCTACCGGCTGCGGGTTCTCTGCCAAGTCTTTCGCCAAGTTCTTTCCCGCTTTGCGCTTCCCCCTCTGAGAGGGGGCCAGGGGGAGTAAAAAGGAAGCCAAGTGGGAATCCCAATATCCCGGCAGGCACAAAAAAATCCAAGACAAAGCCCATTGGCCCTGCCTTTGATAGAGGATATGCAAAAGTTTGGAGCGGAGATTTACCCACCACCTTCAACTGCTTGATAATCAATGTTTTACACAGATTATTCACCGATTTTCAGTTTGAGGCTGCCAAATTACGAAAATATCTTTTACCTAATTTTATTTTTTACAGGAATTTCCACCAATTGAACACAAATTTTCAAAAACAAGAATTTATGGAACAATTTATGGATAATTTATGGCCATTCATGTTTTATTTCAATGGCAATGCCAAATAGAAGCATTGTTGAAAGCAAAGTTGAGTGTAATTTCCTATCTTTGCGCCAAATTTCAAGAAAATGGATCTCAACATCGGACTTTTCAACGAATCGTTTCCGCCGGTGATGGATGGCGTGGCCGTTTGCGTGCAAAATTACGCCTACTGGATGCAGAAAAAGGTGGGCGGTGTTTCTGTCATCACGCCGAATGTGCCGGGGGCCGACTACAAGCAATACGACTACGAGATGCTCGACTATTTCTCGGTTCCTGTGCCTTTCCGTCAGCCGTATGTCACTGGCGTTGCGGAAGTTGACCCAGCTTTCCTCGCCAAAATCGTCAAGCGTCGCTTCAAGATTGTCCATGCCCATTCGCCCTTTGCGGCAGGCTGGGCGGCGGTCAATGTCGCCAAGAGGCTCAACATCCCTTTTGTGGCCACCTTCCATTCCAAATACCGCGACGACTTCAGCCAAACCATTCCCTCCAAAGCCGTTGTGGAGCAAATCATCAAGCGCATCGTCAGTTTCTACGAGCGTGCCGATGAGGTTTGGGTGCCACAAGCCTCTGTAAAAGACGTGATTAAGGATTACGGATTCAAGGGCAATGTGGAAGTGGTGCCCAATGGCAGCGACCTCGTGGCCGACTATCCCGATGCCTATTTCGCCGAAGCGCGAAAGCAGTTGGGCATTGCCCCTGAAGATTTCGTTTGCCTTTTCGTTGGACAACATGTTTGGCAGAAAAACGTGCGCCTTATCATCGAAGCCCTTGAAAAAGTGAAAGATACGCCTTTCAAGATGTTTTTCGTCGGCAACGGCTACGCGGCTGAAGCAATGAAGGAAATGGTGACCGAAAAAGGCTTGGACAACCAAGTCACTTTTGTGGGAACCGTCACCGAGCGCGATACCATCAAGCAGTATTATGCAGCGGCTGACCTGTTCCTTTTCCCCTCGCTTTACGACACTGACGGCTTGGTCGTCAAAGAGGCGGCTGCGTTGCAAACGCCTTCGGTTTTGGTGGAAACTGCCACGGCTGCCTCCATCATCACCGACAACGAGAACGGCTTCCTGATTCCCAACGACTTGAATGCCTTCGCCAATCGCCTCCGCGAGTTGATTCACGACCCGAAACGGGTGCATCGCGTTGGCGTGCAGGCTTCGCGTTCCATCGTGCGCTCTTGGGAGGATGTAGTCGGCGAGGTGCTTGAACGCTACAACAACCTGATAGCCAGAAAGAAATTGATTTTCATACCCCAAAATCCGAAATGATGAGCCAAGGAAAACACAAACACGGCTTTTGGTTTTATTTCGGCAGGGTAATGGCCTCCCTCGGTATTGCCTTGCTGCTGCTGGTATTGTATGTATATCTTTCCGTCCCCACTTACAGTTTCAAAGAGCCGCGACCCTTCAGCGGCGAATATCTTTATAATCCCTATCAGGACATGAACCCCGACCAATGGAAAAAGTACCATTTCCATTGCCATTCGCGCAGGTTTTTCGGCCTGACCAACGGGCGCAAAAGCACCGAAACGGCCATCGACAGCGTTTATCAAGCCTTGGGCTATGACCATTATGGCATTTCCGACTATATGGGCATCAACCCGCATGGTGCTGAGAGAGAGGACTATATCCCAGCCTACGAACACGGCTACGGCCTCATACGCAAAACGCACCAAATCTGCATCGGGGCGGAAAAGGTGTATTGGCCCGACTTCCCTTTCATGCAGAATCTCAACATGAAACAGCACATGATTAATGAATTGGGCGAGCGATGCCGCTTCGTCATGCCCGCCCATGCCTCATTCACGAAGGGTTACAAGGTGAGCGACATGAAATGGCTGAGCAACTATCGTCTTTTGGAAATTATGAATCCTTACGGCAATGCGTTGGAGCATTGGGACATGGCGCTCTCCAACGGTCACAGAGTGTATGCCCTCGGCGATGACGATACACACAACATCCACAAAGTCTGTGAAGTATGCCTCAATCTAACCATGATTAACACCCCTGACCTCAACCCTGAGCATGTGTATCAGGCTTTGGATGCGGGTTTGTGCTACGCCGTTGAGTTCGTCAACTTTTTCCACTTCCCGATGGCCTTGGAGCAGAAGGTCGAACAAGCCCGAAGCCTCCCCTATTTGACTCAGGCCCAATTGGTTGACGACACCTTATTCATTAGCACTTCCGCCAACACCATGCACGAAGTGAAATTCATCGGGCAGGGTGGCAAGGTGCTGAAAACGGAAGAAAACGTGGCAACAGCATCGTATGTCATTCAGCCTGAAGACCAATATGTTAGGACGGAAATCAATGTCAACGAACTGCAACATTTCTATCTGAATCCCGTCACGAGGCACCCGACACCCGAACCCATAGACCAGCGGTTGGATGTCGTCAATCAAGCGCAGACTTATCTGTACCGCTTCGTGTATCTCGTGGCGTTTGCTGCCATGATTTGGTATCTGTTCAAAAAAGCCAAGGAGAAGAAAGCAAGTGAGGATTAAAGAGCAAAATATCAACAAGATACTGGTTTGGCTGTTGGCCGTCAGTGCGGTCGTGAGGGGTGTTTTGGCCGCTTGGATGGAGTTTGGCAACGACGAGGTTTATTACTGGACCTATGCCCTCTACCCCGATTGGAGTCACTTCGACCATCCCCCAATGGTGGGCTGGGTCATCCAATTGTTCAGCCTTAACTTATTGTTCGACAGCGAGTTCTTCATCCGATTGGCCTCTATCGTCCTGATGACCGCCGACACCTATATAATATATAGGATTGCGAAGGAAATCAAGAATGCGCGGACAGGGCTTTACGCTGCCTTGCTTTACACCGCCTCCATTTATGCCTTCGTCATCACGGGCGTTTTCATCATGCCCGACACGCCACTGATGCTGTTTTGGCTTTTGGCCGTCTGGATGGCGATAAGGTATTTCTCCGCGCCGCTTTGCGCTTCCCCCTCTGAGAGGGGGGCAGGGGGGAGTCAAAACAACCTGAATAGCAAGTATTTAATTCTTTTCGGATTATTCACCGGTTTGACCATGCTCTCCAAATATTCAGGCGTTTTCCTTTGGGTCGGAATGGGGCTTTATATCCTGATTTTCAACCGAAAAGAACTGAAAAATCCCTATTTGTATCTCGCACTCTTGATTTCAGCAATTTGCTGTATTCCCATTCTTTACTGGAACATCCAAAACAATTTCATCAGCCTGAGTTTCCACGGTGGGCGCGTGGGTGGCGGAAAAATCAATTTCGGCACTTTCGGCACTGAGATTTTGGGGGAGTTCCTTTACAACAACCCTGTGAATTTTGTTTTGGCCATCATTGCAGTTGTGGCAATGTTCAAAGGGAAAACCAACATCCCAAAACCCGTTTCTCGCCTTTTGCTTTGCACCGCCATTCCCCTGATTTTGATGTTCTGGCTGTTCTCACTCACCCGCCCTACCCTGCCTCATTGGAACGCGCCCGCTTTCGTTATTCTCATCCTCTTATCCGCTGTGTATCTGCGTGATAAGCAGGTTGAACCAAACAAATTGCCTAAATCCATCAAGGCATCAATAGTCATGCTTTTGCTCACTCTAATCATCGGCGTTGCCGAAATCAAGACAGGCTTCATTCCTTTGGACAAACACACTGAGCCTGAGATGCTTGGGCGCGACGATTTTACCCTCGATATGTATGGCTGGCGGCAATTGGGCGAAAAATTTGCGGCTTTCCGCGAGGAAAAGATGGCCGAAGGCGTGATGAATGCAGAAGACGGCATCGTGGCCAACCAATGGTTTCCGTTGGCCAATCTCGACTATTACGTGGCGCGACCTTTAGGCATGAGAGTCATGGGATTGGGTTGGCCTGAGTTCTTGCACAAATACCTGTGGATCAATGAAGAGCGTGGCGGATTCCATCTCGGCGAAAACTATTGGTTCCTCACCGACAGCCGCTATCTGAAAGACCCGAAAGAGATGTATCAATGGTATTTTTCGGAAATTGAACTGGCTGGCACTATTACGATTGAGCGATGCGGCAAGCCTGCCAAAAATTTCTTTGTCTATACCTGCAAAAACCTAACTGAACTCCCACCCGACTTGCAGACCTTCAAGGCACAATCCGCCTCAGCAAATAGATAGTGCCATCGGTGGCAACAGTCTCATATTCAGCACGATTCTTTAGCACCAACACTCCCTCGCGCTCGTAGCCGAAATAGAAATCGGTGATGAGCACATAGTCGGTGTCGACTTTCCGCATGATGGAAAAATCCTTGATGTCGTCACGCATGGCGAGGTGCGGCACAAAGACCGGCGCGGCACACACCGAGGCCTCGTCGGGAATCATTCGGATGAGTTCGTAGGCATAGCGCACATCGAAATCCTTCTGCCTGTAATGCCGTCCCTGATAAACGCAAAGCTGGTCCACGAAAACCCTCGATTTGGGCACACCGATGGTATAAAACGTGGTCAAAACAATGGAAATCAACAGGCTAACTGCCAGCATCATCCGCCAAAACTGTTTCCTCAGCCTGAAAATGACCAAAAACGACGCAATGACGAGCACTGGCATAAACTCAACGGAATATTGGAAGGAAATGCCCCAAAAATTAGGCTGGTTGGCTATCATTTTCTGCCCTATGAGCGGCAGGAGCATAAACAGGTAATTGGGCTTCAAAACCGTGAAAACCAATCCTGTAGCCAAAGCGCACCAATAAAACTCCTCTTTGATTCCGGCATACTTAGGATTGGCGATGGTGGTTAACACCGTGTAATTTGGCTTGCCACCCATACCCACGAACTCCTCCATGCCAATAGTGCTTGTAAACAAGATATTAAGCGTCAATTTCGGATGCGTGAGCAAGGTTCCGGCAATTTCTAAATAGTTATCTCCGAGATAACTGTACCGAGCAAAACCTCCACCCGAACCGCCCAACTTTGGCATCACTATCATGTTGACAATGAAGAAGTAAGCCAACGAAAAAACCGCATAGCCCGCCAAATGCCACAAGGCTGTTTTATCCTTGCGGTAGTCCCACATCAGCCCGACGACGATGAAAAACAACCACAGCGACATGTTTTCCTTCCCTATCACGAACAGCACCACCATCAACGAGGACAGGCCGAATTGCCTCTTTTTGAGGAAATACAGCAGCCACGGCAACATCATGGCAGCCAACACATTGGAATGATAGTCGAAGGCTATGGCATGGATGATTCCGAAAGAAAACCAGAACGCGACAGCGGCCAAAAGCGGTAGCCAAAAGTCGTCGGAATAAAGTCGCAACAACTTGAATACGCCCCAACCGCCCAACAGCACCGCCGCAATCTGCACGATGAGCAAGGTATAACTGCCGAAGACATGAATCAAAGGCGACAAAATGATGAGATAGAGGTCGAAATGGTCGCTGAGGATGCTTTGCGGAACAGCCTTGAACATGCTGCAATCGTCAACGCGGAAATGGGTGTAGTCGTACATCGCGTGGGTGTAAAGCCCCAAGTCGAGTGCATAGGTTTTGAAAAGGTAATGGTTGACCAAGGAAATAAGGGCATACAACACACCGACAACGGTGAAAACCGATGCCAAAATGATTCTGTTGCGATTGTCCTGCCTGATGCGGTTCATTTCGTCATTTTCGGACGGCAAAACTATAAAAAAAGACGCATTTTCGCTTGCATTAGTGAAGTTTTTCCTATTTTTGCAAATGTAAAACCTTAAAAACTAACATCATGTCAACAAGACCTGAACTCAAAAATGAAGCCCTCGGGATGCTTCGGGGCAAATGGACACAGCCCGTTGTGGCAGCACTGATAGTGACCTTGGTCAGCGGAGTCACTCAAGGCGGAAGCCAAACCCAATTACCGTCATTCATCACCATTGGTTTCCTCGTCGCGCTTCTCATTGCCGAAAACCTTCAATATGGCTTCTCGGTCGGGATGCTCCGTTTCAACCGTGGCCGCGAAAACACTGTCAACGAAATGATTAGTGCAGGATTCAAGGAAGACTACGGCAGAGTGTTGGGAATCATGCTTTTAGGCACGGTTTATATCCTGCTTTGGTGCCTGCTGCTTATCATTCCTGGCATCATCAAGGCCTACGCCTTCAGCATGGCGCCCTACATTGCCGAAGACAACCCTGAACTCGGCCCCGGCGAGTGCCTCCGACGCAGCGAAGCCCTGATGTACGGCCACAAAATGGATCTTTTCATGCTGCACCTCAGTTTCATCGGCTGGATTCTTTTGGGAATCCTCACCCTCGGCATTGGCCTGCTTTGGGTTACGCCGTGGATGGAAATGGCGCAAGTGAAGTTTTATGAGGAACTGAAGGCTGAAGCAACTAACGCATAATTGCAGCTTCCCAAAAACAAAAAATCGGCTTATGGGAAAACCTACAAGCCGATTTTTCTTTGGTTTACAATGGTTTAGCCTTCAGCTTGGAACAGAGTGATGATGTTGAGAATCACCTCCGAAGCCTTCATCATGCTTTCCAAAGGAACATATTCCAATTTGCCGTGGAAATTGTGTCCGCCAGCGAAGATGTTGGGGCAAGGCAAGCCCATGAACGAAAGGTTGGCACCGTCGGTGCCGCCACGGATGGGCTGCACTTTCGGTTTGATGTTGGCCATCTCCATCGCCTTGATGGCACGCTCGACAATGAAGAAATGCGGCTCCACCTCTTGGCGCATGTTGTAGTATTGGTGCTTCAGTTCCAACTTCACCACGTCGCCGTATTTCTTGTTCAAAAACTCAGCAACCGATGTAATCAAGGCCTTCTTTTCCTCGAACTTGGCGCGGTCGTGGTCGCGGATGATGTAGTTCATCGTGGTTTCTTCAACCGTGCCGTTAATTTCGGTCAGGTGGAAAAAACCTTCGTAGCCTTGCGTGTAGCGAGGCACTTGCTCCACAGGCAGCATTCCGTTGAGTTCCATGGCGATAAGCATCGAGTTCACCATCTTGTCCTTGCCATAGCCGGGATGGATGTTGCTGCCCTGCACATGAATCTTCGCGGCGGCGGCGTTGAAGTTTTCGTACTCCAACTCGCCGATTTCGCCTCCGTCCATCGTGTAGGCATACTTGGCACCGAATTTCTTCACGTCAAATTTCACCACACCGCGTCCGATTTCCTCGTCGGGCGTGAAACCAATCTTGATTTCACCATGCTTAAAGTCGGGATGCTCCATGATGTATTGGGCGGCATACATGATTTCGGCCACACCCGCCTTGTCGTCGGCACCAAGCAAGGTCAAGCCGTCTGTAGTAATCATCGTCTGGCCTTTGTATTGCTGCATTTCAGGGAATTCCGAAACGCGCAGGACGATGTTCTTTTCCTTGTTCAGGACGATGTCGCCACCGTCGTAGTTCGGGATGATTTGCGGCTTGATGTTCGCTCCCGAAGCATCCGGCGAGGTGTCGACATGGGCTATGAAGCCGATGGTAGGAATTTCCCTGTCCACATTCGAGGGAATGGTGGCCATCACATAGCCGTATTCGTCAAGCGTGGCTTCGATGCCAATAGCTTGCAGTTCGTCGCGGAGCATCCGCAAGAGGTTGAGTTGCTTGTCGGTGCTGGGCTGTGATTCGGAGTTTTCGTCGGAGGTGGTCTCCACGGAGACGTATCTCAGAAATTTGTCTAAAAGTTTTTCCATTTTCGTGCGGTTTAATTTGGCACAAAAATAGTCTTTTTTTTAATACAAAATAAACCGCGACAGAATCGCTCCTGTCGCGGCACCATGAAAACAACATCAATTTAACGCTTTTCAGCGTGTTTTCTTGCCCTGTGGCGGTCTTTTGCCCACAGGCCGTACACCTCACTCACGTTGCCTGCCGTGGTGAAGGCATTGATTTCGTTCTTGCCGAGGTATTCCATCAGTTTTGAGAATTCGTCGTTGGTAAGCAACGATTCCAATTCAATCGACTTTTCGTTGGTGTAGCCTCCGATGACTTCATAAAGCGTGCAGCCACGATGAAGCTCGTCGATGATATAGCGGCGAATGCGGTCGTAGTCTTTCGAGACGATGCAAACACGCTTGCGTTGGTTGAGGTTGGCGGTGAACATATTCACTACCAGACCGTTAATCCAAGTGGCGATGAGGCCGATGACAACCATCTGGAAGGGGTTGATGGCGAAAGCCGTGAGGCAGATGATGGCACCCGCCACACTCACCGACTTGCCCATGTCGAAGTGCAAGTATTTGTTGACGATCTTGGCCAAAATGTCGAGGCCGCCCGTGGAAGCGTTGATGGAGAACATCAGCGTTTGGGCCGCGCTGAGGATGATCACGCAGCAAAGCAGGTCGAACCACGGGTTGCCCATCACGGAATAGGCCGAACTGGGGTCGACACCCATATTAATAAGGTAGCTGTTCGGGGTGGCGAAGTTTTCCCAAGGGTAAATCCATTCGCACACCTTGGTCATGGGACCGAGAATCATAGCGCAATACACCGTTTTGAGGCCGAACTCCTTACCGATGAGCAAATAGGCCAAAATCAGCAAGATAGCGTTGATGATGGAAATCATCATCGAAAGGCTGATGTTGATGCCCATACCGTTGAAAATGTTGGTCAGCACGATGGAGAGACCCGAAATGGAGCCGACAATCAGTTTGCTCGGAACGAGGAAATAATACACGCAAACGCCCGTCATGAACATGCCGAAAGTCATGATCAGCAATTCAACCCAGAACTTTTTGCTCACCAAAGCCGAGCCTACTTCCTTCATTATGTCATTAAACTTACTCATAATACTTTGAATTACAATTTTTTAATTACAAATTTGTTTTTGATTTTTGAGGCTGCAAAGGTCGGAAATCTTTTTGAGATATGAAAATAATTCGAATAATAATTGTATTTTTGCTCCACTAAAGATCAAATCATGGAAACCTATCATATCAGAAAACAGATTCACCGTTTGCCCGGCAAGGTGATTCACACCGTCCCGCTGCCGCAGCCACAGTTGGTGGAAGGCCACGGCGCGCGCAAAAAGATGGGCAAGATTTGCCAAAAATGCGGCTACAAAAATGTGCTGGTGGTCACAGACCAAACTTTGAGCAGCCTCGGGTATGAGCAAGCCATTACGCAAGCCTTGGAGGAGGCCGAAATCCATTTTTTGAGGGTTTTTGAACGGTAAAACTCGTTGGAAAGAAGTGTGGAATTTTCGGTTGAGTTTTTTCCAAAATTGTGATTTTTTATCAACTTTGGAAAAAACTCAGATTACGAAAACCAATTATTGGAACAAGTCATCCATCGTTAAAATCGAAACAAAAGTTGAGGAATAACGGCCTTCATTAAGACCGTAAGTGGTTAGCAATGTGAGCCATAAGGCTTTCTTTGTTTTTGTTTCATTGCGGAAAGCCGCTATCCTGTTTTGCAGTTTTTTGGCCTCATCGTTATCAAGGCGAAAATCCGCCTCGCTGTATTTGATTTCAAACAGATTGATGATGCCATCGGCGCGGTCAAGAACCATGTCGATTTGCGCTTTTGGTGTACTTTTCTGGCTTCGCCATGAATAAAATTGGGTCGAAATCCTATCAATGTGGAGTGCTTGCTTGATTTGTTGTACATGGGTCAGGCACACCCGCTCAAAACTCAATCCCAACCATGTGTTGACCTCGGAAGTGCCGATATGGTTGCTCCAATAGCCCGTCTCAGCCTCGGCGCGCGACACAAAGGTAAGGTAGAAAAGCGAGTAGAAATCAACAAGTTGATAGATGGCGGAATTCTTTTTCGTGGTTTTGTTGTGGATGGGATACTTGCGAAGAATGTCGCAATTGACGAGGTCTTCAAGTTTTCCGCTGAGCGATCCGCTTGAATCCTGCCCCAAAGCCTTTCTCAATTCGTCGCGCGACATTCCTGCCTTGACTTTTGCCAGAGCATTGACGATGGTCATATACGATTCCGGCGACTTGAACAAGGTGGAATACAGCCGTTTGTATTCCCTGCGCAGTTCTTCCTCGTCGCCGAAAAACAGTCGGTCGATGTTGGCGGCGAAACTCTCGCCACGATGAAGCAGGCTCAAATAATAGGGCACGCCGCCCAAGGCCATGTATGCCTGCATGACGGTCAGGCGGTCCCACTTGAATTGCCGGCTCTTGAGGTATAACTCTGTCTCTTTCAGCGTAAACGGGTGCAAATGCAATTCGTGCGTGATGCGGTCGTGGAGGCCGCCTTTGTCGTTAACGATGTTGCGTATCATCCACGAGGTGGCGCTGCCGCACACGATCAGCGTCAGGTTGTCTTGCAGCGAAGCCCAACTGTTCCAAAAATAGCCCAATGCCCGCACGAATCCCGACCGTTGCGTGTCCATCGAAGGCAATTCATCGAGAAACACGATGCAACGGCGTTTCAGCGTGACTTTCTTTTTCAGATAAAGTTTCAGAATCCTGAAAGCCTCCATCCAAGTGTTGGGTTTTTCGGGCAGTTTGCCGCTATATTCCTGCATGGCGTCAATGAAAGTCTCCATCTGCTCCTCCTTGGTGCCGTTGAGTACGCCCGTCATGGCAAAGGCCATCTTTCCATTGAACATTTGATTGACGAGATAAGTCTTGCCGACCCTTCGGCGACCATAAATAGCAACAAATTCAGGACGCTCGGAACTGGTATATTCCTTCAGCAATTTTATCTCATGTTCGCGACCTATCAATTTTTCCATAACATTCTATATTCTAACAGGATGCAAAGGAAATAAATTATTCTGAAACCACAATGAGTTTTTTCCAAAATTGTGATTTTTTATCGATTTTGGAAAAAACTCAAGGCATTTGAACAGCTATAAACACGGCATAAACAAAGCAGATGCCACGATGCTTCGACAGGCTCAGCAACCTTGTGACAGCCCTACACCACCCCGCCCAGGCTGTAGGGCTGTCGTATCACGGCAGCCTCATGATTCATTCGCACATTGCAAATGCTGATATTCAGGCCTTCTGAGGTTTTGTGTGATCTTAATATTTCTGTAAGAGGTAAACAAAACTCTTTTGAATCATTAAAATATGTCCTCAAATTCGTCAGACAGATTCACGGCAGTTACAGACCATTTATCATTACTTTTTATCGGTATACTTTTCGTTCCTCCTTCTGGAGGAAACACTATTGTTTTGGGTCCATCTATTACTAAGTGTTTTAAAGAATGATGATTTGTATTCTTTTTTAACCTCCGTTCAATAAAGCCTAGTTTTGTTGATTCATATTCGGTTACAATTTTCTCCATTTCATGAGAATCTATTGGCTTCCCAAACAACCCTGTCTGTCTTTCTTTAAGTTCTTCATATCTATAACAAATAGGATCTGATATTTCAAATAGAGAAGATAGAAAACCACAATGAACATTATTGAAATTACTGTCAACAACCGGAATTGCAATGTTTTCCAAATACTCTTCTTGATATTGAAAATCTTTGGACTGATGTGTTGAAGAATACGCTACACCCCAAGGTAAATCATATGGACCACATTCCTTTTTGTTCTTCTCCCTATTTGAAGAAATGATTAATTCCAGAATCAATTGGGGTATAATATACTCGGGTTTAAATGGCTGTTCTTTATGAAGAACTTTAAACTGACATGCAATAATATACACCAACCTCTTTAATGTCTGCGGCAAGTTTTCTATTTCAAAAGCAACTCTGTTTGGCTTTCGCAAATCATACACCATAAAATCATTCATAACCCGAAAACCCGAAAAAGATAATTCCTCAAAAGAAGGACGTCCCATCTCTTCCCAACAATCATAAACCGTATTACCCAAATAAAGACAAGGATAGCCTGGCGCACTAAACCGTTCTGTTTTCACTATACCTCTCTTATTATTTGGAATATGAAACATATCCTCAAAAGAACGAATACTCTCATCATTATTTCTTGCTCGATAATAGTATTCGCCTTTTTCTTTAATTATTACATCAATATCCAAAAAACCATCAGTTTTTACAATTTGTTCTTTCAGCAATTGATAGGCCTCACTATGACACCCTTCATAGTATCTTTTCAACACCATCACTACATTTCTTATTCGGACTTTGACATCTTGAATTGTAGCATCTCTCAACTCTTCATCTCCAAAAGCATCTACTTCAAGACTTGAAATATCATCAAAATACCTTTTGTAGGTCTTCTTTACATCATAAATAAAGTCGTCTGAATCATGCTCTATTGGCAAATCATTCCTAACTTTTTGAAATAATTCTTCAGCATTCATAGGATACTCATTTTTAGACCACAAAAGTATAGTATTTCTGCATAACAAACCCCGAAAGTTTTGTTTAACTATCGGGGTTCAGTACAGTATTGCCTATCATTGACATTCTGTCATTTAATAATTTTGAACAAGGCGAACGGCAAGTCGAGAATATCTATGACTATAATAACCGTCATCAGCAGAAGCATTAGTATTATTAAAATACATATAATGAGCACTATGGGAATTGCTTGAATTGTATCCTGAAGCGGACCAATAAATACCTCCTGTATTATTGTTATTAAACGAGGCAGGTAAGAAAACCGCGCCATTACTTTCAAAAAAACTTTCCCAATCCAAAGAAGAAATTATATTTCCATCAAATGGAGTCTTATCATAATCAGGTAAATACAAGGAATAACAGGATTCATCCCAATTATCAGGAAGTAAAATAATTCCATTAACACCATTAACCTTGGCCTTGGCATAACGAATGCCAGAAGATGTAGGGCGACTTAGCAATAAACAAGACCACTCTCCCGTTTGTAAAGTCCGCCATTGGTTTTCTTGATTTCCACCATTAAAAATAGCATTAAAGCCCCAATCTGCTTGACCAGTCATGTCATTAAGATCAGCCCAGCTTAAACCGTATGCATAATAATCTTGGTCTGATATGCTATATGACCATGGTTGATAACATACAGCACCATGATTATAACCACTTGTACCCCATCCGAATAAATCTCTATCTATGAATTGCGAAGCACCACCTTGATTATCAACTCCAAAATAATCCCATTGTTTTTCAGCAAATCTCCAATAAGGTGTTGAAGCACTACCAATATATTGGAGATTCCCTTGTGAAAAATACACTTTATCCCCATTTGAATTTATGGTAAATAACCCATTAATGGCTCCAATTGGAACTTCAGAAACAACAATAGTATTGACTTCAATACTTATTCCTTGAGATAAATATCCATTATTCGTAATACTAGGAATCGTTGGGCGAATGCCCGTATAATCACCGTGTCTGGAATAAGCCGACCCTTCCTCTCCTTCCTCCAAAGCCTCTTGCGGCAACAAAATCGCCCATTTCTCCACATTCTCTCCACTTCCAGCAGGCAGCATAATCACACCTTCACCCTCCTTGCTGGGTGTCATCGTATTTTGTGTGAAATCTACCGTCACCTTGTTTTTCATTCCAGTAATGCAAATAGGTGAATTTGAAGGTGTTGTTACATTGAACTTCACCAAGGCGCACTTGTTCAACAAATGTCCCGTATAGGATGTCAAACCCGAAACATAGTTTTCATTTGAGGCAGCACACGAAATCACGGGCAAATGCTCCGTCTGGTCACTGATGATTACCGAACATTCCTCGGTTGTTCCTGCGGAAAGCGTTTCGGTTGGCATTACATTGCCAAGGAAGTAGAACTGCAAGGGCTGGTTTTCGGTCGGGTTGGTGATGTTGCCTACGAAATTGGTGCCGTTGTGGGTCAGGAATCCAACATACTTGCCGCCGCTTCCTACATAAACCTTGTCGCCAGTTTCAAAATCAACTGTACCCAAAGTAGTATTCACATCTACTCTTGAGCCATTATTGTTCTTCACATCAAATGTGATGGTCACAATATTGCTTTGATTGTCAGGTGTAGTTGGGCTGTCCTTTTTGCATTGCGCCATTGTCATCACCACGACCAATGCCATTATGATTGTGCTTATTCTTTTCATTTTCGATTCTCCTTTTTACTTTTTGTTGGTTTTCTTGTTTGTTTTCAATGCGGCATAGCCTACGCCAGCCATCAGCATGACGAAGAGTCCGCTGCCTATCGGTGCGCCAAAGGTCTGATTGGTAAGGTTGCTACCTTCGATATAATTTCCGAAAGCATTGTTAGTGAGGTTACTACCGCCAATAGGATTACCAAAACCTTGGTTGGTTAAGGTTGCTGCATCGCTGCTTCGAAGCCCCACTGGCTCTTCACCTCGTTGGAATAGTCCCCCTTGCGCCCATACGCTGAATGGCAAGAACAACGCAAGCATTATTGCCAAGACTTTCCGCTTTTTCCTTGATGAGATGCTCCTCTTCATTTGAAACTTGTTTTGTTTGTTCCCCAACAGCCCAAACAGGAATCCAATTGATGAATGAAGAGAGTGGAGCCATTCATCTTTGCCCTATTTTGCTATAGTGAGGGCTTGGACTCCCTGTAAGAGTGTAAAATAAGGTTAGATAACTGCTCCACAGGGTTGTATCGTGAAATGGTTACGATTACAAACCGAATGGAAGCATTCATCTTCTCCTTTATTCCAACCCTTACAGCAAAAGTGTCCAAGTTTCACTATAATGGAATAAAGCGAAAAATGCGCTTTCTTCATCAACCCGTTTTCTCTCGGATTGACAGGGGCAAAAATACAGAAATTTTGGATTGGGCAAGGAAAAAAGAAACAAATCTTGCGGAAATCTGCCACAAATGTCATCCTAATCGATTCGATAATCCCCCATTTCTATCAATTTTTTTGAGTTTTGGGGATTTATAGCATCGATAATTCCCCAAATCTATCAAAAAAAATGAGTTTTGGGGGGCTATCGAATATATTTTTTGTATCTTTGCGGCTGAATTTCAGACAAAAAACATGGATAAGAACTTCATCGGACGACAAGAAGAAATACGACTCCTCCAAAAACTGCAAAAATCCGGAAAGCCTGAGTTTGTTGCGGTTTACGGAAGAAGGCGCGTGGGCAAGACCTATCTCATCCAACAGTTTTTCGAGAACAAGTTTTCCTTTGCAGCCTCCGGCATCATCGGCGGGAAAAAAGAAGACCAAATGTTCGCCTTCACAAGTGCCTTGGCCGTGGCAGGCTATCAGGGGAAAAAACCAAAAAACTGGCTCGAAGCCTTTGAGATGCTCAAAACGACTTTGGAGCAGCACAACCATAAAAACCGTTGCATCATCTATATAGACGAGTTGCCTTGTTTCGACACGCCAAAATCGGGTTTCGTCAAGGCGTTGGGGCATTTTTGGAACACTTGGGCTTCATTGCGGAAGAATGTCACCCTCATCGTATGCGGGTCAGCTACCTCATGGATGGTGAGCAACATCATCAACAACCACGGAGGGCTGCACAACCGCATCACGCACAGCATCTATCTAAGGCCGTTCAACCTCGCCGAAACCGAGGCCTATCTGCACACCTTGGGCATCTATTGGCCTCGGCAAACCGTGGTGGAAACCTACATGATGTTGGGCGGCGTTCCCTATTATCTCAGTCTTTTGGACAAACAGGAGAGTCTTGCCCAGAATATCGACAGGCTCTATTTCCGAAAAAACGCCGAACTCAGCCAAGAATACAACCGCCTTTACGCCTCGCTTTTCAAATCGCCTGAGCCTTATCTCCGCATCGTGGAAGTCTTGGGAAAAAACAAACAGGGCATGACCCGATCCGAATTGGAGGAGGCACTGAAAACTCCGTCAAGCGGCTCCTTGACCAAGCAACTTGACAACCTTGTACACTGCGACCTCATCAGACGGTACATCTCCAAAGTGAACGGAAAGCCAAAGGTGAAGGATGCCTATTACCAATTGGTGGACTTCTTCTCGTTCTTTTACCTCACTTTCTCCAAGAAAATCACCACGGAGGACTACTGGGAGCAACATCTCAACACCCCCATAGTCAACACATGGTTGGGACTTGCCTTCGAGAGAATCTGTGTCGCCCACCAATACCAAATCCGCCATGCTTTGGGGCTTGACCGTATTGCCGTGGAGTTTTATTCCTGGCGAAACAACATTACGCCAAAAGCCCAAATCGACCTCATCATCGAGCGCGCCGATCATTTGATTAACCTTTGCGAAATCAAATACACCTATTCGGAATACACCATCACGGCAAGCGAGGACAAGAAACTGAAAGCCCGTATCTCTGCTTTCAGCAACGCAACGAAAACCAAATGCGGCATCATTCCCACTTGGATAACACCTCATGGATTGTTCAAGAACGAGTATTCCTCCTCCGTGCAATACCAAGTGACAATGGACGACCTGTTTTATAATCCCAGCAAATGACTCTACTCGATTGGCTCCCCATAACAAAAAAAGAAACCGACCTGCGCGGCTGGGATGAGGTGGACATCGTGTTCGTCACGGGCGATGCATACGTCGACCATCCTGCGTTTGGTGCAGCGGTCATCGGAAGGGTGCTCGAACACAACGGTTTCCGCGTGGCACTTATTCCCCAGCCCAACTGGCGCGACGACTTGCGCGACTTCAAGAAATTCGGCAAGCCGAGAATCTATTTCGGCGTTTCGGCGGGCTGTATGGACTCGATGGTGAACCATTACACGGCCAACAAACGCTTGCGAAGCAACGATGCCTACACCCCAGGCGGCGAGGCAGGCTTCCGTCCCGACCGCGCCACGGTGGTTTACAGCAACATCCTCAAGCAACTCTATCCCGACGTGCCCGTCGTCATCGGCGGCATCGAGGCTTCATTAAGGCGCGTGACACATTACGACTATTGGGACGACTGCCTGAAACCCAGCATTTTGGTCGATTCCAAGGCCGACATTGGCGTTTACGGTATGGGCGAACTCACTATGGTGGAAATCGCGAAGGCCTTCCAAAGCGGTAAGAAAGTCAGCGAATTGACTGACATTCAGCAGACTTTCTTTTTGCAAGACAAAAAACAACCTTTGCCCGATTTCAAAGGCGAGACCATCGAACTTGTTTCGCACGAAGTCTGCCTCAAGGACAAGAAGAAATACGCTTCCAACTTCCGCCATATCGAAGAGGAATCGAACAAGAAACACGCGGCAAGACTAATTCAAGAAATTGGTAACCAAAGACTTGTCATCAACCCACCCTTGCCGACTTTCACCACGGAGCAGATTGATGCTTCTTTTGATTTGCCTTACACGAGGCTGCCCCACCCGAAATATGCCAAACGCGGTGCCATTCCCGCCTACGAAATGATTCGCCACTCGGTGAATTTGCACCGTGGCTGTTTTGGCGGTTGCGCTTTTTGCACCATCTCGGCGCACCAAGGCAAGTTCGTGGCTTCGCGGAGCAAGGAATCCATTATGCGCGAGGTGGAAAAAGTCGTTGAAATGGAGGATTTTAAGGGCTATATCAGCGACCTTGGAGGACCGTCAGCCAATATGTACCGAATGAAGGGCAAAGACGAGCGCCTCTGCGAAAAATGCTCCCGACCGACCTGCCTGCAACCCACTGTCTGCAAAAACCTCAACACCGACCACCATCCGCTCATCGACATATATAAAGAGGTGGACGCACACCCGAAAGTCAAGAAGGCCACTATCGGATCTGGCATCCGTTATGATTTGTTTTTGCACGACTGCACGCCCGAGGAAAACAAGGCGATGGGCTATGACGAATATTTCCGCCAATTGGTCACGCGACACGTCAGCGGAAGGCTGAAAGTCGCGCCCGAACACACCAGCGATGCCGTCCTGAAACTGATGCGAAAGCCCAAATTCGATATGTTTGTCAAACTGAAAAAGAAGTTCGACCAAATCAACGAAAAGGAGCATCTCAACCAGCAACTCATCCCCTATTTCATCTCCTCGCACCCCGATTGTTATCTTGAAGATATGGCCGATTTAGCCCTAAGAACCAAAGAGTTAGGCTATCATTTGGAACAAGTGCAAGACTTCACGCCGACCCCGATGACCTTGGCCACCGAAATCTATTATTCCGGCTACGACCCCTACACCTTGGAGCCAGTTTTTTGTGCCAAAACAAAGGAGGAAAAACTCGCCCAACAAAGGTTTTTCTTCTGGTACAAACCAGAAAATAGAGAGTGGGTAAAAAATGCACTACGGCGCATTGGTCATTCGGATTGGATTAAACTGTTATTCAAATAGATACACAAAAATCAAAGGGTGTTTTTATTCACGATACTATAGCCAAAAGTACCATTTTTTTGATAGATTTGGCCATAGTATTATCGATTATAAAGCCAAAAGTATCTATTTTTTGATAGATTTGGCTATGGTATTGCATCCTGTTTCGGAATTTATCTCTATCTTTGCCAGCGAAATACGACGAAACACACTATGAAAAATCGCAGCATTATCGGAAGGGATTACGAGCAATCCCTCATCAAGAAACTATACCAGTCCGACAAGGCCGAACTTGTGGCCATCTACGGGCGGCGGCGTGTCGGGAAAACCTATCTCGTGAAGCGTTTCTTCGACGAGCAATTCGACTTTTACTTCACTGGGCTTTACGAAACGCCCAAGCAGGTGCAACTTTCGGTATTCGCTGCCGAAATCGAGAAAAAGACCGGCAAGGCAACCCCCGTGCCCAAGACTTGGTTTGAGGCTTTCCGCCTCTTGCGCAAATACTTAAGCACGCTTCGCAAAAGGAAAATCGTGGTATTTCTCGACGAACTGCCGTGGATGGACACGCCCAAAAGCCACTTCATCCAAGCCTTTGGATACTTCTGGAACTCGTGGGCCTCAATGCAAGATGGCATGAAACTCTTCATCTGCGGAAGTTCCACGACTTGGATGCTGTCGAAAATCATCGGCGACAAAGGCGGACTCTACGGGCGCGTCACGCGACAGATTTACCTGGCCCCTTTCCGATTGAACGAAACGGAGGAATTTCTCATCAAGGCCAAGGGCATACGTTGGAACCGCTACCAAATCACGGAAGCCTATATGATTTTGGGCGGCATACCTTATTATTTGGATATGCTCGATAAAGACAAGCCCTTCGCAAAAAGCATCGACGACCTGTTTTTCCGCGAAGGCGCACCGCTGAGCATGGAGTTTGAATTCCTTTATCGCAGTTTGTTCAAAGACTCAGAGCAATATCGGCAAGTGGTGGAAATCTTAGCCGAAAAAACCAAGGGTATGACCCGCGAAGAAATCATCAAGTCGTTGAAAATGAAGAGCGGAGGGCGGTTGACCACCATCCTCAACGAATTGTGCAGTTGCGACTTCATCAGGAGATACAGTGCCATCGGGAAGTCGGACAAAGACGCGCTCTATCAACTTTCCGACCCGTTCACGCTGTTTTATTTGCGCCACGCCGGATTGTCGACACACAAAGACGAGCAATTCTGGCAAAACAACCACGGCTTGCCCGCCCAAAACGCTTGGAAAGGCTATGCTTTCGAGCAAGTGTGCCTCCAACACCTGCGCCAAATCAAGGCGAAACTCGGCATTCTCGGCGTGCTGAGCAGTGCCTATTCGTGGTCGTGCAAAACTTTCACCGACAGCGACAAAACCGAGTGGGAAGGCGGCCAAATCGACCTGCTCATCGACCGCAACGACGAGGTGATTAACATCTGCGAAATCAAATACTCCAAGTCGCCATACGTCATCACGGAGGAATACGAGCGCAAACTTTGGTCGCGCGAAGCGACTTTCCGCCACGTCACCAAAACGCGAAAAGCGCTCCAACACGTGTTTATCACCACATACGGCGTGAAACGAAACGAATGGTCAGATGTCGTTCATTCTGAAATCACCTTGAACGACCTCTTCGCCAAAGTGGAACTATAAAGGTCGTTTCGGCTTCCGATACTATAGCCAAAAGTACCCAATTTTTGATGGATTTGGCTATAGTATTTTCGATTGTAGAGCCAAAAGTGTCCTTTTTTTGGTAGATTTGGCTATGGTATCGAGCAAACATCAAAGCACGAACACAAATGCTGTTGCCACAAAAACAAAAAATTCACTACCTTTGCCGCAAATTTCTAACACATAATAAAATGAAGAAAAACCTCATCGGAGCCATCGTGCTCATCGCTGCCCTTGCCATGACGGGCTGCAACAACGAGAAAAAGGAAAAGAAGCAACAAGAAGATGTCCAAAAGACTGAAGCCAAGGCAGAGAAGCCACAACTTCCTAATCGTCTGCTCATCATCGTCGATCCGCAGGTTGACTTCACCACTGGCAGTTTGGCCACCAAAAACGGTCCCGCCGCCATGGACTACCTTGCCAAGGCCTTGAACGAAGGCGCTTGGAAAAACTATGGTTGGATCATCGTCACGCAAGACGCCCATCCCAAGAACCACTGCTCGTTTGTGGAGCAAGGTGGTGTGTTTCCGCCTCACTGCGTGCAAGGCACCGATGGCATGAATGTATATCCCGCTTTGCAACAGGTACTAAATGGCTTGACTGCCAACGTTTCCAACATCCATTATATGCAGAAAGGCGATTTGGCTGACAAAGAAGAGTTTAGCATTTTCCAGAACAAGCACAGCGGTGAGAAACTTCGTCGCACCATCGAGGAATTTGAACATTTTGATGGCATCGACATCTGCGGCATCGCCACGGATTACTGCGTTTATGAAACCACCAAAGACTTGATGGCTTTCTATCCCGCCAAGCAAATCCGCATCGTCACCAACTGCCTCGCCGCCGTCGACGACAACGACACTAAACTCGCCGACCTGATGAAGGAAAACGGCATACAAGGCATCGAATTTTAATTGACACGTTTCACGTCATTGCGAGGAGGAACGACGAAGCAATCCAGAGTAATACTAAGCTATTGAGTTTTAACTCTGGACTGCTTCGTGCCTCGCAGTGACGCAAAGCGGCTCATAATTACCTATGGGAAAATTCAAAGACTTCCTGCACCGAAAAAACATCGACCTCACTTGGAAGGCCTATTTTGTCGACGCTCTTGGTGCTATGGCGTTGGGCTTGTTTGCTTCGTTGCTCATCGGCACCATCTTCCAGACCTTGGGCGACAAAACTGGTATTGAAGCCTTCGTGACCATCGCGAAATACGCCAAAGCCGCTACAGGGGCCGCCATTGCTGTGGCCATCGCCTACAAACTCGGTTGTGAGGGCTTGGTATTGTTCAGTGCCATCGCCGTGGGCATTGCAGGCAACGAACTCGGTGGCCCGATGGGAGCCTACGCCGCTGTCATTGTGGCCGTTGAGTTGGGCAAAATGGTTTACAAGGAAACCCAAGTCGACATTTTGGTCACCCCTGCAGTGGTCATCATCAGCGGTGTGTTGGTGGCATACGCCGTGGGCGCACCCATTCAAAGGGTAATGACTGCGCTTGGCACTTTCATCGAAAACGCCACGCAAATGCAGCCTTTCCTTATGGGCATCATCGTTTCGGTGGTCATCGGTATGGTCTTGACACTACCGATTAGTTCGGCGGCCATTTGCCTTGCCATCGGTTTGGGCGGCATTGCCGGAGGAGCGGCCACAGCGGGCTGTTGCGCACAGATGATTGGCTTCGCCATACTGAGTTTCAAGGAAAACCGCTGGGGTGGACTCGTGGCGCAAGGTTTGGGTACTTCTATGCTGCAAATGGGCAACATCGTGAAAAACCCGCGCATCTGGATTCCGGTGCTTCTGACTGCAGCCATCACCGGCCCTATTTCGACTTGTATTTTCCATTTGCAAAACATCCCTATTGGTTCAGGTATGGGCACTTGCGGCCTCGTCGGACCTATTGGCATCTACACCGCAATGCCTGAAGGCGGCGCCAACATGTGGATTGGCATGTTGCTCGTTTGTTTCGTGCTGCCCGCCGTCCTCACTTGGCTTTTTGGCTTGATTCTAAGAAAGATAGGATGGATTAAAGAAGGCGACCTCAAAATCGACTGCTGATGCCCAAGCAACCTGACAAGCCGCTCACCCCCGACCAAGTTTTGGACAAAATAGCCAAGTATTGCGCCTATCAGGAACGTTGCGTAAAGGATGTGCGCGACAAACTGAAAACCTTCGACATTCCGCAAACAGAAAAAGACGAAATCCTTGATTATCTGTTGGATAACCGTTTTGTCAACGATGACCGGTTTGCCAAAAGTTTCGTGCGCGGCAAAATCAACCAAAGCGGCTGGGGCGTGAACAAAATCCGTTTCCACCTTATTCAGAAAGGCATTGATAAAGAGATAATTGACGAAGCCTTAGAACAAACCGACGAAGAAACCTATCGCCAGCGGCTCATCGACATTTTGAAGACAAAATCCAAGACCGTGAGGGCTGAAAACGAATTCGAGAGAAAACGCAAATTGGCTGCATACGCTATGCAGAAGGGCTTTGAGGGTTCGTTGGTTTGGGAGGTCTTGAAGGAACTTTAATCCCTGTTTTCCAAAAACTTCAAAAAGGCTTTGAGTTTCAATACCATAATCTTGGGGAAAGCCAAAGTTTTGAGGGCTTCGAAATGGCTATCCTCGGATACGATGAATGCTGCGTTGGCAGCAAAAGCACAATCCACAAACTTGTTGTCATCCGGATCGGCAAAAATGGCATAAACGTGAAAATGTGGATCTATGAACTCCACGTTTTCACTCTCTACGATAGCCCTAACCACATTTTGTGCAATGCTTGGCGTGGTTTTCTGTGCAATGATTTCTTGGTACTCCTCCAAAATCTCATTGGAAACACATAATGTATACTTTCCCTTCTGGAAATCTTTCCAAACTCGGAAATTCTCGCTTTTCGAAGACAAAGAAGCAAGCAAACAATTGGTATCCAATACTATCCTATTCTGCATAAGAGTAAGGTGTGCGAAGATGTTCTTTCAAAACGTCTTCATTCTTTTCCTCGCTCCATTCCCCCGACTCCCAAAGTTTATCCATTTCCTCAGTGGCTTTTTGGGCGTAATAGTTGGAAATGATTTGCCGCAGCTCGTGTACCTCATCTACAGACTTCATCGTGGCCAGCAACCGCAAAACGCTCAATTGTGCTTCGTTTAATACCGTTCTCTGTTCCATAGCGTTGTTATTTTGGCGCAAAAATAAGCATTTTTTTGTATTTTTGCGGCAAATTTCGACAAACAGCAATGAGATTCCCAAAACGCCTAATAACTCAAACGCCTGAATGCCTGACAGAACCCGTCGGGCAGGTGCTTAATGTGATTATCTCGACGCTGTTCGCCTTGGTGTTTCTGACCGCATACGTCCCGTTTTCGGAAACGGCTTGGTTTCAGGTGGGACGTAGCCATTATTTTTTCATCACCGCCGCTTTCGTCGGGGCGGGCACTATGTTCTTGGTTCTCAGCAGAATGATGATGAATTGGGTAATCCGAAAAAGTCGGCATTTCCCCTTCTGGCTCTATCTTCTTTGGCTTTTCCTCGAAATCATGATCATTGCGGTGTGCCACACCCTGATTTCCTATTTCGAAATCCGGTCCACCGACCATAGTTTTGGCTATCTTTTTGCCAAATGCGTACTCATCACTTTTGTGGCGCTGGGTGTGCCTTATACCGTCACCATTCTTTCTATCTTGCTGAAAGACACGCGACAACGCCTGATGCTCACCAAGAGCGACACGGTTGAGTCGGATGACGAAGTGATGCCCCAACACACCGAAATCATCAACCTGATGGACAACAATGGCAACCTGAAACTGTCGGTCAAATTGGACAACCTCTATTACATCAAGGCGGAGGACAACTACATCAATGTGTTTTACCAGCGTAGCGGCAACATTGCGAGCTACATGCTGCGTTGCAAGATGCAGACCATCGCCGACAACTGCGTGGATTCCAGTAGTTTGATGCGCTGCCATCGTTCTTATATCGTCAACATTAAAAAAGTGAGCGTATTGCACAACGAGGCTGATGGCTTTGTTATGGACTTCGAGCGCGAGGGATTGGATTCGGTGCCCGTTTCAAAGACCTATTCGGCGAAGGTTTTGGAGGCGTTTAACAAGAAATAGTTTCTGCACTGCCGATGTTTCAAAAAAGATTACTACTTTTGCCTCCTGATGAAGAAACACGTATGAATGAATTGCCCGAATGGGCAAGACAGATAATTGAATAACGATATTATAACAAACTATAAACCAACAGAATAAAGATAATAGAGTAAACATAATAACATACTCATTGGGCTTAACGCTCTTGTTCTCTGTCTGTAAAATCTGGTAAATTTAGCAACGAGAATAAGTAGCGGAAAGTTTGCGTTTTGGCGCAAACTTTTTCGTGCTTATTAGTTGCAACGGTTTACCAGAGCCTTCAGACATAATAAGCAATGAAACGAAAAGTGAGCGCCTTTCTTCATGGCTTGTTGGCAAGGGCAAAAGTCCTTTCCTAACCGCCAACCACCATGAAAACGAAAACGCCACAAGAAAATCCCGAATTCCATTTAGGCCAACTCCTCAAAGCCGAACTTGCCCGACAAGGCCGCACGGCCACTTGGTTAGCCAAACAAGTGCATTGCACTCCCGAAAACATCTACAAAGCCTATCGCTCGCAATGGATTTCCATGCCGTTGCTCTTCGAGATTTGCAAGGCCTTGGATTATGATTTCTTCAAGGATTGCTCGGCGTATTTGGAAACGGAGAAAACGAAATAAAAGTTGTGGTTTTGTGGTAAAATCTTTCAGTTTTTGTGGTAAAATGAGTTAGTCTGTTAATGCTGATATAAAACAATTTATAGATAGTTTTGCAACGAAAAATAAACAAGATTTTACTCATGGAAATCATTTCTATTATTCTTGGTGTCATCTCTTTGGTACTCGCAGTTTGGTCGATAGTAAGGGCAAATAAAAGTTCCAAGCAATCAGACGAAAATGCTAAAGCCATTCACGGAATCATTTCACAAAGCAAAGACCATCTTCTGGATGTTTCCTCTCTTTTCACCAGGTATCAAATTATTAAAAATCACCTGCATGACAGAAACAACAAAGAGAAGTACCAACAAGATTTTTTGGATCTTTGCAAGGATGAATTCATTGCACATCAACAAGGCATGATTTCACAAGAGATGCTGAATATGTTTGTTGACACAGCGTGTGGAATCGTGAAAAAAGACCCTTCTTTCTTGACCGTCTGGAAAAAACACGCTCAATACTACGATCAAGATTTTGTCTCATTCTTTGACAATGAGGTTTTCAGAAAAGTTGGATTAATCTAAACTCAAATCAATATTCATGTACAATTAAAAACAAAACGCAATGAAACAGACACTTAAAACAATGGCTATACTGCTGTGTGCAGTGGCAATGGTCATGATGACCTCATGCTCGAAAGAGACCAGCTACCAAAATCGAATTGTCGGTAAATGGAAATTAACCAAGATGACTTCTTTGTTGGATGGACAAGTATATACTGGTCCCGGGTATGCTTCTGATGACAAGTGGGAACCCATCGAATTCAAACCAAATGGAACATGCATATTTAGTCACCTTTTTGTTCCCAAATCAAACTATGAGCAAATCAGAGCACAATATACCATTGACGATGATGAAATTACGGCAACTCCATATTTTTGGTGGAAAATATTGGAACTGACAAATTCAAGTTTAGTTTGCCAAGAATGTTATGGTGATGGTGATCCTAGTTATGGTAATCGTAAGTATGAATTCACTAAAGTGAATTAAGCAAAGCCAAACAATCAAACTGCTCAATTTGATAGATAGTCGAAATTGAGCAGTTTTTTATTTTAGTCCCTTGCAACCGATTCGAAAGATTATTCCTTTGCTCAGCCTACAAGAAAATCTTTGCGCATATTGAGAAACGGATAACGGAAGCAAACCTCAACTTATAATCTGCTCAATTTGCTGTTTTTTTACCCAAATTGAGCAGATTATAAGCCAAAAAAGCCCTGCCAATCAGCGGGACTTCTTTGTTAAATCCCGCCTCTGAATCATTTAATATGCAGGTAATTGACGAAGCCGTTATTCGGGATAGGGAGTTCTTCTTTCCCTGCATAGACAATTTGCGTTGAAACTACATCGTCGCCTATCAACTTCCGAAAATAGTCAAGATTCTGATAGAAACTGGCATGTGTCATTTGCGCCGACTTGATTTCGTACGCCTTCAGCTGCAATCCGTCTTCTTGAACGACATCCACCTCATGCTGCGAACTGTCGCGGAAGAAAAACAAATTGTTGTCAAGCCCTTTGTTGAAAAGCCCTTTCATCATGTCAGCGACCACCATGTTTTCGAAGATTTGTCCTCTTAGCGGATGTGAGGATAGTTGCTCAGCATTTTGTATTCCAAGCAGATAACACACCAAGCCGGAATCATAAAAATAGATTTTTGGTTTTTTCACCAACCTTTTGCCGATGTTGCGATAAAACGGACGCAAATGGAAAACTATGTAAGATGCTTCCAGCACATTCATCCATGATTGTATGGTGTGTATTGAAACCCCGATTTCGTTGGAAAGCCCCTGGGCATTGAACTCAGTTCCCACACGAGCCGCACACAACACCACAAACCTCCTAAATTCATCCATGTTTCTGATATTCAAAACCTGCAAAATGTCGCGTTGCAAATAGGTGTTGTAATATTGTCTATAAGCGTCCCTTGCCGGAATTTTCTTGGCCAGCACTGCGGGATAAAAACCGCGTAACATCATGGAATCCACATCAATGGATTTGTCATCAGCCGTAAGTTCTGAAAACGACAAAGGCAACAAAATCAGCATGGCAGCACGACCAGCCATCGACTGGGTAATGTTTTGCATCAAGGAGAAATTGTTGCTGCCTGTGACGACATACCGCAACTCAGGGTTTTCATCCACCATCACCTGCAACATGGAAAAAACTTCAGGCATGTTTTGCGCCTCGTCAATGATGAGATTCCCCTTTGCCATCAAAAACTCTTTACGCTTGGTGGCAACTTCATCCCTAACCAGTTCATCCTCAAGATTGACATAAGCATAATCCTGAAAAGCCATTTTGCACAAAGTAGTCTTGCCCGATTGACGCGGACCTGTTACCACGATTACAGGAAAATAGGCTTTCAAGCGCAATAGTTCATTATTTAATTCTCTGGAATACATATATTTATTGATAATATTTACAAAACTGAAGTACTACTTCATTTTTGCAAAAATACGATTTTATTTGATACTACAATACTTATTCACCTTATAAAATAAATGCAAGCAGATTATAAACCAAAAAAGCCCCACCGTTTGGCGAGGCTTTCCTTCTGCTATCGTTTTCAAAATAAGTGTTTTAACAATTCATGCCGCCGCAGCAGTGAATCACTTGACCAGTGACATACGAGGAGAGGTCGCTGGCGAGGAAAAGGGCCACGTTGGCCACGTCCTCGGGGGTTCCACCGCGACGCAGCGGAATCTGGCTTTCCCATTGTTTGCGCACATCGTCGGGCAGGGCATCGGTCATGGCGGTGATGATGAAGCCAGGAGCGATGGCGTTGTGGCGGATGCCGCGCACACCCATCTCCTTGGCCGCGCTCTTCGTGAAGCCGATGATGCCGGCCTTCGAGGCACTGTAATTGCACTGGTTGGCATTGCCAGAAACGCCCACCACTGAGCTCATGTTGATGACGCTGCCGCCAGCCTGCTTCCACATGACGGGCTGCACGGCCTTGGTGAAGTTGAACACCGACTTGAGGTTCACGTTGATGACGGCATCCCATTGTTCCTCAGTCATGCGCTTGAGGGCGGTGTCCTTGGTGATGCCTGCATTGTTCACAAGAATGTCAATGCGGCCAAAGTCCTTGACGATTTCGTCCACCACTTGGTGGGTTTCCTCGAAGTTGGCAGCGTTTGAGGCGTAGGCCTTGACCTTCACGCCGAGGGCTTGCAGTTCCTTTTCCGTTTCCATGACGACATCGTTCAGTGCAATGTCGGTGAAGGCGATGTTGCAGCCTTCCTGGGCAAAACGCAGGGCGATGGCCTTGCCGATGCCACGACCGGCTCCCGTAATCAGAGCCACTTTATTTTCCAAGAGTTTCATTTCAGATTTAAGATTTGTTTTTGTTATGATTTCCTTTTTCAACTACGGATTTCACGGATGAAACGGATTATTTCGGAATCACAAATTTTGCAACTTCGTTGCGGATGATGCGGATATCCGTAAAATGTGCAGCTTTAGCTGCTAAATTCACGAATCGTCATCCGTAAAATCCGCTTAATCCGTAGTTACTTTGCATAATGCTCAATCAGTTCATACAAGTCGCCGACGGTTTTGACATTGTTCGTGTCTTCCTCGGTGAACTTCACGTTAAATTCGCGTTCCAATAGCATGGACAGTTCCACGAAGTCCAACGAATCGGCACCCAAGTCGTTGAAAATGTTCTTCTCCGGCGTAATCTCGCTTTCGTCGAGTTTCATCTTTGAGGCTATCAACGCCCGCGCCTTGTCTTGAATCCTTGACATGTTTAATGATGTTTAACTACGAATTTCACTAATTTTACGAATCACAGTTGAGAATTTTTGAGATGCAAGCATCTGATTGATACGAATATTTCAACTTGTGACAATTTGTTTCATTAGCGGCTTGCCGCGAAATTCAAATGGCATAATTCGTTTCATTCGTGCAATTCGTAGTTGTTTAATTTCATTGCTTGTTTCTATTATCGGGGAGCAAGGCAAAAGAAAGCTCGCCTTTTACACACATTTTGCCTCCCACGCTGAGCACAGCGGAGCAGATGTAGATGTTGCGCATGTGGTAGGTCAACGTGGCTTCCACTTCGACGGTGTCGCCGGGCTTGACGCTGTTCTTGAAACGCACCTTGTCGATACCCGTGTAGAAGGTCAGCTTGCCGATGAGGTCGTCTTTCATCAGCAGGGCACACGATTGGGCCATGATTTCGCAAAGGATGACGCCCGGCACGACGGGTTCGCCCGGGAAGTGGCCTTGCAGGAAGAACTCCTCGCCCGTCACGTGGTACTTGGAATGGGCCACATGGTTCTCGTCGAGGGTCATTTCGTCGACCAAGAGCATAGGCTCGCGGTGAGGGAGATACTGTTTGATTTCGTCTCTGTTCATATTAGTTGTATTATATGTTGTTCTCTTTGTTTACATCGGTTTTCGGAGCTTGCCTTCTCGCGGTAGCGACAACGGGGCATGCCCCGTTGTTGGCAAAGCCCTGTCAGATTTTCCGTATCGCCAAGCAACCATTATGTCCGCCGAAGCCCAAGGAATTGGAGATGGCGATGTCCACGTTGGCCTTGACGGGCGTGTTGGGCGTGTAGTTAAGGTCACATTCGGGGTCTGGTTCATCCAAACCAATGGTGGGCGGGATGATGCCGTTATTCAATGTCATTACACTGATAATGAGTTCGATGGCTCCAGCGGCACCGAGGGCGTGACCCATTTCTGACTTCGTCGAACTAATGATGGCCTTGCGGGCTTCGTCTTCGCCCATCGCAATCTTGATGGCGCGGGTTTCGCCGCTGTCGTTCATCGGCGTTCCGGTGCCGTGCGCGTTGATGTAAATGCTCTCACCAGCCTTGAAATTGGCCTCCTGCAAAGCCTGCTTGATGGCCAAAGATTGTGTCGTCCCGTCGGGACGTGGAGCGGTGCTGTGGTAGGCATCGCACGAGTTGCCATAGCCGCAAAGCTCGGCGTAAATCGTTGCGCCGCGCTGTTTGGCGTGTTCGTATTCCTCAAGGAGGACAATGCCCGAGCCTTCGGCGATAACGAAACCCGCGCGGTTCTTATTGAACGGCAGCGAGGCATATTTCGGGTCTTCGGCCTTGGTGAGGGCCTTGCAGTTGGCGAAAGCACCAATCGAAACGGGGTTGATACCCGCCTCCGAACCGCCAGCGATGATGGCATCCGCATAGCCATGCTTGATGGCGCGATAGGCCTCGCCGATGCTGTGTGTGCCAGTGGCGCAAGCCGTCACGATGGGCACGCACGGGCCTTGGGCGTTGTAGCGGATGGCCACGCTGCCCGAAGCCATGTTGCCAATCATGGTGGGAATCATCAAGGGCGAAATCCACCGTGCGCCTTCTTCCTTATATTTGATGACACCGTTCATAATGGTATCGAAGCCGCCAATGCCCGATCCGACGTAAACGCCCAGGCGTTCTGGACTCAAGTGCATGTCCTCATTGTCCTTCATGGCCTGATAAGCGGCGGCCAAAGTGTAAATCGCGAAACGGTCGTTGCGTTTCACGAAGCCCTTGTCGACACCACAAGCCTCGGGATTGAAGTCCTTCAGTTCGGCTGCGATTTTCACGGGAAGGTCAGTGGTGTCGAACGACTTGATGAAGTCAATGCCACAATAGCCTTTCATCAGGTTATCCCAAATGGTCGGCAGGTCGTTGCCAATCGGCGAAACGGCACCCATGCCAGTGATTACTACTCTTCTATTATTGTTTTCCATTTCTCTAAACTTTAAACTCTAAACTTTCAGAACTCCCATTCCCAAAGGCAGGCGGCGGAAACGAATCCCGCGCCGAAAGCACTCATCACAATCTTTTCGCCAGCCTTGATTTTGTTGTCGGCAATCATTTCGTCGAGCATAATCGGGATGCTGGCCGAGGAGGTGTTGCCGTATTTCTCGATGATGGTCGGATATTTTGCCACTGGGCCACCAACGATGTTGCGGATGCCCTCGATGATGCGCTTGTTGGCCTGATGCAGCAAGAACCAATCAATGTCGTCGCTCTGCAAGTCGTTACGTTTCAGCAGGGCTTGAATGTCCTTGGCCGATTCCGTAACGGCGGTGCGGAACAATTCCTTGCCTCTCATCACCAACGGCTGCCCGACGACGTATTTCTCCTGAAAAGGCGTTGGTTCCATACCTCTTTCATAGTAGAGTACATCGCGGTCGCTGATCATGGTGAGCTTCACATCCTTGAAGGCGTTGCCCTCAGTGAGGACTACCGCACCGGCACCGTCGCCAAAGAGGACGCTGCAATCGCGTTCCTTCCAGTTGCAGTATTTTGTGGGTTCCTCGGCACACAGTATTAAAATGTTCTTGGCGTGACCCGCCTTCATCATGCCGTCGGCAAGCATCAACGCATTGACAAAGCCAGCACAAGCCACGTTGATGTCGAGGCCGGCGCAGGTGAGGCCGATGCGTTTCTGCACGATGCAACTCAGTCCGGGAGTGACGTGGCGGTTGGCCACATTCGAGACCAAAAGAAAGTCGATTTCGTCTGGACGCAAGCCCGAAGCCTTGATGGCTTTCGTGGCGGCCTCCACGGAAATGTCGTACAAATCTTCGGTCGATAATAAATGACGCGCCTGAATGCCCGTGCGGGTGGTGATCCACTCGTCGTTGGTGTCCAAAAACTTGGTCAAGTCTTCATTGGTCACCGTCAAGGCAGGCAGTGCGCTTCCTGTTCCAATTATTTTCATTTTCGATTCAATTAAAATAAAACTCGTTTTCGGTTTGCTAAAACGCCGCAAAAGTACAGTATCGTGCATTGGCGCGTGGAAAATGTGCCGAATACAGGCAAAAAGTGGCGAAATTCGGCTATTTGGGGTGAAATTCGGCCTTTTTTGTGGCGAAAAATCGCGTTTCTACCCTTCGTTAGGCCAATTTTCCCTAATTTTGTGGCCTCAAAACAATCATTACCACGAACAAATAATAGCGACTTGATATGAAAAAAGGTAGACTTATTTCCCTCACCCGCATCTTTGCGGTAGCGTTTTTGCTCCTCAGCACAGCATTTGCCTATGCCCAAGAGGAGGCCACTTTCGTTGGCAGCATCGATTCACTTTGGTCTAAACCCGGCAATTGGGCCGACGGTTTGAAACCCAATGAAAATATCAATTATGTGACCATCAACGCGGATGTGGTCGTCGATGAAGACGTGACCATCCTAAACCTTCGTGATGCCATGCCCTGCTCGATGACCGTGAAAGCAGGCAAGAAATTGACCGTTTTAGCCTCCATCGATTGGCACGATGGCGACTTCATCCTTGAGGACGGCGCGCAATTGGTTTACCAAGACGATTTACATGCCATTGTGAAAAAGAAAATCGCCGCCTACGACCAAGACACTCATGCCTTGGAATTCATCGCTTCGCCTGTCATGGAAACTATCACGCCTTCGCTCGAAAACGGTTTCCTCACCGACCCTGACACTGGCTTCGACCTCGTCTATTACGATGAGCAGAATCGACAATGGGTGAATTTCCACGACACGCCTTTCAGTTTGGAAAACGGGCGTGGATATGCCTACATCAATGTCTTTGACACTTTGCTGCTCTTTGAAGGTGCGCTCAAGGGAAGTGCCGCACCCGTTGAGGTAAGTCTTGATTATCATGCCAGCAATGGCGGCCTCGCAGGATGCAATTTGGTGGGTAATCCGCTGCCTTGCAACGCTTTGACCGACCGTAGTTATTACGCCTTGGACGGAAAAGGCAAATCGTTGTTGGCCGTTCCAGCCTCTTCAGCCACGGCCATTCCACCTTGCAAAGGCATTTTCATGAAGGCCAAAAGTGTAGGTGAGGTCGTTTTGTTCAGCAAAACGGAAGATGCTCAAATTACTGAAAACGGAGGCTATGTGGAGCTTTCCGTCAGCAAGACCACGACACAAGATGTGGCCATCGACAATGCCATCATCAGTTTCAATGCTGGCGACGATTTAGGGAAATTCTTGATGTTCGAGGAACAGCCTTCGCTTTTTTTCGCCAAAGACAGCAAGGAATTGGCCATTATCAGCGTCGATAGCGTGGATGCATTACCCTTGAAATTCAAGGCTGCCGAGAACACCTCATACACGATGAAATTTGAGCAGAAAGACTTGAATCTGAGCTATTTGCACCTCATCGACAACCTTTCGGGAAACAACATCGACTTGTTGACTACTCCAACTTATACCTTCACAGCCAATACCAGCGACTACGCCTCACGTTTCAGACTGATATTCGACCCACATTTTGGGGTGGAAGAATATGAGCATCAGGAATTTGCGTATTATGCTGACGGGAAAATCCGTTTTATTGCGAACACACATGATGCGTCCCTACAGGTGATTGACATGACGGGGCGCGTGGTGGTTTCCGTTGGCGGAAACACGCGGTGTGTCACTACCAGTGGGATTTCTACGGGCGTTTATGTCCTGAGGTTGATGGACGGGAATAGTGTTAGGGTGCAGAAGATTATGATTGAATAACAGCCAGTTATAAATGCAGAAGCAAATTACCTCACTTCAATTGTCAGGTTTTTGAAAAAAGTTGTATCTTTGCTCCGTCGGAACAAGAAAACGACGCATTATGACAACACGACGCGAGAAATCGAAGCCACAGCATAACAAGCAATGGGAGGCAACAACGGAACAGAAACCGAAAGAGAGCCGAAGCATCGCCTTAGAAGCGGGCAAGTTCTGTTTAGACATAGCCAAATTGGTGTTCGGTGGTGTAATCCTTGCCGGAATTATGCAACAAGGCATAGAGTTCAACTCGCTTTTCCTCATCGGTTTGGGGGTTGTGTTGCTATTCGTCGTGTTCGGCTTCTACCTGATTAAGAAATCAAAATAAATAGGAGATATTATTATGACGCTAACATCTTTCCTTCTGATTGTGGGACTCATCGGCCTCGCGGCTTTTATCGGGACCATCATCTATTTCCGTCATCAGGACAATATGATGAAAGGAAACTGACTGTAGAGTATCTATGTAGATTAAAAATCCCGCCAGTGATGGCGGGATTTTTAATATTATCACATCCCTCCCATCCCCTGCGGGGCACCTTGCGAGTCGTCGCCGCCTTGGCGGGCGCGCTGTTCGAGTTCCATCTTGCCGAAACGGAAGGTCACGCCGACGGACACACTGCGGCTGTTGTACTTGGAGTTCGAGGTGGAAACCACATACGGGCTGTTGTTCGTGTTGCCCCAACTGTTCCAGTTGAAGATGTCGTTGGCGTTGACGAATACCGAAAGTTTGCGGTCGAAGAAGTCGGCGCGAAGACCGGCATTGATGCCATAGCGGGCGTGACGCTCGCTGAACAGCGATTGCGTCGGTGAACTATAATAGCCCGAAGCCGTCACTTCAAGTTTGTTCCAAAGTTTGGCCCACATATTGAGGCGGAAACTATACGACCACATATCAGACTCGTAGGGTTTCCCATTGTATTCCGTATAAATGTAGGAATCGTAAAGGTTGGCGTAGAAACGCAAGTTGAAGAAGCCGCTCGGACGATACATCACATTGGCCTCCAAGCCTGTGCTGTGGCTCTTGCCCACGTTGACGGGATATGAATACTGTACCACTCGATTGTAGAGCCAATGGTATTTCGACAAGGATATCGTGTTGATTTCGTTGGTCTTGCCTCGATAGTAAGCTGTTAGGCCAACGGAACCGAAACTGTTCCAATACTTGGTCCAGCCTGCCTCAACGGAATGGGTATAAACGCGGTCCAAGTCGGGGTTGCCTGTGCTGTAATCATCTTCGTGATACATGGGGAATTTGCTCAACTGCTCGGCATTAGGAGCGGCAATGCGCATCGTGTAACTCAACTTGAAGTTGTGCATCGACTCGGTTCTGTATGAAAGGTGAATCGAAGGTCTGACGCTGAAGAAATGCTTGCTGAAATCGTAATCGGTCGTGTCGTTGGGGAAATTGGAGAGGTATTTTCCGCTCACCAATTCGCTGACGAAACGCACACCAGGCTTTATCGTAAAGCCGCCAAACTTGTGCTGCACGGTGATGAAAGCCTCGTTGTTCAGGTTGCTGAACTTGGCATCGTAGGAACGGTAAACGTCGTTTTCCCAATGATATGGTTCCGTGCTATATGGGTCGGACACGGTGTCGGTGAACAGGAACTCTTTTTCAGGGTCGTAGCCAATCGTGTAGCCGACTGAAATCTCTCCGTTCTCGGAATAAGGGCGGTTATAGATGATTTCGCCCTCCCCGCCAATAGAACGATTTCCACCGTCTTGTTGCATCACTTTTCGATATTCCATTGGCGAGGTGAAATCTCTCGTTACCAAACCAGAATTGCGATAACCCCAGCCCATACCATTGACGCTAACGGATAGGTTGTGGCCTTTGTTGTCGAACTTATGCTGGTAGTACAAGCCACCGTTGGCAAAGAAACTGCGGCTTCGCGCACTGCTGCTTTCGTATATGTTGGTCAACAAAGTGTCGGGGAAAAACTCTTCCCTCAACATCCACGCATCGTTGGTCTGGGTGCTCCAATTGGGCCATCCGCCGAGCCAGAGGTTCAGGCTGTTGGCCGTGTCAATCTCGTAATCGAGGCTGAAAAAACCGCCCGCGTTGTATCCTGGGTTTTTGTATTTCGATGAGTCAATCTCGTGGTTGGCCAACACACCTTCATCTGTGAATAAAGATTGATCTACAGAATATCGGCCTTTCCAAACGGAATAGCCACCATTGACGTAAGCGTTCACCGTCAGTTTCTCGTTCGACCAAACGTAGGAAGCCCAAGGGCCAACGTATGGGTTAGTCGAGGCGTTCACGCCGAAGCTGAAGAACTCGTTTTTCTGGATTTTGGCGTTGGTCACGATGTTGATGATGCCGTCGGCCTTGGAGCCGTAGCGTGCCGAGGGATTGGTGATGACTTCCACGCGGTCGAGGCTGTTGGCGGGCAGGGTTTGTATGTAGGTCTTGAGGTTTTCGGCGGTCATGTGCGAGGGCTTGTCGTTGATCCAAACCTCCACACTCGACGTGCCGCGCAGGGTGATGTTGCCCTCCACGTCCACCTCCACGCCGGGCGCGTTCTGCAAGGCATCGGAGGCAGTTCCCGTCTGGATGCTGGGGTCTTCTGCCACATTGTACATGGTCTTTTCGCCCTCGACGGCAAACAATGGCCGCTTCTCGGTGATAACCACCTCATTGAGTTTGGTTGAGCCTTCAGAAAGTTTCAGTTGGCCAAGGTCTTGGTTGCCTTTCACGGTCAAAAGTTGCTCAAAGGTTTGGAAACCGATGGCCGAAACCGCCAAGCGATAGTCGCCGTTGGGCGCCAAAAGCTCGAAACGGCCTTTGTCGTCGCTGGCGGCACCGCTCACGAAGACGCTATCCGCCTGCCTGAACAAGCCCACATTGACGAAGGGAATCGTCTTGCCGTTGGCCTCCTCGACGATGGTTCCCGTGATCTTGCTTTGGGCAAATGCCGTTGACGAAATGCCCATCAAAGCGATAACGAACGATAATACAAGTTTTTTCATGACTGAACTATTTTACAAGGTATTAACTGATGAATTTTGTTTTTCGTATGGATGGATACAATTTTTGTTTTTAGTGTGTTAGTGAACTATGACGCTGCAAAAGTACGGCTTTTTTTGATACTGTCAAGGGAAAAGTTGATTTTTTTGGAAATTTTCTTGGACAGCCTTTGTCCTATTAGACAGCAAAAGTCGGGAAATGCTACAAGAATTCGGGATAAAAATTGTAACTTTGCAGCCGAAAAACATCCATCTTTTTCTATTTGAGCAAATCATGTCGGAATTGGATATAGCATTGGAATTGGCAAAAAGGCCATTTCCATAACTCGTCGTTTCACCGAGAACCCCCTCTACATGGTTCTGTTCAGACAGAAATATATGCAATAAAAAAGAGGGTGTGTCAAAATAAGGCGCGCCCTCGATTTTTTTACATCGAAGCCCCGACTTTTTCGATCCGGGGCTTTGTCATGTCCAAAGGTTTTCGTACCTTTGGAGAAAGTTTAAAAGGCATGGCAAAGACAGACAAAATCCACTTCCGTCCGTACACGAACAAGCAAATTGTCCTTTTCCCGCAGAGGATCGACGAGGACATTGCCGAGGATGCCCCCGTCCGCGTCGTCGACGCACTCATAGACGGCCTTGACCTGGGCGGTTTCCGCAAGCTGTACAAGGAGGCCGGGCGCAGCGCGTACGACCCGCGCATGATGCTCAAGGCTATCATCTACGGCTACATGAGCAACGTATACTCGTGCCGCAAGATAGAGGAGCGTCTGCGGCGGGACACGCACTTCATCTGGCTGGCGGGCTACGAGAAGCCGGACTTCATCACCATCAACCGTTTCCGCAACCGCGTGAAGGACGAGATCGACGCGTTGTTCACGCAGGTGGTGGTGCTGCTGGCCGAGCGGGGCTTCGTGAGCCTGGAGGTGGAGTACATCGACGGGACGAAGGTGGAGTCGAAGGCGAACAAGTACACGTTCGTGTGGCGCAAGACGGTGGAGCGCAACCGTGCGAAGCTGCTGGAGAAGGTGCGCGTGCTGCTGGAGCAGATAGACGAGGCGGTGGCGCAAGACAACGCGGCGGAGCGTGAGTCGGTGGAGTTCACCCCCGAGCTGCTGAGGTCGATGGCCGCAGAGCTGAACGAGTCCCTGGCCCAAAAGCCCGAGCCCGCGACGAAGGAAGAGAGGAGGGAGCGCAAGGCGAGGGAGAGACAGGCGAGGGAGCTGGAGAAAAAGGCCTCGAAGTTGGCGGAGTACGACAGGCGCCTCGAGACGCTGGGCGGCCGCAACAGCTACTCGAAGACCGACCCCGACGCGACCTTCATGCGGATGAAGGAGGACGCGATGCGCAACGGCCAGACCAAGCCCGGGTACAACCTGCAGATAGGCACGGAGAACCAGTTCATCACGGACTTCGGCCTGTTCCCCAACCCCACGGACACGCTCACCATGCCGGCGTTCCTCACGTCCTTCGGCGACCGCTACGGACGCATGCCCGGGGAGGCGTGCGCCGACTCGGGCTACGGCAGCGAGGAGAACTACTCGTTCATGGAGGGCAACGGCGTGGAGGCCTACGTGAAGTACAACTGGTTCCACAAGGAGCAGAGGAGGGCCTTCGGCAAGGACATCTTCCGTCTGGAGAACCTGCACTACAACAAGGAGAAGGACTACTACGTCTGCCCGATGGGACAGCACATGGGGCGTGTCGGCACCGTCGACACGAGAACGGACGGCGGCTTCGTCGCCCAGTCCGCGGTGTACAAGGCGAAACGCTGCGAGGGATGCCCGCTGCGCTGTGGGTGCTACAAGGGCAATGCCCCCGCAAGGACCATAGCGGCCAACCACAGCCTGATGGAGTTCAAGCGACAGGCGCGGGAGAGGCTCACCTCGGAGAAGGGGCTCGAACACCGCTCGCGGCGTCCCATAGAGCCCGAGGCCGTCTTCGGCCAGATGAAATACAACATGCAGTACAAGCGCTTCCGGCACTTCGGCAAGGACAAGGTCACTATGGACTTCGCCTTCTTCGCCATCGCCTTCAATGCCAAGAAGATGGCCTCAACCATGAAAAAGGCGGCATGAATGCCTTTTTGCGGCTCTCATATGCGCCATAGTGGCGGGTCACACGGCTTCTTTTCGGCCTCATGGAAGGCTTCTGCCCATAAATGCAAAAAACGCGGCATGAACCTCTCGATGGCTCACAACCGACCATACGAGACATAAAAAAAGAGGATGTGACAGTTTTGACACACCC
>CACZDU010000029.1:0-104692 GCA_902780055.1 uncultured Bacteroidia bacterium | reverse complement strand
GAGGGGGGCTTGCTTTCCCAAGCAACCTTCCACATCGCCTATTTATTGGCTTTCCGAACCCCTCATCTACTACTCTTTAACTTTTAGCGGACAGCAATAGTCAACATTAGCGAAATGAAACTTAATTTGCCCCTCTTCTTCAAGAATTTTGTCTTCAAGCATAAGCTTGTTGAATACTTGCTGTGCTGATAACTTCATAATTTGGAATTGTGTTGATGTTGTATTTTTCTGCTAATCTTTCAGCCACCGCTGCAATTACAGGAACCGCCACGGTGTTTCCCAACAAATCAAACCCTTCATCTTGACTGACAGGAAACTTAATATCTTCGGGATAGCCGAATAAGCGTAAGCCTTCCCTTAAAGTCAAAGGCCGCAAGCCTCCATTATCAACCACAAAGATTTTCTTCATATCCATAGCAACCAAAGTAGGGGCTAATCCGTTGGGGTCTAATATCTTGTTGACTTCAAAACTCAGTTTTCCTGCAACGATGTTATAACCTTCTTTCTTTGTAGGATCTTGTTGTCGAATCTGTCTATCACCAAAAATAGTATGTTCTGTAATGAGTGCTTTGGGGTGTTCTTTTTTCAAATAGCCCTTCTTTACCAAATCTTCCAACATTTCGTGAAGACTTTCATTTGGATAAAACTCAGCAATCATCTCTTCCGTCAAAGGCATTCCATCCATCCATTCAATACCATGTCGTTCTGCCCATTATTTCTTTCTTCGTTCAAGAGCAATAGAATCAAGCAGTTGCTTTTGTTCTTTTGTCACGGGGCCTTTCATTTCAATATCCCAACTATGTATATTATCAGAACCTCCTCGTTTATCTTTAATAGACTTTCCATATAGTTGTTCAGGGCTGAAATGTGACATCAACAGCTCTATGAATGGTGTTTGAATGGTCGGTTGGCCTTGTTGTAATATATCGCCAAGAACAGATTGTTTAGGCTTGAATGAATCCAATGAAATCTTTCCCGTTTTGGAACCAACTATATAAATACGTTTTCTTTCTTGAGCCAATCCAAAATCTTTGGAATTGAGTATCCGCCAAGTGACACGATAGCCCAATTCGTCCAGTTTTGAAAGAATAACTGTAAGCGTTCTTCCAATAGGATCGTTAGGAAATTCACGATCGTGGGTAACTAAACCTTCCACATTTTCAAGAATAAACCCCCATGGTTGTTTTTCTTTTATTATTCGCTCAACTTCAAAAAAAAGCGTTCCTCGAGTATCTTGGAATCCAAGTCTTCTACCAGCGAAAGAAAACGCTTGACAAGGAAATCCAGCAAGCAAAAAATCAAAGTCAGGTATCTCTTTAGCACTAATCGCCGTAATATCTCCCGACACAATCTCGTTAGGGTAATTGGCATTCAACACTTTGATTGCGTGAGGTTTAATTTCAGATGTAAAAACACATTCGGTTTGGAATCCGAGTTTTTGAAAAGCCATTTCAAAGCCTTGTCGGATTCCTCCGATTCCCGAAAACAAATCTATGAACCGGACCGTTTTCATCTGTAATCCAATTTTTTGCAAAATTACTTTTTTTTCAAATACTCCAGTTCATTTTATATGATTTTTCACTTCTTCCGCCTCAGGCAGCATCACAGTAGTATCCTCCACAAATCCAAATGTTTCATCCACGGGAATCAATTGTGTGGTGTTGGTCAGGATGGCGAGGAAACGGCGGTGCTTCGCGTCGCGGATGACGAGGCTACGGTAGCCCTTCCACCAGCCGAAATGGAAATAAGCGTCGGGGTGTTCCTTGCTCATGCGCCAGCCGAAACCATAGTTTTCATTGTTTTTCCACTTAGGCGAGCCCGGCTTGAAAGCCTCGGCCTGGAGGCTGTCGGGCAGCAGCAGATGGTTGTCCAAGGCAAGATTGAACTTGTAGAGGTCTTCCACGGTCGAGAACATGATTTTGTCGCCCATCACGCCGTTCAGGTAGTCGTTTTGCGCCTTCACAGGACCTCTTTTGTACATATCGTGGCCATGCACCTCAACAGGCATATAGATTGAAACCGCCGTGTCGCCACGCATAGAGTAGATAAAGGAGTGCGTCATGCCCAACGGCTCGAAAATCCGCTCACGCATGAAGTCCTCGAAAGGCTGGCGGCTCACCCGTTCCACCACAGAGCCTAACAGCGCATAGTTCACATTGTTATAGAAAAAAACAATATCAGGAGCATTGTAAAGCTCGGGCGTTTTTTCGGCCATCATCTTGATCATCGCCTCGTTGGAGAACGGCTTGCGGCGGTCGGGCCAATGCTTGTCGGCCATCGCATCGTAGCGCGGCAAGCCCGAGCGGTGGTTGAGCAAGTGCCGAATCGTAATGCCTTCGTATGGCAATTCGGGGATGTATTTCCTCACGTCGTCGTCATAATCCAATTTGCCCTCGGCCTTCAAAAGCATGACAGCCTCGGCGGTGAACATCTTCGAATCGGAGGAAAGTTGGAAAGCGTCGTCGATGCGAAGCGAATCCTTGTGCCGTTTGCTGAGGTCGCGCCAGCCATTGGCCTTTTCGTAAATGACTTGGCCCTGTTCGGCATACAGCACTACGCCGTTCAAGCCGTTGCGAAACATGTTGTTGAAAACCTTGTTGGCCATCCGTGTGCGTTGGGCCACCTGTATCTTGCCCAAATCGAAGAAAATGCTGTCGGTATTAATCACGACGACTTCTTTCCGACCAAACCTCCCGCATGAGAAAAACGAGGCCGAAATGAGTAGCAAAACCGATATGATGAATGTGTGACGTGTCATTTTGAGGGGCAAAAGTAGTGAAAACCGCCGAAAAAGAGCCATTTTTTGGCCAAAAAGAAAATTAATGTGCCCTAATTGACTAATTATTACTACTTTTGCAGCCCAATTTATACTACTATTCAATTATTTATTTCATGTCACAATTTACCGATTTTGGATTGAATCCCGCTCTGTTGAAGGCTATAAAGGAGTTGGGGTTTGAGAATCCTATGCCGATACAGGAGAAGACGATTCCTGTACTCTTGGAGAAAGATGTTGACTTTGTGGGCCTTGCACAGACGGGAACAGGTAAGACTGCCGCTTTTGGTTTGCCGCTGTTGAACAAGATTGACGAAACGCAGCGATGCGTCCAAGCGTTGATTCTTTGTCCGACGCGCGAACTTTGTATGCAGATTACCCGCGACTTGCGCAACTATGCCAAGTACATTCCAGAAATCCTGATTGTGCCCGTTTACGGCGGCGCCAGCATCGAAGTACAATTCAAAGATTTGGCCAAGAAGCCGCAGATTATCGTGGCCACGCCAGGCCGCTTGCGCGATATGATTCGCCGCAACCGCGTGGATTTCAGCAACGTGAAGACGATGATTCTCGACGAGGCCGACGAAATGCTCAACATGGGCTTCCAAGAGGAGGTCGACGACATCCTCGAGTACATGCCCAAGGAAGGACGCCACACCATGCTCTTCTCGGCCACCATGCCGAAAGAGGTGGAAGCCATCCTCAACAAGTACATGACCGACCCCGTGAAGGTGGCCGTGGGCGAGCGCAACTCCGGCACCGCCAACGTCGACCACATCTATTACATGATGGCCGCCAAGGACCGTTATATGGTGCTGAAGCGCATCATCGACTACACGCCTGCCATCTACGGCATCATCTTTTGCCGCACCAAGTTAGAAACGCAGGAGATTGCCGACAACCTGATTCAGGACGGCTACAACGCCGCTGCACTGCATGGCGACCTTTCCCAAGCAATGCGCGACAATGTGATGGACCATTTCCGCAAACGCAGCCTGCAACTGTTGGTGGCTACCGACGTGGCCGCCCGTGGCATCGACGTGAAGGAACTGACGCACATTATTAATTATAACCTGCCCGACGACATCGAGACCTACGTTCACCGCAGCGGTCGTACAGGTCGTGCCGATAAGCGGGGTATCTGCCTCAGCCTCATCAATTTGCGCGAAAAGAGCAAGATTAAGAGGATTGAAAAAATCGTGGGCAGACCTTTCGAGAAGGCCATGATTCCTACCGGCAAGGAAGTGTGCGAGAAGCAACTTTTCAACCACATCGACCGCATCGAGCATGTCGACATCAACCGTGAGGACATCGACGACTATTTGCCCGTCATCCTCCGCAAGTTGGAGTGGATGAGCCGCGAGGAGCTCATCACCCGCATGGTGGCCCTCAACTTCAACCGTTTCTTGGACTATTACAAGGACGCTATCGACCTGAATGTCAGCGATAAAGAAGAGAAGAAAGACCGCAAGGAACGCAAGAAGGAACGCGACCATCAGGACGAAACCATGAAACGCCTCTATTTCGGCATGGGCAAAAACGACCACATCCTGCCGCAAAAGATTATCGGCAAAATCAACGACGTGACCCGCTCGAAGAACATCCCGATTGGCCGCATCGACCTTTATGGCGATTATTCATACGTGGACGTGGAGGAGAGTTTCGTCCCGATGATTCTGGAAAGTTTCGCCGACCCGCGCAACAACCCGCGTGGCATCGTTGTGGAGGTAGCCAAGGAACAACCCGACCGCAAGAAAGGCAGCAGCGAGCGCAAGGAACGCCGCGACCGCGACGACTTCCGTGGTGGTGAACGCCGCGAGAAACGCGACCGCCGCGACGATGACTTCTTCGAGAAGAAATCGAAGAAAAAGAAGGACTTCGACGACGACAAACCCTTCTACAAGTCGGAACGCTCCCGCGATGGCCGCGAGTGGCTCGACCCCGACTGGAAAGACCATTTGGACGACATCGACGTTTTCATTGACGATGACGACCGCCCAAGCCGCAAGGAGCGCAACGCCGAACGGGGCTTCGGCAGCAGCCGTGGCGGTTCTAAAGGTGGTTCGTCGAGAGGAGGCAGTTCAAGAGGAGGCTCATCGAGAGGCTCGTCTTCGAGGGATTCAGGCAGAGGTCGCCGTGGTGCCAGCCGCTATGACGATGATTATTATGCCCCGCGCCGCCGTGGTGGTGGAGGCCGCAGGAGATAGTTCTTTGTCACAAAACCGACAAAACTATCAAAACCTCATTATTAATGTTGGGAGGCAACGGCTCGCAACCGCTTGCCGTTGCTACCCGACTTATGTCGGAATAATACACAACATGTTATGATAGATATTGAAGCCTTAAAGAACTACGCATACTATAGGTGCAATTCATGAAGTTCATAAGGAATTGGGGCCCAGGTTGTGAAAAAATAAAACTATGGCAAATTTAAAAACATGGATAAGGGCAGCCCGTCCGAGGACGGTGCTGCTCTCTTTTTCGGGAGTGCTGTTGGGCGGTTTTTTGGCAGCTCGCCTGGCCATCAACGGGGAGTTTTTTTATCCTTTCCCCATCCTTTTCGCTGCTATCACAGCCGTGTTGCTTCAAATTCTCTCCAACCTCGCCAACGACTACGGCGACTTCAAGAAAGGCACTGACAACGCGAAGCGCGTTGGTCCGCAACGCGAGATGCAGAGTGGTGCCATCACGGAGAAGGAAATGAAATGGGCGTTAGTCATAGTGAGTGGATTATGCTTGTTGTCTGGTTTCTTGTTGCTTTTTGTGTATCACGTTGCCCAAGTAGCTGTAGTGCCTCATTATCGCTTTTTGTTTGTGCTGTCGTTCTTTATTGCCCTTGGCATAGGGGCTATTTTGGCAGCCTTGCTTTACACCTTGGGCAAACGTCCATACGGCTATCGCGGCCTGGGCGACCTGTTCTGCTTCCTCTTTTTTGGTTGGGCAGCCGTGGCAGGTACCTATTATTTGTCTGCTCCTAGGTTCGATTTCAGCGTCTTTCTTCCGGCAACGGCCATGGGATTCCTCTCTAACGCCGTGCTAAACATTAACAACATGCGCGACTATGAGAACGACAAAGCCTCGGGCAAAAACAGCCTCGTGGTGAAATTGGGGCAGAAAAAGGCTTTCATTTACCATTGCCTGCTCATCGTTGGGGCGTTCCTTTGCCTGACGGTTTACCTTGTTTTGAAACACGCTCCCGTTTATTCCTACATGTTTTTGCTGCTTTTCCTATTGTTTTTCAAGGATTTGAAAGCCATAAAAACCACAAAACCCGAACTCCTTGACCCTTTTTTGGGGCGGCAGGTTAAACATTCGTTTTTATTGGTTTTGGTTTTTGGGGTGTTGCTTGTCGTATAAGAAAAATGATTATTTTTGCAGAAATTTAGTTGAAAAATGGAAACGATTCGGTTCATAGATTTGTTCGCGGGAATTGGAGGGATTAGGATTCCATTTGATGAATTGGGGTACAAATGCGTGTTTTCATCCGAGTGGGACAAAGCGGCGTGCGATACCTACGAAGCGAATTTTGGCGAAAGACCAAGTGGCGACATCACCAAAATTGCTGCATCGGACATACCTCGACACAATATTCTTTTGGGAGGCTTCCCCTGTCAGGCTTTCAGCATCATGGGCAAGATGCAAGGATTTGCCGACACAAGAGGAACCATGTTTTTCGAAATAGAAAGAATACTGGATTATCATCATCCTGAAGTTGTGCTATTGGAAAATGTAAAGCAATTGACGACACATGATAACGGCCGTACATTCAAAGTGATTCTACAAAAGTTGGAATCATTGGGGTATTATGTAAAATGGAAAGTGTTGAATGCTCTGGATTTTGGTCTTCCCCAAAAAAGAGAACGTGTTATCATTGTCGGCTTCACGGACGAAAGAAAATGCTTTTCGTTCAACTTCAATTTCAAGAAAGCCAAGTATCATCTGTCTGATATTTTGGAAGACGACGACCTTGTAGACAAATCCTTGTTTGCTTCAGAAACCATTGTAAACAAGAGAAAAGAAAAAACCGTCGGAAAAGAAGTTTTTTATCCTTCGGTATGGCATGAAAACAAATCCGGAAACATCTCCATTCTTGACCATTCATGTGCCTTAAGAACTGGTGCTTCTTACAATTACCAATTAATCAATGGAATAAGAAGGCCTTCTTCCCGCGAATTGCTTCGCTTTCAGGGATTCCCTGATACATATAAGATTGTTGGATCAAACCAAGACGTGAGAAGGCAAACGGGAAATGCCGTAGCCGTACCCATGATTAGAGCGGTTGCAAGAAAAATTGACGAATCGTTAAAACTATATCCGATATGCAAAGACCTAAACTTAGAGATTCCAGCAAATTACATAATCATGAACCCTATCCGCTCAATGAGTTACCAGATGACCTTATAGTGAAAATAGGAAGTTATTTCGTCTATTTGCTATACATTGGGAGAAAAGACATTACGGGGACAGATTGGGGAGATGCTTTTTCTGATGCCATAGGAGGAAAACATTTGGATTCACCGATAGGCATTGCGGATGTCGTTCTCGAAAAAATGGCCTGGTCGATGAAAACCGTGAAAAACCCTACTCCTTTCAATTGCAGAAACGTACGATTGATTAGCGGCAGATGTTCACCTGATTATTCTTACGGAATAACCGACCCGCACGACGATATTCAAAAAACAGGAAGAGCCGTTCTTGGCATTTGGAACGAAAGGGTAAACATTGCCCAAGACAACTATAGTACCGTCAGGACATCCGTATTGGTTCGCAGCAATGATTTGTTGAGTTATTGCTTATTCGAGGAGGAAAACCATCGTTATCGTACCAACGATTATTATTGGGAAGTCAATGCAAACGGGAATTTGATAGGGAAAAGCCTTGAAACAAACGAGGTTTGCTTCACATGGCAACCTCATGGCTCGCAATTCACCATACATACAAAAGTCCCTGAAAATGCTGTCAGATTTGAAATCCAACAACCACCTCTGTTGACCAAAGAAAACATATTGGATACCATTCATTTTGACAAAAGTTGGGTTAGAATCATCCAATATTGATAACTATTATTATTTTTGCACCGTAAAATCAATTTTATCTAATCATTTAAATTCTTATCACTATGAAGAAAACCTTACTGTTTGCGTTTGCCCTCCTTTTTGCGACGGCAACGATGGCGCAAAACCGCGCGGTTTTGCTGCAAGAATCCTTCGATGGTGCCACCATGCCCACTGGCTGGTCCATCAGCGCACAACCCAACAACTGGTCGGTTTCGGCTACCAACAATGCTGGTGGTGAAGCCAATGAAATGCACCTCGCTTGGAGTCCGCAATTCAACGGCATGACCCGCCTCGTGTCGCCCGCCGTTAACCTGACTGGCATCAACAGCGTCGTGTTCTCGTTCAAGCACGCTTTGGACAACTACTCGGGCAGCAACACCATCGGTATCGCTACCACTTCGGATGGCGGCACCACTTGGAACGAAGCCTGGAGCCAAGGCTACAACACCAGCAACTCATGGACGGTGAGCCAAGAAATCAACACCCCCGACATGGGTCAGGCCAACGTGCAGTTCTGCATCTTCTTCAACGGAAGCAGCTACAACATCAACGACTGGTTCTTCGACGACATCATGGTCTTCACGCTCGAAAACCTCGACCTCAGCATTTCCTCGGTCACGCTTCCCGACTTCATCGGCAGCGGCGAGGCCGCATTGGGCATTAAGGTGTTCAACTTCGGCTCCACCACCGTGACTTCTGTCGAAGCCTCTTACACGATTGAAGGCATGTCGCCCGTCACTGAAACCTTCTCGGTCAACATCCCTTCGTTGGGCACCGAAACCTTGAATTTCAACACCACGACCAATCTCAGCCCCGGCAGTTACAATGTGGCCTACAGCCTCAACTTGGTCAACGGACAGCAAGACGATGTGCTTGACAACAACACTTACGAAAAGGCCGTTTCCGTGGCCATCGGTGCCGCCGAAAGAATCCCGATGATCGAGCACTTCTCATCATCGACCTGCGGCCCCTGCGTGAGCGTCAACACGGCCATGCTGACCTTCTGCAACAACAACGCTGGTCGCTTCACCTACACCAAGTACCAGATGAACTGGCCTGGCAACGGCGACCCGTACTATACCGAAGAAGGTGGCACACGCCGCACCTATTACGGTGTGAGCGCCGTTCCGCAATGCTTCCTCGATGGTGAAGACCAAGGCTATGCTGCCATCCAGCAAGGCGTTTTCGACCAACACGCCGAAAGAACCGCTTTCATGGACATCAGAGGCTCCTTCTCGATGGAAGGCAACGTCATCACCGTCAAGGCCGACATTATGCCTTACATTGATGCCGATGCCCGCGTGTTCGTTTCCGTGAACGAAAAGGAAACCCACAACAATGTGGGCGGCAACGGTGAGACTTCGTTCCACCATGTCTTCATGAAGATGTTGCCTGATGCACAAGGCACCACTGTCAGCTTTACCGCCACCGAAAACCAACACTTGGAGTTCACCCAAGACATGTCGGGAACCCATGTTGAGGAAATGAGCGACCTCGAAGTCTCCATCTGGGTGCAGAACTACGCCACCAAGGAAATGTTTAACAGCCACTTCGCCTATGAATATACCGATGTGCATCCTTATCCTGTCGAGAACCTGACTTTGACCGAAGTTGCTGGTCCAAGAGGTTTGTTAGCCGCTTCTTGGGATGCCCCCGCCAATGGCAATCCCATCGGATATGATGTGTATGTCAACAATGTTTTGGTGGCCGAAAACACCACCGAAACCGAGTATTCGTTTGAGGGTGAACCCGGTGTGTTCTATGTTGCAGGTGTGGTTGCCAAGTATCCTAACGACATGAGCTCGGTGAAGGTGCTGGCCAGCGTGTCAAGCAATTTGCAAGACATGGGATTGTATATCCCCGGCTCGCCTTACGTTGAGTTGACGGTCGCTGAACCCGAAGCCAATCTTTATGTGACCAATGGCAATTTCGCTTCGCATACACCTATCGAAATTACAGCCATTACGGAAGCCAATCCCGTGGGCGCGGAGTATTTACTTATTCAACCTGCAAACACGCTGCCTTATACGATAAATGAAGCAGAAGAATTCCATTTCAGCATTATCCCCAACCTGCATGTCGGCAGAAGCATCGCAGAAACTGCTGTTAAGGTGGAATCCAATGGTGGAGAAGTGGTTTATTTTGTTACCGTTGACGGCGAACTGCTGAGCATCTCCGAGATTTCATCGACGGCCAAGGTTTATCCTAACCCCGCCAACAACCAAGTGCGCATTGAGTCAGCACAAGGCATTGAGAGCGTGATGGTTTACAATATGATGGGAGCCTTGGTGGAGACCATCCCCGCCAACAGCATGATCCTCAACGTGAACCTGAGCCAATACCGCAACGGCACCTATTTCTTCAACATCCGCCAAAGTGACGGCACGGTGAGCAACCAGCGCGTGGTTGTCAACCATTGATGGCCATAGGCTTTGCCTTAAAACACGAAAGGAACCCCGAAATTCGGGGTTCCTTTCTTTTTTTGATGCTTTTGGACTTGTGATTAGTCGCCCAGCGTGGCCACCATGACGGCCTTGATGGTGTGCATACGGTTCTCGGCCTCGTCGAAGACGATGCTGTTCTTACCTTCGAACACCTCTTCGGTGACCTCGATGCCGTCCAAGCCGAATTGCTCGTGAACGTCGCGGCCCACCTTGGTTTCAAGGTTGTGGTAAGCCGGCAGGCAGTGCATGAACTTGCAGTTCGGGTTGCCAGTCATTTCCATCATCTGCTTGTTCACTTGGTAAGGCATAAGCAGGTCGATGCGCTGTTTCCAGACCTCGGCGGGTTCGCCCATCGATACCCAAACGTCGGTATAGATGAAGTCGCAGCCCTTGACACCCTCAGCCACATTGTCGGTCACGGTCACAGTGGCACCCGTTTCCTTGGCGATTTCCTTGCAGGTGTTGATAAGGTCTTGGTTAGGTTGCAGTTCCTTGGGAGCCACGATGCGCACGTCCATACCCATCTTGGCACCGCCAACCATCAGTGAGTTGCCCATGTTGAAACGGGCGTCGCCGCAGTAGGCAAAGGTCACTTGATTGAGGGGTTTGTCGCTGTGTTCCTGCATGGTGAGGAAGTCGGCGAGGATTTGGGTGGGGTGGAACTCGTTGGTCAAGCCGTTCCACACCGGCACACCGGCGTATTTGGCCAGTTCTTCAACGATGTCCTGACCGAAGCCACGGTACTCAATGCCGTCGAACATGCGACCCAACACGCGGGCGGTGTCAGCCATCGATTCCTTGATGCCGATTTGTGAGCCAGTGGGGCCGAGGTAGGTGACGTGAGCGCCTTGGTCCTTGGCGGCGACTTCAAACGCGCAGCGGGTGCGGGTCGAGGTCTTTTCGAAGATCAGGGCGATGTTCTTGCCCGTCAGTTTGGGTTGTTCGGTGCCTGCATACTTGGCGGCCTTCAGGTCGGCGGCAAGTTTCAGGAAGAACTTGATTTCTTCCGGAGTGAAGTCCAACAACTTCAGGAAGTTTCTGTTTCTGAGGTTAAATGCCATTACTATTTAATTTAATGATTTAAAGATTGAAATTTCAAGATTCTTTTGTCGCTTCGCGCCATTTTGAGGTGCAAAGCAATCCAAATATAAATTCGCTGCAAAATTAGTCTTTTTTCTTATCTCATCCAACCTTCAACGCGATAAATCTTTTCCAATAGTTTGGTTTCTTCTCCAGTTCTCGCATTTTTGTGCCATACTTCGATACGAGCGGCATAGTAATCTTCCCAATCTCCTTCATAAATCATAAACTTTTGTTTGTTTGCTATCGCACCAAACCCAGTATGGTTTTTCATTTCCACAGATGATGCTGCTCGTAACCGAAAGGCCGACAATTCGATGTTTTCGGTCGCCTCAAAACAGCGCAAAAACACCTTTCCATCAGGTAATGCTGGATAGTAAAAACTATAAAGATACATCCCCCCTTGAAAATCTTTCCATATTTGCAAATAACTATCTTTCGAAAGACTATCAACAATAGGCTCAACGGGTTTAAAATTATCCCAACTAAAACTCATTGTATCACCTGTATTTATATAGTTAACCCCTAATGGTTCTTCGCATTTCATATCTGCTGGAATTGGATGTTCTTTCCCAAAAAGATCTGGTTGAGAACCGGCATGGATTAAGTAAACAAAAGAAACAAATGAAAACACAACAAAACAAACCACACCACCGAATACAGAACCTACGGCTCGCCACCATTTTTTCTCACATAGGCAAAGGATTAGTATTATCCCCTGAATAACCATTAATAAGATGAAGACAATGATAAAAGAAGAAGCCAATCTCCATAAATCATAGTTCAGAGAAGGTGTTATCAATAACAAACAGACTAAGTTTATGATAGGAAAAATCCACCAGTATTTTACGAAAAATCGCTTCATCATGCTTGTTTGTTGTTCAAAACCATAACGATAAAAAGTATTGATTATTTTACAACAATATATACCTAATTTTATCAGCCCTAAATAAAAAACCTTTACCTTTGCAAGCATGATAATACTTGATAATGTAGTTGTTACAAACGAATTCCTGAACGCCCAATTCTGCTGCTGCCTGCCGCGCTGCAAAGGTTGGTGCTGTGTGGCTGGCGATGCGGGCGCACCATTGGAAGCCTCTGAAATTGAGCAAATTGAAGACAACCTTGAAGCCATCAAACCCTATATGCGCCCCGAAGGCATCAAAGTGGTGGAAGACAACGATGTCTACGATTACGACGAAACGGGCGAACTCGTCACGCCTTTGGTGAACGGCGAGGAATGTGCTTTCGTCTACTTCCACGAGAACGGCACGGCCCTCTGCGCCATAGAAAAGGCCTATCTTGAAGGCAAATGCGACTTCTGGAAACCCATTTCATGCCACCTCTATCCTATCCGATTGGTGGAGAAAGACGGCTTCACGCATATCCTCTACCACGAATGGAGCGTTTGTGTGCCCGCCAAGCGCAAAGGCGAACACGAAGGCATCCCATTGTGGAAATTCCTCAAAGCCCCGATGGTGCGCAAGTTTGGCGAGGATTGGTATAATCGACTGGAAAAGATGATTTTGAAGGGGTAGATTATTCCTTCACCACCTTATCCGAAAACACGTTGCCGCCCTCCAACATGACGCGCATCATATAAGTGCCTGTGGGCAGGCCTGCCATATTGAGGCTTTCCAGATTCTTGCTTTGTGTTTGCACCAAGCGGCCTTGCAGGTCGTAGAGTTCGATTTGCTTGGGTGTTACGTCGGGCGAGTATTGCAGGTGGAGTTCGGTTTGGGCGGGGTTAGGGTAGAACATATAGGGGCGGATGAAGGCTTCGGCTTCAGAGGTGCCAACAAGTCCATCGTCGTGGACGAAATAGTAGAAATAATTGAGGGTTTCTCCCGTCTTCAGGGCTTTACCCGTAACCACAAAGCCGTCTGCCGTCGCGTCGGCATTGCAATAGTAATGAACGAACACGTCAGAACTCGACCATCCCCCCAAGACATATCGCTGCCAAAGGATGTTCAAGTCGCTATCCACTTTGGCAATGCCTATCCAAGCCCTCCCTTGGCCACCTTGACCGCTTATGTTATTGTTGGTGCGGTAAGCGAAATAGATGTTACCGTCCATCGACTTGACCATCCCAATGGGATAACCCATCTTACTAGGGTTCAAATAGATAGGCCATGACTCAAACTGGGCATTGGCCACACATTCATGAGTGGTCATGTCATACTTCAACAAGCAGGCTCCACTCCTGACGAGGTTAAGACGCTTGTATTGAATGGCCTCAACGAAAGTGTTGTCATCCAAAGGAAGAATGTGAATCGGGCGGAATGTCAGCGATATATACGATGGCCAAGGACCAACAGGATAGATGTCAAACCCAAACTCGTGGTGGTTCATCACGAAGGTTTCCTTGGGTGCCAAAAGCGAGTCAAACACATGATAGACCAGACAAGTGTCGTTTTCGCAAACATCCCAATCAAATATGGCGTATTCGCGAGGCGTTTCATTGTAAAGGGCAAAACCGTGCTTGACAAACTGGAATTGGAACAGATTGTTGTAATTCCTGTATTCATGGAATGAACCGTCAAGTCCAACGCGCATCAAAACGGGCGTGCGCTTGTCCATCAGATACGACAATACGATTTGGTCGCCTTCCAGTAAGATACCCAGCAATTCGTCTACAATGAAATCTGCCAATACCACTTTCACCGCCTCTGAATGGGGCTGCACATTCAAGTCGTTGTCGATATGGCTGATACGCAACAACGACTGGATGCCATCCTTGTAAATGAGTCTGGCGAGGATAAGGCCATTGCCATTGGGAGCCTCCGTCAATAGCAACTCCTTGGTGTTATCGACATATCTTTTGTCGGATTGGACAAACACCGAATCGATGACGGAAGCTGTTTGTGGGTCTATCTTATAAAGCCAGTCGCCGCAGAGAGAGGCAGATGTCGTTGGGATGCAGGTGATGATGTTTCCGTCGCTTGTCTTTGTGGAGAAAGAAAGATAGAACTTGAAACCACTCACCTCGGCAGGGCGCTTGACATACAACAAAAGCGAATCGCAAGAGTAGTCTTGGGCTTGGGCAAAAAGCGAAGCCAGCGCAAAGGCAAGTAATAGTAGGAGTGGCTTTTTCATGGCTTTGTGATTTTTACAGGGGACTTCTAATTATACTTGGTTTCCTTGTTTTCTGGTTGTCAGGATGCCGAAGTCCCGTTTGGGCAGTCCTTTCAACCCGCTGCAAAGGTATGTTTTTTTGTTCTATGTTGCAATAGTTTCTGATATCAAGAATAATCCTATGGCAAAAGCCTTTGCTTTCATGTTCCGAAAGAATTTTTCCCTGCAAAAATAAAAAAAACAATTCATCGTTTGCAATTTGTTGTATCTTAGCCGTCCAAAACCCCAAGAATTGAAACGCCTTCTTGTCATATCGGCCCTGATGTTGTGCTTCGCCACCACTTTCGCCCAAAGCGAGGACGAACCGAAGCGCAAGCGCATAGACTTCTACGGCTATGTGGTCACTGCCGACAGCCTTCATCCTATCCGCAACACGCATGTAATCAGCAAAATGGCACATTGCGGCACCATCACTAACCAGCAGGGCAAGTTCCACATCCAAGCCCGACAAACCGACACGCTTTGGGTGAGTTGCATCGGCTACACTCGCCGCCTCGTCGCCATCGACCCCTCACTCACCTCCGCCGACACGCTCGTCATCCGGCTTTATCCCGAAACCATCACCCTCCGCGAGGTGACCGTGCTGCCTTTCAGCAACTACGAGAGTTTCAAGGAAATGCTCATCACCATGCCGAGTGTGGAAACGCCCGACGAGATAAAACGGGTTTATGAAGACCTCGACGAACTTTGGCTGAGCCGCACCCCTGTTGGCAACGGCATGGTATCCATCACCGCAAGCCCGATACAATACCTCTACGACAAATACAACAAGTCGGCACGCCGACAGGCCACACTGCTCCGCAACCGACGCATGTATAACGAAGTGCTGCGCGAGCAAGGCCGCACCGACGAACTCCTCCCCGACTCGCTCGACTTCGCCATCGACTACAAGATGTATGAACTCGACGAGGCCGCCGATGCCAGAAAAATCAAGCAAGAACTCGACACAATAAGCAAGGTGGGGAAAGTGAAGCCTATGGTTCCGCGAAGAAAATACATCCGTTTGGGACAATAAAAACGTTGCACCATGACCTTCCTCGACTGGCTTCATTGTATCATCGACTTGTTCTATCCGCGCGTTTGTGCTGCCTGCGGCCAACCGCTGCTCAGAAACGAGGAAAACGTGTGCCTGAAATGCCGTTACCTTTTGCCCAAGACAGGCTACGAACTCCATGCCGACAACCCTTTGGCGCAAACCTTTTACGGAAGGGTGAATTTCCATGCGGTTACGGCCTGTTTCTTCTTCGCCAAGTCGGGCCGAGTGCAGCACATCATCCACGAATTGAAGTACCAAGACAACCCGGAAGCGGGCATTTTCCTCGGCCAAGAATTAGGCAAAACCATCAAAGATGCGCCTCTGTTTCAAGGCATTGACTACCTGATTCCCGTGCCGCTCCATCCCCGACGCGAAAAACAACGCGGCTACAACCAAAGCCTATTGATTGCGCAAGGCATTAATGAAGTGACGGGCATCCCGATTGGCGACAAATATCTCATCAGAGCGGTGTACACAACCACGCAAACAAAGAAATCAGCCGATGAGCGTCACAAAAACGTGAAGGACATTTTCGAGGTGCGTTTCCCCGAAGAACTTGAAGAGAAACATGTTCTTCTAATCGACGACGTTTTGACCACTGGCGCCACCTTGGAATCGTGTGCGCACCAATTGGAAAACATTCCTAGAATCACGATTAGTGCGGCTACGGCGGCTTGTGCGGGGAATTAATAGATGTAGGGCTGTCATACTATGGCAGCCGCAACTGGTTTTATCCTGCGGCTTCCACGGTGTGACAGCCCTACATTCCTCTTGTTAGGTTTAATTAGGCTTGATAAACTTTCGGAGCCTCCTCACCGTCAAGGACGCGCAAGCCATTGAGAGCCAAAGCCTTCATCTCGTCCTCACCAGGATAGACATACACGGGAGCGATTTTCTCCACATGCGACTTCACGAGGTTGCAAAAGCCTTTATCATAGGCCATGCCGCCTGTAAGGAAGATGGCATCAACGTCCATGCTCATGGCCGAAGCTGCGAGACCGCCCACTTCCTTGGCCACTTGATAGGCCATGGCTTTGTAGACCTTTTCCCACTCCTTGTTGCCAGCCTTCACGACATTTTCAACCTCAAGGGCATCGTTGGTGCCGAGGTAGGCGACGAAGCCGCCCTTGCCTTTCAGCATCTGTCCGATTTCCTTCTTGGTGTATTTGCCGCTGAAGCAGGCATCGACGAGGAATCCCGCCGGCAGGCTACCAGCGCGTTCAGGCGTGAAGGGTCCGTCACCGTTCAAGGCGTTGTTGGTATCAACCACACGGCCTTTCTTGTGTGCGCTCACGCTGATACCGCCGCCCAAGTGGATGGCAATGATGTTCATGTCCTCGTATTTTCTGCCGAGGTCTTTCGCCAGTTGACGGGCGATGATCTTCTGGTTCAAGGCATGGAAGATGGAGATACGCGGGAACAGCGGGTGACCTGAATAACGCGCCACTTCGTCCATTTCATCGACCACGACGGGGTCGGCGATGTAGGCCTTCACACCGATTTCCTTAGCAATGTCGTTGGCAATCAGGCCGCCGAGATTGGAGGCGTGTTCGCCGTTGTAGCCTTCGTTAAGGTCTTTGATCATGAGTTCGTTCACTTCGTAGACACCCGAAACGAGGGGACGAAGCAAGCCGCCACGACCCACGACACAAGACATTTCGCTCAAGTCGATGCCAGCCTCTTTCAGCTCACGTTTGATGGCTTCGGTGCGGAAAGGCTTCTGGTCGGCGATGTGCTCGTATTTCGAGACTTCTTCGGTGGTGTGCTTCAGGTTCTTCTTGAAGACTTGCTCTTCGCCTTCAAACACCGCAATTTTCGTCGAGGTGGAACCGGGGTTTATCGTTAAGATTTTGTATGCCATAATGATGTATTTTTAATTGGTTACGCTATCATTGCGGCCAAAGCAATGGAATAGAGTTTCGTCTTCGATGTGTCGCCGCGCGAACTGAGCACGCAAGGCACCTTGGCACCCATCAGCATGGCACCCACTTCGCTCTTGTCGAACTTGGTGCAGCACTTGTAGAACACGTTGGAGGCTTCGAGGTTGGGGAACACGAGGCAGTCGGCGTCGCCGGCCACGGGGTTCTTCATGCCCTTGATGGCAGCGGTTTCGGCATCCAAGGCAAGGTCGAGGCTAATCGGGCCTTCCACCATGCAGCCCTTGATTTGGCCGCGCTCAGCCATCTTTGCGATGATGGCGGCATCGACGCAAGCGGGAATACCAGCACTCATCTGCTCGGTGGCGGTCACCATGGCGACCTTCGGGCAACTTACACCCAATTTTGTGGCTACAGTGGTCACATATTTGAGCAATTGCTGCTTCTGCTTGATGTCGGGAAGCGGGATGATGGCGCAGTCGGAGGCCACCAAGAGCTTGTGGTAGTTCGGGTTCTCGATGACGGCAACGTGAGCCAAGGTCACATTGGGCGGGCAGAGGCCACGCTCCTTGTTGAGGATGGCGCGCATGTATTTGTCGGTGGGCAGCAGGCCCTTCATCAGGATGTCGGCTTCGCCGGCGTTGATGAGGTCGCAAGCCATGGCGGCGGCTTTCACATCGACGGGTTCGTTGATGATTTTGAAGTTTGCCATGTCGATGCCTTCGGCCTTGCACACTTCGGCAATCACTTTCTCGTCGCCGAGGAGGGTGGCTTCAATCAAGCCTTCCTTGACGGCGGCATTCACTGCACAAATCGTGTGATCATCATTGGCGTAAGCGGCCACAAGACGTTTCTTGGGTTTGCTGCGCAAAACCTCAAACATTTGTTCTAATTTTCTGATTTCCATAATTCTGTATTTAAAATTTCAAGATTTCTAATTTCAAGATTTAAAGATTTTGCAAAAGTACGAAATATTAACATTCAAGGCAAACGAAACTCCATCAATAGTAAATAATGTTCAAATCGAGCCGTTTTTCCTGTAATTTCTCGATGGCGCGAGCCTTGACCTTGGTGTTGTAAACCTTCAGTTGTTTCAGGGTCGGGATGTCCTCGATGGGCGACAAACTCCTGACATCGGTATTGTTGACAAACAGGTTTTCAAGTTTTTGCAGGCCTGAGAGCGGTTTCAGCGACTTCACTGCCGTGCCGCTCGCATTGAGGGTAACGAGGTTGTTCATCTTCGAGAGCGGGCCAAGGTCGCTGATTTGCGTGTTCTCGATGTTGAGCAGTTCGAGCATGGTGCTGCCTTCGATGGGTTTCAGGCTGCTGATAGGATTGTTCTGCACATTGAGTTCGACGAGATACCACTTGTTCTCCAAAGGTGCAATGTCGCGCACGCTTTGGCCGTTGATGGTCAGACGCTCAAGCCAGAGAAAATTCTTCAAAGGCTCAAGGCTGATGATGGGGAATTCCATGCCGATTTCAAGTTCCTGCAAATCCACAATACGCTGCAAATCAAGGTCGTTGGGTATTTCATCTTGTATGCCGATGGCGTTTCGGAAAATGGCTTGCCAAATCGGGTCGAGAATGTTCCACCATGTCGTCAGGGCTTCGGTCTGATAAATGACATGCACCTGCCTTTGACTCTCTTTCAACACAATGATTTGGCTCGGGTTGATGTTGGTGCTGTCGGCATAAATCACTTCGAGGTTGTTGTCGTTCATCAAAGGCGAAAAGTCGTTGACGGGCGTGTTCATGATGTTGAGATACCGCAAGTTGCCCATGTCCTGCAAGGGCTTGAGGTCGCTGATGTAGGTGTGCGAAATATTGAGCGATTCCAAATTGGCCAAGCCTTGGATGGGTTGCAGAAAGCCAATCTCCGTGTTTGAGATATTCAACGAGCGGAGGTTGGTCAAGCGGCTGACGGGCATCAGGCTTTGCATGAAAGTATTGCCCGAAAGGTCGAGTTCCTGAAGATTGATGACTTGGTGCAACTGCTCAGTGGTCGGCTCCGAGTCGACTTTTATCTGCTTGGAAAACACGGCTTTCCAATAAATGGGCAGTTCAATCCACCAGTTTCTTAGGGCTTCGGTGTCGTAGATGACCAAAGCGAATGGGTTGCTCTTGACGAACTCGCTTGCCTCGGCATCACCGATGTTGGATTGGTCGCAATAGATTTTGTTCAGGCGGCGGTTGCCTTTCAGGGGCGAAAGGTCACGGATGGTGGTGTTGCTGCAATAGAGTTCGCGCAAGTTCTCCATCTCGCTCAGTGCCTGCAAGTTGCCAACAGCTGTGCCCGAAATGTTGAGGCTTTGCAAATCCTTCAGATTGCTGATGGGACCCAAGTCGCGGACGGCAGTGTTGCTGATGTCGAGGCTTTTCAAAAGGGTCAAATCCTGCAAAACGCCCAAATTGGCAATGCTCGTGCCGCTCAAATTGAGCGAAACGAGGTTAGGACAACCCTTCAAATTGTTGATTCTGCTGACTTGCGTTTCGGCAATATTGAGTTTCTCCAAATTGCGCAACGATTCCAGCACGCTCAGGTCTTCAATACCTGTGTTGGCCACCTCGAGTTCCTCAAGGGTGATGTTGTATTTCAGTGCCGAAATGTCTTCTATCATGGTGGAATTAGCACGCAACACCCTCAGTTTGTTGAGGTTGCGCACGGGCGACAGGTCTTCAATGGAGGTTCCTGAAACATCCAAGAAGGTGAGGTCGGAAAGTTCGCTGAGCGGGTCCAATGTGATGATTTCGCGGATGCCGGAGATGTCGACGCGCTGTTTTTGGGTGACGAGTTTCAGTTTGGCGTCCAATTCGGTGAAATCGTTGAGGCTACTGATGTTGTATTCCGACATGGGAATGCCGCTGTCGAACAAAATATCGCCGCCAAGACGGTTTTTCCAGTTTTGCGAAAGGCCGTTCCACCAGTTGCGAAGTGCCTCACTCTCATTGATTTTAGTGGTATAGATGCTGGCAATCTTTATGCTGTTGTTCTGTCGGTCGAGGTTGATTTCAATGAAACGGTTCCTCACATTGTCGACCTGCTCGTCAGTAACGGTTTTGCCCGTCAAATGCCGCGTCATGGTGACCTTGAAGAAGATGCTGCCATCGTCACGCTTGTTGTTGGCGATGCTTTGCAAGTCGAATTTGAAGTTGGCCCATTTGAAGAAAAAGTCAATGTCTTTCAGATAGGCCTGCACATCCTTATTAATAGGTGTCTTGCGGTTCACGTCGAGGTCGTCCTCCACCTGCACCTTGTCATCGATGAAGATTTTGCTCCAACTTTCGGTGAACACGATTTCCTTTTCCGAGGCCGAAGTGGCACTGTCGCCGATGAAGTTCATCGTTTCTTCCAAATAAGCGAGCATCGACTTGATTTCGCTCTCATACTTGGCGATTTCGTCTTTGGAGAGTTTTTGGGCCTGACCGCCAAAGGCCAAGCCAAACAACAATATGGAAAGAATGGTTATCTTTTTCATGGTTGATAAAATTTGATGAGGTTGGTTTTTTCCTTTTCAGGCATGTAGACCACATTCGACATGAGCCAGCCGGAATTGAGGCCCGAGCGGTTGAACCACGACACCTCGAAGTACCAATCCTTGATTTGTAGGACATGGAACTTCACCGCATCGACGTGCTGGAACACCAATTTGCCGCTCTTGATTTCGTAAAAGAAAAGGGTCAGGTAATCGGGATGATAGTTTTGCGAGGCGTAATACTCGATGATGTCGGGGTCTTGGAAGGCCTTGTAGATGTTCATGAAGTCGAGTTCATGGCTCATGGGATGCAGGAAATGCTTTTCCTTGTCCGCCATTTCGCCCGTCGGGAAAAGTTTGTTGAATTCCGAGAAATACACATTGGTCAGCACCCATTTGGAACCTAAACCTTCCTTTTCGACGGCCAAAAAGAGCATCACCTTGACCTCCTTGCCGTTGTATTTGAAGGTGGTGGAAACTTCTGAGAACCAACGACCTCCGAGGAAAGTCATATAGGTTGAATCGCCCTTGGTGACATCCTCGATGAAATAGCGTTGCAGGTCTGTTTGGGTGCCATATTTCTCTTGGTCGAAAAGCACGGGCAGCGACTTGCGGCGCATTTCGTTGCTGCGATAGTTGGGGTCTTTCGGGTTGAGTTTGTAGCCGAACTGGTCCTCTTCGTAGTTGAACCGGCGCATGAACTGGCCCATCTGCTTGGTCATGGCGTAGAGTTCGGTTTCGTCCATCTTAAAATCGCCAATCGTCTGACCCGCAACGGGCCAGACGAAGGCGATAGTCAGTGCCAGAAAAATGATATTTCGGGCTATTTTCATCTATTAGTCGTTTCCTTGACACGCATATCACCCAACAACACATCCCAGAAGCCGATAGTGCGGCCACCGATTTGGGTTTCCTTGCGCTTCACATAGACGGTAATGTCTTTCTTGGTCGTGTCCTTGTAGACCATGTTGCCCTCGCGGTCGTAGCCACGGAAGGTCTGGAAAATGGTGATGACACCAACGTAGGTGCCGTCGGGCTGGCGTTGCAAGTCGCTGACATACTCGATGTTGTACCATTCAATCTCGACGCGGTCGTAGTTCAAGCGCATCAGGTGCTCGAAATACTTGCGGACACGATAATAGGTGATTTGGTTGGAACTGAGCGAGGAGACACCAATTTCGGCATCGCTCATGAAAAGTTCCTCGGCGCGGTCGATGACGCGGTTGGCCTCGCTGAAAGGCGTTTCCTTCGAGCCGACGATTTTGATGTATTTGCTCAGGTCTCTCACCTTCTCCAAGGCAAGGCTATCGATGGCCTGCTTGCGTTCAAAACTCAGTTCGTCCTGTGCCAAAGCGATACCCGCAAAGCATACGACAAAGGCTAATGTGGCAATGATCTTTTTCATTTCTTTATCAGTTCTATTTCGTTAATCTTTCCGTTGCTGTTGTATTTGATTTCGTGTACCTTTTCGGTGGCCTTCTTCTGGTCTTTCACATAGTTGAGGTACTTTTCGATGGTGGTCGGGCGGTCGTAGTCGTTGAAGCCGGCGTTCTGCTTGATGATGATGAGCACGGGCGTATTGGGCGACTCGAACATGCCCAAAGTCTCATTAATGACGCGGTTGGCCTGACTGACGCTGCTGGCATTGGCGATGCTGTTGAAGTTGCGTCCGAGAACCACATCGGCGGCATTGGCTTTTTCGCGTTCTTCGGCGGCGCGGCGTTCCTCTTCATCCTTTTGGGCGCGCTCGCGGGCCAATTTCTTCTCCACCTGATAAAGCAGGTCGTCCACCTCGGCGTTTTGCAGGTTCCAGTCCTTGATGGTCTGCACGCGGGCTTCCTTCTCTTCGAGGCTCCAGAGGGTCTCGTCGTCGAGGATGGCATTCAGGTCTTTCACGGCTTGGTCGACCCTTGATTTGTACTCAGCCTCAGCCGCTTCCTTGGCGAGGCGCTTCTTGCTCTTGCAACTGGTGGTGCCTCCTATCGTGATGAAAGCGGCAAGGAGAACCATCATTACGGTTGTGATTTTGCTTTTCATTTTTTATTGAATTTTTCCTAATAACTCCAATAGACGCAAATAAATTGCAAAGGTAGTGCATTTTTTGATGCACGAGGCTTTTTGCCACAAAATTAGTGCCAATTTCCGCTATGCGCCCAAGGGCATCTTCGCCAAAACCTTGTAAAACGGTCCAGTGGGTTGCAAAAAACTCTGGAAATAGACCAATTCCTTCACATCAGCGTGGAGATAAGTCTTCTGCTCGATGCTGTTGTAAATCTGCATGAAGAACTGCTTGTCCACCAACTGCTTGATGCGGCACACAGTAAGATGCGGTACGAAATTTTGTCGGTCACGCAGATAGCCCAAGCCATCAAAAGCATCAAGGATATCGGCTTCGAGGTCAAACAACGCTTGGGGTTGGTCTTTCATACCGAGCCAAAGCACACGCGGCGAATGATTACTACCGAACAATCCAGTACGGTCGAAGTCCATCGTAAACGGCTGATGTTGTTTGGCCACCTTCCGACAAGCCTCGATAATGTCAGGAATGTCCTCACCCATAGTTTCACCAACAAATTTCAAAGTAAGGTGTATTTGATTGGTTTTCACATAGTTGATATACTTTTCGTGCTGAAGGTTTTTCTTCAGTTTCTCCACCAAAGCCGGGAATTCCGTACTGCACGGGATGGAGATGGCTACGAAGGTGCGTAGGGGTTTCATTTTTGTTGTATTTTGGGTGCAAAGATACAGGTTATGACGCAAATCTTCTATGAAAAAAACTATTTCAACAATCCCAACGAATTCAAATCATGGGCAAAATCAGCCGAAAACTTATCTGTCGCTTCAGAATTGAGATGAACTGATACACAGAAATTTAGTGTATCATTACATAAGTCATAATTCTCGGTATAATTCAGATACTTATAACCAAATTTTCTTGAAACACTTTCAAAATAACCATTCACCTCGTCCATATTCTTCACTTTTTTCGTAGTTGGTGCATATACTGGTGAATTGACCAACAAAACATACACTCCATCATTCTTACATTCAGCAAGATAATCCTCAAATAAGGCTATCGCTTCATCGTCCAAATCACCTATAATAGAATCTATCGCAGCCGCATTTGTCCCGTCCCATCTGCCTCGCTCCGGGCTGAAACCTTTGTATGCAGGCCGTTCAACATAATGCTTGACTTTCAAGAATTCCAACAATCCATCCTTGATTACCTTTTGGTAACCAAAATAACGGTATGTTGGGCAATACAATTCCATGAATCCATAACCTAGTTTTTTCAACTCTTTTCTCATGGCGGGGTCATAAACCGTTGGGAAAAACCGTTCAGAATCATGTTGACGACGAATGTCGCGCTCCATGTGAAGTGTCATAGCATCCACTTGCTGGACAATCAGTTTCGGTGTACCATTATGAGCCTTATAACAATGATATGCCGCAATTTGGACATCAATCGGATAGCCACCCAATCCCAAATTATAGGAACTCACCCCACAAATCGAATCGATGACTTTCGGGTTAAAATGCGAGAATGCTCGGGAATTGCCCATATATAAGACATCCTGCCTCATATCGCCCTTAATTATGTCGCTAAATGTCTGATACCTATAGCAATCCGTCTTATTTAAACCAAAACTAATCATTACATCCAGCAGCACCGCCAACAGCAGTACCGCCAAGCCAAATCCCAAACCTTTTATTATGAACTTTCGCATACCTCAGAATTGAAAATAGATAAAGTTTGTTGCATTGCCACCAAAAGCGAAAAGCAAGAACAACACACCAAAATAGACAGCCCATCTGACAGAACTATTATTAATGGCCGACAACTCCAATGCGTGTGATTTTCCTCTTTGCAACCACTCCACTAATAATAAAACCAATATGTTCATCATAAGTGCCGAATACCCTGTCGTTTCGGGGGATGTAAACAAACTCACATTGACTATCCCACAAACATATTCCCATGCCTGACCAATGTTCTCTGCCCTAAATATTATCCACCCAATCACCGCCAAGAAAAATGTCAGCAACATCTGACCTGCTTCTTTCAATGTCGGCAAAATGCGCCCTTCAGCCACTTGGTTCGTGTACTTGCGGTTCTTGCCTGTCAATATCAGGGGCAAAAACAAAACGGCGTGATACGCGCCCCAAGCAATGAATGTCCAATTCGCGCCGTGCCAGAAACCGCTCAAGAGGAAAATGATGAAAGTGTTCCTTACAACTTTCGCTTTCGAGACGCGGCTGCCGCCCAAAGGAATATACACATAATCCCTAAACCAAGTCGTCAAGGAGATATGCCAACGGCGCCAAAACTCAGCAATGTCCCTGCTGAAATACGGTACATTGAAGTTCCGCATCAGCTTGATGCCAAACAGTTTGGCCGTTCCTATAGCAATGTCGGAATAGCCCGAGAAATCACCATAAATCTGGAAAGTGAAGAATATAGCAGCAAGAAGCAAAGTGCTTCCTGTTTGTTCCGTGTAAGTCGAGAAAACTTTGTCCACATACACCGCGCAATTGTCCGCCACCACTATTTTCTTGAACAAGCCCCAAAGGATTTGGCGCATACCGTCAACGGCAGTGTCGTAATTGAACTCCCTTTTTTTCAAAAACTGCGGCAAGAGGTTCGTTGCCCGCTCAATGGGGCCTGCCACTAACTGCGGAAAGAACGAAATGAAGGCAAAGAAGGCGACAATGTCCTTGGTCGGTTCAATCTTGCCTCGGTAAACGTCAATGGAATAAGACAAGGCTTGGAAAGTGTAGAATGAGATACCAACGGGGAGAATCACCTTCAGCAACAGCCCATCCGTTGAAATGTGGAACAGTTGCGCAAACTCGGTAACGAAAAAGTCGTAATACTTGAAGATGGCCAAAATCAGCAAATTCAAGACAATGTTGGCCGTGGTTATCAGTTTCTTGTGCCTTTGTAACTTGTTGATTTCTAACGATTTACCCCCCCCCATTAAATTCGAGTCAATTTGCTGGTTCTCAACCCTTTGCATCAACATTCCGCTACCCCACGAGCAGAACGAAGTGAAAGCAATAAGCAACAGAAAACGCCAATCCCACCAGCCGTAAAACACATAACTCGCCACCACAACGAAAGCGTTCTGCAAGCGCAATTGCCATTTCGACTTGCTGATGAAGCGATCGAAGACGAACCAATAGAGCAGGAAGACTATCGGGAGAAACAGGGCGAATTGGATGGAGTTGAAGAGCATTTTGTGATTGGTTTTGCGGCAGCAAAGGTAGGAAAATTTTTTGGGGTATGCAAACCGAAAATCACACTATTTATTGTATAAATCCTCAATAATCTGCCAACCTACGCTCAATCCAAAATGATTGGGGTCAGCGTAGTTATAACAATCTGTTGTGATTTCATTCTTACCTGAATAATCATATACCCTGGCTTTCCCAAATATTTGTTGAAGAATTATCAAATCCTCAGCATTAATTTTTGGATGAGTATAACAATAGGTTGGCGAAATAACAATCCTGTAATCGGTATGATGCTTGTCAAATATAGATTTAATATGCACTAATTGATTTTGCAACTCTTTTGTTACCAACGGATTGCTTTCTTGCAAATCATCATCTGTAACATGTTCTATCTGCTTAAAAAACACCGCCCTTGTTGTAGCGGAGCAATCTGATAAACTGTCTTTTTTGGGTTGAACGCTAATGTCAGCATAACGATTTCCCTTCACCCAGTCATTACTAACCGTATCTGCTGGAAACGATTGTATTTCAGGCTTAAAGAATTGTTTAATAGCAGAAATCCATTTTGAAGGCTTTTGAACAAATCCATAAAACAAGCACGAGTGGAAAGCCGGTTTTGACTGTCCTGAGAATTTATAATGTTTTATCGACAAAACCTTTTTCGGCAATTGTTCCCGAGAAAAACTGCCTGGAATATCAAACATAATAATTGCATTATTAATCTCATTTCCATTTTTGTCGATATAATCAATTTTCTGCTCAATTCCTGTCAATGATTCAGACCAAGCTTGAAACATAAACTGCCTTGAACCTTCCGGAAGATAATGCTTCCAATGATAGGTATTGTAGCCACCACATTGAGAACTACCAAAAATAAAAGAATTATAGTGATATATGGGGTCATTATGAAGGAACAATTCGGATGATATATAATCTCGATTGGTCGCATCGAAATATTGCAGGCTAAAAGGCCTTAACATTTTAAAAGGGTCCGTCACCAAATAAATGGCGGCCACCAATATTATTGGGATAGTGGTTACCGTTAATATTCTCATCAAGAATCTTTTCATAAACCTAAAATTGAAAATAAATAAACGACTGACTGCTACTTGCAAATTCAAGCATCACAAGAACAAGTAATATGGTAATTGTAACCTTTAGCCATTCTGGAAACTTTGAATCATACTGCATAGGATGTTCGTTTCGCCTTCCCAACCACTCGGCAAGCAACAAAACGAAAACAAGTAACAAGCATTTCTTTGTACCAACATACAAAAACGGCATGGTAAATAAACTGCCATTCACTATTCCGCAAACATACTCCCAAGCCATCCCAATGCTCTCAGCCCTGAAGATAATCACACCGAAAACCACCAATGCAAATGTCAACAACATGCGACCAAGGTCTTTCAAGACTGGCAGTCCAATCTTGTTCATCTTCAATTGGTCTTTCTTCATAAACGCACCCGACAAAACAAGCGGGACAAAAAGCAAACCGTGGTACAGACCAAACACCACAAAAGTCCAGTTCGCCCCATGCCACAACCCCACCACCACCATGTTGATGATGATGGCTAATATCATCCCGACCTTACCCCAACGACGGAACTGGAAGTTCAAAGGTGTGAACACGTAATCGGTAATCCACGATGTCAGGGACATGTGCCAGCGGCGCCAAAAGTCAGCCACATTCACCGCAAAGAAAGGATTGTTGAAATTGCGGGTGATGCTGAAACCAAGCAACTTGCCCACACCTATCGCCATATCGCTATATCCCGAAAAATCAGCATACACTTGGAAGGAACAAAGTATTGCGGCAAGAAGCAACGTGCTTCCTGACTGATCCGTATAGGATGAAAACACCTGATCAACATATACGGCACAATTGTCTGCCACCACCAATTTCTTGAACAAACCCCAAAGAATCTGGCGCATCCCGTCAACAGCCTGATTGTAATTGAACTCGCGTTTCTGATGTAACTGGCTGATGAACTTCGGCTTGTCAATAGGACCCGAAAGAATACACGGAAAAAACGCAATGTATGTAGCAAACTCTACAACATCCCGAGTAGGCTCGACCTCGCCGTTATAGACGTCTATCACATAGCTGATCAACCTAAATGTGAAGAAACTGACTCCCAATGGCATTATGATGTTGAACGTGTGCCAATTGGTATGCAACCCCATGCTTTCAAAAAGGTTTGCAAACGACTCGATGAAAAAGCTAAGGTACTTGAAATAGAGCAGCACGCCGACCCCTAATACCACACCTAAAACCCTCAACAACGAAGCCTTTTTCTCCGATTCCGACTGGCTAATCCCAATTCCCAAAAAATAGAAAACCGCAGTGGCAACTATCAGCAAAGGCAGCATCTTCCAATCGGCATACCCATAAAAGAAATAACTGGCAACCAGCAAGAATATGTTCTGAGCCTTCGTGCTCTTCTTCAATGGAAACCAATACACGAAGAAAACCACAACGAAAAACAAAACAAAAGGTATGGAATTGAAGACCATGTTTGCTACTTGTATAAATAACGAATCCTATTTGGTTTGAGGCTGCAAAAATACGACAATCCCGTTGAACTGACAATAATTTACCCCAAAAAAGCAAAACCGTGCTCAATTTGGGATTATTTCACTAATTTTGCACCGAATTAAACAACCTGATTCAAACTCATCAACTTAATGGAGACATCTTTCTGCAAAACCATCATAGATAATATTGTAAATGCCGTCAATAGGTTTCCGAATCGTCCAGCCTTCTGCATCAATGAGGAGCATTTCACCTACTCACAATATGGGCAATGCGTATCGAAGATCAGGCGCGAACTGAAAAAGACGGATTACCGCAACACGAAGGTCGGCCTCGTCATCAACGATGATTTGGAGACTTACGCCTCCATCATCGCCTTATGGCTGGAGGGTGACTGCTATGTGCCGTTGCACCCCAACTGGCCTTTGGAACGCTGCCTCGACATCTGCGAGCAAGTGGAACTGGACTTGGTTCTTGACTCGTCGGAAATGACACGATATGAGAATGTGCAAGTCATCCAGACCTCGGAATTGGAACACGATGAAGATTATTTAGAGCCGAAGGAAAGCGTATCTGACGATGAGTTGGCTTACATCCTCTTCACTTCAGGCAGCACGGGCAAACCGAAAGGGGTTCCTTTAACCCGTCTGAATCTGGTTTCTTTCGTTGATGCGTTTTTCGACATCTATACAATGGACGAAAACGACCGATGCCTACAATGCTTCGATCTGTCGTTCGACTTGTCCATAATGTCCTACCTGATTCCTCTGTTGAAGGGTGCCTGTGTATATACAGTGCCCCCAGAGGCCATCAAGTACACCTATATTGGAGGACTGATTGAGGACGAAGGTTTGACATTCGCCTTGATGGCTCCCTCAACCATCAAATATCTGAAGCCATACTTCGGCGAAATGGATTGCTCCTCTTTGAAATATTCGCTTTTCTGTGGAGAGGCATTGCCCTTGGATGTCACCGAGGAATGGTCAAAGTGTGCCATGAATGCTGCCATCGACAATGTGTATGGCCCAACAGAGGACACCATCTTTTGTTCCACCTACCGATACAAACGGGGTGGAGACAACAAGACGCACAACGGAATCCTATCCATAGGAAAGCCCATGAAAAACTGTGGCATGGCCATTTTTGATGAAGAGGACAAAGTTAGTTCGGTTGGTGCTATGGGCGAGTTGTGCCTGTCGGGACCACAGTTGACACTCGGCTATTACAAAAACGAGCAAAAGAACAAGGAGTGTTTCTTCGAGAAGAACGGTGTGGTTTGGTACAGAAGCGGCGACCTTTGCTACAAAGATGCCGACGGCGACATCATGTATTCAGGTCGTCTTGACCATCAGGCCAAGATACAAGGGTTCCGCGTGGAGATGGGAGAGATAGAGTGGCACGCCCGCGAGTTCCTTGGCGACAAGAATGTGGTCTGCATGGCTTTTGACAACAAAGACGGCCTAACCGAAATCGCCATGTTCATCGAATCAAAAGAGTTTGACCCCAACGAAATGATTGCCTACATGCGTACCAAGATGCCTTCTTACATGATTCCCTCTCGGTTGTTCTTTGTGCCGGTGTTTCCTCTCAACGCAAATGACAAGACTGACAAGGTTAAACTAAAAGCAATGATACAATGATGTCGGAAGTTGCAATAAGAAAAGCGTCAGTAAAAGACATTGGATTTTTGGTTGATACCATCGTAGCCGCAGAAAAAAGTGGTACGGACAACTTCGGACTTGCCAAGTTGTTCGAACTGTCCGAAGAAGACATGCGTCACTATTTGTCTGAAATGCTTGAAGAAGAAGTTGATGGATGCGAGCTGTCCGTCAGTAGTTTCATAGTGGCAGACCATGACGGTGAAGCAGTAGCTGCTTTTGCCGGATGGATTGAAGGCCAAAACGAAGACAAGTTGCCTTCATCCATACTGAAGTCAAACCTTATTGGGTTTGTGATTCCAAAAGATAACCTGGTGAAATCCCAAAGCAAATCTGATATAGTAAGACCTCTTCAGATTGAAAGGGAAGTTGGCACTTATCAATTGGAATATTCCTATACAAAACCGAATCATAGGGGTAAAGACTTGATGGGAAGGATTATCGATGAGCATATAAAACTGGCTACAGAATCAAATGTTCTCAAAATACAGGTACATGTTTTCGCAAACAATTTGCCAGCCATCCGAACCTACGAAAAGAAAGGGTTTGTAGTAACAAAGGAGTTTGTCTCAAATGACCCTTTATCATCTCAATATTTCCCTTCCAACAAAGAATTGCTAATGGAAAAATTTTTATAAATATGGAAAATAACGAAATTATCGTAAAACTTACCGCAATTTTTCACGAGGTTTTCGAAGACAACTCTATCGTATTGCGTGACGACATGACCGCAGCCGATGTCGAAAACTGGAACTCTCTAACCCACATGTTAATGATTACCAAAGTGGAAGAAACATTCAGCATCAAGTTTAAACTCAGGGAACTCAACAAATTGAAGAATGTTGGGGATTTATGTAACACGATTGCGGAAAAGTTGGGGTAAATCCGTATTTTCGCCCATTCAAAACAACGAATTATGAACACTTATTCCATTGGAATCGACATTGGCGGCACCAACACTGACATCGGACTGGTGCGCGACGATGGCCGTTGCATGGCCAAGAAAAACCTTCCCACCAACAAGTATTATGACGCATCTGTTTATGTGTCAGATATTTGCGATAAAATCAAAGACCTAATGGGCGAAAACGAAGTAACTGCCATCGATGGCATCGGTATTGCGGCTCCGGCGGGCAATTTCTACACGGGCTGCATTGAGAACGCCACCAACCTCAACTTCAAGGGAGTCATCGACCTTGCCGCGATGTTCCACGACCATTTGGATGTGCCCGTAGTCGTTTCCAATGACGCGAATGCGGCTGCCTACGGCGAACTGGTTTACGGCGGTGCCAAGGGTATGAAACATTTTGTGATGTTCACCCTCGGCACGGGCGTGGGCAGCGGCATTGTGGTGGACGGTAAGTTGGTTCATGGCAAGACTGGCGGCGCAGGCGAACTCGGACACGCCATCCTCATTCCCGAAGGCCGCCCTTGCGGTTGCGGACGGAAAGGCTGCCTCGAAACCTATACTTCCGCTACGGGCATTCGGCGCACAGCACTCGAAATGATGGAAGCCATTCCTGATTATGACGGGGCACTTCGAAAAGTCGACCCAAAGGAACTGACGAGCAAAACGGTTGGCGATGCGGCCAAATACGGTGACCCGTTAGCCATCAAGGTTTTTGAAAAGACTGGCTATTGGTTGGGCATTGCCTTGGCCAATGCCGTGGCCTTCAGCGGCCCAGAGGCCATCTTCCTGATGGGCGGGCCCGTGAAAGCGGGAGATGTGCTGCTAAAACCTACCCGTGAATCTTTCAAGAAGCACCTGTGCTTTGTTTATGATGGCAGTGTCGACATCCATGTTTCCGAACTGCCTGATAATGATGCAGCTATCCTCGGCGCAGCGGCTTTGACGAAGGCGAAATGATTTGATTTACAAGTTGTTTACTTGCAAGAACTCAATTTTTGAAATTCTTGTCCAAGAATTCTTGTGCTTCGTGCATCCCACCATCGCGGGCTTTCTGCATCAACAGTTTGGCATAGGTTTGGTCTTGTTGCACGCCGTTTCCTGTGTAGTATAGGATGCCCAAGCGATACTGCGCGTTGGAAATGTTCTTGTCGGCAGCGGCAGTATAGTTTTCGATGGCCTTGGTCAAATCTTTCTCCACGCCGATACCGTAATAATAACAATCACCCATTTGCGAAAGCGCATAGGCATTGCCTGCTTCGGCAGCATCTTTCCACCATTTGAGGGCTGCTTTTTCGTCCTTTGCAGTACCCATCCCATAAAAATAACAGTTTCCAAGGTTGAGCATGGCTTGGTCGTCCTTTCCATTCGCACCTTTTTTATACCATTCAAAGGCCTTGTTCAGGTCGACCTTCACGCCGTTTCCCATGCGAAAAAAGTTCCCCAAAGCATTGCAAGCGGCGGGAAATTCCTTTTCGGCGGCCTTGGAGTACCATTTGTAGGCCTGCGCCACATTCTTTTCAACGCCCCAGCCATTTTCATAGCAAAGCCCGTAAAGATAAACAAACTCGGTTTTGTCCTGTTCGGCGCGATTGCGGATGGTATCAATGCGCTCTGTAAGTTGGTCCTGAAGGGATTTTCTCCCCATATTCAACTGACTGAAATCGAGCGGTTTGCCTTCTTCCAACTTCAAGACTGGCCCATCGGATGAGCCTGTAGTTGCTGCTTGGTCAAAATCACCTTTGGGTTGCACAGGAACATTCTGCATGGGAGCCACTGGCACACCTTTGGGAACAATCGTTTCTTTCTCTTGAACTTGACGCTGTTCTTTCTTGTCTTTGTTTTCATTCTGTCCGCAGGCCGCAAAGGTCAAGGCCACGGCGCAAAGGAAAAGGAACTTTTTCATTTTTCGTCACGATTTAGGGCGCAAAAATACACTTTTTTCTCACGCAGAATACGCAGAATTATGGGAAACCTGCCAGACACTGGCTTTACTTCGCTTTGCGATTCTGCGTATTCTGCGTGAAATAACACGGATTTCACGTGAAACAATTACTTTATCGAGAACCTCACGCCCAAATAAGCGCGGATACCACTCAACGGTCCCCAAACCATCGAAGCATCGAAATCTTCGCTCATAGGATTTTCGGCTGAGATGATGGGATATTTCTGTGTGTAGTTGGTCAAATTCTCGCCTCCTATGTAGATTTCCCAACACTTACCCAACTTCTTCATAACCTGAGCGTTCATAATGACATAGAAAGGAGAACGCCTAATATCTTGTCCGTGGGCCACGGCGGTGGCGTTGCCACTCAAATCAGGGACGCGGCTGTCGCCGTTGAACTGTGTCGTGAAGTCGAATTGCCAAGTGCCAGGGGCGTACGACATCGTGACCAAACCCTTGTAGCGGTTCACGAAAGGCTTCTCTCTCAAAGTGTCGTTGATGGTCATTTTCACATCGTTGTAGCGGAAAGCCAAAGTCAGGTCGAAGTCCTTGAAAATCTCGCAATTGGCCTCGATTTGGGCACTGTTGGAATAAGATTTCCCGTCGAGGTTGTAAATGCGGACTTGGTGCGCATCGGCATCGCGGTCGAGGACGATTTGGTTGATGAAATCAGTGCGATAGAAATCAGCAGAAAGCGTGAGTTCGCGCCAACCGATATGGAAGTCTTTGGTCAAATTAATGCCGTAGTTCCAAGCCTCTTCCATCTTAGGCGTGTCCAAAAAGACGATTTGTCGCGCAGAAGCCAACATCGTGGAGTTTTCGGCCAACACATTGGGTGAACGGTAGCCTTTGCCCGCCGAAATCCTTATTGCAAAGTCATCGTGGGTCTTGAAGCGTATATGCAGGCGCGGCGTGTAGAGCATCTTTTTGTAATAAGTGTTGTAGTCGGCGCGGAAGCCCGCAATCACGCTCCAATGGTGGTCATCGTTGAAAGTGTATTCCCCGAAAACGCCCGGCACATGTTCAATGCGGCCATAAAGGCTGTCGGCCAAAATTTGGTCGGCATGGCCACGCTCGGTGCGACGCAAGTGCTCCTTGTACTTGTCGAAAGAATAACTGGCACCCACCGAATACTTGTGCATCTCATTGACAATGTATGAGTTAAACAATAGATTAGCGTAATATGAATACTGCTCGGCATGATAGAGGTTGGTGTTGAAATAGGCCGAGTGCATCTTGTGATATGTGAACTGCTGCTGGATGCCGAGGCTGGTGTCGTCGCGGTTGAAGAGAAAACCCGTCTTCGAGAAAGCTTCGTAACGTTCCGTGTTGATGACAAAACCAAGGCTGTCGCCCGCCGCGCCCTCGTGCAGATGCGCCCCCGGAACGAAACCGATTTGACCGCCATAACGGTCTTCCTTCAAGGCCTTCACTCCCCACATACCTTCAAACCAGTCGTTGGCGTGGTTGTAGCGGGCAAAGGCGTTGTATTGCGTCACCATCGGGTCGTCAACGAAATGGTCGCCGTTGCTGTCCATTGTCATAAAATTGTGGTTGACATGACCCAGCACCATCATGTTGCCATGCTCACCCACTTTCCAGCGGGTGTTGAAGTTGAGTTCGGCCATAGTCATTGTGCTTCCATAAAGATTGAGGAACAACTTTTCGCTTTCCCCTTCTTCCGGTTTCTTGTAATCGACATTAATCTGTCCGCTGATGGATTCATAACCATTTCTGACAGAAGAAGTTCCTTTCGACACTTGGATGGCGTTCATCCAGTTGCCCGGCACATAATTCAGGCCAAACGACGAGGCCAATCCACGGAAATTGGGCATGTTTTCGGCCATCATTTGGGTATAAAGTCCGCTCAAGCCGAGCAATTCGATTTGCTTTGCACCCGTGACCGCGTCGCTGTAGCTGACATCCACCGAGGCGTTGTTCTCAAAACTTTCGGCAAGACTACAACAGGCCGCACGGCGCAAGCCCTCAGACGTGATGGTCTGCACCGAAACGGGATTCAATGCAGAAATGAAAGTGCCCTTTTGCCGTGCCGCGATTTCCACTTCGTTGAGTATATGTGCGGAATTGAAAATGTGGTCGTAATGCGCGGGTTCCACCATGTGGTGGATGGTGTCGTTCTCGTAGCTGATGCAACTGAACACGAGGCAGCCGATGCGCTCGTGCAGCGGGATTTTGTAATGTCCGTGGGCATCAGTCACAACGCCCTCGTTGACGATTTTCCAATACACGTTCACGCCCGGCAGCGGGGTTTTCTCGCCGTTTTCGTTCTGTTCATAAACCGTGCCCTCAATGAAGCCTTGGGCAAAGGCGGTGGTGGCGAAGGCCATTAATAATAAGGTGATAAGGGTTATTTTGTTGGTTTTCATAATTCTATAATTCAAGATTTAAAACTGGGTTTGTAGGGCTGTCATACCGTGGCAGCCGCAAAATGCAATGATGCACCTCTATTTTGCCGGATTTGCAATCCGCCAGAACGAAGAATCAGGAAACCAAAGGATTGAGTCGCAAGGAAGAGAAAAACACCAACCTGTCCCTTGAGGACTGGAAAGGTGGAATTTTTCGCACCGTGAAATGCAGCAACGCCAGTTTTGCCTTCGGCATCAAGTCATGCAGGCCGAGATTGATCAAAATATAAGGCTGAAAATGCACGTTCAAGTGCTTTTCGATTGAAAAAACATAGTTGCCCGCGAACTGGATTTTGCTCTCGAAATCCTCGCAACAGCACTTTGCATCAAACTGGATTTCATGCGGTTGCGCAAAATTAGCTTCGTGTTCGTGCTCATGCCCAATGCAATGCAGGCACGATTCCGCCGCCTCGCCGAAGTTTCCCGAAAAGCGATGCTCCGCCGTGCAATAGTGGTATTTTACGTCCCAACCTATGGAAACGAAAAGCACCACGAGAGCCATCAAAAAAGAGCCGAATTGAAGCAGGCGTTTTTTCATGGGCGCAAAAGTAATCAAATATTCCGTATCTTCGCCGCTGAAACAGAAACAAAACCAACGACTATGGCAGACGGATACTTGGAAAAACGCTATGAGGAAGTCTTCGGCAAAGGTGCCAAAAAGACTGTGGTAAAACATACCTCAATCGATACCTTATTTGAAAAAAATCGCAGCTATCGCGGTTATAATCAGGAATTTGTGGTGAAACGCGATATACTCGAGCGTATCGTGGCAGTAAACGCCAAAATCGCCTCGGCGAAAAACCAGCAAGTGCTTCGTTTCAAATTGGTGACCAAGGAAACGGGCGCGGAAATCATCACCCAAAACATGAAACTCGGCGGCTTGTTGCCCGAATTGCACCTCCCCTTCCCCGGCACGGAACCCGAGGCTTTCATCATCATTTGCAGCACCGCTCCCGAAAACAAGTTCGTGGACATCGACCTTGGCATTGCGGCCCAAAGCATGTTGCTGAAAGCCACCGAAATGGGCTTGAACGGCATCATGATTGGAGCTTTCAACAAGGCGAAAATCACCGAGGCTTTCAATTTGCCCTACGAACCGTTGTTGATTTTAGCCATCGGCAAGGGCAAGGAAACCATCAAATTGCAGCCCGTGGATGCTGGTGAGAAATTGGCCTATTACCGCGATGAAAACGGGGTGCAGTTTGTGCCGAAGATTCGGTGGGAACAATTGATTATCGAATAAATTTCTCACGCAGAAATCGCAGAAACGTGGGAATTTTGCGCTTCGCGCTTCCCATAATTCTGCGATTTCTGCGTGGAAAACACTATCTCCTTGTATAGGTGACGAATTTTATCCCCGTATCTTCCGTAGCGGTATAGAAATTCAAAACAATGGTCTTGCCGTCGTCATGTAGGATGAAGCCCTCGGGCGGCAGTTCGTCCATGTAGGTGCCGTCGCCGTTTTTCGGGGTGATGGCTCCAGTCTTTTTGCCGTCAAAAGCATACTCGAAATCCATCGCGACATTCTCGAACTCAACAACAGGATCGGCGTTTTTCTTTTGCGAAACAAGTTTCTCGATTAATAAACCTTCGTTCTCGCTGTTGAACTGCAAAACGGAATGCCAAGTGTAGGTCACGCCGTCTTTGGTTCCCGTGCCCGTGCCTTCCCAAATGCTACCGACAAGGCTGTTGGTTTTCTGTGGGGTATCCAATTTGAAATTGAATGGCATCATGTAATTCACACGAACGGGCTTCCCATCTTGTTTGCCAGGTTTCCATTTCGGCATGGCTTTCACCACACGTACCACCTCTTCGTCACAGCCACCGCCAATGCCGCGCATCACTTTCACTTCATCAACGCTTCCGTCTTTTTCGACAACGAAACTCACAAACACACGCCCCGCAATTTCCTTATCCTTTGCTTCTTGTGGATAATTGATATTTTCAGCCACAAACTTCATCATAGCTTGTTCGCCGCCGGGGAACACGGGCATTTCTTCAGCGATTTGATATACAGTGTCTTCTTTGGAAGTGGCTACATCCAATAGCGTTTCGAAAAGGCTTCCTGAGATACTAAAAGTCTCAATGCTGTATGTCGACGTGTCGCCTCTTCTTTCCGTTTCGGTGATGAAGAAATTGTTGCAAGGCGTGCCGTCAGCACTGTAAGAGGTGACAGTCAATTTTTTGCAAGGCTCACCGGTCTCGGGTTGGAAACCATCCGAAGTCTCGAACTTGACGTATGAACCGTCATCAGCATAAATGACGGTGTCTTTCAATTGCAACGGAGCACCATCATCATCGGCAATCATCAGGATAGCCAGCACCGGCAATGTTGCCAAGAGCCTCCACCAGAGGCCCTTGGCCTTTTCGTTTCTTGTAATCATCTTGATTCGTTTTTTTGTAAGGATTAAACTGAAATTATTGCTCATTCCGCTGAAATCGACAGCCGTGCACTGCTGCAAAATCAGCATCATGTAGTTCTTTTTGTCAACGCCAGTGGCCACCACATCTCGGTCGGCCTGGTATTCGTGGAGGCTCTGCAACTCCTTCTTGTACAAGTAAATGAAAGGATTGAACCATTGCAGAATCATCATCACCTCGGCGAAAAGGATGTCCCATGAATGGTGGTGACTGATGTGGCTCATCTCGTGCCGCATGATGTCGGGGTCCACGTTTTCGTTGGGGAAGAAAGCATAGCGGAAGAAGGAGAACGAGCCTTGCTCGCGGCCTGTGAACACCGCCGTGCAGCCGCTCATCTTGCGCTTGGGCGAGCGGATGATGAGCGCGACGAGTTTCCCCAACTTGAAGAGAAACAGTAGCGTCATTACGCCGACACCTATTAAATAAATACCTCCTACGACTTGCCACACGCTGAAACGCGAAGGCGTAGTGGTAGTCGTTACCGTCACTTCGGGCAACACGGGCTGGCCGTCAGGCGTGACAATCACTTCGCTCAGCATCATGCCGCTGAACATGTTTTGCTTCAAGGTCGCCATTTGCGGCAATTCCGTTCCCGAGAGCAGGCCGAGCAAAGGCATGGCCAAGGCAAACAACATGCTTGACAAGAGGAAGAAACGGTTGAAAAGCAAGCGGTTGCTGTTGCGGAACAGCAGACGATACACCACCCAAAGCACCGCAACGGTGGCTGCGATGGGCAGCAGGTGACCGATGATTAATTCTTGCGCGTTCATGGCTTATTTCCTTTCTGAGGCGATGGCCTCATCGATGGTTTTTCTCATTTCCTCCAACTCCTCGACGCTGAAGTTCTCCTTTTTGGCAAAGGCCGAAACGAGGTCTAAGTACGAATTGTTGAAATAGCGTTCCACTACGCTACCCAAGTAACGGTGCGAGTACTCCTCCTTGCTGATGGCAGCGCTATAGCGGTGAGCACGGCAGAAGGTCTCGTGCTTCACGAAACCCTTGTTTTCGAGGATTTTGATGATGGAAAGCACGGTGTTGTAAGCCGGCTTGGGTTCGGGATAAGCCGCAATAATCTCATTGGCAAACCCTTGCCCGATGTTCCAAATGACCTGCATCACCTGTTCCTCTCCTTTGGTTAATTCTTTCATTTTGACGATGTTGTCATTCGTTTTTTCTTTCTTGCGAGCCATTTTTTCCTCCGTTTTTTATTGATTAACGCTGCAAATATAGATATTATTTTGAATATACAACTAAGTTTTTAGTTTTTTATTGTGTTTTTGATGAAAAAATTTAGAATCAATTGGTTTTCAACACAAATTAGCAAGAATTATCCATAAATTTTCTCATTAATTATTTCTGATAATTCATGATTCATTCATGGAAATTCGTGTTTCAAATGTCATCATTTAGTTTTTTTATTTTTTTCTTTCTGTTTTCCCAAAAATGTTGTATTTTTGCAGCCGCAATTGAGAGGCCACTTTAGCTCAGTTGGTAGAGCAACGCATTCGTAATGCGTAGGTCGTTGGTTCGAGTCCGACATGTGGCTCAGCAAAAAAGAGTTCTTCGGAACTCTTTTGTTGTTTTACATCGGCTTGAACACAAACACAGGGTTTTCAAACGCCGTTGGCTGGAGATACATCAGCATATAAACAGGCCAATAGTCGACACGGCCTTGCACTTCATAATTGCCGTTTGAGAACACTATAGCCGAGCGAATGTCGTATTCCGCATTGGCCATCACATTGCTCAAAGCATTATGCCGCTTGTAATCCTTGCCTGACTTGATTTCGATAGGCAAAATCCGACCATCGTGTTCAACCACAAAATCCAATTCGCCTTGTTTCTTGCTATTGAAATAATAGAGCGTATATCCGTGAGCGTGAAGTTCTTGCGCCGCAAAATTCTCAAAAATCGCACCGAAATTAATGTTCGTCTCGCCAATGATGATTTGTTGCTGGAACTGCATAGAATACAGGTATGCCAATAGACCCACATCGTTGAGAAAGAGTTTGAACAGGCTGCGTTGTTCGTTGAGTTTCAAGGGCAAACGCGGCTCCTCAACATTGTAGGTAGGCAAAGCGACACCCGCATCTGCCAACCAAAGGAAACTGTTCTTGTAACGCTCAAACTTGGCCTTCTCATGCAGCGATTTCAAGATGAAACGCTTGTTTTTGGCGTTCAACTCCGAAGGTATCATATCAAATATATCCTTGATATAGAGGCGATTGTCGGGATCATATTTTGCAATGTCCTTGCGATACAAGTTGACGATGTTCTCCTGCTCTTGCCGTACCATTTGCAGATTGTTGCTTTCGATGTATTTCGTCACCACCGCCGGCAAACCGCCCACAACGAGATAAAGCCGCAACAATTCAAGCATTTTTTCGTGAACAACTTTGTCGACGGGTTGTTTGCTTTCGAAACATTTTTGAAGATGTCCCAACACATCATCACTCATTCCAACAGCTTCCGAAAACTCCTCAAAATCAAGAGGATTCATTTCCTTTTCGGCCAAATACCCAACGGGAACACTGCGCAAATCGTTCAATTCAACGCCCAAAAGCGAACCACTCATCACATAGCGATAAGTGCCCTCGTCGACAAGGAATTTGATGGAAGTGACAATTTCAGGACACTCTTGTACCTCGTCGAAAAAAACCAGCGTTTTGCGTGGAACCAATTGAGTTTCAGCAAGTGCCGACAGGCGGAGCAATGTCGCCTTGGCATCGTGTGGTTGTTCAAAAACCGATTTCAATTTCGGGTTTTCAATGAAATTCAGTTCCACAAAATGCTCGAAACACTCCTTGCCGACCTTACGGATTGCAAAGGTTTTCCCAACTTGACGCGCACCCGAAACCAAAAGTGCTTTCTTGTCATTTTCAAAGAATGAACGTAAATAACTGTATATCTTTCTATTAAGCATAACAAATGACTTTTTCCAACCTGTTTTTGCTACTTTTATGCCACTTTTCCAACCCTATTTCGTGCTATTTCTGCCACTTTTCCAACTTTCACGCTGCAATAATAGGAAGAAATCCTGAATGGAAAGGCTGAATTGCGGAAAAAAATGTACTTTTGCAAGTTATTTTAAAATGGATATGTCTGCTCCAAACAAATTGATAGAAAAAATCGAGGGCTTCACGCGGAAGTATTATCTCAACCGATTGATACAAGGCGTGTTGGTGGGTGCTGTGCTGTGGATTGTTTTCTATCTGCTTATCAATGGGTTAGAGTATTTCTCGTGGTTCCCGCCCAAAGGTCGCTTCGTGCTGTTGCTGTTTTTGTTGGCGGGCAGCGGTTTCGTTTTGGTGTACCATTTCCTCATTCCTCTCGTTAATCTCATCCGTTTCCGGAAGAAAATGTCGGTGGAACAAGCCTCGATGCTGATTGGAAAGTTTTTCCCTGAAATCAAGGACAAACTACTGAATACCATTCAGTTGAGCAACCAAATGGAGGCATCTAAAGTCGGCCCTTCGACAGGCTCAGGTACCGAGAACGACCTGTTAGCCGCCACTATCGAGCAAAGAAGTGCACGCCTCTCCCCTATCCGCTTCACCGATGCCGTCGACTTGCGCGGCAATTTGAAGTATTTGGGTATCTTTTTCGGGACACTCCTTATATTAATAGGATTGATGGTGTTTTTGCCCTCGTTTGCGGTGCAGCCCACGCAGCGTATCGTCAACTACGAGCAGCATTTTGAGAAACCTCTCCCCTATCAGGTTGAAATTGAGCAAGATGAAATAGAAACCACGCAAGGCAAGGAAGTGAAATTCAACATTCGCGTCACGGGCGACCGCATCCCTGATGCCTTTTATGTGAAGAGCGAATTAGGGCAGCAACTGATGACCAAAGGTTCAGCCAATGATTTCAGTTACACTTTCAAAAATCTTTTCAACGACCTGACTTTCAATGTGATTGGCGGAGAATACACCAGTCGCCCGCTGCATATCACGGTTCACCCTAACCCTACCCTACTTTCCTATCGCTGCGAAGTGCGTTATCCAGCTTACATCCACAGAAACAATGAAACTATGGACGCCAAAACGAGGCTCATCGTCCCGCAAGGCACCACTTTGAATTTCAGTTTCACCACCCGCGACACCGAGCGTATGACCGTCACACGCGATTCGCTCCAAACAGACTTGACTGCAAAGGATGATGTTTTTGAATACCAGTTCGTTGCGGCGCAATCCACCAAGTTTGAGGTGCAAGTGCAGAATGCTTGGAACAATACTTTGGAACCCCTACCCTTCTCCGTCGATGTGCTTCCCGATGCCTATCCCGACATACGAGTGGAATCCTTTGATGAGCAACTTTCAACCGATGTTTATTTTTCAGGCCTTATTACCGATGACTATGGTTTCAGCAAATTGACTTTCAACTGTTTAGTGAAAGAACCCATCGAAAAGAAAATCGTCAAACCCGTTGCATTAGACCTCAAACAAACCCGAACTTCGTTTTACTACAGTTTCAATATGGACAGCCTCGGCATTATGCCCGGTCAGAATATGGAGGTTTATTTCGAGGTTTGGGACAATGACGGTTTTCATGGCCCGAAGTCGAAGCGTTCGGAGACTTTCACTTATTACAAGCCTTCGGAATCGGCTTTGGACAGCATCGCCAACGAGCAATCGGAGGACATTATGGAAAGGCTTCAAGAGAAGTCGCAAGCGGCTGACAAACTGCAAGATGAAATTGAGAAAATGCTGCAAGACCTCATCCAAAAGAAGGATTTGGACTGGTCGGACAAAGAGAAGATGAAAGACTTGTTGGAAAAGCAGCAGCAGATTCAGGATGAATGGAATAAGTTGCAAGAGGAGCAAGAAAAGTTGGCCGATTTTATGAAGGAACACGAAATCGCAAACGAAGACCTCATCAAAAAACAGGAGCAAATCAACAAACTTTTCGAAGAGGTGATTCCAGAGGAATTGCGCAAAATGATGGAGCAAATCGACAAACTCCTTGAGGATATGCCGCGTGAACAGATGCAGCAGATGATGCAGGACATCAAGAAAAACAACCAGTCGATGCAGGAATTGCTCGACCGCAATTTGGCTTTGCTGGAGCAATTGAAAATGGAGAAAGACCTCAACGATTTGGCCAACAAATTGGAGAAGTTAGGGGAGGAGTTGCAGAAGCAAGAACCTGAAAACCAGAGCAAAGAAGCAGGGGAGGAGAGCGAACAAAAATCTGCCGAGGAAGCCAAGGAGGAATTCGACAAGATGATGGACGAACTTGACCAACTTTTGGAGAAAAACCAAGACTTGCAACAGCCTTTCAACATGGAAAAGAACGAGGAAATGGAAGAAAGCATCAACCAAGACCTCGACGATGCCATGCAACAAGAGCAATCGGGCGAGCAGCAACAATCGCAGAAAAAGAAGCAAGACGCAGGCCAGAAAATGCAACAGATGGCCAACCAAATGATGATGCAAATGCAGATGCAAGGTATGCAACAGATGGCCGAAGATGCCCATTTGATGCGCATTTTGCTTGAAAATGTGGTTCACGCCTCGCACGAACAAGAAGCCCTGATGACCGAAATCGGCCATATACGCTCCGACGACCCCTCTTTGGTCGAGAAAATCATCCATCAAAAGGATGTGGCCGACAACTTCAACATGGTTCGCGATTCATTACGCAGCATGGCCATGCGCCAACCGATGATTCAAAACTTCGTCTTCGACGAATTGCACACCATCGAAAGCCAAACGGGAAACGCGATGAAATACCTCAACGACCTGAAACTTTCGCAAGCCGTGCGCCATCAGCAAACCGCAATGATGTCGATGAACAACTTGGCACTCATGTTGGCAGAGTCGTTGGAAAACATGGAGAACAGCATGGAATCGATGGGAATGCCTATGGCTTGTCCCAATCCAAAACCCGGACAAGGCCAACAAAGTATGCAAAACATGCAACAGTTGCAGCAACAGTTGAGCGAGCAACTCAAAAAAATGCAACAGCAGATGGAGAAACAAGGGCAACAACAACAAAACTCCATGAGCGAGGAATTTGCACGCATGGCAGCCGAACAGGAAATGTTGCGTCAGGGAATGCAGCAAATGCTCAATGAAATGAAGGAAAACGGGCAAATCGGCGATGATGGCCTTAACGAAATCATCAAGGACATGGAGAAGTTGGAGGAGGAGTTGGTGAACAAGAAAATCAACCGCCAGATGATTGAGCGCAGCCAACGGATTGAATCGAGAATGTTGGAGTCGCAGAAGGCGCAGGAGAAGCGCGAACAAGAGGAAAAACGCAAGTCGAATGAGTACAAAGGATCGCACTTCGACAGGCAAATCGACGAGATTCTGTACAAAGAAACGCTCAAGAAAAACCAAGAGTTTTTGCGCACCAACCCGATTGAATACGCGCCCTATTACAAGGACAAAATCAATGAATATTACCTGAAGAAAAACACGCATTGAGATGATCAGATTCAGCACATTGGATGTGGAAATGCCGCCCATCGAACCGCAGCGCGTCAAGGCGTGGATTGAGGGCGTGGCGCAAGGTTACGACAAGACGATAGGGGAGTTGTATTACTATTTTTGCAGCGACGAAAGGCTGTTGGAAATCAACCGCGACCGCCTCGGCCACGACTTCTACACCGACATTGTGACCTTCCCTTTGACCGATTGCGAGACCGTTCTTTCAAGCGAATTTTGCATCAGCATCGACCGCATCAAGGAGAACGCGACGACCTTTGGACGCAGTTACGAAAGCGAATTGCACCGTGTCATCATCCACGGCGTGCTGCATCTTATCGGCTTCGACGACCTCACTGATGAAGAAGAAAAAGAAATGCGTGAAAAAGAGGAAGAGGCGTTAGGAATGATGTTTAGTAAAAAGAATATCAATTAGATAAAACGATTGTTTCCCGTGAAACACTGACAAAAGGATGTATTTTGAACCGTATGATATCATCGTAGTTGGGGCCGGTCACGCCGGATGTGAAGCGGCAGCAGCGGCGGCCAATATGGGCAGCAAAGTCTTGTTGATTACAATGGACTTGCGCCTGATGGCCTCCATGTCGTGCAATCCCGCTATGGGCGGCATTGCCAAGGGTCAAATCGTGCGCGAAATTGATGCGATGGGTGGTTATTCGGGCATCGTCAGCGATCGCACCATGATACAATTCAGGATGCTCAACAAGTCGAAAGGTCCCGCTATGTGGAGTCCGCGCTGCCAAAGCGACAAGATGATGTTCTCCGCAGAATGGCGAAGCCTATTGGAAAAAACGCCTAATGTCGATTTCTGGCAAGACATGGTGACGGGTTTATTGGTCGTTGGCGACCAAGTGAAAGGTGTCACTACGGCAATGGGAGGTACCATCGAAAGCAAGGCCGTCATCCTCACCAATGGCACCTTCCTGAACGGTTTGATTCATATCGGTGAACAACATTTTTCGGGAGGAAGGATGGGCGAAGTGGCCAGTCACGGCATCAGCGAACAACTGAAAGACCTTGGCTTTGAAGTGAAACGATTGAAGACCGGAACACCCGTCCGCATCGATGGCAGAACCATTGATTTCAGCAAGCTCATCGAACAAAAAGGCGATGATGAAGTGGTCGGATTTTCCTATACTGAACCCTTCAGAATCCAAAAGCAAAGGAGTTGCTGGATTGCGCACACTTCATTGAAAGTACACGAAACGCTACGAAAAGGCTTCAAATATTCACCCATGTTCAACGGCAGAATCCAAGGTGTGGGGCCGCGATATTGCCCCAGCATTGAAGACAAAATCGAGCGCTTTTCGGGCAAGGATAGTCACCAATTATTTGTCGAACCCGAAGGCTGGACGACCGAAGAATACTATCTCAACGGCTTCAGTTCCTCCTTGCCCGACTATATCCAATATGAGGCTTTGCGGCAAATTGAAGGCTTCGAAAACGCCAAAATATTCCGACCCGGTTATGCTATTGAATACGATTATTTCCCACCTGAGCAGTTGCACCATTCCTTGGAAACAAGGCTCATGCACGGCCTCTATTTTGCCGGACAAATCAACGGGACGACGGGCTATGAGGAAGCTGCTTGTCAAGGCATGATGGCAGGCATCAATGCAAGTTTGGCCTTGCGCGACGATAAGCCTTTAGTGCTGTCAAGGTATGAGGCTTATATCGGCGTGCTTATTGACGACCTCATCACAAAAGGTGTGGACGAACCTTACAGAATGTTCACGAGCAGGGCAGAACATCGCATTTTGTTGCGCCAAGACAACGCTGATGCACGGCTTACCGAGATGTCATATCGATTAGGTTTGGCCAAGGAAGATCGCTATCAAAAGTATCAGGAAAAGCATCAAAAAGTCGAAGAAATCAAGAATTTTTTGAATGAGAATTATGTCTACCCCGACCAAATCAACGGACTTTTGGAACAAAAGGAAAGCACGAGGATAGAGCAAAAAATGAAAATGTCCTATCTTTTGCTGCGGCCACAAATCAGTTTAGCGGAAATGATAGATGCATTGCCAACCTTGGAGCAATACAAGAACGAAGACAGATTTGGAAGGGAATGTCTTGAGGAGGCGGAAATCCAAATCAAATACGACAGTTATATCCAAAAGGAAGACGAGCTCGCCGACAAGTTAAGACGTTTGGAAAATGTGAAACTGCCGAAAGATTTCGACTTCCATAGCATCCAATCCTTGTCCTACGAATCGCGGGAGAAACTGAACAAATACCAACCCGAAACCTTGGGACAAGCCTCAAGAATCAGCGGGATTTCACCAGCCGACATCAATGTGCTGGCCATATTTTTAGGACGATAACAGAATTGTTTCACATGAAACACCATAAAAAATGAACAACAATTGCCCTTGGTGCGGCTCCGAAAAAGCACAAATCAATCTTTGGTTGAAAGACGAGTTTTTGACCAAAGAGGATTTTCACATTTGCGAATGTCTGAATTGCGGCTTACTTTATACCATGCCCCGACCGAGCAAAGACAAAATCGGGGAGTATTATAAATCCGAAGAGTATTACAGCCATCAGGAAAACAAGAAAGGCTTCATCCCTAAGGTGTATGAGGCGGTCAAAAAAGTGAACCTGAAACACAAATATCGTCTTGCCACAGACCGAATCAAAGAAGGAAAATTATTGGATATTGGATGCGGAGTAGGTGATTTTTTACACACCGCAGAAGAACACGGATGGGAATGTACCGGCGTTGAACCTTCAGACGAGGCAAAGGCCATAGCAAGGAGAAGAATCAAGGCCGAGATTATCGCAAGTGCGGATTTGGAGCAAATTCCAGATGCAGCTTTTGATGTCATTACCATGTGGCATGTGTTGGAGCATGTGGACGATTTGAAATGGCAGATAGAGCAATTGCAGCGATTAATTAAAAACAACGGTAGAATAGTCATTGCTGTACCAAATTATAAATCCTACGATGGGCAATATTACAAGGAACTTTGGGCGGCTTACGATGTGCCGAGGCATTTGAACCATTTCAGCAAGCAGACCATCACAAAGATTTTCGCCTCAGTAGGGTTGAAACTGACTCGAACCGAAAAGTTGGTTTGGGATGCTTATTACATATCATATATGAGCGAACAGTACAAGCATCACTCGCTCCCATTAATAAAAGGAGCGATGAGAGGTTTGGTGTCGAACTGCAAAGCGAGGCGGTCTGGTGAATGGTCGAGCATGGTGTATATTTTTGAGAAAAAACAGTAAAATCCAAAATTTGGCCGTTTTTAGGCGATTTCAGGCATTTTTGCAGGTTTTTGAATCAGGACATCACCAAGAGCAAGAAAAGCAAAATTACAAAATGTTTTATAACTCACACAATATCAACAGAAAAAAGCGGTTTTAGGAAAAAAGAGCAAATGAGGAACAAAAAAAGAAGACGGATAGGAAGCATTTTGTGTTGGAGCAGCATTGGATTGTCGTTTCTGCTCGGCATGTTCCTTCATTTCGCACTGAATGAAAAATCCTTGCAACGAAATATTCAGAAATCGGTGTTGCGAATGGACAACGACATGCAGACACTGATTGAAAAAGGCCTGAACCACGACGAACTCGAGAAAACTCAAACGGGACTGACGGTATTTATGAACGACACTTTAGTCTTCTGGAACCGAAACGATGTCAACCCCAAGTTGATGAAAAGAAAAGTACAAATAGGCCGCGACACGATTTGCCCTTTGCTTTCCGGCAACTATTTCGTGAAATCGTACCAAAACGCCGCGATGACCTATTTTGTGTACAAATTGGTCAGCACCAACTATCAAATCGAGAATCAATATTTTGAAAACCGTTTCCAAACCCTTCCGAAATTCATCGATGCCGATATTCAGTTTTCAGAAAACGGTGAGGGAACCCCCATTGTGAACGAAGAAGGCAAATGCTTGGCTAACTACAAGATCGTAGGAAAACCAAAACTTCAAAAAACGTTTCTGTTTTGGCCATTGCCTTTCATCATTTTGTTCATTATCGGAGCAACTTTATCACTCGATCGAGGCGGTAAAAAACAAAACGGCAGAAAAAAGCGACCTCATGTCATAGAAATCGGCATTGCCATTATCATCATAATTTCCGCGATTGGAACATACATTTACTTCAGAATCAGCGAGAAGCAGGAAAACGAGCAGATGAAACAGCAGGCGCAAAACCTCATGGAAAAACGCGACAATTCCTTTGAAACAAGTTATGCGAACTTTGCCGAACAGATGAAATCCGACACCAACATCAGGGAAATGCTATTTGCCGAAAGCAATGTGCTTGCCGATGTCATTTTGGGCTATTCCCAAGAACTTCTTTTCGATGAGACCATGCGATCCTACATCACTTCGCTAACGCTTTGTGCCCCTGGCGAAGAAATCATCATCCAGCCCGAAGGTTACAGCACTGATTGTGATGACTATTTCCTTGAAAAATTGGCCAACAACAAGCAGAAAAGGGTAGGGGATGGCCTGTATTTCATGGATTATTACACATTGGACCCCAATTACTTAGGAAAAATCAAAATCGTTTCCAAGGATTCTTTGCGGCAGAAAACCCTCTATTTTGAGTTCTACAAGCCCATTGCGCCAGAAGGCTTCGGTTTCCCACAACTCCTGCAAGAATCGAACAGCCAAAAGCCATACGAATATTCGGTGGCGAACTATCGCGACAACTTACTTGTCTACAAATATGGTCGATATGTTTACCCGAATTTTTTGAACAGTCTGAAAATCAAAGACCAAGAAATCAGTTTCAGCAAAAAATACAAACATTACGCCATCAAAAAGGAAGGCAACGATGCCATCGTCATCAGTACACCAACCAAAGGATGGTCGGAAACAACAGCTCCCTTTGCGATATTCTTTCTTGGATTGTCACTGCCTTTCTTGCTGATAGTCTGGTTGATACGACCCAAGGAACACCACAGATGGCGCGACAGGAGTTTCCGCAGAAGACTCCAAACCCTCATTTTCTCAACGCTTGGTATTTCCTTCCTTGCCATTGGTCCTGTTTCAGTCATTTACATGCAAACTTTATACAACCAAAAGACCACAGCCTCACAATTCGAAACTACAAGAACCCTGTCACTTGAAATGCGCAACGACATCGATTTCAAGACATTGCTTAGAACTGCTTCGAGGGACAATTGGATGGAAATCCTGCAACATTATGCCACCACTTTCTTCACAGACTTGAATCTCTACCAACTCAACGGACAATTGTTAGCCACGACACGTCCTGAAATATACGACCTAAACCTGCAAACCCCATTGATGAACGCGGAGGCTTACCAACAGATGCACCGCAACAAGGAACTGTTTTTCACACACATAGAATATCTTGATAAAGGTAAGTATGAATCATCCTACATTCCTATCGCCGACGAAAACGGCAATACGTTGGCCTACCTCAACACACCTTATTTCTCCAGTGCCACCGACCTACAAAAAGAAATCCTGAACTTTGTGCTCACCTATATTAATATTATCCTCATTCTGTTAGGTATAGCATTGTTGTTCATCCTCCATCTCACCAACCGCTTGACGCAACCTTTGTCATTGATTCAGAATAAATTAGGTGACATCAAAATCGACCAGAAGAACGAACCCATCGAATGGAAAGGCGACGACGAAATCGGGGCTTTGGTGAGGCAATACAACCAATTGATTGTGGAATTGGAGAAGAGTGCCGCCGAACTGAAACGTACCACGACCGAATCGGCATGGCGCGGTGTGGCAAGGCAAGTGGCGCACGAAATCAAGAACTCGCTGACACCCATGCGGTTAAGCGTGCAAATGCTGCAACGCAACATCGAAAACGGCAAGGCCACGCCTGAACAAACACAACGCACGGCCAACACGCTCATCGAACAAATCGATGCCCTTTCGGACATCGCCTCCTCGTTCTCGCGTTACGCCAAACTGCCTGAAAACCATCCTGCTCCATTGGATTTGGCCGAATTGGTCGGCAATGTAGTGAACCTTTATGACAATGCGGAAAATATCGAATTTGCATACCATTACGACCAAGCGCAAAACCATACTTTCAACGGCGACAAGACCAACCTGAACAGTGCCATCGGCAACCTTGTCAAAAATGCCGTGCAAGCCATTGGAAACAAGTCCGATGGTAAGATTGAAGTTTCGCTGCAATCCACTGAAACATCGTTCATTATCAGCGTGAAAGACAATGGAAAGGGCATCAAAGACGAGGACAAAGACCGCATTTTCCTGCCTAATTTCACCACCAAATCAGGTGGTTCGGGCGTGGGTCTTTCGCTGACCTACAACATCGTGCAGGCCGCCGGCGGGACAATTTCTTTTGAAAGCCAAGAAAATGTCGGCACAAGATTCCAAATCGAATTGCCGAAACAAAACAAGCCAACCCCATGACAGGACCACAATTGCTTATCGTAGCCATCATCGCGGTACTCGTAATGGCTTTCCTTATCACGATGGTCGTGCTGAATAGTCAGGCGAAAAAGATGTTTTCCGCCAATTCGAGGTTGGTGAACAACCAGAACGCCCTGCTTGAACAAAACAAACGGCAGGAAAAAGACAAAACAGCGTTGAAAAAACGAATCAACGAATTGGAGGAAGAACTAAAGCAACAAGCAGGGGATGAAGTGGCACAACTGAAGGAGCAAACGCGCGAGTATCGCGAGAACATCGAACAGACTGCCGACATGGGCGACGAAGAACTGATGATTTGGATTGACCAAAAAATGGATGAAACAAACCTCTACACCGATACCGACCTCACACTGAAGACATTAGCAAACGCCCTCGGATTGACACAACGTCGACTGAATGTTTTGTTCAAAAACCATCCAAAATATGCCAACTTGGGTGACTATCTCAACGAGAAGCGTGTTTTGCTGGCCTGTAGGCTGTTGCACGAGAAACCCAACTGGACCATCGAGGCCATTGGGACAGAAGCTGGGTTCGGCAGCCGCCGCACGTTCCAAATGGAGATGAAACGCAGGTTCGGCATCACGCCAATGCAATACCGAAAGGGAATGGAAAATGCTGTAAATCAAGAAAGGACAGATACTTCAGACTAACACCCGCCGCTGCATCCAAGCATAAACGACGATGACGGCAATAGTGGAAACTTCCATAACCCAATTGACCCAAACCGACTCCAAACCTATCAGGAACGAAACAACAGGCACAATGCTGGAAATGAGGATGTAAAGCGCCATCCAAACGCCCACCTGATGCAGCCTCCCTCTGTAACTGAAAGCAATGGCGCAGCCCAAAGGCAGATAAACCAGCATCAGCGAAACGGCCACGGGCAGGCCAACGCTATACATCAGGGTTGGAATCAATTCCGTCAAAAACCCAGCGAAATTCAACGCGATGACCACCCACCACCACGCCGTAAACGGACGATAAAGCGGCTTCATGCCTCGCAACAGTCCAAAATACATCACCAAGGCCCCAAAGGTCTGTACGAAGCCTCGCACCCACGAGAGATGGGCATCATCCATCCAGTGCATCATCGGCGCATAGTTGACGGCGGCCTGCAAAAGGTAGCACACGAAAGCCGCCTCGATGAGCCAGCGGGGTAGACCGCTATTCACATGATTCACAAGAGATTGGCTTTCGATGCTTATCGCCTTTTCGATGTGTTTTTGCTCCTGTTCCACGGCTGCAAAAGTACAATTTTATTGCGACAACAAACAAAAAACCATCATTTGTCATAAACAATTTGCCCGACCTCCAAGTGATGAAGATCGGGCAAATTCGGTTATTTAGGACTTGTCACTGACTTCTGATCAGAAATCACAATCAGTTTTTATGACAAGGGTTTCGGGATTGTTCTGTGCCGATTGCAAGAATTTGATTTTGGTGCGTCTGCTAATGTCATCATGTTTTTTGATTTCCTTACCGTCTTTGAAAATAGAAGCAACTGCACCATAGGCAAATTCATCGGGAAGATCAGCCTCGTTGTAAACGGGTTTGGCCTCAATTTTGGCTTTGAAAGGAGCTTTCACTTCGAAAGCATCGCATTTCCAAGGCAGAGAAACACCTTTTACTTCAACCGAGTTGCCGTTTGCGCCAGTGTAAGTCACATCAAACTTAAAGCCTTCGAAAGTGGTTAACACAACACCTTCAGTTGTGGTTGTGTTGCCAAGGGCATAGGAAACCTCGAAAGTTTTGCTTGTTGGGTCACTGGGAGTGTTATCGTCTTTCTTGCAGCCCGTGAGCATCAAGCCACCGATAAGCAGGGTGGCGAGCAAAAATGTTACTTTTTTCATTTTGAAAATGTTCATGGTTAATGATTATTCTACCTTCTCGCTAAGGCTAAAGTTCAGCATACCAGAGTCTTCCGCTACCAAAGCCAAGAAACGTTCTTTAGAAACGGCTTGGTAAGCGTCATTTCCTATGGCAACCAGTTTGCCATCGGCAGTGATACTCGGCGTACGGCCAAAAGTCACGAGGTCAGGAATACTGGCTTCGTTGTAAGTGGCTTTTCCTTCAACCTTGGCATTGAAAGGCAGGTTCACAGTGATTTCAGGAGAGGTCCAAGGCAAAGAGATGTCATTCACTGCCACCGAATTGCCGTCAGCACCTACATAGGTGATTGTGTACTTGAAGCAATCGGAAGCGGCAAAAACCCCTTGCTTGTTGGTGACTTCGTAAATCACTTTGGCGGTTGTAGGCGTGGGCGTAGGTGTTGGTTGTGGATCGTCCTTCTTGCAGCCCGTGAGCATCAAGCCACCGATAAGCAGGGTGGCGAGCAAAAATGTTACTTTTTTCATTTGATTTAAATTTAGTTAGTTGTTGTTAATTTATTGAAAATTAGGTATTTTAGAATTCATTTTACGGGAACGTTTCCCCAAGATTTTGTGCCGATGGTCTCAACGTTCACTAATTGGTCGTTTTGCGTTTCCTGACGGCAGAATTTAACGACATAATAACTTGAATCATTCAAAGTCACGGTGATGTTCGACACCGACGACAAGAAGCCATTCCATTCGGTTTGTGCCTCTTCTTTTGTCAATTGCATAACGCTGTTGAGTTTAGGACGCAGAATGTTTTCGAGTTCTGTGGTGTTGTTCTCTTGGCCATTGATGCGGAATGATGTGGAATAGGAGTAGTAATCTTTGCTCCCGGTTTTTGTGCAAGAGATGCACACGATAGCCACCAAAGCGACGGCGATAAACATTACTTTTTTCATTTCATTGTTGAAATTTTGTTAAACATTGGGTTGATAAAACTGGCACAAAAATAACCAATTTGGCATTGCTAAAGACATTCTTTCTTCAAAAAACGGCCAAAAACGAGGTCTTTTTGCGCAAAATCGGGTTTTTTGCGCATTAATGCTTACCCGTTTCCATTCGATTTTCACATCGTCATACGGTCTGTGACCGAATTGCCAAAAGTTGATGGATGGTATTACAACAAAAACCTTTATTTTTGCGTTTCGGAAAAAACAAATGCGACCTATGGCAGAAAACAAGTTAGGCTCCCTTGCGAAACAGACCGCCATTTACGGTTTGAGCAGCATCATCGGCAGGTTCTTGAACTACCTGCTTGTGCCGCTTTACACCTACAAAATCGCCGCCGAGTCGGGAGGTTATGGCATTGTCACGAACCTGTATGCCTACACTGCACTGCTCCTCGTCATCCTCACTTTTGGTATGGAAACCACCTTCTTCCGCTTCTCCAACAAGGAAGGCGTGAACCCCGACAAGGCTTTTTCCACATCGGGATTGGCAGTGGGTTTGGTGAGTTTGGTTTTTGTCGTTTTGGTCAGCCTTTTCCTAAAGCCGATTTCCAACGCCTTGCATTACGCCAACCATCCCGAATTTGTCGAGATTATGGCCATCATCGTGGCGCTGGACGCTTTTCAAGCCATACTTTTCGCCCGCTTGAGATACGAAAACAAGGCCATCAAGTTTGCCGCGCTCAAACTGCTGTTCATCTTCCTCAATATCGGCTTGAACTTGTTCGTTTTCTTGGTCGCACCCGGTCTGAAAGAGAGCCATCCCGCGCTAATGGGCTGGTACGAAAACAGTTACCAAGTCGGCTACATCTTCATCGTGAACTTGATTTGCACCGGATTAATCACGCTCGGTTTCATTCCCGAAATCAGGAAGTTGTGCTTCGGCCTCGACCGCGACCTGCTCAAACAAATGCTGCGCTACACTTGGCCGCTGCTGCTTTTAGGTTTGGCCGGCATCCTCAACCAAGTGGCCGACAAAATTTGCTACCGCTTCATCGTGCCCGGCAAGGAAGGCGAGGTGCAACTCGGCATCTATGGTGCCTGTGTGAAAATCGCGATGATTATGGCGATGATCACGCAAGCCTTCCGCTACGCCTACGAGCCTTTCGTCTTCGGCGGCAAACGCGACAAGGAAGACAAGCAAACCCAAGCCAAAGTGATGCAATATTTCATCATCTTTACCTTACTTGCTTTCCTCGCCGTGGTGATGTATATGCCCATCCTGAAACACATCATCAAGAGCGACTATTGGGAAGGCCTGCGCGTGGTGCCCATCGTGATGATGGCCGAAATCTTTATGGGCATCTATTTCAACCTCTCGTTTTGGTACAAACTCATCGACGAGACTTGGTGGGGCGCCATTTTCTCGGGCATTGGCTGCGCGGTGCTGATTGCCATCAATTTCATTTTTGTGCCCAAATACGGCTATATGGCTTGCGCTTGGGGCGGCTTTGTGGGCTACGGCGTTTGCATGGTGTTGTCCTACTTCGTCGGGCAGAAAAAGGCCCCGATACCTTATAATATTAAGTCCGCCTTCCTCTATTTTGCCCTCGCCGTGGCCTTGTATTTCGTGCAAAAGAGCATCCACATCGAGAGCACCGTCTGGACTTTGGTCGTCAATACGGGTTTGTTGCTCGTTTTCTTCGCCTTCATCTGCTGGATGGAGAAGGACTTGGTGAAGGGAGTTTTGACTATGGTGAAGAAGCGGAAATGATGATTGTTTGAAAAAATGTGTATTTTTGCAAACTTATGACCAAGGAAGAATTAGTCGAGATCATAACTTGCGGCGAAACCAGCACCGTGCAGTTCAAGCAGCAGATGACCACTTCCAAGCAAATCGCTGAGGAAATGGTTGCTTTTGCCAATTGCAAGGGAGGAATTATCTTGTTTGGCATCGAGGACAAGACAGGGCAAATCATAGGACTTTCTTATTCCGAAATCCAGCAGATTTCGCATGAAATCTCTACTGCTGCCAACGACCAAATCCGACCTGCCATTTATTTGCAGACCGAAGTCGTCGTGGCCGACGGCAAGCGCGTATTGGTGGCTCATGTGATGGAAGGCACGAACAAACCTTACAAAACATTAAACGGAAATATATGGGTTAAGCAAGGTTCCGACAAGCGAAAGGTTGTCTCAAACGAAAAAATGCTTTCGATGATGCAAGAGAGTGGTAGAGTGTGCGCCGACAAGAGAAGTGTGGATGGTAGTTCCATAAACGACATTTCCGAAACTTCGTTGAAAATGCTATTGTCGAAAAGATACTCCAAAGAATTGGCTTTGGCCGGCTTAAACGAAGAAAACGCTACCATTGAAAACATGGTTGATGCCGTGACTCCCAATTTCACCATTGAGCGGCTGCTTCAAAATTTGTCGCTAATGGATGCGAAAGGCCAACTGACCCTTGCAGGGCTTTTGCTTGTGGGCAAAAACATCAAACGATTTGTGCCTGTGTTCACGATAAAATGCATCTCGTTTGTCGGAAACACAGTTGCTGGAAACCAGTATCGAGACTATCTGCCAGAAAGCGAAATGGAAGGCAATCTGCTGACGCAATATACGGCTGCAATGAATTTTGTAAGCCGCAATCTGATGACCAAACAAAAGGAAGACAATTTCAATAGCAACGGGCAATTGGAGATTCCTTTATCCGTATTTGTCGAGTTGATTGTCAATGCTTTGGTTCATCGCGATTATTACCAATCGTCCGCTATTCGTTTGTTTGTATTCGACAACCGTATAGAATTGCATAGCCCCGGCACTTTGCCGTCAGATTTGACCGTGGAGGACATCAAGAAAGGCATCTCGAAACCGAGAAACCAATTACTTTTCGAGTTTGCCCGATATTTTCTGCCCTATACTGGTGTTGGAAGTGGCATCTTGCGTGTTTCACAAGCCTTTGATAATGTGGATTATTACAACGATTTGGACTTGGATGAGTTCAGAATCATCATTCCGAGAAAGATGGATTTGACCCAAATGACAAATGTCCCTCACGATGTCCCTCACGATGTCCCTCACGAAAAAGGTGAAAAATCAAGGCAAGAACATATCATGGAGTTGGTCCGGATGAATCCTGGCATTACAAGAGAATTGATGGCAAAACTATTGGGAGTGAACGCCAAAACCATAGGACGCGAATTGGCGAAAATGAAGGATAAGATTACTTATCGCGGTTCAGGAAATCACGGTCATTGGGAAGTAATTGAAATACAATAAAATAAACACTTATGACACTAAAGATAATCAACACCTCAAACAATCCCCTGCCCGCCTACGAGACCAAAAACTCGGCCGGTATGGACCTCCGCGCCTTCCTACCCGAAGGCCCGATAACGCTTGAACCTATGCAACGCGGCCTCGTGCCGACGGGCCTCTATATGGAAATCCCCGAAGGCTACGAAGGCCAAGTGCGACCCCGCAGCGGCCTCGCACTCAAAAGCGGCATCACCGTCTTGAATTCGCCCGGCACCATCGATGCCGACTATCGCGGGCAGATTTGCGTCATCCTTATTAATTTGTCCGACAAATCTTTCATTATCAACAGCGGCGACCGCATCGCGCAAATGGTTATTGCCAAATGCGAACAAGTTGAGCCTGTACAAGTGGAAGTTTTATCGGAAACAGAACGCGGCGCGGGCGGTTTTGGACACACGGGGAAGAGTTGAGAGTGTAGTGTTTAGAGTTTAGAGTCAGTTAAATAGTTTAGAGTTATGAAGTACAGATTGTTTTTGTTGTTACTGCTTTTGGGTTGCTCGATGGGGAGTTTTGCCCAAACGATGGAATCGGAATTTGCAGGCAAACCCGACAAGAAAAAGAACGCCACCTATTTCTCCAACGGCTTGCAAAGCAAGTACCGCGAGGACACCGAAGGCGCCATCCGCAACTTCGAGCAGGCCTTGCGCTATATGCCCAACGATGCCGCCTCGATGTTCGAATTGAGCGAACAATACTATACCGTCGGGCGACTTGATGACGCTTTCAGGATGATTGAAAAGGCTGCCGAACTCGACCCCGAAAACAAGTGGTACCAAATGCGTTTGGGCATATTTTACCGCGAATTGGGGCAACTCGGCAACTTCATCAACCTGTACGAACCCTTGACGAAAAAGTATCCCGACGATATAGAAATGCTCAGCGAACTCATTGAGGCTTACTTGCTTACGGAGCAATTCGACAAGGCTTTGGCCAAAATGGATGTGCTGGAACAACAAATTGGGCAGAACGATTTCATCACTGAGCAACGCCTCGGCGTTTACAAGCGGCAAGGCAACGGCAAGAAACTCGTCGCTGAATTGGAGCGGCTCATCAAGGAAAACCCTGAAAATGTGCGCTATTATTCCTTGCTTGCACAAGAATATGCCGAAATGGGCAAGGACAAGGAAGCCTTGAAGACCTACGAGAAAATCAAGGAAGTGAACCCAAACGACCCTTACATAAACGTTTCATTGTTGGAGTTTTACGAGAAAAACGGCGACAAAGAAAAGGCCTTCAACGAACTGATTGCGGCCATCCGCAACAAGAGCCTCGACATTGCCACGAAAGCCAACATCTGGGACTATTGGATGGGAAAAAACGAAAAATCCAACGAAATCGACAAGCAGGCGCGGCAATGCGGCGAGGCTTTCATCGAAACCCATCCCGACAACAAATTGGGCTACCTTATCCTTGGATCTTATTATATGGTGGAACAAAACCCCGTGAAATCCAAGGAGTTGTATGAAAGAATATTGGCCATCGACAGCACGGATTTCTATTCTTGGCAAAACCTCGTCATCAGCGAGTCAAGGCTGAACGAGAACGAAAACGTCCGCGAACATGCCATCAAAGCCTTGAAATACTACCCGATGCAGCCCGTTTTCTATTGGTATGCGGGCGTGGCAAGTGCCGTCCTGAAAATCAACGACGAGGCCATCAACTATTTGGAAAAGGGGAGGAGATACACCACGGACAAGTTGCAAATGGCCAATTTTGATGCCTTTTTGGGCGACCTTTACCACGAGCAAGGCGACGAGGAGAAAGCCTTCGATGCCTACGAACGCACTTTGCGCAATGATCCTGATAACGTATTGGTTTTGAACAATTACGCTTATTATCTTGCCGTGAAAGGCCAAGAGTTGGACAAAGCCCTTGAGATGTCCACGAAGGCCATCACCGCCGAGCCCGACAACCCGACTTATCTTGACACACACGCATGGGTGCTCTACATGAAAGGCGACTACAAGGAAGCCGAAAAGCACATGAAAAAAGCCCTGAAACTGTTGAAAGAGCCTGACGAGACCTATACTAAGCATTATGAGGCCATAATGAATAAACTGAAAAATTGATGGTTTTGGGGGCTTTGGAAGCAAAAACCGTATGGACAAAATCCAAAGCCCGATTATTTCAAATCTTTGATTTACAATCATCTATAATTTTCAAAGCCAAAAATAATATGGACAAATCGCCTTGGGGTCTCGACAAGGTGGTTTTTGGTTTGGTTTTTGCGGTAGTTTTGCTGGACACTTTTAAATTTATATGTTATGAAAACAACAATGAAATTAATGCTGATGCTGCTGGTAGTGGCAGGTATGGCAACTTTCACCTCGTGTAAGAAAGAAAAACAAGAAAACCCAGAACAAGAGAATTTAGCCCCTAACGGAATCACGGTGTATCCACCTGCCTCAGAATACCATTACGATGGCGATGGCATCAACCACCCCTTTGTTGACCTCGGCTTGCCGAGCGGAACGCTTTGGGCAACCCAAAATGTGGGCGCGGACAGCACAAATGCTTTCGGTTGGTTTATCGCTTGGGGCGAAACCGAGCCGAAGTCCGTTTACGATTGGAGCACCTACAAGTATTGCGAAGGCAGCCAATTGAAACTGACCAAGTACAGCCACGATGCCAGTCCTGATTTTCTCAAGTTTGGCTACAACGGCTACAACGACACGCTATCCGTCTTGTTACCCTGCGACGATGCCGCAACGGTCAACTGGGGCAGCAACTGGCGCACACCTACTTATGATGAATGGGTGGAACTGGCGGAAAATTGTACTGCTGCCTATATAAATCAGGACAGCGTGTGTGGGATTCTTTACACAGGTCCCAATGGCAATACGCTATTCCTGCCGGGAACAGGTAAATATTTTGATAGTAATTATACAGGTTGGGGTTATGGCGATTATTGGTCGAGCAGTCTTCCCACGCTTTGGGTGGACCACGCATGGCGGTTTGGTTTTATCATTCACGGTACCGACTACTTTATGTATGAAGAATCACGTCAGTTTGGCATTCCTGTTCGTCCGGTCCGTGCTTCGCGATGATTGCGGCCTCGCGTTTTCCAGACCGTTTCGTTCCTCGCAGTGACGCGAATCGGGAGAAAACCACCCCATCCCGATTTCTAAGCGTTTGTCGACGCGCTGGGAATCCGGGATGGGGGTGGGGTATCATTTCATCTTCAACAAAAAACACACAAAAGCAATTGTTTTCAAAAAATGTGTATTTTTGCCAACAAAACCAGTAATTGTTTAAGAGGCAAGAGTTATGTATCAAGAAGTTTCAGTAGTGGATGCGTTGTTGACCATCTATCGTCAGCAGAACGAAAAGGTACGGAAGGCTTTTCTTGCGCGTATCTATCAGGAAGACAGTTCTTTGGATATTCCTGGAATGAGAACCTGCGAGGAAATGATGGAAGTGTCGCGAGAACGGATGAAAGACATTGTCGCCGGACGCGAGCAAACACTTCCTCACGAAGACGTGATGAAGATGGTTGACCGTGCAATTGCTGAGGCCTTATGAATGTGAGATGGTCCAATCGTGCGGCAAATGAGTTTGCAGCCACTGCGATGTATGTGGCGAGTGAGTTTGGTCAAAAGGCCGCCCAAAAAATGCGCAACAGCATCCATAAGGCAGTTGAAAACATATCCCAATTCCCAAAGATAGGTGTTCCAAGTTTCTGTGATGAAGAAACAGGTATTGAATTCCGCGAATTGCACTGTCGCCTCAATAGTGTGGTGTATGCCATCTATAATGATGAAATTTACATCGTGAACATTTGGCACAACCGCCAGAACCGCGACAATCTTTATGCCTTGTTAAGGGAAGATGCAAAAGATATGTCTTTTGAAGGATGAATCAATAGAAATGCACATTAATGCCCAAATATCCCAAAATAGCAATCTTGTTTTTGCTCACGGTGCTACTGTTCACCTCCTGCGCCTCGCGCAAGAAAACCGTGGCACCTGCACCGCCGCAATCTTTTGAATGGCTCACCGCCAACCTGAGCATCCAAGCCGAAGGCAACGGTATGGCTTACAACGACTTGTCGGGACAACTCAGGATGCGAAAAGATAGTATTGTTTGGCTCAACGTGACCGCCACAATGGGTGTGGAAGTATTACGTGCCAAAATCAGCAACGATTCCATCTGGATTCTCAACCGCTTGGAAAAGACCTATTTGGCCGAGCATGTAGACAGCCTCGATCAGCAAATCGGACCTTTATTTGGTTTGAGACTACCGTTTGCGCAATTTGTGCTTTTGGACAATATCGAAGGCATTCCACCCGTTGAAAACCAAACGGTTGGGTGGAATCAATACGATTACTATACAGGAGAGATTAAAGTTAAGCTAAAATACTCCAACATCAAATTGGACCAACCCACCACCTTTCCGCTGAAGATTACCAACAAGATGGAACGCATCCAACTGCCAATGAAACAATGAAGAAACCAGGTATCATATTGATTTTGTTGCTATTGGCATTCGTTTCTCCAACATACGCCCAAAAGACGAAAGGCAAATCGAAGCAACAATTGCAGAGCGAAATCACCTCTTTACAGAAGGAGATTTCGACCGCCAACCAATTGCTGAAAAAGACCACAAAAGACAAGGAGATGACCCTCAACGAGGTCTCGCTTTTGGACAAGAAAATCAAGCAACGCGAGAACCTTATCAAAGCCTACAACGAACAAATCACCATTCTTGACAAAGAAATCAATGCCGGACGAAACAACATCAAAACCCTGAACTCCGATTTGAAGTCGCTGCGCAAGGAATACGCGAAAATGATTGTCTTTGCCAACAAAAACCGCAACAATTACAACAAATTAGGCTTCATTTTTGCTTCCAAGGACTTCAACCAAGCCTTCAGTCGGCTGCGCTACATCCGCGAGTTCAGCGACGCTCGCAAGGTCAAGATGAACCAAATCGCCTCCACCGAAAGGCAAATCAGCAGCGAGGTTGAAGCCAACCGACAAGCCCGCGAGGAACAAGCCGCACTGCTGGCCGACGAAAAAGTGCAAAAGGCTGATTTGCAGAACGAAAAGAAGGAGTTGAACCAGCAGGTGACCAAACTCAAGAAGCAAGAAGGCAAAATCCAACAGGACATCAAGAACAAGCAACAGCAGGCCAAAAAACTGCAAAAGGCCATCGACGACATCATCGCCGAGGAAATCCGCAAGGCCAACGCCGAGGCCGAAAGAAAACGCAAGGAAGCCGAGAAAAAAGCCAAGGAAAAAGGCAAAACCGCCGCCCCTGCACCAAAAGAAAAAGGAATGGCCTTGACCCCCGCCGAAAAAACACTTTCCTCTAACTTTGTCGGCAACAAAGGCAAACTGCCGTGGCCCGTGGAGCGCGGCGTGATTTCATCGTCTTACGGCAAACACGCCTCGGTGGTGTCGAGCAAAGTGACCGTGACCAACAACGGCATCGACATTGCCACCACGGAGAACGCCCACGCCCGTGCCGTCTTTGAGGGCGAGGTGGCCAACGTCACCAAACTGACGGGCAGCAACACCGTGGTCATCATTCGCCACGGCGAATACTTTACGGTCTATTCCAACCTTGAGGATGTCACCGTCAAGCGTGGCGACAAGGTGAAAACCAAGCAAAACATTGGCATCGTCCATACCAATAAGACCGAAGGCAAGACGGAATTGCACTTCGAACTGCTGAAGGAACAAGTCAGACAAAATCCCGCAAATTGGTTGTCGAAATGAGAAGCAAATTATTGATATTGTTTTTGTTATGTATTATCCTGACAGTTACGTCCTGCAAGACCAAGGAAGTGCCTGGTCGACGTCGCACCCCGCGAAACTGCAACACCTGCACCAAGTGGAGTTATATGCCACAGGAAACTTTTGAATCTGAACTGCTTAACTACAATGAAGCCTGAAGAACTCGAACTGCTGAAACGCTATTTTCCCGAAGCATCGGTGGCGATGGTCGGCGCAATGTACGAGCAAAGGCGTTTCATACTGCATTTCAAGCGGCCACGCACTTCAAAATTGGGCGATTTCCGTACGCCACGCACCAAAAACGGCATCTGCACCATCACCCTCAATCTGGACTTGAACCCTTACCAAATGCTCGTCACCTACATTCACGAAGTGGCGCATTATGATGTATATCAGCATTATGGCACAAGAGTTGTGCAACCCCACGGCACGGAATGGCAAAAACAATTCTCTGCGCTTTTGTTGCCTTTTCTTACCGAAACCATTTTCCCAAAAGACATTCTCACGGCTTTGCAAAAACACCTGCACCATATCAAGGCCAGCAGCACCGCCGACCCGAACCTGCAAAGGGTGCTGAAGCAATACGACAAGCATGCTGAATCCATTACAACCGTGGAAAACCTGCCCAATGGAGCGCGTTTCGTGCTGAAAAACGGCCAAGTTTTCCAAAAAGGCGAGAAGCAACGCACCCGCTACAAGTGCTTATGCGAGAACAACGGCAGGTGGTATTTCGTGGCGGCTTTGGCGGAAGTGAAGGAATTGTAAGTTTTTTTCATTGCGATTTCAGCAAATCCTTATTTTTGCACCCAAAACCAAATTAAATTATGGGTAAAACAGCATTAATCACCGGCATTACGGGCCAAGACGGCTCCTTCCTTGCCGAGTTCCTTTTGGAAAAAGGCTATGACGTACACGGCATTATCCGCCGCTCATCGTCGTTCAACACGAGCCGCATCGAGCATCTTTATTTGGACGAATGGGTGCGCGATATGAAAAACAAACGCTTGCTCACTTTGCATTACGGCGATATGACGGATTCCTCTTCCCTCGTGCGCATCATTCAGCAGGTACAGCCTAACGAGATTTATAACCTTGCTGCGCAGAGCCACGTGAAGGTCTCTTTCGACTGCCCCGAATACACAGCCGAGGCCGATGCCGTGGGCACCTTGCGGCTTTTGGAGGCCGTGCGCATTTTGGGTATGGACAATAAATGCAAAATCTACCAAGCCTCCACTTCCGAGCTTTTCGGCCTCGTGCAAGAAGTGCCGCAAAAGGAAACCACGCCGTTTTATCCGCGCTCGCCCTACGGTGTGGCCAAGCAATACGGCTTCTGGATTGTGAAAAACTACCGCGAGAGCTATGGTATGTTCGCGGTCAATGGCATTTTGTTCAACCACGAGAGCGAAAGACGGGGCGAAACCTTTGTCACACGCAAGATTACATTGGCTGCAGCGCGAATCAAGCAGGGCCATCAGGACAAGCTCTACCTCGGCAACCTCAACTCGCTCCGCGACTGGGGTTATGCCAAGGACTATGTGGAATGTATGTGGCTCATCCTGCAACAGGAGAAGCCCGAGGACTTCGTCATCGCCACAGGTGAATACCACACCGTGCGCGAGTTCTGCACTTTGGCCTTCAAGCACGTCGGCATCACACTCCGCTGGGAGGGCGAAGGCGTTGACGAGAAGGGCATTGATACGGCAACAGGCAAGGTGCTCGTCGAGGTCGACCCAAGATTTTTCCGTCCCGCTGAGGTGGAACAACTCCTCGGCGACCCCACCAAAGCCAAGACACTGTTAGGCTGGAATCCGCGCAAGACTTCATTTGAAGATTTGGTCAAGATTATGGTGGAGCACGATATGGAAAAAGTACGCAAGTTGTATTCTCATAAACAATCGGAAGACAAAGAATTATGACAAATTTAACCCCCGAAGAACATAAAGCTCAAATGGAGTCAATGAAAGCATTTGATGAGCAGATGCCTTGTGTCGGCATTTTCTGGTACGATTCTGAAGAACACAGTTTTTTTGGGGTGCGCAAGAAAGAACTTACGCCAAAAATGGTTGAAGTGGCTGCCGAGAAAGGAATGCCTTTCATCAACTACCCGCATTTGCACCGTCAGGTATGGGCCAAAGAATATTTTCGGGCACAGGCCAAGCACGAGGAAACCAAATTCAAAGGAGACTATACGCAGATTCCGCGTGGGCGCGTGGCCTGGAGCATCGACAAGTTCATTGTGCTTGTAGGGCATTGGGCAGAGCCTATTCAAGAGGAGTTGACCGAACTATTGGAACAAGAGTTTTCGCTTCCTTATTTTGAATTTGTGTACGATGAACATTGGGACCTCGGCCACGGCTGGTCGGGAGATATGCCGAAGAATTAGTTGAGAATTAAAAGTTTAGAGTTAGCCCAGTTAGGGCGACAGACAATAAGCAGGTGGCGTAAGCTACTGTACAATCAATGTAAACCAATGGAAAAAAACAGCAAAATATACGTCGCCGGTCACCGGGGAATGGTGGGGTCGGCGATTGTAAGGGAACTGCAAAGGCAAGGCTATACCAATATCATTACGAGAACCCACAAGGAACTCGACCTCTGCCGCCAAGAGCAAGTGGAGGCTTTCTTCGAGGTCGAGAAGCCCGAATATGTTTTTCTCGCGGCAGCCAAAGTGGGTGGCATCGTCGCCAACCAATCGGCACTTGCCGACTTTATGTACGACAATATGATTCTCGAAATGAACGTCATCCATTCGGCGTGGAAAAACGGATGCAAGAAGTTGGAATTCCTTGGCTCGTCGTGCATCTATCCGAGAATGGCTCCCCAACCGATGAAGGAATCCTGCCTGCTGACGGGCGAATTGGAAAAGACCAACGAAGCCTACGCCTTGGCCAAAATCAGCGGACTGAAATATTGCGAGTTCCTGAATCGGCAATACGGCACCGACTACATCTCGGTGATGCCGACCAACCTCTACGGCCCTAACGACAACTATCATCCCGAACACAGCCACGTATTGCCTGCCCTGATTCGCCGTTTCCACGAGGCCAAAGTGAACGGCTTGAAGGAAGTGACCTGCTGGGGCGACGGTTCGCCGCTGCGCGAATTCCTTTATGTGGATGACTTGGCCAACCTCTGCGTTTTCTTGATGAACCATTATTCGGGCAACGAGACCGTCAACGCAGGTACAGGTAAGGAACTGACCATCAAGGAATTGACAGAACTTGTGGCCAAGGTGATTGGTTTCGAAGGCGAAATCAAGTGGGACACGACCAGACCCAACGGCACGCCACGCAAGTTGCTGGATGTGAGCAAAGCCACCGCCCTCGGCTGGACATACAAGACCGAATTGGAGGATGGCATCCGCCTTGCCTACGACGACTTTTTGAACAACCCAATGCGTGCTGAAAGATGACCAAGAAAGTATTCGTTTCGGGTTGTTACGACCTTCTACACAGCGGTCACGTCGAGTTTTTCCGACAAGCTGCCCAGTATGGCGACCTTTATGTGGGTATAGGCTCCGATGCGACCATTTTGCACTACAAAAACCACAAAACCTTATACCCCGAACAAGAGCGCCTCTTTATGGTGAAAGCCATTCGCTACGTGAAAGATGCCTTCATCAACGACGGTTCAGGCGTAATGGACTTCATCGGTACGGTTGACCGATTGAAACCTGACATTTTTGTGGTCAATGAGGATGGTGCTTCGGAAGAAAAACGCCGTTTTTGCGAGGAGCGTGGCATTGAGTATGTGGTGCTGCAACGCACACCCTCCGAAGGATTGGAAGCCCGCTCGTCGACTGCTTTGAAGAAAGACCTCTGCCAAATCCCCACCCGCTTGGACTTGGCTGGCACTTGGATTGACCAACCCTACGTTTCGTGTTTCGCACCGGGTTGGGCCATCACCATCTCTTTGGAACCGACTTTCGAGGTGCGCGAGCGTTGCGGCCTCTCCACCTCCACGCGCAATATGATTCGCAAGATATGGCCGATGAAACTGCCCGACATGGACCCCGAAACCCTTGCCAAACTCGTTTTCTGCTTCGAGAACGACCCCGAGCGCAGCGACGGCATCATCAGCGGTGCGCAAGACTCAATCGGGATTTGCATGCCCGGTTTGGTCAGACATTATTACGACAAACTCTATTGGCCTGTCAAATTCGAGACTTGCCAAGACGATGCCATTTTGGATTGGCTTGAAAACCATCTTATTATGATTCCTATGGAACCACGAAAGCCAGGGTGTTCGGTGGTGGAAGGCAAAGACATCACCGAAATGAAAGTCAAAGCCTTGGCCAATGCTGCCGACGACTGTTGGAACGCCATTTTGCGCAAGGATCTGACGGCTTTTGCGACGGCTTACAAAGCCTCGTTCAATGCCCAAACCGCCATGTTCCCCGCCATGATTCAAGGCTCTGTGCAAGATTATATCGACCAATATTCCGCTATGGATGAGGTTCTCGCTTGGAAAATGCCCGGTGCAGGCGGTGGCGGCTATCTGGCCTGTGTGGTCAAGGAGGCAAACGCTTTCTGCAAGCATCATACAGAAGCCATATCATTGAAAATCAGAAGAAAATAAAACTACGAATGAAACGAATTTCACAAATTTCAAGGTTAGAATTTTACAGCCAAGGCTGTGGATTCATACGAATGTTTCAACTCATTCCATTCGTGACCATTCGGATGCTTGCATCCTCAATTCTCATTTGAAATTCGTAGTATTCGTGTAATTCGTAGTTAAACATTGTTATCAAGTATGAATAAAGTAGTAGAAAAAAAGTATTTGTTGGCCTTCGTGCTGGTGACTTGTTGCTTCGCATTGTGGGGCTTCGCCAACGACATCACCAACCCTATGGTGAAAGCCTTCTCGAAGATTTTCCGCATGAGCGTCACCGACGGCGCCTTGGTGCAGTTGGCCTTCTATGGCGGTTATTTCTGTATGGCACTGCCCGCCGCACTGTTTGTGCGCAAGTTCTCCTTCAAGGCTGGTTTGCTCATGGGCCTCGGTCTTTATGCCCTCGGTGCGTTGATGTTCATTCCCGCCAAGGCGACTGGCAACTATTACCCTTTCCTTATCGCCTATTTCGTGCTGACATGCGGCCTCTCTTTCCTTGAAACGACGGCCAATCCCTACATCCTCTCGATGGGTAGCAAAGACACCGCCACACGCCGCCTCAACCTCGCCCAAGCCTTCAATCCCATCGGCTCATTGGCGGGCATGTTCGTGGCGATGAAGTTCATCCAAGCCAAACTGAACCCGTTGAGCACCGAGGAACGCGCCTTGCTCAATGAAGACCAATTTGAGGCCATCAAAAGCTCCGACCTCGCCGTGTTGAGTCGTCCGTATGTCATCATTGGGGCAGTGTTAGTGGTCTTTTTTGTTGTTATTTTGCTGTTGGTGAAAACCCAAGCCAAAACCGAGGAAACTAACGACCAGAAATTTGGCCCAACGGTGCGCCGACTTTGGCAAAACAAGCCTTACCGCTATGGCGTGGTTGCCCAGTTTTTCTATGTCGGGGTGCAGATCATGTGCTGGACATTCATCATCCAATATGGTACGCGCGTCTTTATGAACGAAGGCATGACGGAGCAGGCTGCCGAGGTACTTTCGCAACGCTACAACATCGTGGCGATGGCCATCTTCTGCCTCAGCCGTTTCATCTGCACTTTCTTGCTGAAATACATTAGTCCGTCCAAGTTGCTGACTTATTTGGGCCTTGCGGGAGCGGTGCTTGTTTTTGGTGTCATCTTCATTGACGGTCGCGCCGGGATGATTTGCCTCGTGGCGGTTTCGGCCTGCATGAGCCTGATGTTCCCGACCATTTACGGCATTGCCCTGACCGACACTGGCGACGATGCCAAACTCGGTGCAGCAGGTCTCATCATGGCCATTTTGGGCGGTTCGGTGTTGCCTCCTTTGCAGGCGCGCATCATTGATGGCAGCGGATTTGGGAGCATTTCTTCGGTGAATTTGAGTTTCGGTTTGCCGTTGGTTTGCTTCGTCGTCATCGTACTCTATGGAAAATTCATTACAAAACACGATAATTAATCTCACGCAGAATACGCAGAAATCGCAGAAACGCAAACTAATCGACCGGTAGGCTTCCCATAATTCTGCGTATTCTGCGTGAAAAAAATATCTCATTATGAAACGTTATTGCCAAACCCTTGAACTCGTCAACGACCCTGAACTCATCGAGAAATACTGCGAACTCCATGCCCATGTGTGGCCTGAAATTATCGAAGGACAAAGAGCCGTCGGCATCCTTGATATGCAGATTTATCGTTTTGAAAATCATGTTTTTATGATATGCGACACGGTCGATGATTTCGACTGGGAAAAAGACATGGCTCGACTTGCAAAATTGCCTCGTCAGGCCGAGTGGGAAGCCCATGTGGCGCAGTGCCAAGGTGCCGACCCCAACCTCCCCTCAACAGGCAAGTGGAAATTAATGGAAAAAATATTTTGACAAGTAATCAAAAAAAGTAGTATTTTTGGCGGTTTAATGTAAAACACAGGCCTATGTATAAATTGATTACTCAATTCTGCAATTTCATATTCGGAAAGCACAAGAGCAACACCTTACCTCGTGTTTGGATTTTGGCGGTGGATATGCTCATCGTTGTTATTGCCTATATTGGGGCACTCTTGATGCTTTATTTTCGGGACATTAAGGCATCTGGATTCGATTGGAGCCGCATTTGGATTGTGCCGATTGCCTATCTTGTCGCTTTCCTCATCTCCCGAACTTATGACGGAATGTTGCGCTATTCGGGCTTCAACGACATCCGAAAACTCTTCTCCGCCTGCACATTCACAATGGCCTTTTTAATCATCACCAAATTGATTTTCACCCATGTTTCACCAAGATGGGCCGCAGAACTTTATCCCCGCTATGTGACCATTGTGTACCATTATCTCATCACTTTGGTGATAATGATTCTCATGCGCTTCACCATCAGGCGTTTGTATAACGAAGTCTACAAAAACGCGGGCGACAAAATGAACGTCCTCGTGTATGGCGCAGGCGATGGTGGCACGATGCTTTTGAGAACTTTGAACCAAGATACCAACTCTAAATTCAAAATCAAGGCTTTTGTTGACGATGACCCCCAACGCGCCAAGTCGCAAATCAACACTATCAAAGTGTATCCGCCACAAACGGCCTTGACCCCTGAATTCATTGAGAAATACAGTATCGATGTGATGATTGTGGCCATCCCCAGCCTTGGCGAAGAACGCAAGAAGGAAATCATCGAAAAAGGACTGGCACTCAACCTGGTGGTGAAATCCATCCCTTCTTTCGACAAATGGGTGGACGGCAAAATTTCGACCAACCAAATCCAAGACATCAAGATTGAGGACCTGCTGGGGCGCAAGCCTATCCAACTCAGCAACCAAAACGTGAGCCGGGAAATCATGGGCAAGGTGGTGCTTGTGACGGGTGCGGCAGGCTCCATCGGAAGCGAGATTTGCCGTCAGGTGATGCACTATAGTCCAGCCAAACTCATTATGCTCGACCAAGCCGAGTCGCCGATGTACGACTTCCAGTTTGAGATGAACAATACGCCCGATTTCAAGTTGGTACGCGACAAGATGGCTTTCGTCATCACCAACGTGAAAGACCCCGTGCGCATGAGGGAGGTTTTTGAGGAATTTCGCCCGCAAATCGTGTATCACGCCGCCGCCTACAAGCATGTGCCGTTTATGGAAGAAAACGCTTATGAGGCCGTGTTTGTCAATGTGTTCGGCACCAAACTCGTGGCCGACCTTGCCGTGGAATTTGGCGCGGAGAAGTTCGTGATGATTTCTACCGACAAGGCCGTCAACCCAACCAATGTGATGGGTGCCACCAAGCGCATCGCGGAGATTTACACGCAAAGCCGCAAGTGCAACACCAAGTTCATCACCACACGCTTCGGTAATGTGTTGGGCAGCAATGGTTCCGTTGTGCCATTGTTCCGCAAGCAGATCGCCCAAGGCGGCCCAATTACCGTGACCGACCGCCGCATTACGCGCTTCTTTATGACGATTCCCGAAGCCTGCAGCCTTGTGCTTGAGGCTGGTTCCATCGGCGAAGGCGGCGACATATTCGTCTTCGACATGGGCGAAAAGGTCAAGATTTGGGATTTGGCCGAAAAGATGCGTAAATTATCACATCATCCTGAAATTGAGATTATTGAGACAGGATTGCGCCCAGGCGAAAAACTCTACGAGGAAGTCTTGGCCAACGAGGAAAACACCATAAAGACTGACAATGAGAAGATTATGCACGCCGTGGTACGCAAATACGAGGCCGCCAATGTGGACAAGATGCTCGAAAAACTCCACACCGAACTCGAAACCTGCGACCCAATGAAGATTGTTGCCCAGATGAAGGTCATCGTGCCAGAGTTCAAGAGCAACAACAGCATTTTCAGCCAGTTGGACAAATAAGCCGAGATGTATACTGTTTTTACCGACCCTCTGCACCGCATCGCCTACGCCACCGATGCGTCGGCTTACCGTGAAGTGCCGCAAGGCGTGGCCTTCCCCGAAAACGAACAGGATATTGTCTATTTGATTGAAACGGCGCGTGAACGCAGAACCCACCTCATTCCGAGGGCGGGAGGCACCTCCATCGCTGGCCAAGTGGTGGGTAGCGGCATTGTGGTCGACATCAGCAAACATTTCAAGAAGATACTGGAAATCAACAAGGAAGAACGCTGGGCAAGGGTGCAACCAGGGGTTGTCCTTGATGAACTGAATCTTGCTTTGGAGCCATACGGACTGTTTTTCAGCCCCGAAACTTCTACCAGTAACCGATGCTGCATTGGTGGAATGTTTGGCAACAACTCTTGCGGTTCACATTCCTTGGTCTATGGCAGCACCCGCCACCATGTGTTGGAAGCCCGAGGCGTGCTATGCGATGGCAGTATTGAAGTATTCAAAACCTACACTATCAAGGAGTTGGAGGAAAGATTTGGCACACAGTTTTGGGAAACCGAATCCAAATCGTTGATTCAAAACATTTATACTCAACTCATTCGTTGGGCTTTAAATGAAAAGACCGTTCAACTGATAGAGGAAAACTTTCCTGACAAGAGCCTGCGCCGTCGCTCATGTGGCTACGCCATCGACGAAGTCATTGAAGACCTGCACAATACGGCCAAACCGCTTGAAGAACGCACCATCAATCTCTGCAAAGTGTTGGCGGGTAGCGAAGGCACTTTGGCTTTCATCACCGAAATCAAAGTTGACCTTGACCCTTTGCCGCCCAAGGAGAAAATGGTGGTTTGTGCCCATTGCGATACGCTGCAAAAGAGTTTTTTGGGCAACCTTGTCGCTTTGAAATTCCATCCTGCTGCCGTTGAGTTGATGGATCGTAACATCTTGGAACTTAGCAAAAAAAATGTTGAACAACAAAAGAACCGCTTCTTCGTGCAAGGCGACCCTGCCGCCATCCTCATCATCGAACTGCGTGGCGAAACCCGAGAAGAAATCGATGCCCTCGCCAACCAGTTGGAAAAAGCTTTGATGGAAAACGAGGAGCATTTTGTTTACGCTTGTTCAAGGGTTTACGGCTCTGAAATCAGCAAGGTGTGGAGTTTGCGCAAGGCGGGTTTGGGACTGCTTACGGGTATGAAAGGCGATGCCAAGCCCATTGGTGTCATCGAAGACACGGCTGTCGCGCCTGAAAAGTTGCCCGCTTACATGGCCGACTTCGCACAAATGCTTGAAAACCTTGGCCTGAGTTGCGTCTATCACGCCCACATCAGCACGGGCGAACTGCACCTGAGACCTATTATTAATATTAAGGAGGCGGAAGGTTTACGGAAATTCCGCGAAGTGGCTTACCAAACAGCTTTGTTGGTCAAGAAATACAAAGGTTCATTGAGCGGCGAGCATGGCGATGGTCGCTTGCGTGGCGAGTTCATTCAACTGATGTACGGCAACGAGGTTTATGCCTTGATGCAAGAATTGAAACGCTGTTGGGACACGCTCCAAGTCTTCAATTTACACAAGATTGTGGACACGCTTCCGATGGACAGTATGTTGCGCTTCGAGGTGGGACAAAAATACGCCATCGAGAAGGAACTGGGCGGAGGCAAGACCTATTACAACTGGAAGGCCGCCTTCGACGAATGCAAGGTGGAGGGTGCTACAGGAGCCAAAAACCAACTCCACGCCCTGATGTGCAGCATCGAGCAATGCAACGGTGCCGGCGACTGCCGCAAGTCGAACTTGATTGGTGGCACACTTTGTCCGGCCTTCAAGGTGAGCGGCGACGAAACCAAGGCCACTCGTGCCCGCGCCAATGTGCTTCGTGAAATCCTGACGAGAGGTTGGGAAAGCGAGGCTTTCGCACAAGCCTTGGATAAGGACAAAAGCATACTGAAATCCAAGGAATTGGCTGAAGTACTGGATTCTTGCTTGGCTTGTAAAGGCTGTCGCAGCGAGTGCCCGTCGAATGTTGACATGACGCGCTTGCGTTCAGAGATTTTGCAACACAAATACGACGTCGGTAGGATGCCTTTGCGTTCCTTCGCCGTGTCTCGAATGGCCACTGTAGAGCAATTTGGGCATCTCGTTTGGCCTTTTTATAACTTTTTTGCCTCGTGGAAGTTCTCGTCAAACATCATCAAGCAAATCATCAACTTTTCGACCGAGCGCGACATCCCGACTTTGAGCCGCGTAACCATGCGGACTGCGGTAAAAAGAGAATGTCGCAAGCATAAAGGCCAGACCACAAAAGGCAAAGTCTATCTTTTCGCCGACGAGTTCACCAACTTCCAGGAAGCCGAATTGGGCCTGACTTTCGCCAAACTGCTTTTGCGCTTGGGCTACGAAGTGGAAATCCCGAAACATGTGGAAAGCGGTCGCGCAGCCATCTCGAAAGGCAACCTGAAATTGGCCAAGAAATTCGCCTTGAAGAATGTCAATTTGCTGAAAGACAAGGTCTCGGAACAAATTCCTTTGGTCGGCATCGAGCCTTCGTGCATCCTCAGTTTCCGCGACGAATATCCCGATTTGATGCCCGTCGAATTGCGCCCGCAAGCCCAACAATTAGGCCGAAACGCTCTGCTTTTCGATGAGTTTATCATGCGTGAAGTGGCCGCTGGTCGCATCTCTGCCAATGATTTCATATCCGATGCCGTTGAAATTTGGCTTCATGGCCATTGCCACCAAAAGGCCTTGGTCGGGACGGAAAAGACCGTCCAAGCCCTGAAATTGATTCAAAACGCTCAAATCCATGTCATTCTGAGTGGTTGTTGCGGCATGGCGGGTTCATTTGGCTACGAAAAAGAGCATTACCAAACCTCGTTGGCCATCGGTGAGATGGTGCTTTTCCCGACCGTCAGAAAAGCCGTAGCCAATGCCGATGATATCACGCCCTGCATCGTTTCCGCTCCTGGAACTTCATGTCGGCAACAGATTTTGGACGGAACGGGCATTCACGCCGTGCATCCCATCGAAATACTTTACCGTTGGGTGAAATAATCAATAAATCTTGGCGTTCTATGAAAAAGCATTATCTTTGCAACATTGAACACAAAATTCATTCAATATGAGAAAAATACTCATTCCCATAGCGTTGCTCCTTCTGGCCGCCGTTGGCTGCAACCGAACCAAAACCACTTCTAATGAAGTGGATATCAATCCTTTCACCTTGAGCGACAGCATTTTCATCGAAAGCGAATTCGGCGACGACTACTCCCATTACACCATGAACATCGACTTGCCCGTCACCGACAACGATACCTTACGCCAAAATATCCTCAAATGGATACTTTCGGACAATACTGACGACTATGAGGCTTATTTTCAAGAAGATATGAACCGTTTCTTCGCCGAGGAAGGTAACGAGCCAAACTCTTTCTTCGAGGGCAATTATTCCCTTTCCGAGCAAACCGACCTGTATGTCACCTACATCGCGGAAGGCTATGCCTACACGGGCGGCGCGCATCCCTTGCCGTGGTACTATGGCATCACTTTCAGCAAAACGGACGGCAACATCATGGGTTACGACCTTTTTGAAAACCCCGAACAATTGAAAGGTATTATCTCAAAAAGCATTGAAAAACAATACTTTGAGCCTAACAACACTGAGGAGGAAGAATACCTTTTCGAGCCTGACGAGACTTTCCAATTGCCCACCAACGAGCCATGGATTGAAACCGACAGCGTTGTGTTTTGTTATGGGCCATTCGAAATTGCGCCATACGCGGCGGGAATGCCTTTGTGCAAAATCGCCATCGACGACCTGAAGCCTTATCTGAGCGAAAAAGGGAAATCCTTACTGCTCAATTCAACAATTCAACAATAATCAATCCAACAGAAATGAACAACTATTGCATTATCATGGCAGGCGGCATAGGAAGTCGTTTCTGGCCACTCAGCAAGGACAACTATCCCAAGCAATTCTTTGATATTCTGGGTACTGGGAAGAGTTTCATCCGAAGCACCTACGAGCGTTTCAGCCCTGTCATCCCCGATGAAAACTTCCTCGTGGTGACCAACAAGGCCTACAAGCAACTCGTATTGGAACATCTTCCCATGCTTAAACCTGACCAAGTGCTTTGCGAGCCTGCGAGAAGAAATACTGCGCCTTGTATCGCTTACGCGGCCTATCACATCCAAAGCCGCTGCAAAGAGGCCAACATCGTGGTCACGCCTGCTGACCACCTTGTAACCAACGAAGTTGAATTCCAACGCATTATCCGTTTGGGCTTTGACTTCTTGGCCAACAAACAAAACGCTTTGATGACGATCGGAATTAAACCTTCAAGACCTGAAACGGGGTATGGATATATTCAATGTGGAAGTAGGAGGGATGAGGTAGGAAGTAGGAATGAAGAGGTTGTGAAAGTGGAGATGTTCAAGGAAAAGCCTGATTATGAAACTGCCGTAAAGTTTGTTTCGGAAGGCAATTACCTTTGGAATAGTGGCATTTTCCTCTGGACTTTGGACGGCATCATGCAGGCCTTCAAACAGTATTTGCCCGATATGGTCGAAGTGTTCGAGAAAGGCAAAAACGACTTCGGAACAGCCAACGAGCAAGCCTTCATTGACGCGCATTTCATTGAAAGTCCCAACATCAGCATCGACTACGGCGTGATGGAGAAGTCGCCGAACACCTTCACCATCCCCGCCGACTTTGGCTGGAGCGACATTGGCACTTGGGGCTCGCTGTTCACCCACGCCAAGAAGGACGAAAACGGCAATGCCAAACGCGGCAAGGTGGTTTCTGTCGATAACAAGAACACCATTATTAATATAGAGGAGGGCATCGAGGCCGTTGTGGAAGGCTTGGAAGACTATCTCGTGGCCTACCGCGACCATTCGCTTTTGGTGTGCCGCCTCAAGGACGAACAACAGATTAAGGTTTGGATTGAAGGATTGAAATGATGCGACTCATTAATCTCATATTCTTGCACTTGCAACACCTACCCATGCCTTCGTTGGGTTGGCGGTCGAAGGTTTGCCGATGGGGCGGCGTCAATATTTTGAATCCAAGAAAGACAGAAATCGGTTCCAACGTAGTGTTCGACACGATGACACCCGAGAACATCACTATTGAAGAAGGTGTCATCATTTCGACAGGCTGTAAAATCATCAGCCATTATTTTGACCCAAAAAAAGTTTCAGCCTCCGACCGATTGGCCAATCGTTATGAAAAAGGGAGCGTCGTTATCAAAAAGAATGTTTTCATCGGTATGGGAAGCTTGATTATCAAGCCCGTAACCATTGGCGAAAACGCTATTGTGGGAGCAGGTTCCGTGGTAACACACGACATCCCAGCAAATGAAATTTGGGCAGGCAATCCTGCTCGATGCATCGATACTATTTGACTTTATGCAAAAGTATTTCAAATACCGTAATGCGTGGCGCTTTGATGAAGCACCCCATAAAGAAACCAAGTTGGAAGAAGCCAAAACAAAAGCGCTTCTTAAACACGGTGGTCTATTGGTAAGAAATACATTTGATTTCGACACAACCTCGCATACACATTTTTGGTATGTTATAAAAGATTGTTTTAACGACATGGTTGAGCTCCGACCCAGGGTCAGAAACAAGATACGACATGCTGAAAAGGCTTTTTTATATCAACGTATTAGTGTCGACCTTCTTATAGAAAATGGTTATCCAATTATGGCTGAGACCTATTCTGATCACATTGTATCTGACAGAAAAATGAACAAAACCATCTTCCTTCAATATATTGAGAATTGTTGTCAAAACCATTACGACTTTTGGGGTATTTTTGAACGGGAATCCAAGGAATTGGTCGGATTTTGTTGTGTGAAACTCTGGGAGGATAGTTGCGAATATGATCAAAGCGGAGTATTCTCACGATATAAATCCAACGCGACATACCCATATTATGGTTTGTTTCATTCCATGAACCGTTATTATCTTCAAGAATTGGCTTTCCGATACGTCTCAGATGGTTCACGAACCATCACCGAACACTCGCAAATTCAAGACTTCCTCATCCAAAACTTCAAATTCCGCAAAGCCTACTGCCAGCTTGCCGTGCATTATAAATGGTGGGTGAAGATTGCAGTAAAAATGCTTTATCCATTCAGAAAAATCATACCTTTGCAGCGCGTTAAGGCAATTCTCAACATGGAGGCCATGCAGCGGGGAGAAAAATGAACACAAATACCGCAACGAAGAAGAACTGCTCGCCCAACAAGCCGACCCAAAGGCTTACAACGACACCGTCATCTGGCCCGACAAAGTGAAAATCAATCTCTATTATCTCGATAATTGGAGCTTCTTTGGCGATATTAAGTTGATTTTCAAGACGCTATTCTAACCCAGCCCCGAAGGGGCGACAGCCAATAAGCAGGCGACGTATGTCCCTGCTTTTTGCAGTGGCGTAGCCACAAAAAAACCCCGTAGAAACGGGGAGAATCTACGAGGCCAAAAAATTAATAACAAAATGCGCCCCCTTCAGGACTTGAACCTGAGACCCCCTGATTAACAGTCAGATGCTCTGACCAACTGAGCTAAGGAGGCTGCACAATGTCACAGAACTTTGTGTTTTGCGGCTGCAAAAATACGGCTTTTTCCATTACACACAACCTTTTTTGTAGAAAATTTTTCTATATATTCATAATCATTTGATTATCAATAAGAAATTTTTCTTCATTGGGCATCAAATTATTTACTACCTTTGCGCAAAATTAGAAATATCGAATTACAAATCTCAAATCTTTGAATCGAAAATGGAAAGAATACTCGGCATCGGGAGCGCTTTGGTCGACATCTTGACCCAAATCCCAAATGAAAGCATCCTTCAAGAACTGAACCTCCCCAAAGGAAGCATGACCTACGTTGATGCTGAAACCTCGGTAGAAATAGGAAAAAAATTGGCTCATCTTGGCAACCAAATGGCCTCGGGCGGCTCGGCGGCCAACACCATGAGCGGTCTTGCCCAATTAGGCATCGAAGCGGGATTTTTGAGCAAAATCGGCAAGGACGAAATAGGGCAATTCTTTGAAAAACAAATGACTGAAAGCCATGTGAAGCCCTTGATGCTCAAGAGTGAAACGCCTTCAGGTCGTGTGCAAGCCTTGGTCACAGCCGACGGTGAACGCACCTTTGCCACCTGCCTCGGCGCCGCCGCCGAAATGTGTGCCAACGACATCAAACCCGAACTTTTTGAAGGTTGGGACATTTTCTACATGGAAGGCTATTTGGTGGCCAATCCCGACATGCTGAAAAAAGCCATCGCAACGGCCAAGGACAAAGGCCTGAAAATCGCCATTGACTTGGCCAGTTACAATGTGGTGGAGGAAAGCCGCGATTTCCTCTTGGACCTCATCAACAATTACGTCGACATCGTGTTTGCCAACGAACAGGAGGCCTTTGCCTTGACGGGCTTGGAACCACAAGAAGCCTTGCATTTCATTGCCTCGAAAGTGCAAATCGCGGTGGTGAAAGTGGGTGCCAAGGGTGCTTTCATCCAGCGCGGCAATGAAATCATTACTGTGCCGCCAATGGAAGCCACGGTGGTCGACACGACGGGCGCGGGCGACATGTGGGCTGCGGGATTCCTCGCGGGTCTCGTCAAAGGCGAAAACTTGCAGAAATGCGGCATGATGGGTGCAATCGTGGCCAAAAACATCATCGAGGTAGTTGGAGCAAAAATGGATGCCGCGCGTTGGGAGAAAATACACGCCGACATTGCACTTTTGTAATCACAAAACCTACAAAACTTTCAAAACCAAATTATTATATTGCATGACAACGACTCCCAACCGAGTTGTCGTTGTCATGCTTGAACTGCATCCAAAGGATGCGTTGGAAAGGAGCCGGTTGGCGACTCTCTCTGTGAAGAAGTTTGGCTGGTTTTGCAAGTTTTGTTACATTAAAAAATGATTTTAGTTGAAGTAATCATTATTTTTTGTACCTTTGCGCCCACTATAGTATTTTTCGCGAAAAATAAATATTTAATAATTAGACAGTTAGATAAAAATGAAGGAATTCCAGACAAAAGACATCCGCAATGTTGCCCTCATCGGCGCAGCAAAGTCGGGTAAGACCACCCTTGCCGAAAACATGCTTTTCGAAGGCAAACTCATCAACAGAAAAGGTAGCACCGACGAGAAAAACACCGTTTCCGACTACCGTCCCATCGAAATGGAACGTCAGATTTCGGTGAACGCCTCTATGCTGTACACCATCTACAACGACAAGAAAATCAACATCTTGGACACTCCCGGTTTCACCGACTTCTCGGGCGACATCGTTTCGTGCCTCTATGCAGCCGATATGGCCGTTTGCACCGTCAATGCCCAGTCGGGTGTTGAAGCCACTACCGAAAACGCTTGGCGTCATGCCGCCAACACCAACAAGCCGGTTGTGTTCTTCATGAACCAACTCGACCACAGCAACGCCAACTTCGACAACACCATCCGCGAACTGAAAGAATATTTCGGCGACAAGGTTACGCCCATCCAATATCCCGTCAACGCCGGTGAAGACTTCAACGCCGTCATCGACTTGATTATGATGAAGATGTTGGTCTTCAAAAACGGCAACGGAGCACCTGAAATCCAGGACATTCCCGCCGCTGAAATGGCCAAGGCCGAAGAGATGCACAACAACCTCATCGAGCACGCTGCCGAAGGCGAAGAAGCCCTGATGGAGAAGTTCTTCGAGGAAATGACCCTGAGCGAGGAAGACATGGAACGCGGTATCCACCTCGGTATCGTCAACCGTGAGATGTTCCCCGTCATTTGCGGCGCTGCCAAGCGCGGTGTGGGCGTCACCCGTTTGATGGATTTCCTCATCAACGCCTGCCCGTCGCCTGCCGACATGCCGGCCATCAAAGCCAACAACGGACAAGAATTCCACAACAGCAACGACGACCCGACCGCCCTGTTCATCTTCAAGGTGACGACCGAACAAAACCTCGGCGACGTGGCATGGATGCGCGTCTACGGCGGCACCGTCGTGAAGAGCCAAGACTTGGTCAACCCGCGCACGGGCAACAAGGAGCGTCTGTCGCAACTGTTGGTTTTCCGTGGCAAGAACCGCGAGGAAGTCGAGAAAGTGAACGCCGGCGACATCATCTGCACCATCAAACTGAAGGATGGCCGCATTGGTGATTCGTTGGTCGATGCCAAGGCTGGCGAAGCCATCTTCCCCGAAATCCCGTTCCCGACCCCGATTTTCTCGATTGCAGTCAAGGCCGTCAACTCGCAGGAAGACGAAAAACTTGGTAGCATCCTCAACGATATGCACAAGACCGACCCGACCGTCATCAGCGGCATGTCGCGCGAACTGCGCCAAAACATCCTGCAATGCCAGGGCGAATACCACTTCAACACCCTGAAATGGTACTTCGACAACGTTTATAAGATTGCCATCGAAACGGCTGCTCCGAAGATTCCGTATCGCGAAACCATCACCAAGAGCGCAAGTGCCAGCTATCGTCACAAGAAGCAGTCTGGCGGTAGCGGTCAGTTCGGCGAGGTTCACATGCAATTGGCTCCTTATTTCGAGGGCTACACCGACCCGAGCGAACTGCAAGTGCGCGACAAGCAAGAGTATGAACTGCCTTGGGGCGGCAAACTCATCTTCGCCAACTGCGTGGTGGGTGGTGCCATCGATGCCCGCTTCATGCCCGCCATCCTGAAGGGTGTGAACGAGCGCCTCGAACAAGGTCCTCTGACGGGTTCCTACGCCCGCGACATCATCTGCTACATCTACGATGGTAAGATGCACCCGGTCGACTCCAACGAAATGGCCTTTAAGATTGCCGGTCGTATGGCCTTCAGCGCAGCCTTCAAGAACGCTGGCCCGAAGATCATGGAACCCATCTACGACCTTGACGTGCGTATGCCCGCCGACCTCATGGGTGCCGTTATGACCGACCTGCAAGGCCGCCGCGCCATCGTGATGGGTATGGATAGCGACCACAACTACCAGACCATCCACGCCAAGGTGCCGTTGGCCGAAATGGATCGTTATTCGACCACGCTGAGTTCGCTGACCTCTGGCCGTGGCACCTTCACGATGAAGTATGCCGAGTACCAGCAAGTGCCCACCGACGTGCAGAACCGCCTGCTCAAGGAGTACGAAGAGAGCCAGAAGGAAGAAGAATAATAGTTTTGTATTTTTTCATAAGTATTGCATTTTTCCCCGCCGCAAAACCAATGTGGCGGGGTTTTTTGTTTATTTTTGCAAGCATGAAAGCAAAGGCTTTTGCCATAGGATTATTCTTGCTGGCCCTTGTCGCTTGCCGCCCATCGGTTAAGGCCGTTGAGCCTGTCGAAACGCCGTCGCCCGAATTGCTGACCGTCGACAGCCTTATATGGCAGCAGCCCGACAGCGCACTAATGCGGCTGTTGCCATGGTTTGACACCTGCACAGATGCGGCACATGACATCTACAACCGCCATTACGCCAACCTGTTATTGGCCGAACTACTCTACAAAAACGACTACGCCCAAACCAACCGCCCCGCCTTGCGCCAGGCCGTGGCCTATTTCGACAGCCTCGTGGGAGAGACTCCCCCTTTGCAAAGGGGGTCGGGGGGCTTTCCCCCTTTGAAAGGGGGTAAGGGGGATTCAAAACACAAGCCTATCTCCAATAATGACCACTTCTTCCTCGCCGCCCGCGCCCATTATATTAATGGTGTGGGCTATTACGAAAACGACAGTGCCGTGCCCGCCTGCCGCGAATACCTTAAGGCATTGGAAATCATGGAAGAATGTTTTGAGGAAAAGGAACTGGTTGGGGATAGGGCAAAATTCTTGGCTCTGGCTTATACCAGATTGACTGTTTTGTATTCCAACCATTATTTGCATGATCCAGCTATTTATTTCGGAAAAAAGTCTTTGCAATTTTATCGAAAATCTAATAGCCCCACTTGGCATTTGGCTTGGATGATGGACGAAATAGGTTCGCACTATGATATGCTGGGAACTATTGATAGTGCTGCGTATTATTATTATGGAGGCTTGAATCTGCTAACCAAATCGGATAACTTGACATATAGAGACATCACGACGCACCTTGCCTATCTATCGTATAAAAAAGGCGAATCTTCAGAATCTTCTTTGAATCTATTGCACCGCTTAATTGACATGGCTGAAAGTGATAAAGAGTATTATTCTCGATGTTTGACCATTGGCGAGGTTTTCTATCACGAAACACAATTTGATTCAGCTTGGCCTTATTATAATACGGTATTTAATAATACACAAAGTGAAGAATCAAAGAAACTGGCTGCCGAAAGATTGGTTGAAATCAGCAAGGTAATAGGATACGATTCAAAATCCACAGAATATGCCAGCTATCTTACCCAATTTGCCACCATTTCTGAAAAGCGAGGAGCGTTGAATTCTGTTTTAGTTGAACTATATCGGCAATATGGGCAAAGCAAAGAGGCTCAGCTTCACACCCAAAGTATAAGAAAAAACACCAAACGGGCTGTAAAGATAATATCTTCACTTATTGTTTTGACAGGATTGTCCATCATTATTAATATCATCATTAGAAAGCACAATAAAAGGTTGAGAATGGAAAAGCAAAAAACAGAAGAACTATTGGAAACCGAAAGCTATTCCCATAAAATAAAGCAAGCCGCTCTTTCGAGCAGGCTTAAAAAGAGCAACGAGGCTTTACGCGATACATTGAAACAATTGGAAAACAACTCTACTGCCAAAGAGCCGCCAAGACATGCGAAAGATTATCATTCCTTTATGGAAACCCCCATCTGTCGGCACATTCTTGAAACCGTACACAATCAAGGATTCAAATCGAAAATGGATTGCGTGGTTTACAAAGAACACGCCCTTCAAAAGGAGCAACTATTGGCTTTGCGGGTGGCCGCCGATGAAAAAATGGATGATTTCACAGCTCGCATCAAGAAGCACTTTCCATGTCTGACAGATGATGATGTAACATATTGCTGCTTTTATTTGCTCGGATTGAACGAAGCTGACATTTCTGCATTAATGCAAAAAGCCTACCCAACCGTGTGTGAACGAAAAAGGAAAATAAGACGCATTATTGGCGAGGGAAAAGACCTTCCTTTTGTTCTCCGCAATCTTCCATAATATCATTAACTATCCTATTATCAGGTAATTAAAAGAAAACGCCATACCATTCCATACCTACATTTCCTTGACAACATTTTGACACAGCAATACTTTTGCAGTCGATTTAATCTTAAAAACTAATCGATATGCAAAGGTTCAACTTAAAAATTTTGGTGTTGCTCGGCATGATGTTGCCAGCAACATGGTGCAAGGCTGATGCTTCCATCTATAAAGACGAGCATCATCCTATTCAGGTAAAGGAAGCACATGTGCAAGATGCTCCTAAAGGCTCTGCCATCCAAGCCTCAATCAACGGCCACATGCTAATAGTGATGTTCTCAGAAAATCTCGGCGAGGTGTCCATTGAAGTGACCACTGCCACGGGAACACCGATGGACTGCCTTTCCACCCAAACGCCCAATGGCGTGAATCTCTTTGTACCCCTTGCAGGGGATTATGTAATCACCTTCACCCTTCCCAACGGGGATGAGTATTATGGTGAGTTTACGGTAACGGATTAAACAATTTAACTTCAAGACTATGGGAAAGAAAAACAAGTTCATTTCATAAAGCCTCTACAAAGAGGCTGACAACACTATTTACCTAATTCTTTTATTATTAACAACTTAAATTTTAATCAATATGAAAAAGAGAAAAGTTTTCATCGCCGCTTTATTAGTGGCAGCAGCCGTTTCGGTTGCCGTGGTTTCGTGCAAGAAAGAAAAGCATGAGACATCTTCATCAAACAACACAGAGCAGGCCGTTCAATCTGCCGATAACATGGACGAATACCTAATTTCGTTCAAAAAGAAACTCCTTTCGGCTCAAAAAGGCGACGAGACAATCAGTATTGAACAAGCACAACAAGACTTGGGCAACCTGCTCAACTTTGACTTCGGCGATGCCAATTATGCAACAAATGTGTTTTATGTTGACTCTATTTATGCCAAGCTTTCTGTTGAAGAAAGTATGGTTGATCTTTCACAATTGGCACTTACTTACCAGATGCTTTTTGAGCAAATTATGAATGACTATTTTCTGGTTGATTTACCTGAAAAAAGTGTTTATTCCATCTATTGCTCTTTTGACGATAGCAACTGCAAAGCGGACTCGGTAGATGTCTTGATAATTCTAACAATTAGAGCCTATGATGAAGATTTAAACAACGAAGAATACACACAAGAAGGCTGGCGTGCTAGGAACAAGGCTGGAACTTGTGATGGACAATTGGTTGGTGTCTGGGGTGCACCTGAAGATATTCTAGCCAGGCTAAGGAATAATATGGGAGAATGGGCTTGCGCTAACGGAGGAAGAGTCTATTTTACAGAAGAAACTTACAGTTGGATAGGTGCTAACGAATCTTCTATGATTGATGCAAATGCTCCAAGAGGAAGGAGGCTGTTCTATATGGCCGAAGAATTAAGTTTTATAGATCTGGGTCTTACTTGTCTTGATCATAATGAAATGGAATACTATTATGGTCAGGCTTGTATTCTTCCGAGCATTCTTGGAAACTCATTTCATCCTGCAGTCCCAAGTAATCATGTCGTCACAAATTATAGATACATTACATTTCATAATTATGATATGGGAAATGTTGCATATTGGCGTCTTGATATAGCACACGCAAAACTGAATTGCAGCGGATCTCAACCAGTAGTGGATTAAAATTTTGTCAATATGAAGGTGTGTCAAAATGAAGATTACTTTTTTCTATAGTAGTTGATTCATTCATTTTGATACACCTTCGTTTTGGCATAATGATGGTGTTTTCTTGTTTTCATTCCAAATTCTGCAATATTATGAAAAAAACACTAATAATAATCATTCTGTTTTTGGCCTTTGTTTGCCCTATGTCGGCACAGGAGCGAGGTTTTGTCATCATCGACCACGATTCCGAAACCCGTCAAACGGGTACCGTTGCTTTGGAATCAGACGACGGCTGTTTTTTTATAGTTTCGGAATCGTCTTATTCCCCCTCTTTGGAACTTTGTAGCCTACTAAAGGTTTCACCCGAAGGCGAATTGCTCCAAAGGGTCGCTATCGGTACAGGATACGCCTCCATATCATGCTTGCTTAAAGGCTCAAAAATCAACCCAACTGACACCTGCTACTACGCCATCGGCACAAGACGCAACGAATTGGGCTACAGTATCCCCTTCATTTTTCGGTTCGACAATGGCCTGAATATCATCAGTTCCGTCGATGTGGAGTTGCCCAACAACTATAGAGTCTTTGATTATGCCAAAGTCATGGTTGACGGCAAAGGCGAGGTGTTTTATAGGGCCTTGTTGGAAGGCAATATGGACTTGCATCTGCGGTTCTCTCTTGACGGAGAACTGTTGGGCCAAAAGGTGTTGGCTTCCCACCATTCGTGCGGTGTCCCATTCTCGTTGCCTGACGGTAGTGATGGGGTTTACGTTAATGGAGAACTTAACAGACTCACCGAAAGTCTCGCTTTTGAGCCGTTCTTGGCCTTCGACCGAATACTCAAAGACCCCTATCTTGGCGACACCATCCACTGGCATAATGTTTTCCTGACGAATGAACTATATCCGGATGCCGTGACGCTTCCCGACGACGACATGCTCTTTGCCGATGCAGCCTTTGAAGTATGGTCAGACATCTTTGGGCATGAGTTTGAGACAAGACCCTTTCAGACGGCTTTCTTTAAAGCTAATCTCGACGGCGAGGTGGAAAAGGTGGTGACGGTAGGCAGCAATGACACAATGGTGCGTTGTGCCGCTTTTAATGCCATAGACTATAGGGTTTCCGACTCGGTATTCCTGTGTTCCTATCAAGAAAGGGACGCCAACTATCTAGGTGACATTGTTATCGTTATGAGGAACAAGATTTTCTTGAAGTTGACCGACAACGACCTTAATCCGATTTGGGAACAGGCTTATGTTCTCGGCCCCGAGCACTACCATCCCTCATACCTGCTTGCCACAAGCGATGGCGGATGCCTGCTGACAGGCCGTGTCTATTATGATACCTCTATGGAAGATGTGGACTTGTTCGTTTTTAAGGTCAATGCGGATGGCACTGTCGGCATGAAGGAAATCATTGGGGAAGAGCAAATACCATACATTTATTGGCCTAACCCCACGCAGAACGAACTCTACTTGCAATATTCCCCCGATGTAAAACCCAAGCAAATCGAACTCTACGACCTGCAAGGCCGCTTGGTGCGCTCGCAAAGCAAAGGTTTGGAAAACCTCAACATGGTTGGCCTGCCCGCAGGCACTTACACGATGCGCGTCATGTTGGAGGACGGGAAGGTGTTTTCTGACAAGGTGGTGAAAGAATAATTTGGTTTTCGTTTGTAGAGCCGTGGCACGCCGCCCGGCTCTACAAACATTTTCCTTACTTCTTCAACTCCGCCGCAATCAAATCATTCAGTCCTTTACGATTTTCCAATCGGAAACCGTCTTGGTTTCTTGTGAGAACGCGATACCTATTTTAATAATAGGTTTCCCATCGGCTTGGTAGGGAATCGCGTAATCCTTGCTGTCGATTTGCGCCAAAGCCTCATCCGCCGTGCCGCGCATCTTCAGTTCCATCACATAAACCGCATCACGCATGAAAACAACCACATCCGTGCGGCCTCTTGCCACTTTCACTTGCGTAAAAGTGCGACAGTTGAAAATGGAAAAAACGACGTATGTCAGCACCTCGTAATAGGCCTCGTATTTTGTGATGTCGTCTAATGCCTTTTCGCCGAACTCCAAATACGGAATGGAAGCGAAGAAAGCCTGCATCGATTTCATGGCTGCCTCAATGTCGTGGTTGTAGAGGTCAGCGTAAAAATTGCCTGCAAAACCTCTTGTGTTGGTGTTGCCGAGGTTCATCATGCGGGCGAGGAAATTGTCCATGAAGCCCACTTTCACCTCAGCATTGGGGAAGTCGAGCGTGTAAACGTCACGAATGAAGTCGTATCCTTTGATGGTGAGATAGCCGCTCTGGTAAAGCAAAGGCAATGCCGAGGTCATGCCTTCGGTGGGCACATCGAACTGTGAGGAAGGCACTTGCAACTGTTCTAATTCCAAGAGATTGGTATTGAACTGCCTCATCGATTCAAATAGGAATGACGGTGTCCCGCTGCCAAACCAAAAATAATCCAACATCTTGGAACGAAATACATTCATTAGACTGAAGGGATTGAAGATGTCATCCGACTTCTTTCCGAAATGATAGCCGTCATATTGTTGTTGCAATCTGCCTATCATGTCTGTTTTTGAACATTTGTATTCGTTAGCCAGCAACTGGATATCCTCATCGAATATGGTCAGCAATTCCTCCTTGGTGATGCCGCAGAGGGCGGAGTAGGCGGGTTCCATAGAGATATTGCTCAGGTTGTTCAAGGTGGAGAAAATGCTCAGTTGACTGAACTTGGTGATGCCCGTAATGAAGACAAACTGCTCGTCTTTGTCGCAAACTTTGACCATTTGATAAAACTCCTGCATGATGCGGCGCACTTGCTCAAGCATATCAGGCTTATGCAGATAGTCAAGCATGGGGGCGTCGTACTCGTCCAAGATGACCACGGTCTTTAATCCGCGTGCCTCATGTAAGCCTTGTATGAGTTTCTTAAACCGAGTACCGGGCGAGCCTTTTGTATTTTCCATCTTGTATTTACGCTCTTGGTCGTCAAGTTGGCTATGCAACTCCTCAATGATTTGGCTGATTTCATACTTGTTTTTGCATGCGCTCATGTCGAAATGCAACACAGGATGCTGTTTCCAGTCCTTCTCCAACTTGGCGATGGCCAAGCCTTCAAAAAGGTCTTTGCGACCTTGGAAGTAATAATCCAAAGTACTGCAAAGCAGAGACTTACCAAATCTACGCGGGCGACTGAGGAAAACAAATTGGGATTCTTGAGTTATCCTATAGATAAGGTCTGTCTTGTCTACATAAATGCGTCCGTCTTGTCTGATGCGTTCAAAATCAGCGATGCCGGCGGTGTAGAGTCTCATAGGTAACATGGCAAAAGGATTATTATCGCTGCAAAGATAATTATTTTCTTTCCTTTTCCTATGCCCGAATGGATTTTTCCTTCGATTAAAGATTCCTCTCCCTCCAAAGTTGGCTGAACGACTTGGGCGCAAACTCTGGCAAAGGTCGGTTGTTGCCCCAAAGCGGAACCAAAAGCCGCTTCAGTTGCAACTTCTTCAGAAACAATGGACTATCCATTTTCTTCCGCGACTTGCAGTGCCAAATCATGGCTTTCAACAGGGAATCGAATTTAGCATTGCCGGTTTTTTCCGTGAGGGCAAGATGACGGTTTTCGATGATCAGGTCGTCCAAGGGAATCTTCACGGGACAAACCTCAACGCACTTGCCGCACAGCGAACAAGCAGAATTGAGGTGGTTGTAATCCTCCATGCCTTCCATCAGCGGGGTCATCACCGTGCCCATCGGGCCGATGTATTTTGTGCCGTATGAATAGCCGCCAATGTTCTTATACACAGGACATACGCTCACGCACGCGCCGCAATGGATGCACGACATCACCTTGCGCTGTTTTTCGTGCGAGAGCAGTTCTGAGCGGTTGTTGTCGAGCAAAATCACATACATCTGCTCAGGGCCGTTGCCTTGTTGCGCAGGCCCGAAAGTGATGCTGTTGCAGAAAGCCATTTGCCCTGTGGAATGAAGCGACAGCAAGGGAAGCAACACACCCAAATCGTCCAAGTTAGGTATCACCTTCGCAATGCCTGCCACCACAATGTGGACTTTTGCCATCGTCGTGGATTTCAGGATATTGCCTTCGTTTTCGGTGAGTACCACGCCACCCGAATCCGAAAGCAGGAAATTGGCACCAGTAATACAAATAGGTGCATCCTTGCTTTCAATAGCCACCTCATGACGCACAAAATTGACCATCTGTTTCACCGAACTGTCGGGCTTCAATTTGAAGTTTTCGGTCAAAATGGCGTTGTTTTCCTCTTTTGAAAGATGAATTGAAGGTACAAGGGGATGATAGGGCTTTTGCTTGGCCGTATGCAGCACAAAACGTCCGATTTCAGTTTCCACCACACGGATGTTCTTGCGTTCCAAAAAGCCGTTCAACTCGATTTCGTCGAGCACGGAAGAATTGGAGCGCGTGATGGCGGTGGCTCGTTCCTTGCAAATCAGGTCGAAAATCATGGTCAGGGCATCGTCGGCATTGCGTGCCCAAAGCACCTTGCCACCGTTTTCCGTGAAATGCGTCTCAAAGTCGACCAAGAGTTTCTCCAAGTTCAACATCGACTTGTTGCGCAAGGTGTAGGCGCGTTGTTTCTCAAGGTCAAGGTTGCGGTAATTGGCCTTGCCTTTGGCAAACTTTTGCTCGTAACAGCCTGTATTATAGTTGATTTTCTGCCAATGCTCCTCATCGAAAGCCACATCGCAGCCTTGTTTGAATATCGTTTTAGGTTCGGTAATCATAATTCGTAATGCTCTATTTTCTCCACTCTTTTCGCATGGCGGCCACCTTCAAAACTCGTGTTCAGGAAGGCTTGCACCATTTCCCAAGCCAATTCGTTGGGAATGAAACGACCCGGCAAAGCCATGATGTTGGCATCGTTGTGCTGACGCGCCAATTTGGCCAATTCCAAATTCCAGCATAAGGCTGCACGCACATTATGATGGTGATTTGCAGTCATTTGCGCACCGTTGCCACTACCGCAAAGGATAATCCCGAGAGGATATTCTCCATGCTCGATGGCCGATGCCAAAGGATGAATGTAATCAGGATAGTCGACACTTTCGGGACCGTAAGTGCCAAAATCCTTGACTTCAAAGCCCGATTCTTTCAGTTTTCCAATCAAAAATTGCTTCATTTCGAAGCCGCCATGATCGCTGGCTATGGGTATGATGCGTTCCATTTTTCAGCTGTTGATAAAAGATGGGGCAAAATTACGCATTTTAGCTGTTCGCCATCTTCATATTGTACTATTTCTGAACAACTTACCGAGCCGATTCTTCTCTTCAATTTTAAAATAACCATCTCATAACCAATAAATTATAAGTTATCAACAGTTGTTTTGTTGAAAACTTTTTCATTGAGGTGCATAAAATCCGCGCCGATTTTAATCAACTTCAATCCACAGAAAAAACACCCAAAAATGAACATATTTTGAAAAAATCCAACCTCATTTTACCCATTTTTTCAGTTTTCAACGAATAACCGAAAAATGGAAAATCAGGCTGAAAAATAAACTTTTGGCATTTTCGGAAAACGGCTTCTCAAATCGGAAACCATTAATGCAAGAACTTTATTGAAAAGTTTTCAACCAATTCACAGGCTTATTAACATCCATATCAAACCTCAAAATTTAAAACATTAAAATTGTAAAAATGAAATATTGATATTTGAAGTGTTGATAACTTCGCGGCGAATTTTCGCGAATTGAAAATTGGGTGTCGCCAATCCAATTAAAATGCCTAATTTTGACCCGAATTTAGCAAGAAAATGAAGCAGTTTTTTAGGCTTATAACTTTGGTTTTGATGGGTTTGTTGTTCAGTCTTGACTTGTTCTCACAGACTGAATACCAGACTTTTACCTATCCAAACGGTCAGATTTCGAGCGAAGGCGTCTTACGCGACGGCAAGCCCGACGGACTTTGGAAGACCTATTACGAAAGCGGACAACTGAAATCCATCGGCAAGCGCACCGATTTTCTTTTGGACAGCACTTGGGTGTTTTTCAAAGAAAGCGGCGACACGAGTTTGATTGTCAATTACAAGAAGGATTTGAAAAACGGGCCACGTTTCACTTTTGGTGAAACCGAGGTGCTGATGGAGCCGTATGTCAACGATGTGAGGCAAGGTGAAGGCCACCGCCGCGACCTGAAAGGACATCTTTTGCAAACCATGACCTATAAAAATGGTTTCGAGGAAGGCATTTCGCCTATTTTCGACACCACTGGATTGTTGCGCGAAATCATCACTTATCGTAAAGGCTTCATTATGACCCGCGAGGCCATCAACCGTTATGACAAGGAAGGCAAGAAGCACGGTTATTGGAAAACGTTCTTCGATGACTGGAGTTTGCATACGGAATGTTATTATCGTCATGGCTTGCGTGAAGGCTTCTACAAGGAATACGATGAGAAAGGCAACTTGAAGAAAATCACCAAGTTTGTGAATGATGTGGAGCAGGTTTTGGAATCCGATTTGAAGCCTTTGGTGGTGCAGCATGAGTATTATCCCAATGGTAAAGTGAAGCGCGAAGCCTCGTTCCGCGATGGTAAACGCGAAGGCGTTTGGCGCGAGTTTGACGAGGAAGGCAATGTCATCAATTCGCAGACCTACAAGAAAGGCGCATTGGTGGGCGAGGGCATCGTCGGCACGGATGGCAAACGGCGCGGCGAATACAAGGAATTTTATTCCGACAGCACCCTCCGCGCCGAAGGCTTGTTTGTTGACGGTTTACGCTCAGGTGAATGGAAATTCTACTATCAAAACGGTAAGGTTCAGGAAGTTGGCAGTTACAAGGAAGGCGAACCCGATGGTGCTTGGACTTGGTATTACGACAACGGTCAAAAGCAAATTGAGGAGCAATTCTACAAAGGTCAGCCCAACGGACCTTACAAAGAATATGATTCCAAAGGCAACTTGATTGTTTCGGGGACTTATTTCGACGGAATGAAAAACGGCAAGTGGACGGAGCAGATTGGCGACATGCGTACCGAGGGTGATTACCGCAATGACAAACAAGTGGGGGAGTGGGTGTCGTATTACGACAATGACAAAATGGCTTTCCGAGGCACTTTCAATGCGGGCTATCCTGACGGCGAGCATTTCTTCTATTACGAAAACGGGAAACTCCGTGAAATTCAGAGTTATGCGGCTGGAGTGAAACACGGCGATTGGAAGAAATATTTGGACACGGGAGAGCTGTATTTCACCATCACTTACGACCAAGGCAAGGAAGTGAAATATGACGGCGAGGCTTTGGACGAAAACGAAATCATCAAGGAATGAATTATTTGAAACAAGGCTCAAAAGTAGCCATTGCGGCACCTGCACGTTGTGTTACGCCTGAAGAAATGGCTTTTGCCATACATTGGCTGAAGGAGCAGGGGTTTGTCCCCGTTTATGATGACAGGCTTTTCACTGTTCATCATATTTTTGCAGGCGACGATGATTTTAGGGCGACTGTCTTTCAAGAATACATTGACAATGAGGAAATTGAAGCCATTTGGCTTGCCCGAGGCGGCTATGGCAGCATCCGCATTATCGACAAATTAGACTTCACCAAGTTTTTGCAACATCCGAAATGGATCGCAGGCTTCAGCGACAGCACGGTCATTCATGGCAAGTTGCAGCGTTTGGGCGTTCCTTCGCTTCATTCGCCCATGCCTTTTTATTTTGCGAACAAGACCGAGGAAGCCAAACAGTCATTATTTAACGCATTGATGGGCAAATGTTTGCATTATGAATTTCCCGCGAATCCGTTGAATCGTTTAGGAAAGATGGAAGGTGAAATAGTTGGCGGAAACTTATCCGTCCTAATGGGCATGAATGGCTCCGACATTTTTCCCGAAACAGACGGAAAAATTCTGTTCATTGAAGAAGTTGACGAGTATATCTACCACATTGACAGGATGATGCGCGGATTGAAACGTGCTGGAAAACTCGCCCACCTGAAAGGCCTCATCGTGGGCGGCCTGACCCAAATCAAAGACAATACGCATCCCTTTGGCCAAACCGCCGAGGAAGTGATTGCCGAAGCCGTTTCTGAATACGATTATCCTGTTTGCTTCGGTTTCCCTGCTGGGCATTTTGATGATAACAGGGTTCTTGTCTTTGGACAGAAATCAAGAATTGAAATTACAAAAAGTCAGTCTGTTTGGGATTGCCTTTGGCAAGAAATCTAATTAAAATCTAACAAATTGATTTTGAAAGATTTTAATTAAATTTTTGAAAGATTTCTTTGCGAAGCAAATGCCACAATCAGTTTTCCTTAGCAAGCTTATCCATAGACTTCAAAAGGGCTTTCAGGTTCTCTGGCTTGGTCAGGTTGAGCCAGTCGCAGAAGGTGATGCCCATGTATTTCGCGGTCTTTTTCCAATTGCCCTTGTGGTCTTTCTTCAGCGAGAAGATGTAGGAGTTGCCACTGCCCAGCAGCACTTCCTTCAGGGCGCAAACCTTGTAGACAATCTCATTGAATAGGCTTTCGCTTGTCACGCCGGTCTTGCACTCGATGACAAACAGCTTGTTCGCCTTGATGAAGCACACGTCCAATTCGTTGTTGTGGCGGATTTTGCCGTTGGAGATGTGTACACCCATGGCGATGTCATCGGGCTGCAGCACTTCTTTGATTAAGGCATAGACATATTCCTCAAACCAACCTCCCGTAAGGTATTCAATTTCATAGTTTTGCAGCGAGCCTGGCCTTTCGGGAACGAAACCGATGAATTCCAAGAACTTGCTCAAGTTGGGGATGGCGGTCATATAGTCCTTGTCAGGGTTCTCGACTTGCGAAATGATGAGGAACTTCCAGTTGCGGTACTTCTCACGCAGGGTTTCCATTACCTGATAGTCGCCGCGACTGAACATGTTTTGCGAAAACATGGTGAACAAATGCTGCGAAAATGCCGTTTCCTTCACTTGTTTGCGCGGTTGGTCCACATCGCTTTCAAGTCCGTAGAGGCCGAAATACTCCTTCAGCGTCATGCGGTGCTTGATGGGGAACACCTCGTCGTCATCATCATAAATGCTATGGTCGAAGATGGTCTTTACGACTTGGTTTTCACGGGTTTGCGTGTAGAAAAACAGGGTGTCGAACTCCTCGAAGACATGCTGCACCGAGAGCGTCATGTAACGGTTACCTCCTGCAAGGTTAAGGTAATATTGCTTGTTGGGAACCAGATTTCCCTTGATAGTGCGGCAGATGCGCTCATAGAGGAACTTGTCCTGATACCGATTGACTATGATGGTTTTCACAAGCGTTTCGTCAATATCCAACGCTTTGATTAACACTGGTATGCAATTGGCTTCCTCTGCGGCGGAGATGAACAGCAGCTCGTCGCCGTCCTCGAAATATTCCTTGGTGAACAGATAAGCTGGCAACGGATTGCTCTTGTCGATGATATTTACGATGGTTTTTGACATGTTATGGCATTATTATTAATTGGCACACCATATTCATATATAGTGTCGCTGGGTAAATCAATTCTTTCATTCCAAGAAATACAAGTTCGACTACTATCTAATTGAGCCATAGTCCATAAACCAATCTCAGTAGTCAAACTTTTGAAATCGTCAATGGTGTCAATGTCGTCCTTAACATCGTAACAAACACGAAAGCCGTCATCGAAAGTCACCATCAACTTCCAATCATCATTAAGTTCAAATTGCTTGATTTTCGGTATCATAACGGCGTAATTCTTCCCATTTTTTGTGAATTCCACATTTCCACCAGTTCTTCATAGTGTAACCCAAGCCATTCCCTCACCAATTGTTGGGCTTTTATCGGCAAGTCGCCCTCCGTCATTTCAAAAGTCTTGATGTCGAAAATACCTACATATTCGTTGTATATGGCATGGATATGAGCAGGTTCATGCTCTTTCGGCTTGAAGAACATTTTGATGATGATTCCGTAAAAACGACTTATTTCGGGCATAGTTTAGTTGTTTATTTGTGCAAAAGTAACAAAAAGTAATGTAATACCTATTTGATTAGTAATTTTTTAACCGTCTTTCCTGAAATATCCCTTATTTCTACAAAATAAACCCCGCTCCCTAAAGACTCAACATTAATAATATTGGTTTGATTATCAATTCGTTGCGTTTTCACCATCTGCCCATTGACATTGTAAATCACCAATTCGGAAGGCATGGTGTTTTCAAGCGTAAGAGTGAAAGTGGCATCGGAAACTGGATTCGGCCACACTTCAAAAGCAATAATGTCAGATTCATTTACACCGTCGTCTTCAAGGAAAGGAATGTAGTTGACCAAGCCCAAATTCGGGTCATCGTTTTGGTGGGTGATGTGGTCTTCAATTTCTTGAATGTCAGTCGTTCCCCAATAGTTGCCGACGGCCATGATGTCGTTGGCGGAGTTGTTGTATAGGTCAAAGTAAGTGAAGTCCATCCCATAATTGGTGATATGGCCGTTGTCGTGAATTATGTTGTTGCCCCAGTCGTCTTCGATGCCAAGGTCAACGTCGGCGGCATTGATGACGGTGATGCCCCACAGGTTTTTGGTGATGACATTGTTGCGGATATAGGCCTTGTTGTTTTCGTCCATGCCGTAGATGCTGATGCCGCTGCCGCCGTTCATAGGGTTGGTTTCAAGGTTGTTTTGGTCAAAGGTGTTTCCGATGATGGTTGAGCTGAGATGATAGCCTTGTTGATTGTAGCCATAACGGTTGTGGTTGATGTCATTGTTTTTCAACAGGATTTTGGTGTTGCCGGTGTCCATAAGGTCGGCAATGCTGATACCTCCCGCCATTTCATCTCCCCAATGGATGGTGCAGTTCACGATGCGGATGCTGTCTTCTGAACCGGGTCCAAGATTGATATGAGGGTTGTTACTCAGGTTTAAAAAGAAAATGCAGTCGGTGATTTGCGGCGAGGTTTGTCCATTGGCCGGAGAACTGATGGCCGAACCATTATTATTGTCAAATTCGCAATTCGTGAACACGGGGTCGCAGTTCATGCAATTGACAACAGCACTTTGTTGTTCACAACGGAAAGTATGGAAATGGCAGTCCGTAAAAACAGCCTCGCTTTCAATAATTTGTATGCCGTCCAATTGTGTAATGTTGCATCTTCTGAACACGCACGGGCCGGTGGCATCCTCTAAACGGATACGACCATTCACACCTGAATTGCCAGAGAAAGCCAACCAGTAATAATCATCCGTATTGATGGCGTCTATCGAGCCTTTGATGGTCAGGGTGACATTGTTGCCAAAGTACAAGGAATGGTTGACATCAAGTTTGTCGTTGGCCGAAATGGTGACGTCGTTTTCGATTCTATACTGTTGGTTGCTTTCATTCCACACGACGCAGCCTTCGCTCACTTCTATAAGGTCGTCAATGTTGTAGGTGGTGCCGTTGCCGGGGCTTGTCCATTGGGCGTTCACATTGGAAACCAAAACAATGAGCAGGGCAAAAGCCAATGTTGTTTTTTGTTTGAATGGATTTAACATTGTAGTGTATTTTTGATTAATAATTCACAGCTTGATAAATACTTTGCCTGACAAAAGCATTGAGAGAAACACCTTCCGCTTGGGCCAAGGCTGCGGCTTTGGCGTGAAGTTCGGCGGGAATGCGGACATTGAAACTGCCTGTGTATGACTTGTGCAGCGGCAAACCGTTTGCTTTGCAATGCTCAATATAATCTTCCACAGCGTTAATGAAATCTTCTTTAAGTTCCGCAAGAGTGTTGCCTTCGTAGGTAATCAACGTACCCTTGTCCAATCCAAGTATCTTTCCATAAAGCGTATTGTCGTCCAATTCCGCCTCGATACTTCCTATGAAACCTTTGTATTTTAGTGTATCCATTTTAGATGAGTTTGTTTTCAGTTAGGTAATTTACAATGTCTTTCAGTGCCTTTTCTTTAATGATGCTTGAAGGATGCGGTTTGTGTGCCAAATATTGCATTTGCTTTTCTTTGTTGTAGAATCTCACTCTTGATCCCGATGTCTTTCCTTTGTCATCTTTCTCAAAACCAAGTCGAAATAAAACCGCTTCCAACTCTGCAAAAGTGAAGTCTTTAGGCAATTGGCACAACCGCTGTATGAGTTTGTCCTTTTTGGTCATTTGTAACTGATTTTCGGTTGCAAAGATAAGTTTTTTTTGTTTATCTACCAAATTTACAAAAAAAAGGCAGCCGAAGCCGCCTTTTTTGGTAAAATGAAAGCAATATCATCACTTCCTAATCGCTGCAATGCCAGGCAGTTCCTTGCCTTCGATGGCTTCGAGCAAAGCACCGCCGCCGGTGGAGACATAGCTTACTTGGTCGGCGAGACCGAACTTGTTGATGCAGGCCACTGAGTCGCCGCCGCCGATGAGCGAGAAAGCGCCGTCATTGGTGGCTGCCGCAATGGCCTCGGCGATGGTCTTTGAACCCACGGCGAAGGTGTCGAACTCAAACACGCCGCAGGGACCGTTCCAAAGGATGGTCTTCGAGCCTTTGATGACGTTGGCGAAGAGTTCGCGGGTCTTCGGGCCGATGTCCATGCCTTCCCAGCCTTCGGGAATGTTCATTGGGTCAACCACTTGCGTGTCGGCATCGTTGGCGAACTTGTTGCCCACCACACAATCTTCGGCAAGCACCAGATTGACGCCTTTTTCCTTGGCCTTGGCAAGGATGTCAAGGGCGAGATCGAGTTTGTCGTCTTCGCAGATGGAGTTGCCAATCTTGCCGCCGAGGGCTTTCTTGAAGGTGTAGGTCATGCCACCGCAAAGGATGAGGTTGTCGACCTTAGTGAGCAGGTTCTCAATGATTTCAATCTTCGTGGAGACCTTCGAGCCACCCATAATGGCAGTGAAAGGATGCTGGATTTCGTTCATCACTTTGTTCACGGCAGCCACTTCTTTGCCCATCAGGTAGCCGAACATCTTGTGGTCGGCATCAAAGTAGTCGGCAATCAAAGCGGTCGAGGCGTGGGCGCGATGGGCAGTGCCGAAAGCATCATTGATGTAATATTCGCCATAACCAGCCAAGGTCTTTGTAAATTCCTTTTGTGAGGCTTTCACGGCTTTCTTGGCTTCGTCGTAGCCTTCCTCACCCTTCTCGATACCACGCGGCTTGCCTTCTTCCTCGGCATAGAAACGGAGATTTTCAAGAACGATAACCTCACCAGGTTTCAATGCGTTCACTTGGTCGGCGGCTTTCATGCAGTCGTCGGCAAACTGGACAGGACGGTTCAGAAGTTCTTCCAAGTGTTTGATAATCGGCTTGATGGAGTACTTCGGGTCGGGGTTCTTCTTCGGGCGACCGAGGTGCGACATCAGCACGACCATGCCTTTGTCGTCCAATACCTTATTAATAGTGGGCAAAGCGGCACGCATACGGGTGTCGTCGGTGATGTTGAAATTGTCGTCCAACGGGACGTTGAAATCGACGCGGATAACCACGCGCTTGTTCTCAAAATTGATTTGATCGATGTTTACCATGATAGTTGGATTTATATTTATGATTTAAAATTTAAGATTGATTTCATCGAATGTTTCGCATTTCAAGATTTAAAATTATGGTTTTCAGGGACTACCATATTGATGGATTGTGGAATCATTTCAAAATCGAAGGGCGAGTTGGTCAGGTTTTCGCCTTCGGTTTCGAGTGTGAGGCTGTGAGCAGGAATGGACACAATTCTGATTTTCTTGCCACGGAACGTGCTGACTTCCTTCATTTTATTGATGAAAGAACCATCATAAACCTTGGTGACGTTGGCGGCAAATTTCGGTATGCCCACCTTGCGGATAGCGGTGATGTCAAACAACCCGTCGTTGGGAATGGCCTTGGGCATCATCATCATGCCGCCGCCGTTGTAACGGCAGTTGCCCACCGAGAGGCTGAGGATTTCTTCGTCGAGAACCAATTGGTCATCCACAGTCAGTTGGACATGGACGCAGTCGTATTGGAACAGGCATTTTGCCACATTGAGCATGTATCGCGGAGCGCCTCCCTTGCCTTGCGATTTCATTATGTTTGTGGTTTTGCACACAAAATCGTCGAGGCCTGTGCCGGCGGCATTCAGGAAATAACGCACTTGCGGGTTGCCGTGGTTGTAATATGTCACCTTGCCGATGTCGTGCCTAAACAGGTTTCCCGCCTTGATGATTCTCACATTCTTCTGATAATCAATGTCGAAACCAAAGGTGCGCCGCCAATCGTTACCTGTTCCCATGGGAATGATGCCCATCGTGATTTGCTCGGTTGGGAAGCGTTTTTGGGTGAAAATGCCGTTAATCACCTCATTGTTGGTACCGTCGCCACCAACGGAAACGAGTTTCGTGTAGCCTTTTTCGGTAATGCTGTCGCGCACCAATTCGATGGCGTGACTTTGGTGTTCCGTGATGATGAAATCAAACGCAATACCTTCATTAATAAGTATTTGCTTTATTTTTGGCCAGTCTTTTTCCGCCTTCCCGATGGAGGCCTTGGGATTGACAACGACCAACCATTTGTTGTTTTCTTCGGTCATTCAACATGAAATTTGGGGTCAAAGATAGGGAATAAAATGATTGATAGATTCAAAAAACCGTACTTTTGCATTTTCAAAGAAAAAATTATGAATCTTTTTGATGATATTCGGTCTTTTCGCGATGAAGAAATTCCTGCTGCCATGCAGCGCATAGCCAATGATGCCGCCCTGCCCGCGATTTTGGACTATCTCGATTTCGGGATGGATGTTGGGCAGTTTCAGAAAGTGTTGTGCAACATCAAGACAGTCAAAGAGTTCCAAACCGTCATTGTGAAAAGCGTGGTGGAAAGGATTTTGCAGCGGACCACCGACGGACTCAGCGTTTTGGGCATTGAAAACCTGAATTCCGAAACGCATTATATGTTTGTTTCCAACCACCGCGACATCGTTTTGGATGCCATGCTGATGGATTACGCCTTACTCATGCATGGTTTTCCGCTTTTCAATATCGCTTTTGGCAACAATTTGGTTTTCAACGATTTTGCAAGCGTTTTTGCAAAATCGAACAAAATGTTTGAGATGAAGCGCGGTGGCGACAAGATGGAGTTTTACCGCAATTTGGCGCACACTTCCGATTATATCCGGCATTTGTTGGTCGAGAAAAACGAGTCGGTGTGGATTGCGCAACGCAACGGACGCACCAAGGACGGACGCGATGCCACCGACCCCGCCGTCATCAAAATGTTGGGCATGAGCCGCCGCGACGATAGGGTTGCATCGTTGGCCGAGTTGCACATCGTTCCCGTATCGGTTTCCTACGAGTGGGAATCGTGCGACATATTGAAAACCAAAGAGTTATATATCTCTCGAAACCAAATATACGAAAAAAAGCCCGGCGAAGACCTCAACAGTATTCTCACCGGCGTGATGCAGCCCAAAGGCAAAGTGACAATCCACTTCGGAAAGGTGCTTTCGGAAGCGGTTTTTGAGGAGTTAAAAGACTGTCCTTCAGGCGTGTTCTATAAGAAAGTGGCCGAAAAAATGGATGCACAAATCATCGGGAATTACGCTTTGTTCGCCAACAATTACATTGCCCACGACTTGCGCAGCGACTCCACGAATTTTGCTGAACATTACACCGTAAACTATTGGAAGACATTTTCTTGGGGATTTATGCCAATCCGATTGACAGCCTTTTGAAACTTTTGAAGCCATCGCAAGGATAAAACCCGTATCTTTGCGCGTTTTTCAATAAAGGAATGGGCTATCGTATTGACAAGAATTCGCATTGTGCCGTTGTCGGTCACGGCAGCATGGCCACGGCCATGATGAAGGTTTTGACGATGAATGAGGCATCGGTGGATTGGTACGTCCACAATCCGGAGGTGATGGAATCGCTTCGCACTGAAGGGCATAATTGTCGCTATCTTGCTGATGTTGATTTCGATACAAACCGCATCCATTTTTCCGACGACTTGAACGAAGTGGTGCGCCGTTCCGACATCATTTTCCTCATCACCCCGGCCAACTACCTGAAAGACCACCTTAACGGCTTGGAGGTTTCGTTGCATGACAAGTTCTTTGTTTCCGCCATCAAGGGCATCGTCCCTGGCGAGAATTTGTTGGTCACTAACTACCTCAAGCAGCGTTATGGGCTTTGCGAAGGACAATTGGCTTTCATGTCGGGGCCAACCCATGCCGAGGAGGTTTCGCACAACCGCCTGACCCACCTCACCATTTCGTGTGCCGACCTCGACAACGCGCGGGTTGTGGGCGAGAAAATCAAGACCGATTTCCTGAAGTTGAGTTATTCGCAGGAAATGGTGTATTTGGAATACATTTCCGTCTTGAAAAACATCTATGCCGTTGTGGTGGGCATGGCCATCGGCTTGGGCTATGGCGACAATTTCATTGCCGTGTTGGTGGCCAATTGCGCCGAGGAGATGCACCGCTTTTTGGACCTTGCCTTCGGTACGAAAAAGGTGGAAAAGATTCCGTCCAGTTTCATGGGCGATTTGTTAGTGTCGTGCTATTCCATACACGGGCGCAACCGCCGGTTGGGTGTGCTGATTGGTCGCGGCAACACGGTGAAGTCGTCGTTGAACGAGATGACGATGGTGGCCGAGGGCTATTTCGCTTCCGACTATTTCCAATACCTCACCCCCGAGCAGCGCGGGCAGATGCCCATCGCCGAAATGGCTTACCAAGTGCTGCACAAAGGCCAGTTGGCCCGCAAAGCCATGAAGCGGATTGAGGGGATTTTGGTTTAGTCAAGAAGTTTTATGCTAATTATCCATAAGTTTCTTAAAATCAACAAGTTTCAGCATCTTGGTTTGTTTGTGCTGTTTTAGGTCGAGCAAGTCGGCATCGCCTGAAACGACGAAATCTACTCCAATGCTTTCTGCCAATGAAAGCAGATACAAGTCTTTAGGGTCGCGGATTTCGGATTGTGCTTTTTGCTCGATTTTCACTATGCGGCAAAAAGCGTAAATGATGCGGAAGAAATCGTCCAATTCCTCATCACTGACCCGAGCGCGAATCTTGTCACGTGAACTGACACTGTGGATTTCCTCAAGCAACTCGTCACAAACATAAACATCGAAACGCAAGTCTGTCAGAATGCGCTGTATCCATTGGGCTTGGTGGCCAATCAAGAACGAAATCCAAATATTGCAATCAAGAATGATTTTCATTTCCCGTATCTGACAGCGTTGACTTCTTCCATAATCTCCTCATCGGAGAGCAAATCCTTTTGGGAACGGCTTTTGACAAACCTTTCAAGCAGTTGTTCCCGAGTCTCAGCTTGCCATCCGAATTTTCGGATTAGTTCCTTCAGAAGCACCCAGTCTGTTGAGGGGACATTCAGATAGATTCCTTGCGTGTTTGCAGCATTCAACATAGCCTATTTGTTTTGTTTTCAACCGCAAAATTACAAAAATCCGCCAAACAAATCTTGTCTTTTCATTTTTTCACTAACTTTGCCCCCAACAAACGAAAGTCTAACCAAACAAAACAGGAAATGACCGAAGCGCATTGAGCGCAACGACAAAAACGACATATTTTTAACCAAAGCATTAGCTATTATTCGCGTTCAAAACAAAAGCGTCGGAAACTCTTGATTTGAAAAATCGGATAAAAGCAAGTTCACGGAAGCGATTGGTTCCGTTGCCTCGCGTAGAGTTGATGCTCGCACTTTAAGGTGTGGGCAAATTTCTAGTGAGGCAATGGGGTTCACCGACGCTCCCCGTGAACGCGATAGAAAGGTCTGCACCTTTCCTTTTGTCCGAAATAGTGATTGATAGCATTGCGCAAACTGTCAATCACAATGGCGAACAAGAATCTGAACCAAGCGAAAAACGCAAAGAAAGACGAATTTTACACTCAACTTGTTGATATTGAGAACGAACTGCGGCACTACAAAGCACATTTCAAAGGCAAGACGGTACTCTGCAACTGCGACGACCCTCGCGTGAGCAACTTCTTCCATTATTTCAGTTACAACTTCGAGCAGTTGGGGCTTAAGAAACTGATTACCACTTGCTACAAGAACCAAAACCGCGACTTGTTCAGTCAAAATGATGCTGAACAAGCCATTTGGTTGGAGTATTTCGGCGACCGCAACGGCAACCGTGTGCCCGACCCCGAGGAAATCGGCATCCATTACTTCAAAGGCGACGGCGATTTCCGCTCCCAAGAATGTATCGAACTGCTGGAAGAGGCTGATATTGTGGTGACTAATCCGCCGTTTTCGCTGTTTCGGGAATATATGGCGCAATTGATGAAGTATGAGAAGAAGTTTGTGATAGTTGGACATCAGAATAACATTTCATATAAAGAAATATTTCCTCTAATTAAGGAGAACAAAATATGGCTTGGCTATGGTTTCAAAGGTGGAGCAGGTCATTTTTTCAGCAAATACGAAGATGTTGCGACTGCGGGTGACCATCGCAAAGGTATGATTCGAGTTTCGGGTGTGAATTGGTTTACAAATCTTGAAATTCAAAAACGGCATGAAGATTTGATTCTTTTCAAAGCATACAACCCCGATGACTATCCAAAGTATGATAGCTACGATGCCATCAATGTGGACAAAACTGCCGAAATTCCAATGGATTATGATGGTGTGATGGGTGTTCCGATTACCTTTTTGGATAAGTACAATCCAGACCAGTTTGAGATTGTCGGATTGGATAGATATGTTGAGGATAATCCAAAATATGGTCATCGGTTTACGCTAAATGGAAAGGAAACTTACGCTCGTATCCTCATCCGTCGTCGTCAAACCAATCCAAAGCCGATTTCCTACGAGATAGGCGAGTTGCCCGTATCGATGGCGGCGGAAGCCATAGCCCCGTAGGGGCGGTAGGATATTAGGCAGGCGGTGTGAACCCCTGCCGACTGCCGACAATAACATCCGCCAGGCTCAGCCCTGAAGGGGCGAAACGACATCAACCCGATACAAGCGCAGCGCAGTGTCGGGGAACACAAACAAACACTAAATATATGAACATAGAACTCCACAAAATTACCGTCCGCGAACTGACGAGAGACTACGCGGACAACAACGAAAACGGCGTGCTCGCCTATGGTGGCCGCCTCGACGTGCGCCCGCCCTACCAGCGCGAATTCGTCTATGGCGAGAAGGAACGCGATGCGGTCATCGACACACTCACCAACGGCTTCCCGCTCAATGTGATGTATTGGGCCGTGCGCAATGTCGCTGACTGCGTCCCGCAGTCAGGCCAACCCATCTGCGGGGACGCAGATAGCGACAGGACTGATTCCATCTGCGAGGACGCAGATGGCGACAAGGCAAAATACGAAATCATCGACGGCCAGCAACGCACCATCAGCATCTGCCAATACGTCAACGGCGACTTCGCCTTCAATTTCCGCTATTTCCACAACCTACAGCCCGATGAGCAAGAGCAAATCCTCAACTACGAGTTGCAGGTGTATATTTGCAGCGGCTCCGACAGCGAGAAACTCAAGTGGTTCAAAACCATCAATATAGCGGGCAAGGAACTCACCGAGCAGGAGTTGCGCAATGCCGTGTATGCCGGCTCATGGGTGAGCGATGCCAAGCGTTATTTCAGCAAGAACGGAGCGCCGGCGGCCAAAATCGGGGGCGACTACCTCACGGGTTCGGCCATTCGTCAGGACTATCTCGAAACGGCCATCTCTTGGATTTCGGACGGCAATGTCGAGGTTTATATGTCGAACCATCAGCACGACCCGAGCGCCGCCCCGCTGTGGCAGTTCTTCCAGTCGGTCATCACTTGGATTGAGACCTCGTTCCGCCCCACCAAGGAGCGCAAAAAGATAATGAAAGGCGTGGATTGGGGTATGCTCTACAAGCAATACAA
>CACZDU010000028.1:0-58638 GCA_902780055.1 uncultured Bacteroidia bacterium | reverse complement strand
AAGTCTTATACGACCAGCTCCCTCTGAAATCCCCCAGGACAGGAATGTAGCAAGGGTAGGAGGTTGTAGCGGTGCGATATGAGTAGCTTACCCTTCTTTGTTTTATGCTATGAAAAAAGTCCATTTTATTGCCATAGGCGGGAGTGCCATGCACAACCTCGCCATTGCCTTGCACCGCAAGGGTTATGAAGTCACGGGTTCGGATGACGAAATCTTCGAGCCGAGCAAGTCGCGTTTGGCCAATGAAGGAATCCTGCCGCCCCGCTGGGGCTGGTTTCCCGAAAAACTTGATGATAGTTACGATGCCGTCATTCTCGGTATGCACGCACGCATCGACAACCCAGAATTGGTTCGCGCTCAGGAACTTGGCTTGAAGGTGTATTCCTACCCTGAATACCTTTACGAGCAAAGCAAGGACAAAACGCGCATCGTTGTCGGCGGCAGCCACGGCAAAACAACCATCACTTCCATGATTCTCCATGTACTGAAACAGGTCGGCATTGAGACGGATTTCATGGTTGGGGCGCAGTTGGAAGGCTTTGATGTGATGGTGCGCCTCAGCGAAACCGCGAAATATATGGTGATGGAAGGCGACGAATACCTCACTTCGCCCATTGACCGTGTGCCGAAGTTCCACCATTATCATCCTCATATTGCGGTGATTAGCGGCATTGGCTGGGACCATGTCAATGTTTTCCCCACCTTTGATAATTATTTGGAGCAATTCAGAATTTTTGTCCGTACCATCGAAAAAGGCGGCTGCTTGATTTACGACCAAACCGACATTGAAGCCGAAAAAATCGCCCAAGGCGCACAATGCCAGACCTTTGGCTACGGCGTTCATCCCTTCGAAAGCTATGGACTGAAAACCATTTTGCTTTTGCCCGACGGCAGTAGGAGGGAAGTGGGTGTTTTTGGCAGTCACAACATGAAAAACATCAACGCGGCGCGATTGGTTTGCAGGCAGTTGGGCGTGACGGATGTGCAATTCTATGAGGCCATTTCTACCTTTAAGGGTGCGGCAAGGCGTTTGGAGCTTTTGTTCGACAATGGCGACAATTTCGTCTTCCGCGACTTTGCCCATGCACCCTCCAAAGTGAACGCGAGCGTGAAGGCTTTGCGCGAGCAATTCCCTGAGAAACATTTGGTTGCGGTGTTTGAGTTGCACACTTACAGCAGCCTCAGCGAGGTTTTCATCGACCATTACCGCGATGCCTTGAAGTTGGCCGATACCGCCATTGTGTTCTACGACCCGCACGCTGTGTCCATCAAGAAGTTGGAACTGATGCCAGATGCGAGAATCGTAGAAGGTTTTGGCCGTCCCGACTTGAAAGTTGTTCACAACAAGGCCGAATTAGTGACACTTTTGGAAAAAGGCCAACGCAAGAATGTGGTCGGTGCTTTTATGAGCAGCGGCGATTTCAACGGCCTGACGACCGATGACCTAAAATCCTTATACGCATAACTTTACAGGCTGAATTTGCTTTCGTCCATGTTCCCGTTAATGACTGGAGCGAGGAGCCGATAGGTGTCGTGTGTATCTCTGTAGTCGGTGAGAATGAGTTCCTTGATGAGCAGGTCGTCAAGCCCGAAATGGAATACCGCCGTTTTGTAGCCAAGGCCGAGAAAACTCTTTTTCTTGGTCGTCAGGGTGACGATATGGAAATTCTCATCGGTTTGTGTTTCAATGAAATAGTTGTTTTCTTCGGCCAAGTCTTGGCATCGACCTTGAAAAGCATAGAGAAACAGGTTGGCGAAGGAGCGCATCAATCCTTTTTTCCTGATTTTGAATGTCCCGTGGAAATATCCAATGTCGAGTTTGATACGGTTGTTATTGATAATCAGATAAGTACCATTGTCAAATTCGGTGCAAAGTTTGTCGGGGGCTATGAAATGGAGTTCCCCGTTGCGGTCGGTGATGTCGCTCGATGTCACCAAATGCCTTGTGATGTTGGATTGGAAAGTGGCCACTTCCATGTTGGCCTCTTTGATGCGTCGTAGTAAAACAGTATCCTGTGCATACAATTGCACTGACAGCAAGAAAGTTACAAAGATTAGCAGTTTTTTCATGGGCCAAAAATAGACAAAAAAAGTGACGCGAAGATTTTCTTGCGTCACTTTTTGTTGGTTTTGTTGTGAAATTATTTGTCCAAACTCATCAAAAACTCTTCGTTGTTGATGGTTTTGGCGATGCGGTCTTTCAGGAATTCCATTGCTTCCACGGGGGTCATGTCCGAGAAGTGGTTGCGCAAAGCCCACACGCGAGCCAATGTCTTTTCGTCGACCAAGAGGTCGTCGCGGCGAGTGCCGGAGGCCACGATGTCGATGGACGGGAAGATGCGCTTGTTGGTCAGGCGGCGGTCGAGTTGCAGTTCCATGTTGCCGGTACCTTTGAACTCCTCAAAGATGACTTCATCCATTCTGGAACCCGTATCGATAAGGGCGGTTGCCAAAATGGTGAGCGAGCCGCCGTTTTCGATTTTACGTGCGGCACCGAAGAAGCGTTTCGGCTTCTGCAAGGCGTTGGCTTCCACACCGCCCGAAAGCACCTTGCCCGAAGCGGGCGAAACGGTGTTGTAGGCGCGGGCCAAACGGGTGATGGAGTCGAGCAGAATCACCACGTCATGGCCACATTCGGTGAGGCGTTTGGCCTTTTCGAGGACGATGTTGGCAATCTGCACATGTTTCGCGGCAGGCTCGTCGAAAGTGGAGGCAACAACCTCGGCCTTCACGCTGCGACGCATGTCGGTGACTTCCTCGGGGCGCTCGTCGATGAGCAACACAATCAGGTAGACTTCAGGGTGGTTGGCAGCGATGGCGTTGGCCACTTCCTTGAGTAACACGGTTTTACCAGTCTTGGGTTGGGCCACAATCAGTCCGCGCTGGCCTTTGCCGATGGGGGCGAAAAGGTCCATGATGCGGGTGGAGATGGTGCAGCCTTTGTGTCCGGTGATGTTGAATTTCTCGTTGGGGAACAGGGGCGTAAGGAAGTCGAAGCCAAGGCGGTCGCGCACTTCCTCGGGGCGTCTGCCATTGATGAGGTCGACTTTGATGAGCGGGAAGTATTTCTCGCCAGCCTTGGGCGGACGGATGACACCAAGGATGGTGTCGCCGGTCTTCAGGCCCATCAACTTGATTTGTGATTGCGAAACGTAGATGTCGTCGGGCGAAGGCAGGTAGTTGTAATCGGACGACCGCAGGTAACCGAAACCTTCGGGCATGATTTCCAATACGCCCTCAGCATGTACGGAACTGTCGAACTGGATGACGAGTTCGTCGCGGCGCTGACGCTGCTCAAAACGTTCCTTTTCTTGCTTTTCAAATCTTTCTTGCCTGTCTTGCCGCTGTTGGGGATTGCCCTCATTCATAGGGATTTCCTCGATGGGAATTTCTTCCTCGGCAACGTCTTCCTCCTTGGGAGCCGTTTCAACTATATTGTTATTCTCGTTGGTATGCTTGCGTTTTTGCTTGAAGTTCTCGCGTTTCTCGAAATTCGGCTTCGGCTCTACAAATTCTTCATTGTCAGCGGCTTCAGGGAGCGTAATAGGAGCGGGCTCTTCCACTTTTTCAGGTCGAGGTTCGGTAGCCACGGGCGTTTCTGCGACTGGGGCAGGCGTGGGCTTGGGTTGTTCGTTGCCTTCAGCACCCTTTACGATGCGCGGACGCTTGTTGCGCTTGGGTTGGGCTTCGCCGTTGTTGGAGGGTTCAGCAACTTCTGCAACAGGCGCAACGGGTTCTTTTACAGGCTCTTCTTTTGGTTTCTTAGGTTCTTTTGGGGTTTCTGCGACAGGTTCGGGCTTGGGTTCCGGCTTGTCGTTTTTGGTTTTTTGCTTCTTTTTGGGCTTTTCGCTTTTCTTGATGTCAGGATGGTCAACTTGATGGTCGATGATGTCGTAAATGAGTTGGGTTCTGTCCCTATTTTCATCATCAATGCCCATTTCAGTTGCAATGATTTTGAGGTCGTCGAGCGACTTCTCATTGAGTTCAAAGATGTTGTACATATAAATAATTGATGTGATGATTCCTTGCGGAATGTAAGAGTGATACAATAATTTCGATTGGGATGTTTTTGGGGTCTACATTTGTCTTGACCCGTAAAAAAGTTTGGCAAAGGTAGGGCTTTTTTTTGAATTGGCAAGTTTTTGTTGAAAAAAATCGTAACTTTGCCCGATTTTAAAACGAACAAACTATGTCACAAAGATTGCAATCCATTTTCTTTTTTCTTTCGGCGCTGTTGTTTGCGCTGCTGTTTTTCATTCCGATAGCGGAATATTTTGGTGAGTTGAACCTTCTGAAATTCAATGTTTTCGGCGTTGAATCTCTTTTGCCCGACGGTGATGTGCCTTTCAAGCGTATGTTTGCCTTGCCGGTGCTCATCCTGACCATTACGGTGATTGTGTTGAGCGGTTATTTGGCTATGGGACTGTTTCGTGCCGTCAAGTTAGCCCAATTCGTCAAGTTGCATAAATTGGCCCGCATCGACATCATTGTCATCGTGGCTTGGATTGCCGTGGTTTTCGCTTATTACATTCGCGTGATTGGCACTCCAATTGGTGCCGACCCCACATTCAAGGTGGGTGCTTTCCTGCCTTTGCCCGCTTTGCTGCTTACGATTGCCGCCGCATCGGGATTGAAGAAGGACATCAAGAAGGTGCGCTCCACCGACCGCATCAGATGACCCTAAATCGGTCAATCTCAAAGATTTCCATATCCTTGAAAGTCTTCCCTTTGACAGCCATTCTGACGAAGGTGATTTTCTTGTGAAAGCCTGAGTTGCCAGCCGCTCCTGGGTTGATGTGCAGCAAGTTCAGTTTCTTGTCGTAGATCACCTTTAATATATGTGAGTGGCCGCAAACGAACAAGTCTGGCTTTTTTTCCTCCAAGATGCGCTTGACCTCGGGCATGTAGTGTCCCGGATAACCGCCAATGTGGGTCATGTAGACATTGACATCTTCCACATGGAAAAACAGGTCTTCGGGATATTGCAGGCGCACGGTGTGGTCGTCGATGTTGCCATGAACTGCCCGCAAAGGCTTGAAGTTGGCCAAAGCCTCAGCCGTTTGGATGTTGCCCAAATCGCCAGCGTGCCACAACTCGTCAACGTCCTTGAAGAAGTTGAAAAGTTGTGGCACGAGGGTACAATGGGTATCGGATAAGATACCGATTTTCAGCATTTTTATTTCAAATTAATCATGAATCCTATGGACAATACTTCCTTGAATTGCACTTTCGACCCTTCGATTTTCACGCCTGCTGCGTCGTAGAATGGAACATCGTAGTCATAAACAAGGTGTGTGGCGATGTTGGCATTGAGCCAGTCGTTGACTTTCAGCACAAGCATGTTCTGCCAGTCCACGTCGATGCGCTCGGGGTGGTTGAGGTAGTTGGAGAAAAGTTCGAGTTTCGTGTTGAAGTCGATGTTTTTGGCGATGGGATATTGGAATTTGGCCACGGCGCGGGCACCAAACTCATAGCGCACTTTGGGGGCGTTGGTGTGAAGGATGGTGTCGTTTTTGTCCAAATCGTTCACACCGAATGCACCTTCCTCGGCCAAACGGTCATCGTTGACGATGGTGATACGGCCCGTGACAGGCGAGAAATACAGTGAAAAATGCGGATTGGGTGCCCATTCGATACCAAGACCCAAGCTGATGTAAGCAGGGGCGAGGAATTTCGAAATGTAGGTGGTGGAATCCTCATCGTATTTGAAGCCCTTGGCGAACTGCGAGCGGAAGGCCAACTCGGCGCTGTAACTGAGTTGCTCGTTGGCTTTCAGGCCCGCCAATGAGGTGAATTCAATCTTGTCGTCGGTTTTGATGGGTTTTTTCTTGAAGTCGAAAATGCTGTAGCCCAAAGCGGCGTTCAGGGTGTTGTCCCACTTGAACTTGTTTTTCAGGTAACGGATTTCATAATAAAAGAGGCCTTGCCCGTTGATGGTGCTTTGTCCGCCTGGAGCCCAGTTGGTGTAGGAACTTTGTCCGAAATTGAGGCCGACGTTACCTTTGTGGCTCCAGCCTTGCGGTTGTTCGTCCTGTGCGAAAGAAATGATGGCTAACGATAAAGCCAATGCAGTGAATAAAACTTTTTTCATTGTGTAATGATTTGTTATTTAATGATTTAAAACTTAACTTACGATTCCAAAAACTCTCAACTCTAAACTCTCAACTCTCAACTAATAAGTATTGCCGTCTTGGAAATTGCGGTTGCCGATGCTGAAGGTGATGTCCTGCATATTGTTGCTGCGGACGTATTTCCCGTTCTTTTCGGCGGGAATCCAGATGGTTTCCTGAAGCAGACGGACCGCCTCGTTGTCGCAGCCGCCGCCCACCGAATTGACCACGACAATGTTGGAAACGGAGCCATCGGTTTCGACCACAAAACTCAAGCGCACTGTGCCTTGGATTTCGCGCTCCTTGGCCTCGGCAGGGAATTTCAGGTTATGGAAAATGTAGTTGGCCATGTTGCTGCCGTCAGCAAAATAGGGCTTGGCCACCTCCTCCAACTGCTTATAGTCGTAAATCTTATAAGAGGTGTCGGCTTCCAAGGTGAGCGGAGCCGAAAGACGCTCGTGGCGTTTCCAATAGCGTTTGTAGCTCTTGGCGTTGAAGTCGACTTCATAATCGGTGTCGTATTCGATGGGGACGCCGATGTTCAAGGCGGGTTTCCAAAGGATGGTCTTCACCAAATGGAGTGCGACTGCTGAGGCTGCCTCGCTGAAACTCGACTTGACGGCATATTGGTTAGCATTGCCTTGCGCGTCGACATGAAAGCCGATGACAACTTTTCCGCTGATGCCTTGTTCGAGGTCGGCTCCGGGATAGACGAGGTTTTGTGTGATGTATTCCTTGGTAAGTGCGTGACCCGCAACGGGTTCAGGTGCCGTGATTTGCGCTTTCATTTGCAGCCCAATCGTGATGGCCGCAAGCGCGATGATGAGTCTTAAAGTCTTCATGGTGTTCGTTTTTGAAAGTGTTTGATGTTGCAAAATTAGGAAAAATGTTGGAAAAAGTCTTACCTTTGCGGAAAATTTAAGGTCATGGAAGACAATTACAAGAACAATATGGTTTTCGGGATTCATCCCGTTTTGGAACTGATTCGCTCGCAGAAGGAGATAGAAAAGGTTTATATTCAGGGCGGTACGCGCTCGTTGGAGATTTCTGAGATTGCCAACACTTGCCGCAAGAACGGCGTGCCCGTGCAATTCGTGCCCATCGAGAAGATGAACCGCCTGACACGCAAGAACCACCAAGGCGTGGTGGCTTTCATTTGTCCGATTGAATACCAGCCGTTGGAGAACGTGGTTTCCGCCATCTTCGAGGAAGGCCGCGACCCTTTCATCCTCATGCTCGACCGCGTGACCGATGTGCGCAACTTCGGTGCTATTGCCCGAACCGCCTACGCCGCCGGCGTGGATGCCATCGTTATCCCTAACCGAGGCTCGGCACTCATCAACGGCGACGCGATGAAGACCTCGGCAGGGGCATTATCATTAATTAATGTATGCCGAGTGGAGAACATGAAAGACGCCATCGACTTCCTTAAAGCCAGCGGCTTGCGTTTGGTGGGCTTCACCGAAAAGGCCAAGGAAAGTCTTTGGCAAGCTGACCTCACCGGCCCGCTTTGCGTTGTGATGGGTTCGGAGGAAGACGGCATCAGTCCCGCCTACATCCCCCGCCTTGACGGACTGCTGATGATTCCCATGCCCGGCGACATCGATTCGTTGAATGTCTCGGTGGCCACTGGGGTGGTTTGTTTCGAGGTGGTGAGGCAGAGGATGGGATGAAATTCGTTTGTGTAGTATGAAAAATGTTGTTATTTTTGCAGCGTAAAATCGAAAGGAACTTGCAATGGAGACAGTAACACTTACATTCAATCCGGACATTCCGTTTGCGGCAAACATTGATGCCTTCCTAAAGACCGTTCCTTCTGAGGTGAAGGTCAGCAAAAGTATGAAACCGAAACGCAAGCGCAGAAGCAATTACCAGATTACCCTTGATACAATCAAAGAGGCAAGAGAGGGTAAGAACGTGACACATTATGCTTCGGTGGAAGAACTTTTTGAAAAACTTGGAATATGATTTACGATGTCATCACGACGAAACGGTTTGACAAAGAGGTTAAACTTTGTGTGAAACGAGGGTATGACATGAAGAATCTTCGTTCTATTATTAAGTATTGACCGAAACAGGTGTTTTGCCAAAGGAATATAAACCACACAAACTGAAAGGTGATTTTAAGGGGACTATTGAATGTCATGTAGAACCTGATTGGCTTCTCATCTACGAGAAGACTGATAAGATAAGGTTGATACGACTTCTTCGTACTGGCACGCACGCAGACCTTTATGGGAAGTGAATAATAACAAAGGCGAGGCTCACAAGAACCTCGCCTTTAGTTTTACAACAGCGAATCACTTCAAATATTTATCCAACCAATTATAGAACCGTCTCTGCCAGAGAATGCCGTTCTGCGGTTTCAGCACCCAGTGGTTCTCGTCGGGGAAATAGAGGAACTCGGCAGGGATACCGCGCAGGATGGCAGCGTTGTAGGCCTGCATTCCTTGCGTGAAGCAGATGCGGTAGTCCAAGCCGCCGTGGATGACGAGGATGGGTGCGGTCCATTTGTCCACAAAGAGGTGGGGCGAGTTGGCGTAGGTCTTGCGCACGGTGGGGTTGTTCCAGTCCCAGAAGGGGCCGCCAAGGTCCCAATTGACGAACCACATCTCCTCGGTTTCAAGATATTGTGCCTCAAGGTTGAACATGCCGTCGTGGGCGATGAGGGCCTTGAAACGGTTGTCGTGGTGACCGGCCAACCAATATACACTATAGCCGCCGAAGCTGGCGCCCACGGCACCGAGGCGGTTCTCATCGATGTAAGGCTCTTTCTTCAGTTCGTCGATGGCGCTCAGGTAGTCTTTCATGCACTGTCCGCCGTAGTCGCCGCTGATTTCCTCAAGCCATTCCTGACCGAATCCTGGCAAGCCGCGACGGTTGGGCGCAACCACGATATAGTCGTTGGCGGCCATCATTTGGAAGTTCCAGCGGTAGCTCCAGAACTGGCTCACCGTGCTTTGCGGCCCGCCTTCGCAGTAGAGCAGGGCAGGGTATTGCTTGTTGGCATCGAAGTGGGGCGGGTAGATGACCCACACGAGCATATCCTTGCCGTCGGTGGTCTTCACCCAGCGTTCTTTCACGTCGCCCATCGTCAGTTGCGAGAAAATCTTGTCGTTCACGGTGGTGATTTGCTTGGCCTCACCCGTGGCGGGGTCAACGCTGAAGAGTTCCGTCGGGTGGCTCATCGACTGGCGACCGGCAATCAGTTTTTCGCCGTTCCAATGCACTGAAACATAGTTGTGTTTGCCTTCCGTCAGTTTCTTGATTTCGCCGTTCTCAAGGTTGAGGGCATAGAGTTGGTCGGTGGCGTAGGCATCGCTGATGAAGTACAAGGTCTTGCTGTCGTCGGCCCAGCTGAAGCCCGTGCAGCATTGGTCGAACTTGGCCGAGTAGTCAGTCTTTTCGCCCGTTTCGAGGTTCATCACAAAGATGCGTTGCTTGTCGCTCTCGTAGCCGTCGCGTTCCATGCTTTCCCAAGCCATCAGTTTGCCGTCGGGCGAGATGACGGGGTTGAGGTCGTAGCCCATCATGCCTTCGGTGAGGTTCTTGCACTCGCCGCTCAAGATGGTGTATTGGTAGATGTCGGTGTTGGTGGAGAGGGCGTAGTCCTTGCCGACTTTCTTGCGGCAGCAATAGACGAAGCTCTTGCCGTCGGGCAGCCACTGCACTTGTTCCATTCCGCCGAAGGGACGCACGGGGGCTTCCCATTGCTCGCCTTGCATCGCGTCAAACGAAGCCTCGATTTTGCCGCTGCTGAAGTTGCCCACGAAGATATGGCCGTAGGTGTTCACCCAATGGTCCCAGTGGCGGTACATCAGGTCGTTGTTGATGCGGCCAGAGGACTTGTCGAGGTCGGGATAGATGTCGGCCACGGTCTCTTTCAGCTTCACTTCCTTGGTGAAGATGACCTGCTGGCAGTCAGGCGAATAGAGGAAACCATTGATGTCGTCTTTCTCGTTTGAAACACATTCAACTCCCGTCCCGTCGGGGTTCACTTCCCAGAGTTGCATAATGTCGTTTTTAGGCGCGAGGAAGCCGATTTTCTTGCCGTCGGGACGCCATTGTGGGCTGTATTGGCTGTCCTTGCTCTCTACCAACACCTTGTTTCCGCTACCGTCGGCGTTCATAATATATAAGGTGGAGCCGCTGCGGTTTTCGGGCACGCTGTAGTAGGTCACGGCATAGACGATTTGCGAATGGTCGGGCGAAATGGTGTAATCCCCGATGCGGCCCATGCTCCATAGCACTTCGGGTGTCATGATGTCCGAAGTCAAGGTAAGTTCTTTCGGGCCGATTTTGTCCTTGCCTTTCGGCTCGGTTTTAGCCCCGTTTTCGCGGGGTGAAGATGTGTTGCACGATACGATTGAACAGGTGATCATGGCTAACAGGAAAAGTTTGTTTTTCTTCATATTATTATGGTTTAGAAATTTGGCGTAAAAATAGGGTTTTTTCCGATATGTGGAGCGGGGAGGATGGCATTTTTTTGTTGGCAGGGGTTGAAACCGCCTGCCCAAAGTCCTGTCACCCCTACGGGGTTCCACGGTGCTGGGCGCGAAGTCCCATCGGGACGTAGGATGTTAGGCAGGCGGTACAGCGAAGCGGAACCCCTGCCGAAATGAAATGGAACGATAATGTAAAGAAGCCCCATCGGGGCGAAAGAAAAATTCAAATAAATGCTTGTCGTTCCTATGTTTTGTGTTATTTTTGCAGCGTAAACAAACGGAATTCTAATCATAAAATTAAATCAAAAGACAAAGCAAAAGAGTTATAAATTGTTATAATCAAAGCATTTAGACAAGTTTTTCTCTTCGAAAATTGGCGTTTACGAGGGAATAATGCGTTATTAGAATTTGAATAGATGCTCACGTGAGGGCGTGAGCTAAATCATTTTCTGTACGCATTAGGTTACGCCAATACCTCGAAGAGCGGGAAACGGTTAGGTTCACGCTTTTTTTTGTCTGGTGCTTGAAAGAAACAGAAACTTTAATCCTTAAATCTTATCAATATGAAAAAAGTAACGAAGGCAGTAGCAGCCTTAATGCTAATTGGAACTATGCTTTACATGAGTGGATGTAAAGAGCCGGAACCCATTGTCACTCCTTTCACTGTTAGTGGAAGCAACGGAGGACACGACTATGTTGACCTTGGCCTGCCGAGTGGAACGTTGTGGGCCACTTGTAATATTGGTGCGGGTACCCCTGAAGGCTATGGTGACTATTTTGCTTGGGGGGACACCTCTCCAAAAACCACCTACAATTGGACTTCATATCAGTATTGTATGGGCGATGGACATAGCTTTACCAAATACTGCACCGATTCCATGTATGGCTACGACGGTTTTGTTGACAACTTAAACGTGTTGTGGCCAATTGATGATGCGGCCTTGGTGAAGTGGGGAACAGGTTGGCACATACCGACAATGGAACAATGGAAGGAATTGCGCGACAACACGACTGGCACTTGGACGGTTCAGAACGGGGTGAACGGATTCCTTTTCACTGCAAGTAATGGAGGCCGTCTCTTCCTTCCTGCTGCTGGTTATCGTAGGGACGAAAATCTTATGGGTATGGGTACCGATGGCATTTATTGGTCGAGTTCGCTTTATGTCGGCATTCCCGACGGTGCATACGATTTTGGTTTCACTTCATCCAACAATTTTGTGGACCTTTATTACCGCTACCAAGGCCAATCCATCCGCCCCGTCCGTTCTGCCAATTAATCCTATTGTGGTCATAACAGCGGAAAACCCGCAAAGCCACCCTCGAAAACTCTGATGAGAACGGAGTGGGAGGGTGGTTTTTTCGGCAGGGGTTGCATTTCATTTCACCGCCTGCCTAAAGTCCTGTCACCCCTACGGGGTTCCACGGTGCTGGGCGCGAAGTCCCATCGGGACGTAGGATGTTAGGCAGGTGGTGCAGCGGAGCGGAACCCCTGCCGAAATGGAACGAGAATACCAATGAAGCCCCGTAGGGGCGAAACTCCCTTGAAAAAGTGTTCATTTTTTCCAAAAACTCCCTTGAAAAAATGTCGAGTTTTCAAAAAGTCCCTTGAAAAAATGTTCAAATCCATGCAAAAGTCCCTTGAAAAAGTGTATCTTTGCAGCCGAAACTCCCTTGAAAAAGTGTCATGCTGAAACGAAAAATCGAAAATATCCTTTTGGAATGGAAAGAGGATTCTGAAAGAAAACCTTTGGTTATCAAAGGAATAAGGCAATGTGGAAAGACTTACTCTGTGCTAAAGTTCGCCCAATCGCATTATCGACATAGTATTTATGTCAATTTTGTGGAAGAGCCGGATTTGAAATTGGCTTTTTATGGCTCGAAGTCGGTAGACAACATCGTGATGAACCTTTCGACTATGGTGGAAGGTGTCGTTTTTGCTCCGGGCAAGACCTGCCTGATATTGGATGAGTTGCAGGAATGTCCAGAAGCACGGACGGCATTGAAGTTTTTTAAGACCGATGGCCGTTATGATGTCATTTGCACAGGCTCGTTGTTGGGTGTCAAAGGTTATGGGGCGAAGAAAAAAAGCAAGGAAGCGGGAAAAGGCACTTCCGTTCCTGTGGGTTATGAAACCATTGTGGAGATGTATCCTCTTGATTTTGAAGAATTTCTTTGGGCGAATGGGATAAGTCAAGAGGTGATCGCACTGTTGAAAAACGCCTTGGAAACCGAAACACCTGTGCCAGAGGCGATTCATAAGCGGATGTCGGATTTGATGCTGCAATATGCTGTCGTAGGAGGAATGCCCGAGGCGGTGAATACATTTCTTGCCACGCACGACATTGGGCGGGTCGTCAAGGTGCAGCGAGGCATTATTGATGAGTACAAGGACGATATGGTCAAGTATGCCGCCGAGGAGGACCAAAGCCATATTCGGGAGTGCTTTGAGTCGATTCCGAAACAACTTAGCAAGGAAAACAAGAAATTCCAGTATTCGGTGGTCAAAAAAGGCGGACGCGCTTCAAAGTATCTTGGAAGCCTCCAATGGATTGAGGATGCCGGAATCATCAAGCGATGCTACAATCTTACCACTACGGAACTGCCTTTGGATGGCAACGCCATTGATGATGTTTTCAAGGTGTATATGCGGGATAATGGATTGTTCCTGTCGATGTTGGAGTTTGGTGTGCAAGCCGATGTGCTTCAAGGCAATCTGTTGGGCTACAAAGGTGCCATTTTTGAGAACTTGATGGCCGACTTCCTATCGAAAATGGGGCGAAATCTCTATTATTTCCACAAGGATTCGGGCCTTGAGGTGGATTTTGTCATACGCTACAAAGGCCAATGCACGCTGGTGGAAGTCAAGGCGGCGACTGGGAACATCAAAAGCACGAAAACCATTCTGAAACACCCTGAAGTGTATCATGTCAATCATGCCATCAAGTTGGGCAGCTATAATGTGGGGCGCAGCGGACAAGTGTTGACCTTGCCTTTTTATATGGCATTTCTGCTTGCCGAGTATTGACGATGATGAAGTTTTTCGCTTTTTGTTTTGTGATTTCCTTGAAAACCACTACCTTTGCGCCCTCAATTTTGTATATTAAGTTTTAAATCATCAAATCTGAAATACTATGTTAAGTCAAGATGTTAAGATTGGAAGCGCTGTCCGTTTGGATGGAAAGATTTATTTCTGCATTGACTTCCAACATGTTAAGCCTGGCAAAGGCAACACTATCATGCGTATCAAACTGAAGGACGTGTTGAGCGGCAATGTGCTTGAAAAGCGTTTCGACATTGGCGTGAAGCTCGAAGACGTGCGCGTTGAGCACCGCCCATACCAGTATCTCTACAAGGAAGGTGAGGACTACATCTTCATGCACACCGAGACCTACGAGCAAATCCCGATTGCTGGCGACAACATCACGGGCGTGAAGTTCATGAAGGAAAACGATGTGGTTGACGTCGTTGTCGATGCCAGCACCGAGACCATCCTCTTCGCCGAAATGCCGGTGAAGACCGTGCTGAAGGTGACCTACACCGAGCCGGGCGAGAAGGGCAACACCGCCACCAACGCCTTGAAAGAAGCTACCGTCGAGACGGGTGCTATGGTTCGCGTGCCGCTGTTCATCAACACGGACGACATGATTCGCGTCGATACCCGCACGGGCGAATATTGCGAGCGCGTGAAGGCCTGATGAAGCCAACGAAACGGAAAGCGCAGGGTCAAAAAGACTTTGCGCTTTTTTGGTTTTGGCACGCAGTTTTTGCACGCAGAATACGCAGAAATCGTAGATTCGACGTAGTCAATTATGGGAAGCGCAAAGCGACGCAATACTTGACAACAGCAGTTTTCTGCGATTTCAGCGGATTCTGCGTGAGACAAAAGCAGTTTCTGCGTGAAATAATATGCCAATTCTATCGTTATTCAATAAATTCCTTCGCCGATGAAAATCAAGAAATCTACTCTGAAATCCATAGCGGAACTCATTGATGCTAAGTATGTTGGCCCAGCCAATTTCCCGATTACCGGACTGAACGAAATCCACAAGGTGGAGGCGGGCGACATCACCTTCGTCGACCACCCGAAATACTACGCCAAGGCCCTCAACTCGGCGGCCACGGTGGTGCTTATTAATAAGGAGGTGGATTGTCCCGAAGGCAAGGCTCTGCTTTTGCACCCCGACCCATTCGATGCTTTCGTCCGCCTGATGCGGCATTTCCGCCCCTTTGAACCGCAAACCACGCCGATCAGCGAGAGCGCGACGATAGGAGAAGGCACGCTCATCATGCCGGGTGCATTTGTCGGGCACCATACCGTCATCGGGAAAAACTGCCTCATCCATCCCAATGTGACCATCTACGACCATTGCGTGATTGGCGACAATGTAATCATCCATTCGGGCAGCGTCATCGGTGCGGACGGCTATTATTTCCAACGCCGCAACGAGGGCTACAAGAAATTCGAGTCGTTTGGGCGCGTGGTCATTGGCGACGACGTGGAAATCGGTGCTCTGTGCAGCATTGACCGTGGCGTCACTTCCGACACCCTCATTGAGAGTGGCACCAAACTCGACAACCACTGCCAAATCGGGCACGACAGCTACATTGGCCACAACTGCCTCATCGGGGCACATGCCGCCATCGCTGGTGTGACACGCATCGAGGACGATGTAATTCTTTGGGGGCGTGTTTGCGTCAACAAGGACTTGGTCGTTGGCACGGGCGCGGTCGTGTTGGCCACTTCCGCTGTCGACAAGAACATTGAGCCGGGCAAAGCCGTCTTTGGCGTGCCTGCGCAAGAAGTCAAGAAACAATGGCGCGAGCAGGCTGCTTTGCGTCAACTGCCTGAATTTCTGAAAGAATACTACAAAACACATCAATCATAACGATGGTCAATGGCCTATGGCTGATGGCTCGCAATACGGGTGAAGCAAGCCATAGTCATTGGCCATAAGCCATAGTCAAAAAAACAGACGACATGAAAAAACTAATTCTAATCTTAGCGCTTTTCCTCGCGGGCATGGCGGCCTTTGCGCAGGACATGAAGACCTATCAGTATGCCGAGCGCGACACACTGAATCTTTATCTTGATTTCTACACGCCTGAAACCGTGCATGATAGCACCATTTGCTTCGTTTATGTCTTCGGTGGCGGTTTCATCGGCGGCCATCGCGACGGAAAATGGGAGAAGGCTTATTTCAAGCAGTTGTTGGACGAGGGCTTCATGGTGGCCTCCATCGATTACCGTTTGGGCTTGAAAGGCGCCAAAAACCTTGGCCTCTTGAACACCGAGCCGTTGGAAAAAGCGGTTTACATGGCTACGGAGGATGCAATTTCGGCCTTGGCCTATCTGCTTGATCATGCCAAGGAATTGAAAATCAACAAGAATTATATCGTGATGACTGGATCAAGTGCGGGTGCCATCACCTCCTTGCAGGTGGATTATGCGTTGTGCAACGGATTCCTCAATTCCGACATGCTTCCTTCGGATTTCCGTTTGGCGGGCGTGGTGAGTTACGCGGGTGCCATCTTCTCGAAGGAGGGCAAGGTGCAGTATCGCAACCATGAGCCAGCCCCGACCATGATGTTTCACGGAACGCAGGATAACTTGGTGTCCTACAAAGGATTGAGCCTTTTCAATGTGGGCTTTTTCGGCACGGATGCCTTGGTGAAACGTTTCGAGAAATACGGCTATCCTTATTTCGCCCGCCGTTTCGAGGGGTATGGCCATAGTGTGGCGGTTGGCGGTCCTTTGACGGTGGATGATTTGAAGTGGTTCTGCCGCCATTATATTTATAATAAGGAGAAAATTCAGGTGGACGGCACATATAACAACCTTGACCCGCAAACCATGCCGCCATACGATTATTACACGCCAAGAGATTTGTATAAATGATTGAAAATCAAAAATTCAAATATCTTGTCGACGAGTTCGCCGATTTGAGGATTATGCGCTACCAAATCCCGGAATGGGACCAACTGACGCTGCAACAGAAAAGTTACATTTACTATTTGAGCGAAGCCGCAAAATGCGGTCGCGACATTCTTACCGACCAAAATTTCAAATACAACCTGACGATTCGCAAGACTATCGAGGCTGTTTTGGACTCATACAAAGGCGACCGCGAGTGTGCTGATTTCCAGAATTTTGTGGTGTATGCCAAACGTGTGTTTTTTAGCAATGGCATTCATCACCACTATGCCGAGGACAAGTTTTTCCCCGAAATCAGTGAGGTCTATTTCGCTGATTTGGTGAAAGGTAGCGATACCAACTTGCTCCCGCTTAACGAAGGCGAAACGATTGAGGATTTCGTCACCTTTCTGACACCTATTGTTTTCGACAAGGAATTGTTCAAAGTGCGCCGCAGCAGCGAGGACGACATCATCGCCAATTCTTGCGTGAACTTTTATGAGGGTGACCTCAGTAAAGCCGAGGTGGAAGCCTTCTATGGCAAAATGCGCATCCCCAACGATGCTAAGCCGATTTCCTACGGCTTGAACTCCAAGTTGGTGAAAGGAAACGGACGTGTTTATGAGGTTGTATATAAAGTCGATGGCTTGTACAGCGAAGCCATCAAAGCCATCATCGGCTGGCTGGAAAAGGCTAACGAGGTGGCGGAGAACGACATACAACGCAACTACACGCAAAAACTCATTGACTATTACAAAACGGGCGACCTGAAAATTTGGGACGAATACAACATCGCGTGGGTGCAGGATTCAGTTTCGCATATCGATTTTGTGAACGGTTTCATCGAGGATTACGGCGACCCGATGGGCATGAAAGCCACTTGGGAGGCCATCGTTGACTACAAGGATTTGGAGGCCACGAAACGCTCCAACCTGATTGGCGAGAACGCGCAATGGTTTGAAGACCATTCGCCTGTCGATTCGCGTTTCAAGAAAGAGGAATGTAAAGGCGTTTCGGCCAAGAGCATCATCGTTACCACCCTTGGCGGCGACTGTTTTCCTTCGCCCCCGATTGGCATCAACCTGCCCAATGCCGACTGGATTCGGAAGGATTACGGTTCCAAGTCGGTGACTATCACCAACTTGATGGAAGCCTATGACAAGGCAGCCCAAGAAAGCCCGAGAAGTGCCCTTAAAGAGTTTACATATTCGCAGGAAGAGGTAGAATTGTGCAAAAAATACGGCCCCGATGCCTCTGTGGTTCATACCAATTTGCATGAGTGCTTGGGTCACGGTTCGGGCAAATTGCTTCCTGACACGCCGCCCGGTGCGTTGAAGGAGTTCAGTTCGACTTTGGAAGAGGCCCGTGCCGACCTTTTCGGATTGTATTATATCGCAGACCCGAAGATGGTGGAGTTAGGCATAATGCCTGACAGTGAGGCATATAAGGCCGAATATTGTTCTTACATTCGCAACGGCATGATGACCCAGTTGGCTCGTGTAGAGTTGGGCAAGGATGTTACCGAGGCTCACATGCAGAACCGAAAACTCGTTTCGGAATGGTGTTACGAAAAAGGCAAGGCAGCCAATATCATCGAAAAAAAGGTGGAGAACGGCAAGACCTATTTCATTATCAACGACTTCGAGGCTTTGCGAGGACTGTTTGGTGAACTTTTGGCCGAAATCCAGCGCATTAAGAGCGAAGGCGACTATGCCGCAGGCAAATCCATCGTTGAAAAGTATGCGGTGAAGGTCAATCCTGAGCTACACAAGGAAGTCAAGGAGCGTTACAAAGCTTTGGGCTTGAAGCCTTACGGCGGTTTCATCAATCCTGAAATTGTTCCCATCGTTGAGAATGGCCAAGTGATTGACTATAAGGTCGAGTATCCTACAGATTTCTTGGCGCAGCATCTGAAATACGGTAGGGAATACAGTTTTGTTTTGACCTGAGTTTTCTTGAATGATTCACGTTATCAGAAATGATTTTTTGAAAATTCATGGCCAATTCATAGTAATTCGTGTAGAAAACCTACTATCTTTTATAACGTGATAAGAAAATGCGTCAGCAAAAGCATAGTTTGTTCAATTGACCCGATTTTGACCCGTTTTGTCCAAAAAAAGAAGCAAGCACCTGAATTTCAGATGCTTGCTTCTTCTTGCGGAGAGAAAGGGATTCGAACCCTTGGAACGCAAAGCGTTCAACGGTTTTCGAGACCGCCCGCGGAGACAGAGGGATTCGAACCCCCGAAGCCTTTCGGCTTAACGGTTTTCAAGACCGCCGCTATCGACCACTCAGCCATATCTCCGCTGCAAAAGTACGACATTTTTCGATAGGTTGAGAATTTTCCCGAAAAAAAATTCCTATTTGATGCGAAAACACTATCTTTGCAAAGTGAAATAATATGTATGCCATGAAAAGATTGTTTATTGCTATCATGCTCATTCTGTTGGCTTTCGGTGGCCAAGCACAAGTGAAAACCAAGCGGCTGAAGGCCTATCTTTCAACGACAACTTTTTGCGTCCCGGGAATGACACCTTACCTTGAAAACGCCATCGCTTTCGACTGCCGGACAGCTGTGTATAAGGAATTTGAGCCGGGAAAGTTCAAATCGACGATTGAAATCCAGACAGTATTCCGCGACGGCGAAAAGATTTCCGCCTATTCCAAGATTGCCTTGGACAGCCCCGTGGTGACCGACACCGCGAACCTCAGTGGTGCTTTCATTGACCAACAGCGTTTCTCGTTGCCTAACGGCGAGTATGAGATGGAAATCAGCATTACTGATATGAACAGCGGCGAGGCCTTGCCTATGGAAAGCATTACCGTGAAGGTGGATTTCGTGGATGGGATGCCTGCCGTTTCCGACATATTGCTGTTCGATTCGTACTCAAAGGCCGAGAAACAAACCGCTTGCACCAAGAGCGGCTTCGATTTCCTTCCGAGGGTTTATCCCTTCTTTGGCGCTTCGGACGAGAAACTGAATTTCTATGTCGAGTTGTATAATAGCGACAAACTCTATGATGAGGGCAAGTTCCTCGTCAACTATTATATTGAAACGGTGGAGTCGTCGAGCCGGATGCAAAACTATTCTTTCAACAAGCGTTTTGATGTGAAGAAGGTTGACATCCTGCTCAACACCATCGATATCAAGGATTTGCCTACGGGCAATTATTACCTTGTCGTTGAGATGCGCGACCGCAGCAATGCCCTGATTTGCTCGAACAGTTGTTTTTTCCAGAAGAGCAACCCGAGTGTGAACTACGATTTGGAGGATTTGGCCGGTGTCAACATCGCCAACACTTTTGTCAACAACATCACGGAGATTGACACGTTGCGCAAGTATATCCGCTATCTCGACCCGATTTGCACCGACTTGGAACGAGACTATTCCACCAGCGTCGCAAAATCCGACGACTTGAAGACCATGCAGCAGTTCCTCTATAATTTCTGGAGCAAGCGTTCTCCGATGAATCCCAAACAAGGTTTTGATGATTATTTGGCTGCTGTGCGTCGTGTCAACATGTCGTTTGGTACCACATCATTCCCGGGCTATCGCACCGACCGAGGCTATGTGTTCTTGAAATATGGCCAGCCTGACAAGATTATGGAAGTGCCTGACGAGCCTGCCGCCCGTCCCTATGCAATTTGGCACTATTATCAGGTGGCCAATCAGCGCGACAGGAAGTTCGTCTTTGTGGCACCCGACCGCTCGACCAACGACTACCAGTTGATTCATTCCAACATGGTCGGCGAAGTCAACAACCCACGCTGGCCGATGGAGATTTATCAAGGTGTTTATGGTCAGGGCTACTATCAGGGTGTCGACCAGACCGAATATGCGCGGAGTTGGGGCTCACATGCCGTTGACCTTTACAACAATCCGAGATAAGCCGTATGGGAAAAGTCGGATATGCCATCGTGAAGTTGTGGGCCGATTTCATGTCGGTTCATCCGTTTTGGCTGCTTTACCTGAAGTCCGACTTCTATTTCTTTATGACCTACCATGTGTTTCGCTATCGCCGCAAAGTGGTCAGGGAGAACCTGTTGCGCTCATTTCCCGACAAGGATTTGAAGTCGATAAAAGCCATAGAGAAACGCTTTTACCTTAACTTGTGCGATTTGGTCGTGGAAGGCCCGAAATCGCTGCGCATGGATTCCAAGGGGTTTAGATGCCGCATCCATTACACCAATCCCGAAATGATAACCCGATTGCACGAACAGCACAAGAACGTGTTCTACGCGATCCCACATTCGGGCAATTGGGAATGGTTTGGGAAGTCGATGCCCGACCTTTCGGATCATAATTGCTTGGCAGTTTACAAAAAGGTGAAAAGTCCTGCTTTTGAGCGGCTTATGATGTATTTGCGCACAAAGGATTGTGCCTTGGAGATGGTGGAGTCCAATTTTGCTTTGAAACGTTTGGCGCAACTTCGCGACAGCCAAAATGCTGTGCTGATGGTGGCCGACCAAACCCCGCGTGGCGTTGAATCGGACTATTGGACCGAGTTTTTGCATCAGGATACCTGCTGGTTCACGGGATTGGAGCGCATTGCCAAGATGCTCGACTATGCCGTGGTCTTCGTGGCCATGAAACGGCAGGGCAGGGGTCGCTATGAAGTGACTTTTGAACTGATAACCGACAATCCTAAGGAAACCGAAAAAGGTTTCATCATGGAGCGGTATGTACGCTGCGTGGAGCGTTTCATCGAGGCCAATCCCGACAATTGGCTGTGGTCGCACCGCCGTTGGAAACACCAGAGAAACAAGGCTGAAGCATGAAAGTGGCGGTCGTCATATTGAACTACAACGGGAAACGGTTTCTTGAGCAGTTTCTGCCCAATGTCATCGCGAATTGCGATTCTTCGACGACTGAAATCGTCGTGGCCGACAATGCGTCTGAGGATGATTCCGTTGCGTTTATGAAATCGCATTTCCCTCGGATTCGGCTGATTGAGAATGGCAACAACGGCGGCTTCACGACAGGCTACAATTTGGCCTTGCGACAGATTGAGGCCCAGTATTATGTGCTGCTCAATTCAGATATTGAGGTGACACCGTGTTGGATTGAACCCATTATCGAAATGATGGATGCCGATCCACAAATTGCCGCCTGCCAACCCAAGATTCTGTCATATTATCACAATGAACAATTTGAGTATGCGGGTGCCAGTGGCGGTTTCATCGACAAATATGGTTATCCGTTCTGTCGCGGGCGCGTGTTCCAAAACCTTGAAGTGGACAAGGGTCAGTACAACGACCCGAAAGAAGTGTTTTGGGCCACGGGAGCGTGCATGTTCGTCCGCGCCGACTTGTACCACCAGATTGGTGGCTTGGACGACAGTTTCTTCGCCCACATGGAAGAAATTGACCTGTGTTGGCGGCTGAAGAATGCAGGCTACAAGGTGTATTGTTGTCCGCAGTCGAAGGTCTACCATATCGGTGGCGGCACTTTGCCGAAAAACTCGCCGCGCAAGACCTATTTGAATTTCCGCAACAACCTTTCTTTATTGGCGAAAAACTTGCCTGACGACAGGGTGTTTCCCGTCATCGCCTATCGCATTTTGCTCGATTGGGTAGCCGCGCTGAAGTTTCTCGCCGAAGGCTGTGTGAAGGACTTTGCAAAGGTGTTCAAGGCGCATTGGGATTTCTATAAACGCCTGAAATCCTTGCGCGAGAAACGAAAAGATTGTGATCACAAGGAAGTGAGTTGCATCTACAATCGGAACATCGTTTTCGAGAGCATCCTCCGAGGCAAGAAGAAGTTTAGTGATTTGCGGGTGGGGGATTTTACATCAACTCCTCAATAGCTTTGGCATACCCCTCCAAGCCCATTCCCATAATACTCTTCAAGCACGCCTCAGCCGTAAACGAATGGCGGCGGTAAGGCTCACGCTTCGTGATGTCCGAAATGTGGACTTCGACGACGGGGATGCTGATGGCGCGGATGCAATCGGCCAAGGCGATGGAAGTGTGGGCATAGCCTCCGGGGTTCATCACCACGGCATCATATTGGCCAACAGCGGTTTGCAGTTGGTCAATCAGTACGCCCTCGTGGTTCGTCTGGAAATAGGAAATCTCGTGCTGCGGGAAACGCTTGTGGAGTTGGGGCAGGTATTCCTCGAAAGAGAGTTTTCCGTAGATTTCAGGCTCACGTTTGCCCAAAAGGTTCAGGTTGGGTCCATTGAGGATGAGAATTTTCATCTTGGAATTTTTTGCAAAAATAGCCTTTTTTTACACTTGAAAGCCTTTTTTGGGCTGAAAAGTTGAAATGTATCAATTCTTTTTATACTTTTGTCGCAAAATCATGCAGCCATGAAAATCATCACATTAGGCAAGACCAATTTGAAGGTGAATAAGAATGGTTTTGGAGCCCTTCCTATTCAGAGAATCAGCGAAAAGGAAGCGGTTTATTTGTTGCACAAGGCCTACGAAAACGGTTTCAATTTCTTCGACACGGCGCGTTTCTATACTGACAGTGAGGAAAAGATTGGCGCGGCGTTTGCCGATAGGCGGAGCAAAGTCATCATTGCCTCAAAGACGGGCGCGACCACCGTGGAGGATTTCTGGAAAGACCTTCACACCACCTTGAAGAACCTGAAGACGGACTACCTCGACCTGTACCAGTTCCACAACCCCGACTATTGCCCACGACCGGGCGACAAGCAGGGCCTGTATGACGCCATGAAGGTGGCCAAGCGGCAAGGCAAGATTCGTTTTATTGGCATCAGCAACCACCGCCAATCGGTGGCTTTGGAGGCCATCGAGCGCGATTGCTACGACACGCTCCAATATCCGTTCTCTTATCTTTCCTCCGAGGACGACCAGAAGATTGTGGAGGCTTGCCATAAGCACAACATGGGCTTTATCTGCATGAAAGCGATGGCAGGAGGACTTATCAACGATTCAGCTTTGGCCTACGCTTTCCTCAACCAGTACGACCATGCCCTGCCCATTTGGGGCATACAGCGCGAGAGCGAATTGGACGAGTTCATCTCCTATCAGGAGCGCGAGCCAGAGTTGTCGTCTTCGTCATGGCGCAAGATTGAGAAGGACCGTGCAGAGTTGAGTGGCGAGTTTTGCCGAGGTTGCGGTTACTGTATGCCTTGCACGGTGGGTATCCAAATCAACGACTGCGCCCGCATGAGCCTCTTGCTGCGTCGTGCCCCGCTCGATGTTTACCTCACCGAGGAATGGAACGAAAGGATGAAACTCATCGAGAAATGCAAACATTGCAATGCCTGCCGCGAGAAGTGTCCATACGGCCTCGACACGCCTGCGCTCTTGGAGAAGAACTACGCTGATTTCAAGGAGTTTTGGGCGAAGAAGCAGGCTGGAGAACTTTGATTTGCTCCACGTTGAATCTACTGAAATTTATGAATTTAATATTTAATAATTTAATATTTAATACACTATGAAAAGATTGTTGGTTTTGCTATCGTTCATGTTCGTTGTTGGGTTTCCGATGGTTTGTGCCCAATATGCCAAACAACCCATCAAGATTAATACGGTGTTAGGTGGATATGAATACTACTATTATGATTTGAAAATCAATTCATTAAGTCAGATGAAACAGATTGTGAGGGACGACAGTGAGGCACTTGCCCAGATGCGTTGGGCGAGTGTTGACAACGGATTCCGATTTGCGTTTGATTTTATCGGCGGTTTTGCTATTGGTTATGAGTTGGCAATACTGATTACAGGAAATAACGCCCTTAAATTGCATTATGCAGTGCCCATAGTGGTTGGTGCGGGGTCGTTTGCTATTGCCTATTTGTTTTCTCGTTTGGCCGACAATAGGATGGCAAAGGGAGCAAGGATATATAATGGTAACCTCGGCAAGACTTCATACGGCGAACCTGTTCAACTTGATTTTGGGTTGGTGCCGGGCGGCATCGGGCTGACATTGAGTTTTTGAACTAAACAATTATAAATGAAAAAGTTCCGTTTCCAAAGGAAGCGGAACTTTTTTCAAGATGCCTGCTGAGAATTACTTCAGCGGAGCAGGCGTGTGATATTGGCGTGCGCCGAGTTCCTTGTCGAGCATGATCATGCCACCGATATGGTCGCCAATCATCTTGCAGTGGTTGACGAGGTCGCTGGCGGTCTTTTCTTCTTCCACTTGTTCATCAATGAACCAAGCGAGGAAGTTGGCAGCAGCGCGGTCTTTATCCTCATCGGCAATGTCGCACAAGTTGTTGATCATGGCGGTCACTTCCTTCTCGTGCTTCAAGGTGTCTTCAAAGGCGGCCAAAACGGTATCCCATTCAGTTTGCACCTTGGCGATGGGAGCAAGGATGACCCTCGCATCTTGCGAATGAAGGTAGTTAATCATGATCGCGGCATGGGCTTGTTCCTCAAGGAATTGCACCTTGAACCAGTGGGCGATGCCGTGGAAACCTTTGGCGTAAATGTCTTGAGCCATGCTCAAATACAGGTAGGCCGACCACATCTCAGCATTGATTTGGTCGTTGATGGCTTTTGTTAATTTCTTGCTAATCATTTTGTTTGGTTGTTTAATTGTTGATTGTTTAATCGTTTAATTGTTGGTTGTAGGGCTTTCACACCTTGGCAGCCGCACGATAATTACAATATGGGTGGTTGCTATAATATGACAGCCCTACAAACCTAAATTCAATCGCCAAAATAACGTTTATACAATCCTTCAAAGCCTTTGCCGTGGCGGGCTTCGTCTTTGGCCATCTCGTGGACGGTGTCGTGGATGGCATCAAGGTTGCGCTCCTTGGCCACGCGGGCGATGCGCATCTTGTCTTCGCAGGCGCCGCACTCGGCAATCATGCGCTTGTAGAGGTTGGTCTTGGTGTCCCAAACCACGTCGCCAAGCAATTCGGCAAAGCGGGCGCAGTGCTCGGCCTCTTCAAAAGCATAACGCTTGAAAGCCTCGGCGATTTCGGGGTAGCCTTCGCGGTCGGCTTGGCGGCTCATGGCCAAATACATGCCGACTTCGGTGGCCTCACCCATGAAATGGGCGTTCAGATCCTTAATCATGTCCTCGCCGGTGCCTTTGGCGATGCCGACGACATGCTCGGTGACGAAATTCAGGGCAGCCGACTCGTCAACGACCTTCCATTCAACGATTTGCTTGCATTGAGGGCAGCGCTCGGGGGCTTCCTCTCCTTCGTGAACATACCCGCAGATGGGGCAGATGAATTTTTTCTTCATGTGATAAGTTTTAATTGAGTTAGTTTATGATTATGTCTAATTCTGTCAATAATAACGCAAAAGTAGTCATTTTTCTTGTATCGCCAATTTTTTTACGGAAAAAATTGCTACTTTTGCAAACCGTTTTCATAGGAAAAGATTCATTATGCTGAATAGGAGATTTTTGAGAGTCAAGGCGTTGCAGGAGATTTACGCCTACCATCAGTCCAATAGCGGCAATCTGCCCCAAGCGGAACGCCATCTGCTTGATGAGGTCGACGACCTTTACAAGTTGTTTGTTTACCAGCTTTCCTTCTGGGTTGAGGTGAAGCATTTCGCCGAGCGGCGCATCGAGGAGAACAAAAACAAGCATTTCCCGACCGAGGAGGACTTGAACCCCAACCTAAAGTTTGTTAACAATCGGATTCTCAATGCTTTGGACGACAACAAGCATTTGTTGAGCCTTGAGGAGAAGTACAAAATCAATTGGGCCGACTCGCGAGAAGACTTTATCCGCAATCTGTTTCAGAAATTAACTGAAACTTCTGAATATCAGGAATATATGAATAACGGAAAGAATAGCTTCGCTGACGACAAGCAATTTTTGGCGACCGTTATCGATAACTATATGGCGGAGAACGGCTTGCTGTATGACTACTATTCCGACCGCGACCTTTCTTTCAACAGTGACTATCCGATTGCGATTTACCTGCTTTATAAGTTCATCAACGAAATGCCTGAATCGTTTAGTGCTACAACCAAGTTGCCGCCTGCTTACAAATCAGAGGATGATGATAAAGAGTTCGTAATCAAGCTGTTTGAGAAGACTATCCTTCATGCTGACGAATACAAGGAATTGGTGAAAACCAATCTTTCCAATTGGGACTACGACCGCATGGCATTGATGGACAAAATATTGATTTTCATGGCGATAACGGAATTTTGCGAGTTCCATTCCATTCCCGTGAAGGTGACCATTAATGAGTATATCGAAATTTCGAAGTTATACAGCACGCCCGACAGCCGTCGTTTCGTCAATGGAATGTTGGACAGGCTTTCTACCGTGTTGAAGGAAGAAGGAAAACTGAAAAAGACGGGTTTGGGCCTGATTGAAAAATAATCACGCGACGATACAATATTATTAATAGGTGTCCGTTATCCAAAAAATGTAGAAAAATGAAGCGTGCAATTTACATAATAGGTGCATTTGTGCTGTCTTTCATGGTTTTGCAAGCCAATGCACAGGCGAAAGACGGGCTTTATCGCGCATTGACGGATGCCAATTCGGCGCGTGTGGTGGCTTTGGGCGGACTGCCTTTGCCCATGCATGACGGCGACTTGCAAACGGTGGTTTTCAACCCTTCGGCCATTTCGCCTGAAACGCACAATCAACTTTCGCTTTCGTATGTCGGCGATTTCAATTTGGGGACGAATTATGCCACGGCGCAATACAGCCGCACTTTTGAAAGTGTGGGCAGTTTTGCGGCTTCGGTGCAATACTACAACTACGGCAACATGCAATATGCTTCCGAGAGCGGCCATGTCGATGGCAGCACTTTCAATGTGTCGGATTATGCCGTCACTTTGGGATGGGGGCGCGAACTGACAGACAAATGGAGCATTGGTGCCAACCTGAAATATGCTGGCGTTCAGTACGAAATCGGTAGAGCGGGAGCCTTGGGCGTGGATGTGGCAGGCACTTATTGGTCATACAGCAATTGGGCTTTCACCCTTGCTGCACGCAACATCGGGCGACAAATCTTTTGCAAGGAGTTGAATGTGGAAAACAAGTGGTTGCCGTTTTCTTTGGATTTCATTGCGTCCAAGAAACTCGACCATCTGCCGCTGACCTTTGTATTTGGCTATCACGACATTCAGAATTGGAAGCGAGTGTCTGATAATCTGTATCTTACGGAGGAGAATTACGACCCCATCACGGGACAGTATATTGCGCCGAGCAAAACTAAGAAGTTCTTCAACAACCTTGGTAGCCATTTGGTGTTGGGTGGAGAGTTGGAAATTGGGAAGAATCTTGTGTTGAGGGTTTCCTACAACTACGAGACATTCCTTAAGATGGATGTTCCGCAAAAACGTACTTTGGTTGGCCTTTCGGCTGGTTTCGCCGTGAAAATCAAGGCTTTCCAGATAGATTATGCCTATTCGCGCAGTAATATTGTTGGGTCGCCCCACTTCTTGACAGTCCGCATGGACTTGAGTAAGTTCTAAGTCATGCATCTCCACGAACTCAAACTGACCAACTTCAAGAATTGCGAGTCGGCTGACTTGCTGTTTTCGGAGAATGTCAATTGCTTCGTGGGCCTCAACGGGGCAGGAAAGACCAACATCCTCGACTCGATTTATTACCTTTCGTTTTGCAAGAGCTTTTTCGGCGCGACCGACAAACAGAACATCCGCCACGAGCAGGATTTCTTTGCCATCCACGGCGTGTATTCGCATGAAAGCAAAGATGATGAGTTGGTGTCGTGTGTGCAGAAACGTGACCAAAAGAAGTCGTTTCGCTTCAACAAGAAGGAATACGACCGCCTCAGCGACCATATCGGGAAGTTCCCTTTGGTGATGATTTCGCCTTACGACCGCGACCTCATCAACGAGGGCAGCGACCTCCGCCGCAAGTTCATCGATGGCGTGATTTCGCAGTTCGACCCGCTGTATCTCAACGCTTTGCTGAAATACAATCGTGCCCTGCTGCAACGCAATGTGCAGTTGAAACAGTTTGCCGAAAGCCGCACTTTCGACCGCGAGTTGCTCCGTCTTTGGGAAGACCAGTTGGCGCAACATGCCGACGACATCCATGCCAAACGTCGGCAGTTTTTGGAGGAGTTTTTGCCCATTTTCCAGCATTATTACGAGATTGTTTCGGGCGGCACGGAGAAGGTGAATGTGGTTTATCAGTCGCGCTTGGACGAGAAACCGTTGAATGAGTTGTTGGAGGAAAGTTTGCAGCAAGACCGTTATTCGGGTTACACCAATGTTGGTATCCACAAGGACGATTTGGAGTTTGCTTTGGACGGACATCCGTTGAAGCGTTTCGGCTCGCAAGGGCAGCAGAAGTCGTTTGTGGTTTCGATACGGTTGGCGCAGTTCGAGTTCAACTACCAAAAGATTGGCTACAAGCCCATTTTGCTCTTGGACGACATTTTCGACAAACTCGACGACCAGCGTGTGATGAAGCTCGTCCGCTTGGTCGGCGACGACCATTTCGGTCAGGTCTTTATCACTGATACTCAGCAACAAAGGGTGGAACGGCTTTTTGAGGACACCCAAATCGACCACAAGATTTTCGAGGTGGAGAAAGGCTGTGTCAAAGAGATAGGAGGCTGCGATGGTTTACTTTGACGTGAAGCCTCTCGGCGACCTCATCAAAGAGTTCTACGAGTTGCACAAAGGCCCCGATTACATGAATGAAATCAAGGTCATCAACTCATGGCCCAAGGTGGTCGGGCCGTTCATTGCCTCGCATACCATTGACTTATCCATCAAGAACAACTTACTATTCGTCCGCGTCGACAGCGATGCGTTGCGAAGCGAATTGAGCTATTCCAAATCCTTGTTAATGAAGAACTTGAACGCTATTGCAGGGAAGGAAGTGGTGAAGGAAATCGTGCTGAATTGAGGGGTTATCTTTCAATCATATAATCCTCAATGGTCATGGTTTCGCGATTGAATTGGATGCCGATTTTCACAATGTTTTTCCCTTCGGTTTGGAAAGGCAGGGCATAACCCTTGCTGTTGATTTGGTCAAGGGCTTGTTGGGCGGTGCCATTCACTTTCAGTTCAAAGACGTAATTTGTTTCTGGGGCTTTCACTACAAAGTCGATTCTGCCTCCTTGACATTTCACTTGGGTGCGAGCGTACACATTCATCATGCTGAAAATCAAATAGAAAGTGTATTCATAGAAACCCTCTGAAGCCGCTGCGTCTTCCAATTTCTTTTTGAAGCCTTCCACGTATGGGATGCCCGCCAAAAAAGTCTTCATTTCCTCAAGTGCGCCCTCAATGTTGTCTTTTTTCAGCGCACGCCAAAACTTGAGTGCGAAGCCGTCCTGCACTGTCCCGCTGTCCAATCCTAAATAGGTGGGAATCAGTCCGTCGATAAGGCCGACGCGCACCTCTTTGTTCGGGATGGCAAGGACGTAGGAGTTGGTTTCGCGGTCATAACTCTTGATGGTGATGTAGCCCGCTTGATAGAGCAGGGGCAAGGCCGAGGTCATGGCTTCGGTGGGGCGGTCAAAAGAACTTGCCGAGGCCTCGATGTGTTCCAATCCCATGATGTCGGTCTTGAACTCTTGCATCTGTTTGATGAGGAAAGTAGGAGTGCCGCTTTCGAACCAATAATTGTTGAGCATTTTGTCGCTGAAAGCATTAATCAAACTGTAGGGGTTGTAGATGTCTTCCGAGCCTTGCGCAAACTTGTAGCCGTCGTATTGTTCCTTGAGTTTTTTTTGCATTTCTTCAGGGGAACACTCGAAAAACTCAGCCATTTGGCGGATGTCGTCGGCCATGCAGGTCGTCAATTCGGTCTCGGTGAAACCACAAATTGCGGCAAATTGGGGCAAGAGCGATATGTTCTTGATATTGTTGATGGTGGAAAAAATGCTCAGTTGTGAAAACTTGGTGATGCCAGTGATGAAACAGAACCGAATCATGGCTTCGCTGGCTTTCAGTGGTTGGTAGAACTCTTGCATGATGCGGCGGAAATCAGGCAACTTTTCTTTGTCGTGAAGCACGTCAAGCAAGGGGGCATCATACTCATCGATAATGACAACCACTTGTTTCCCAGTCTTTTCGTAGGCACGACGAATCAAACCTCGAAGCACTTCGCCCGGTGTAACTTCACTTTCGCTTTTCCCGAATTGCTCAACCAAAGGCTCTAGCAGCGACAATAACGCTTGTTGCAGATGCTCAGACGAGACACGGTTTTTGGCTATGCTCAGGTCCACATGGAGGACGGGGTAACGCTCCCAATCCTTCTCCAATTCCATGATTTTCAAGCCTTCAAAAAGTTCCCTCTGACCTTCAAAGTAGGAATGTAACGTCGTGGAAAGCAATGATTTACCGAAACGACGGGGACGACTGAGGAATATATACGGACTTTCTTTGGTTATCTTCCATACCAAGTCCGTCTTGTCAATATAGAGATAATGATCTTTCCTGACTCTTTCGAAAGTCTGTATGCCAATCGGATATCTGTGCATGTTATTCATCGTTTCGGTTTCTATGCTGCAAAAATAGTTTTTTTTACGATTTATTGAAGTTGTTTAGGCATTTTGGCGCAAATTTATCGTTTGCAAATCAACTTGAACTCGCAATAGCCGCATTTTTTGTCGTCTATGGCCTGCACAAAAGGAATCTCAGTATCAAGCATTTCCGCAATTACGGCCTCCAGCATGGCCTCCATATCGGGGATGAAATTGTCGCCTTCAAGGAAAGTGGTGTCGACATCGGTTTCGTTTTTGGTGGGTGAGGCTTTTGTCAGGCTGAACTCGATGGCATTGGCGTACTTCAATCCATGAATGGCACCGCTGACTTGCTCGGGTGTCAGATTGGGGTTTCCTTTGAGGTACATGTACTGATACAGAAGCAGTTGCAATGCTTTTTCAGGGATTTGCTTCAGATAGTCCAAGTCGCTCTCAATGCTATGGCGCACGGGCACTTTGAGATCGGCGTTTTCCACGCGACCAGTCTTGTAGTCGATGACGCGGATGATGCCGCCCCATTGGTCGATACGGTCGGTGCGGCCCTTGAACAGGCAATCGCCAAAGGGTGCTGATAAGGTGGCTTGCAGTTCGCCTTCAGTTTCAAGAATAATCAAGTCGCTGTTTTCCAACTGCTTGGAAGTGTATTTCAGGTAGTTTTTCAATTGTTGCTCGATGGTGACATGGTTCAAATAATTGAAGCCGACATCTGGGAAGCCATTGGGCATGTTTTTCTCGATGGATAAGGCTAATTTTTGTTCCCACTTGGGTAGTATCTCTTTGTCAAACAGCATTTTATCAATGACTTGACGTTTGCCGTCACGGGGGAGATAATCGGCAAACAGCAATTCCAAAGTGTCATGAATGATGGTGCCGATGACATTGACTCCGACCTCCTCGTCAACACTATTGTCCACAATCTGAGCGATATAACGCAAATAATATTTCAGCGGACAATTGATATAGGTTGACAAAGCCGATGGGGAAAGGCCTTTTTCTTCGACAAGGTAGTGAAGTCGGTCTAACACGTTGTTTTTCTGAGCGATGAGTTCCGTTACTTCAAGCGAAGGTTGTGCTTTGCTGCTGAACGATTCTTCTGTGATTTTTATGTTCGGATTCTTGGCCAATTCATGCTTGATTTGCAAGATGAATCGGCTGGCCTCGCCGCCAGAGGTTTCTCCCAAATTGTTGTAATACAGATAGATGTCGTCGCCGTTTTGCAGCAGACGATAGAAATTGTAGGCAACAACCGCCTGACTTTCGGCGTAACTTGGCAGACCGCAGGCGCGGCGGATGAAGTGTGGGATGAAACTGCCTTGCGACTTGTCGGGCGGCAGTATGCCTTCGTTGACGCTGAGCAGGTGCAACCGCTTGAAATCGAGGTTGCGGGTTTCGAGCAAGCCCATGATTTGCAATCCGTTAGGGTCGCTGCTGCTCAGTTTGATACTGGCTCTTGACGACAGCAAACGATAAAGGATTTCAATGCTTTGCAAGTTGTTGATATATTGTGTATTATGCTCAATTACTTGTTGTAAACGTTTAATAATCTTCCCGATTTCGCTCACTTGATTAAGGAGGAAAAATGTATAGTTTTGGCCGCTATGGGATTGAATCATCCTCGAAATGAACGACAAAACCTGACTGATGGTTTGCAGCATATATTGAGGCAAGTTTCCTGTTTGTTCCGAAAGAATCAACCTCAGAAACTCCTGAATGTTAGGCGTTTGCTGCAATTGTTCAAGGTCTTGGTTCTCGAAAATGAATTTTCCGTCTTTCACGGCTTCGCTTTTCCATCGGTTGAAAGCGGCGGTTTCTGCTTTCGGGAAGATGATTTTCACGATTTCGAGTTCCATGAGGTGGAAAATGGGCCAAATATACCAACCTTCCACCATTCTTTCAGTCCCGTTTTCAGTGATTTTTCGAGAGATTCTGTTGCGCCTGAGCAGCGAAAAGTATTCTTTAACAAGTTGGTTGACAGGTGTTTTCCCGATGGGATAGCCCATTGTTACTTTGAAACTTGTGTAACTTTCAGTGTCGGGGATGGCGTTTAGTACGGGGATGAGCAGGTGTTCGTCGGCGAGGATGATGGCTTGGCCTTTGTCGTCAATCTCATGCAGTTTGGCTTGCAAGGCTTTGGCTTGCAGCGTACTACCACTTGCACTGATGATATGGATGCTTTTCTTATCGCTGCGCAAAGCATCTGAAATGCTGTTTTTCAGCCAATTGGGGTGCTTTTGTATGTGCTTTCGCGCAAAAAAGCCTGCTTCGTTGTTATGGTCGTCAAGGTAATAGGAGTCGTAGTCGAAAAGGATTTCGGCCTTGCCGTTCTTGATTAAGGTGTCGATGATGCGTTCTTCGGTGGTAGTCAAGGCGTTGAAACCGGCGAAGATGAGTTTCCTGTCACTGATTTTTTCCATCAACTCTTCTTCTGAAAGCTCCGACAAGTGTCTGGTAATCATGCCGTAATAGCCTTTTCCCTGTGCCAAAAGCCGCTCACGGAGTTGAAGGTAATAGTCATAAAGCGAATGGAAGAATTGCAAGTATTTAAGTTCCTTTTCCTTGCTTTTTTCCTCGTCGAAGTTCCAGATTTCCAAGCGTTTGTTGTCCAAAACATAGTTGAACACATGTTTCGCATCGATGCCGTATTGGTCGATTTCGTCGAAGTCTTTGGCCATCTGTGCGGCTTGACTCCCAAAAACACTTAAATCCGATGTATAATCTTGATTCTTATGCAGTTGCGCGTCAATATCTATCAGCTCAAACAGCAAATCGATGTCGTCAGCGATGGTGATGCCGCTCCATTGCATGACGGCATCCTCGATGGAAATGATTTGCGGCAGCCAAATGGTTTGCTGGCTGCTTTTCTTGAATTCGTTGCGCAGGTAATAAGCCGCCCTTTTGTTGGGAAAAACCACTGTAACTTCTTGATTGGTAAGGTCGTAGTGGCCGATGATGTGGCTCGCTAATTTTTGTATGAAGGTTTCTCTCATCTTATTTTTCTTTTAGGAAATTTTCGGCGGCTGTCAATTGTTCTGGTTTGCCCAAATCAAACCAATAGTCGGGTTGGATGGGCTTGGAAAAGATGCGTTTGGTCTTGGCCAATTGTAGATACAAGTCAATGACGCTCTGAGGTTTACATTCAAATTCAGCAAACAAGTCGCTGCGGAAAAAATGCAGGCCACAGAAAGCCTGTTCGTTATAATCAAGGAGCGTTGAGCCTGTCGAAACGCCCGACCTCTTTTCATCCACCCACTTAAACTGTTGTTCCGCCTTGTTCGTCCATCCAATAAGTTGGTTTTCAGCATCAAACAAAAGTTTTCTGTTGGTTTTACGGTTTTGTGTCAGTAGCCATGCATCATCCTCGGAATCAAGGAATTGACGATTTATATCTGCAAAATTCACATTGCTAATGATGTCCACATTATGCACCAAAACGGCTTTGGACTTTATGAAAAGAGGCGTGGCTTTGACAATACCGCCGCCAGTGTCCATCAGCAGGTCGCGCTCATCTGAAATTTGGATGTCTGCATCGAAGTTGTGGTGTTCCACAAAATCAATGATTTGCTCGCCAAAATGATGGATATTGATGACGATGTGATGAAATCCGTTATCTGTCAGATTCTCAATGCAATGCTGCAACAAAGGCTTGCCGTTGAGTTCGACCAAAGCTTTGGGCTTGTCGTGGGTCAAAGATTTTAGGCGCGTACCGAGTCCGGCAGCCAAAATCATTGCTGTGGTATCATGTTTCATGCGTTGCGTTCCTCCTTGATTTTGCGTTCTATGTGGTTCAGTTTCAGGTTGATGTCGGGATAGGCCGTTTTCAGCCACTCGTAAATCGTTTGGGCGAAGAATACGGAACGATGCTGGCCGCCCGTGCAGCCGAAGGAAACCATCAAATGGCTGAAATGCCGCTCCTTATAGTTCTCAACGCTTTGGCTGACAATGCCTTTCACATGCTCTAAGAAGACATGGACGGGCGGCTTGGCCATCAGATAGTCAATGACTTCCCAATCGCGGCCCGTCTTGGTCTTGAATTCGGGTTCGCGGCCTGGATTGGGCAGGGCGCGACAGTCGAACACGAAACCGCCGCCGTTGCCGCTGAAGTCGTTGGGGTAGCCTTTTCGGAACGAGAAGCTGTTTATTGTAACGGTGAGTTTGGAGTTGAGAGTTGAGAGTTGAGAGTTGAGAGTAGTTGGATAGTTGAGGGTGGAAAGTTGGGAGAGGACGTGTTGGAGTTCGGGGTAATCGGTTAATGGGTGTTTTTCGTTCCAAGTTTTCAATTCCTTCAGGGCGAATGGAATACTCTCAATAAAGTGTGACTTTTTTTGAATCAATCCCCTAAATCCGTATGCACCAAGCACTTGCAGCAACCTCAAATACACGAAATAGGGTTGGTAAAGGTCGAATTTCACCTCATCGGGATTGACGAATGGCTTCAATTCCTCCTTATAATATTGGACAAGTTCGTCGCGGACAGCTTGCGGAATCTGTGCTTTCACTTGATAGAGCAACGAAACCACATCATAATTCAACGGGCCTTTTCTTCCGCCTTGGAAGTCGATGAAATACAGTTCGTTATCTTTCACCATAATGTTGCGCGACTGGAAATCTCGGTACATGAAGAATTCGCATGGGGCTTGGCTGACGAAATCGGCGAAGGCCTCGAAATCCTTGCCCAATCGCGCCTCGTTGAACTCGATTTCCTCGTGCGGCTTGACGAAATAGTATTTGAAATAGTTCAGGTCGTCGAGAATGCCTTGACGGTCGAAACGCTCGGTAGGGTAGGCTTTGCTGTAGTCCAATCCTTGATGACCAATACATTGGAACCTTACCAAATGTTTCAATGCTTTTTTGTAAAGTTCAATCACATTTTCTCCAAGTGAAATCAAGGTTCTTGAGCCATTCGAAGGGCTGGCTGCTACCAGTGACCTCTGTACTCGAGCATACAAATTGTCGTCGCCGAAATCGCTTTGGAGATAACAGGTCTTTTCTTTGTTGACGACGAAAACCTCTGGCACATTCAGCCCTAAGTCGTGGAAATGCTTGCTGAAAGCCAAAAAAGCCTCATTTTCCTCCGTGTTTTCGCTGTAAGTGCCTATCATACTGCATCTTTCGGTGAAAATCCTATAGTATTTCCTCGCCGAGCCTGAAGCTGCAATGGGTAGGATTTCGTTGGGCGTTTCCCCGATGGAACGGGTCAGTTCTGCCAAAATATTCTGTATTTCAATGGGTTGCATAATCTTTCGTTTTCTGATGAGGAGGATTTGTAAAAAACAGAAAATCAGCCGCAATGGGCTGATTTTCTGTTTGTGTGATCCGGTTGGGATTCGAACCCAAGACCCACAGCTTAGAAGGCTGTTGCTCTATCCAGCTGAGCTACCAGACCATCGCGTTTGCGGCTGCAAAGATAATCAAATTATTTCAATGTCAAGCCTCGTTGGCAAAAAAATCTATCTCTTCAGTATGCTGCTCGTTGTTTTTCGGAATGAAAGGCTTGTGTTGGCGTTTGGGCTTGTTGGCACGCTCAGGCTTGGTGGGGGTGGAAGTCTGCGGTCGCGACTTTTTGACTTGCAACTCATTGCCCATGAAAACGGTTTCATCCGTCTCGACAATGGCCTTGTATGCCTCGTTGTCATCTGGCATTTCCACAAATCCGTAGCACTTCGATCGTCCCGTATCGTGATCCACAATTACGCGGCACGATTCAACGGTTCCATACTTCTCAAACAACGATCTCAGGTCTTCGGTTGTGGTCTTGGATGCTAGTTTGGCGACAAAAATCTTCATAAAGTCGTATTTATATTTTATATTGCGAAAATGTGTATAAATGGTTTGTATTATTGTGAAATAAGGGGCAATTTTTTCAAAAAAATTCTTGCTGTAAAGTTTTTTTCAAACGTAATCAAATGGTGTGGGGGAGGGTGGACTCGAACCACCGAACGGATTCCCGGACAGATTTACAGTCTGTTGCAATTGCCACTATGCGACTCCCCCGAAATCAAAGAGCGTTGTCGTTTGACGCGGCAAAAGTACATCTTTTTTCCATACCTGCCGCAAAACCCAAAGAATTTTTTCGCAACTTTGCGGCACAAAAACGACAAGTGATGAAATACGATTTCGACAAGATTATCAATCGCGCTGATACTAACTGCGTTAAGTATGATTTGCGCCAACAGGTGTTTGGCAATCCCGACGTTTTGCCGATGTGGGTCGCCGACATGGATTTTGAAACCCCCGACTTTGTCCGAGAGGCAGTGATCAGGCGGGCCGAACATCCCGTTTACGGCTATCATTTCAAGGATGAGGCTTATTTTGAGGCCATTAGGAAATGGATTCTCCGACGGCACCATTGGAACGTACACAAAGATTGGATGTCATTCGTGCCGGGCGTGGTGTGTGGTTTCAATATGGCGGTGTTGGCTTTCACCGAGCCTGGGGATGAAATCATCATTCAGCCGCCAGTTTATCCGCCTTTCCATAGTGCCGTTTCGAGCCACGGGCGAAAGTTGGTCTACAACACCTTAATTAATAGGGGCGACGGCTACGAGTTCAATTTCGATGAACTTGTAGAGCAAACCAAGACTGCCAAGATGCTGATTCTCTGCAATCCCCACAATCCTGTGGGGCGTTGTTGGACGCGAAACGAATTGCTGCTTTTTGGCGAAATCTGCCTGAAAAACAATGTATTAGTCATATCCGACGAAATCCATTGCGATTTGGTGTTGCCGGGCTTCCGCCATCATCCTTTCGCTTTTTTGGAACAAGAGTTTGCCATGAATAGCATCACTTTCCACGCAGCTTCAAAGACCTTCAACCTTGCGGGGTTGGCCACTTCGACAGCCATCATTCCTAACGATGAACTGCGCAAGAAGTATGTCGACTATGTTGAAGCACTCGAAGCGCATCTTGGCAACATCTTCGGCAAGGTGGCCACCCAAGCCGCTATGATCCAAGGCGACGAATGGTTGGAACAGCTGCTTGACTATGTGCAAGGCAACATCGACTATGTTTCCGATTTCCTGACCACCAACCTGCCCAAGGTGAAGTTCCACAAGCCGCAAGCCACCTACATGATGTGGCTCGATTTCAATGGCTATGGCTTGACCGAAGAGGAACTTTGGCACAAAATGACCCAAGAAGCGCAACTTGGCCTTAATCGTGGCAAAGACTTTGGCGAAGAGGCAGGCAGCGGCTTTTTCCGCATCAACTTGGCTTGTCCGCGAAGCACGGTGGAGGAGGCGATGAGGATGTTGAAAATGGCGTTTGATTTTTGATTTGTTGGCGAATCAAATGAATTATTCCGTACTTTTGCCGCCACTTAAAAGTTTATTCTTATGACAAAGAAACTGATTTTGGCAGCATGCGTTGCTGCCATGGCACTCACAGGGTGCAAAAAGGATCCTCAACCAGAGCCGACACCAGGCCCGACTCCTGAACCTCAAACCGTGTCGCGTTTGGCGAGCATTGTCCACAAGAATGTCATGCCAAATGGAATGGAAACGAGAATGGTATCTAATTTCTCATGGGAAAACGGCAACCTAATCCAAGAGCAAGATTCCATAATCACTCCAATGCTTACTGTAGTTACTGCGCAAAACTATGTTTATGAAAACGGAAACATCGTGAGAACTGAGGAAGTTAGCGGAAAGTGGACGCATTACTTCACCTACGAGGATGGTTTGCTGAAGACCTTCGTTGACATTAATAATAACGACACGCTGTTTAGTGGGGAAATTACTTCTTACAGCGCTGACGGCAAAGTGGAGGAAGTGATTTATGATTTGGAATCCACAATAAACAAGTACCATTTGACTTGGGTGGATGGCGATGCCACGCAATTGACGAAATATGTCATTTTCCCCGCCGAACAAGCCGACACCTTGACCACCACGATTGCTTATGATGGCAAACCTTCGGTCTTTACGGGTTTCCCCTTGGCCTTTATGCTTGGAGGAAGCGATGCTTCTTTCTTGGTGGAACGCCATGCTGCACACAATATTCTTGAGGAGGGTTATATCTATAACTATGACGAAAAGAGCAGGTTGGTTTCCAAAGTGAAGGAAAACGACTCCACTTTCTATCAGTATATCGAGCAAACGATTGAATAAAGGTTTTTGGTACTATGCAAAAAGCCTGTCCGTTTGGGCAGGCTTTTTGCGTTTCAGATGATCGTATTCAGACGATTACTTCAGTTTCTTATAACCATACACGGCGAGGTCGCCCAATTCTTCCTCGATGCGGAGCAACTGGTTGTATTTGGCCATACGGTCGGAGCGGCTCAAAGAACCGGTCTTGATTTGGCCGCTGTTGGTGGCCACGGCGATGTCGGCGATGGTGGAGTCTTCGGTTTCGCCCGAGCGGTGGCTGGTGACGGTGGTGTAGCCGTGACGGTGGGCCATATCGATGGCGTCCAAGGTCTCGCTCAACGAGCCGATTTGGTTCACCTTAATTAATATGGAGTTGGCGCAACCCAATTGGATGCCCTTCGAGAGGAAATCGACATTGGTGACGAAGAGGTCGTCGCCGACGAGTTGGCAACGGTCGCCGATGCGGTCGGTGAGTTTCTTCCAGCCGTCCCAGTCTTCTTCGCCCATACCATCCTCGATGGAGTCGATGGGGTACTTCTTGATGAGTTCCTCAAGGAAATCGACCTGCTCGTCGGAGCTGAAGCGTTTGCCGTTGGGGTCTTTCTTCGTGCCGTTCTTAAGCTCACGATAGTCGTAGAACCACTTGCCATCGACATTGTAAGCAAATTCAGAGGCGGCGCAGTCCAAAGCAATCTTCACGTCCTTGCCAGGCTCGTAGCCAGCTTCCTTGATGGCATCGCAAATGATGGTGAGCGCATCCTCGGTGTCGTTGAGGGCAGGGGCGAAGCCACCTTCGTCACCGACAGCGGTGCTGAGACCACGCTTCTTCAAAAGCTTGGCCAAAGTGTGGAACACCTCGGCACCCATACGCAGACCTTCGCGGAAGCAGCAGGCACCCACGGGACGGATCATGAACTCTTGGAAAGCAATGGGAGCATCGCTGTGCGAGCCGCCATTGATGATGTTCATCATCGGGACGGGCAGAGTATAGGTGTTGGTGCCTCCGATGTAGCGGTAGAGCGGGATGTCAAGGTAGTTGGCGGCAGCCTTTGCCACGGCCAACGAAACGCCGAGGATGGCGTTGGCGCCGAGGTTCGACTTGGTCTTGGTGCTGTCCAAAGCCAGCATCTTGTGGTCGATGGCGCGTTGGTCCAAGGCCGACATGCCTAAAATTTCGGGGGCAATGATTTTGTTGACGTTGTCAACGGCTTTCAAGGTACCCTTGCCGCCGTAGCGTTTCTTGTCGCCGTCGCGAAGTTCGAGGGCTTCGTGTTCGCCAGTCGAGGCACCCGAAGGCACCGAGGCGCGACCCATCACGCCACATTCCAAAGTAACATCCACTTCAACCGTGGGGTTTCCGCGAGAATCAAGGATTTCGCGGGCAATGATTTTTTCTATTCTCATAGTATTCAATGAATTAAGATTTGAAAATTCCAAATTTCAAGATTTCAAAATTGAGGTGCAAAGGTAGTAAATTTAATGATACAACAAACTATGAACGGCATCATGTATCCATACAATTCTTTCTCCGTCGTCCATAGTGTGAATTTTGTATGCAAAATGGAAGTCTTCGCAGATGAACTCTTGATAGCCTTTTGAAATCCAGGCTCTATTCAATCGAGCAAGAGGATAAATCTCTGCGTATGTGCCAAGTGATTCCATTGCATCATACAATCTGTCAATCTTTTTGATGACAGTTGCTTCATCAAGAGTAATATGATGCCTCATTGCAGCCTCATAAAATGCTTCAATCTGAAGATGAACCTCTTTGTCGATAAAGACCCTCATTTCTCCGGGTGGTAATGGTGGTGAACCTTTTTCAGCAGCAGCCTTTTGGATTCCTCCAAAGAGTAGCACTTGCTTTCCAACACCTTTCGGCTCAAAGGCTTTTCGGCATCAGCAACCATAATGGTGTCTTTTTCAGTTAATTCGTAACTCATAATGCACTTATATTACTCCGCAAAAATAACACTTTTTCTTGATATGCACTCAAAACAACAACCCTGTTTCTTCCGAATCACGGTTTATGCCAATCATTTCTTCAAATTCCGCCTCAGTAATAATCGGAATGCCCAACGATTCCGCCTTTTTGCGTTTCTCAGGTCCCATCTTGTCGCCAGCCAAAACGTAGTCGGTCTTGCCGGAAATGCTTCCGACGTTCTTGCCTCCGTAGGCCTCGATGGTTTCCTTGATGCCGTCGCGGGAATAGTGTTGGAACACGCCGCTCACCACAAAGGATTTTCCGGCCAAAATTTGTTCTTTGTCAGAAACGGCTTGCTTGGCCATAGCAAATTGCAGCCCTTTGGCTTTCAGTCGGTTGACGATTTCGATATTGCGCTCGTCATCGAAGAAATTCCTGACGGAAAGCGCGATCTTCTCGCCAATCTCGTTGATTTCGGTCATTTCCTCGACGCTGGCAGTGATGATATGGTCGATGTCGTGCAAAGCCTTGGCCAAAACCTTGGCCACTGATTCGCCCACGAATTTGATGCCCAAGGCAAACAGCACCCGCTCAAACGGCACCGACTTCGACTTCTCCAAAGCGTCCAAAATGTTCTGCGCCGTCTTTTCCTTGAAACTGACCTTGCGTGTGGCCACGGGCATCAGGCTAAACTCGTCCTCGATGGTGATGGTTTTCTCCAAGCCATAGAGTTTCTCAAAGGTAAGGTCGTACAAATCAGCGACATTGCGCACCAAGTCTTCCTCATAAAGCAGTTCCACCTTGCCTTCGCCGAGGCTTTCGATGTTCATTGCCTTGCGCCCAATGAAATGCTCGATTCGGCCACGGATTTGCGGCGAACAGCCCGAAGTGTTCGGACAATACCAAGCCGCTTCGCCCTCATTCTGAACCAATTGGCTTCCGCAAATCGGGCAGGTCTTGACGAATTCCACTGGTTTTGCGCCCGCCTGACGCTTGTCCAAGTTCACACCGATGATTTTCGGGATGATTTCGCCGCCTTTCACCACGGTGACGGTATCGCCATAATGCAAATCGAATTGGCGGATGAAGTCCTCATTATTTAAGGTGGCGCGTTTCACGGTGGTGCCGGCCAATTGCACGGGCGCAAGGTTGGCCACTGGAGTAATCGTTCCGTGTCGTCCCACTTGGAAATCAACGCTTTGCAGCCCGGTTTCCACTTCCTCCGCCTTGAATTTGTAGGCGATGGCCCACTTCGGCGACTTGGCCGTGAAGCCCAAAGCCTGTTGTTGCGCGTAACTATTGACTTTCAACACGATACCGTCAATAGCAAAAGGCAATTCGTGGCGTTTCACATCCCAATAGTCGATGAACTCGAAGATTTCGTCAATGGTCTTGCAAAGTGCCATATAGTTAGAGATGTTGAAGCCCCATTTCTTGGCGGCTTGCAGGCTTTGGTAGTGGGTTTGGTAGCGGCTTTCGAGGTCGTCCATCATCATATAGTAGCAGTAATTGTCGAGTTTTCGGCGGGCTACTTCCTTGCTGTCCTGCAATTTAAGCGTTCCAGCGGCAGCGTTGCGCGGGTTGGCGAAGAGGTCGTCGCCAGCCTCGGCGCGGGCTTCGTTCAGTCGGTTGAAACTCTCGAAGGGCATCACAATTTCGCCGCGCATCTCGAAAAAGTCGGGATAGTCGCCGTGAAGTCTCAGCGGAACGGTGTGGATGGTGCGCACGTTGGTGGTCACGTCGTCGCCTTGGATGCCGTCGCCACGGGTCACGGCGCGGACGAGCACCCCGTTTTCATATTGTAAACTTATGCTCAGACCGTCAAACTTCAACTCGCAGCAAAATTCAACTTCCTCATTGACAGTCTTTTTGATTCGGTTGATAAATTCGGCAATCTCCTCTCGGCTGTAGGAATTGGCCAAGGAAAGCATGGGGTATTTATGTTGAACACTCTTGAACTCCTTGGTTATGCCGCCGCCCACACGCTGTGTTGGCGAAGTAGGCGAAAGAAACTCAGGGAATTCCTTTTCCAATCGCGCCAATTCCTCGAGTTTCATGTCAAACTCATAGTCGCTGATGGTGGGCTTGGCGAGGATGTAATAATTGTAGTTGTGCTGCTCCAATTCGTCACTCAGGGCGGCAATGCGCTGTCGGGCTTCTTCGCGATTCATAATATAATGTAGTTCAACGGATTGACATTGAGAATGAAGAGCAATAGCCAAATGAAAGCGATGGAAGCGACCACACCGATGAAGGTCATCAAGGCACCTTTGAAATTGCGTTTCAAGCAGAGAAGCAGCAAGATACTGAATACGATGAATAGGCTTTCGTACCATACGCAAATGCCGAAACCGAGCATGAGTCCTGCTATCAAGAACGAGGTGCGATGGACATTCTCATTGAGGTTGTTCTGTCTTAAAATTTGTTGTCTCAGCACCACATTGGCACCGTAGAGTATCAATGGCAGGCCCAAAAATGCACTGGCGTTTTCAACAATGCCAAAGGAAGGCATGATGCAACAAAATGCAGGAATCAGTGCCAAAAGCCAAGCGTTTTTCTTGTTTGAAATCAAGTCGCAAATGCGGTAAACCATCGACACCGTGAACAGGGACACCATGGCGTACAATGTTCGGCTGAGCAACATCATCGGTTGTGACTGGCCCACGCCTAACAGCGATTTCATCTTGTCCAAAAAGCCGATGAAAAGTGTCGGGTGTTGCAATTCGCGGTTGGAACCGAAGCCCGGGACGAAAATCACGACGAGGATGCGCACCGCAATGGCAATCAGCATCAAAGCGGTGAAAGGGTGTTTTTCCTTGAATTGTTTGAGTTTTTGAAACATAATTGTTTTGTTTGAAGCGCAAAAATACGAAAGTTTTTGTAATTTTGCCGCGTTTTAAATCAATTGGAATAATTAACCTTAAATTATCAAAAAATGAACAAATTAGTAAAAGTTTTCGCATTGGCCGCTGCGATGGTGTTTTGCGGTCAAGCTGTGGCACAAACACGTGGTGCCTTTTTTCTTGGCGCTTCTTTCCCAATGAAGGATTATGCCGAATTCGACGGCTTCGATGAATTTGCGCTGGTTGCACATGACGAAGAGGATGGTGGTGCTGGTATCGGTTTCAATGCTGGTTTCAAATGGTACTACAACATTGGCGTCAAGGGCCTTGGTGTCATGCTCTCCTTGGATGGAATGTACAATGGTCCTTGCGAGGATTTGAAAACCGCCTATCGCAATATGGAAATCGGTTTTGGCAACCAAAACGCGGGCGGCAGTTTTTCTTACTCTTCCACGCCCAAGTACATCAATGTGCCTCTCAATCTGGGCTTGAACTACATCTACCGTTTCAATCCCAATTTTGGAATTTATGTCGAAGCTGGTGCCGGTGCCAATCTCCGTTTCATCACCCAAATGGAAACGGTAAGCAAGTTGCAGTTGCTGGGTGGGGAAACTAAGACTGTGACCACCAACAAATATGACTCGGCTTTCGGTTTTGCCTATCAATTGGGTGCAGGTTTCGAAGTGGCCAAAAACTTGGTGATTGGTTGCAGTTTCTATGACTTGGGCAAGGCCAGCGTCAAGATGACTGAAACCAAAAAGACGATTGTTGGTTCCTCAAATCCTGTCACCACTACTGATTTCAAGGAGTTGGGAACGGTTCACCCGGTCATGATTTTGGCTCGTATCGGATTCTGTTTCTAAGCAATTCATTCGTCGAACACATCAAGGCGAAGCGTCGGATTCACTGGCGCTTCGCTTTTTATTTTGTGCTGCGCCATTTTCAGGCCGAACATGACGGCTTTTTCATCCAAACCGATGGCGTGGGCGTGAATCACCCCGGCAAAAAAAGCGTCGCCTGAGCCTGTCACATTCACGATTTGGGCAGGTAGGGCAGGGTGTGAGGTGGTCGTTCCGTTTGTGCAATGGATAACTCCTTTTTCACCACAAGTGATGTAAACTTGACTTATACCTTTGACATTCAGTTTTTTTGCTGATTCAAAAACATCGTCGTTACCTGTAATGGATAGGGCCTCGGCGAAGTTGCATTTCAGGGCGAAAAGGGAATGTTTTTCGGACAGTTTCATGGCTTCGGCAAAGCGCAGGGCTTTTTTGGGCGAAACGGTGTCGATGAAAAGCGGAACTTCGCAATAGTCAATGAGATAGGTGAGGGCTTCGGTGCTCAAAAGCGTGTCGGCAACGACACAATCGGAGCGATTGATTCCGTCCATTTTGCCTTTCAGCCAGTCCAAATCCATTCTGTCGTTGAGGTTTACATCGGAAACGGCTGACAGCATATTGCCGGTTTTATCGTTGAAACTGAGGAAGATGGGGCTTTTCTCGTCTTTGAATTGCGTGGAAAGCGAAAGGTCGATGCCCAAATGCTGACATTTCGCCATCATGCCTTGTGCAAAATCATCGTCGCCAAAAACACTGACCAACTGAATCTGATGCCTTAACAGGCTGAGATTGTGTGCGATGTTGCGAGCCACGCCGCCATGATGAAAGCTGATTTTGGCGGGCGTGCATCCGACTTGGCTCGGTGCGGATTGTGGCACCACGGCAATGTCGATATTGGATTCTCCGATGACGGTAATTCTCATGGTTGAAGCGTTTGAGGCCGACAAAAATAGAAAACTTTTGCGATAATTTGTTTTTCACAAGATAATTTTGTTATTTCGTGGCTTCAAATCAATGTGTTATGGCACAGAAAAACACAAAAAGGAAGCGTCGCAACTACAAGTACCATGCGATAACTTTCAAGTTGTCGGCGGGGCAATATCGCTCGTTGCGCAACTACTGCAAAGCACGGAAAACCACACCTATCAAATTGATTAAGAAGAATATAGAACGCTTCATTTCTTCCTACGAATACGAAGTGCCGCAAGAATTGTTTCTTACTGAGAACCAGTTGGAATTGTTTAGTGAGAATTAAACGGAATCCGATTCTGGATCGACCTGCCCAAGGTCACCTCATCGACGTATTCCAAGGCATCACCTACAGCAATGCCTTTAGAAATCACTGAGATCTTTCCCTCAAAGCCTTTCAGTTGCCTGAAAATGTAAAAGTTGGTCGTGTCGCCCTCGATGGTGGCAGGCAACGCCAAAATGATTTCCTTAATGTCTTCTTTCTGAGTGCGTTGCACCAATTGAGTAATCTTCAAGTCGTTGGGCGAAATTCCCTCAATCGGGCTGATGACACCCCCTAAAACGTGATAAAGACCATTGTAGGACGCAGTTCTTTCGATGGCCAATACATCGCGCATGTCGGCCACCACGCAAAGCGTGTTTTCGTCGCGGCGCGGATTGCTGCAAATGGAGCAAACCTTGGTGTCGCTGATGTTGTAGCACCGCTCGCAAAGCATGATGTTGCGTTTCATTTTCAACAGGGAATCAGCAAGTTGCTCGGTTTCCAAGTCTTCACTGTTGAGCAGATGCAATGCCAAGCGCAATGCCGTTTTCTTGCCTATGCCTGGCAACTTCGACAGCGACTCGACTGCGTTTTCAAGCAATATGGATGAATACTCCGCCATACAATAATCGGCGCAAAATTAAGTTATTTCCGTAAATTTGCACCGTTAAAACCGAGAAATCATGAAAAGATTTGCCTTAATCCTTGCCACGCTGATGTTTGCAATGACTGCTGTGGCGCAAGACTTCAACCGCACTGATGCCAAAGGCCGACGCCAAGGCCCGTGGCGCGACTTTTATTCCAACGGGCAACTTCGCTATGAAGGCCAGTTCAAGAACGACAAGTGCAAGGGTGTTTTCAAATATTATGACGAGCAGGGTAACTTGAAGGCTACCAACGAGTTCGACAAGTCGGGCGAGAAGGCTTTGAACAAGATTTTCGCCCCAAACGGAAAGATGGTTGCGACGGGCTATTACCTGAACCAGAAGAAGGAAGGCGAGTGGAAGTATTTCGACGAGGTTTCGGGGCAATTGCGCTTGGCTGAAGACAACAAAGAGGGCAAGGTGCATGGTTGGTCGAGGCTCTACAATCCGCAGAACGGCATGCTTGCCGAGGAAACGCAATATGTTGAGGGTCAGCCAGAAGGCCAATGCAGAAAGTATTCAGACTCAGGCGTTTTGCTGATGGAATGTCAATACCGCAACGGCTTGCTTGATGGCCTGGTCAAAACTTATTATCCCAGCACGGCCTTGAAAGAGGAAGGCCAATACGCGAAAGGGGAGAAGACGGGCATTTGGAAAACCTACAACGAAGATGGCGACATCCTCGCCGAGGAAGCCTTCGGTGAACAAGAAATCCGCTGATAATCAGTTACATCTCTTGAGAAAATCTTCCAAGTTCGGGCGGCCATATTTGTCCGCCAACTTGTAACATTCGCAGGCCTTGTCCACTTTGTTGAGCAAAAAATACGACCTGCCCATGTTGAAATAGGCGTCGGCATAGTCGGGCTTCAATTCCACGGCTTTCTCGAAGTCGGCGATGGCTTCCCTGTATTTTTGCGCGTTCACCTTGGCGCAGCCGCGATAGTAGTAAGCCTCATAGTTGTTTTTGTCGTATTTGATGGCTTTTGTAAGCGTTTCCTCGGCCTCTTCAAAATTGCTGTAACGCAGTAATTGTTTTGAACCTTCTTCTGTGTAAATCCTTGATTTTGCGGGATTTTCGCAAGCGGCAAGGGCAAGGAGGAGCAATGTGGAAAGGATTAAGGTCAGTTTTTTCATTTCGGGTCGGTTTTTGCGATGATGGATTTTACTATGTCGATGATTTCATTCAGTTTGGCCTCACTCTTTGCTTCGCAAAGGAAACGGAGGTAAGGTTCTGTGTTTGAGGGGCGTATGTTGAGCCACCAGTCGGGATAGTCGAGGCGATAGCCGTCGAAATCGAGGAATCTTTCGGGCTTTTCGAGGTTGGAGAAATGGTTTTTGACCGCGTCCATTGCGGCTTGTTTTTGCTCAATCTTGAAATTGATTTCGCCGCTATTATAATAAGGTGAAATTTCGTCAATGATTTGGCTCAAAGTCTGCCCGTTTTTCTTGCGCTCGGCCAATAGGCGAAGCACGATGGATGCCGCCAACAGCGCGGAATCGGAATAGTAGAAGTCGCGGAAATAGTAATGACCGGCCAATTCTCCGCCATAGCAACCATCCAACTCCCTGAGTTTCAGCGCGGCGTAAGCACGACCCACGCGCCATGTTTCCACCTTGGCTTGATAACGGTTCAAGTATTCCTGAATGGCTCGCGAACTGCGAATGTCCTGAAGCACAATGCCTTTCTGGTGTTGTTCGCCAATGAAATAGTCGCCCAAGAAAGCAATGATGAGGTCGGGACTGATGAAACGTCCTTTCTCGTCGATGAAGGTGATGCGGTCGGCATCGCCATCGAAGAGCAAGCCGATGTCGCATTCCTCTTTCAGCACCAAAGCCTTGATTTGCACTTGCGCATTGGCTTCCAAAGGATTAGGTTCGTGGTTGGGAAAATTGCCGTCCAAGTTGTCATTGATGTAGTGTGCCTTGCCAATCAATTCGTGGACGAACAGTGAGGCCATGCCGTTGCTGCAATCCACGGCAATGTTGAGGTTCGACAAGTCACCGACAAACTGCTGTTGGAAAGCAAGATAGTCGTCGTAGACAGTCTTCTCCATGATTCTGCCTTTCACGGCACACGGCACTATGGCTTTGTCGCTTTCAACCAAGGCTTCCAAGCGGTTCAGGCCGGTGTCGTAGCCCACGGGAAGGGCGTTTTTGGCTGAGATTTTCAATCCGTTGTAGTGCTTTGGGTTGTGCGAGGCCGTGATTTGGATGGAGGCATCATAACCGTATTTCGCTGTAGACCAATACACTAATGGCGTGGTGGAAAGTCCGATGAAGTCCACGTTTTTGCCACGGTCGGTGAGGCCACGGGTGAGGGCATCAAAAAATGTCTCGGATGAGAGCCGCATGTCGCGCCCCACCAAATAGGTGTCGGTGTCGAGCACATCGGGCAGGAAATAACCGATTCGGTAGGCGATGCTTTCGTTGAGGTCGGTGCCCCATTCGCCACGGATGTCGTATGCTTTGAATGCTTTCATATATGACTATTTCAAGATTCCTTTTTGATTCAATGCTTGTTGGTATTTGGCAGCGTTGCGGTTGTGTTCGGCCAAGGTTTTGGCAAAATTGTGGTAGCCGGAAAAATCCTCCCTTGCGCAAAAATAGAAATAATGGTGCTCCTCGGCGTTCAGCACGGCCTTGATGGCGGCGAGGGAAGGGATGCAGATCGGGCCGGGGGGAAGGCCTATATATTTATAGGTGTTGTACGGCGACTCGATTTCTTTGTGACTGTCGAGGACACGGCGGATGCTGAAGTCTTTCCAAGCGAAAACCAAAGTCGGGTCGGCTTGCAACAACCAATTGTTTTTCAGTCGGTTGAGATAAACTCCTGCCACACGTGGCATTTCGTTGCTCATGTTGGTTTCCTTGTTGACGATAGAAGCCAAAGTGCTGACCTGAATCGGTGTCAGGTTTTTGGCTGCGGCTTGCTGTTTGCGTTCATCGTTCCAGAACTTGTTGTATTCCTGAAACATACGCGAAACAAAACCCTCGGCATCGGTGGTCCAATAGAACTCGTATGTGTCGGGCAGGAATAGGGCTGGGATGGTCGCGCTGTCGAAGCCCAATTGGTTGATATACTGTTGATTGTGAAGTAGATTGGAGATGGAAGTTGAATCTGCTTCGATTTGATTAGCAATGCGTCCGGCTAACATGTCAACATCTCGAATATTGTTGAAAGTGACTTTCACCGGGCTTTGCAATCCACCCCGTAACATGTTGACCAACTGATTGTTGCTCATGCCATCTTTCACGACATAACGGCCTGGATGGATGTTTTCGGGATATTTTTTCTGTTGTGCCACCCAATGAAAACTCTTTTCCTTGACCAAAAATCCCGCTTCAGAAATGATGTTTTCGACTTTCTCGAAGTCGGAACCTGTTGGAATGTAGATTGCAACTTCCTTTCCGCCAGCGGTTTGCACATTTGGCGACATGACGGTCTTGTAGAGCCAATAGCCGAAGGCCAAGGCGAAAACCAACAGGATTCCCAGCACCAAAAGCACCGTGATTCTGACTCGTTTTTTGCTTTTCTTTCCCCTTTTTTCTTTGGGCAATGTGGTTTGTATCTTGATCATATTCCGCTGATTTTGGTTTTGGTGTATCCTTTTTGGAGCAACATGGCCAGCACTTTCTCACGGAAGTCGCCTTGCAACAGGATTTCGCCGTCTTTGGTGCTGCCGCCCACGCCGCAGGACGATTTCAACTCTTTTCCCAAGACGGCCAAATCGAAATCGGAGCCTTGAAAGCCAGTGATGAGGGTGACTTTCTTGCCGCCGCGTTGTTTCTTGTCGAGCATTACGCGCAGGTTTTGCTTGGCGGGTTCGAGCGTTACGGCTTCTTCTTCGCCGTAATCGAAAACGAAGTTGGGGTTGGTGGAATATACTGTGCCGTTGTTGTCACTTTTGTGTTTCATTGCAAATAATGTTGAGACTTAATGGATTAACTTTAAGATGAAGGTCTTTTTCCATCATTACTGACTCGCCGTCGAGGTTGATGACCTCGGCCTTGGGCCGGATGATGGTGGCTTCGGGAGTTTGTATGATTTTCACTTTTGGCGCTTTGTCCATCATGCCATCAATCATGTAACCGCCCATGATGGGAAGTTCCAACGGATTGGGTTTCTGCACGATGCAAAGGTCGACTTTGCCGTCCCACAACGAGGCATGAGGCGAGATGGGGAAGTCGTAGCCCATTTGGTTGGAGTTGGCAAACGAGATGAAAAAAGCGTTGACTTCAAGGGTTTCGGTGGGCGTGATGATGGTGTAGGGCTGCTCGTTCATGGTGATGTAGTTGAGGACGATGTACCTGAAATAGGTGTCGAAACCTCGGCGCGGGTCTTTGCTGTAGTCTTCGGCAACCTTGGCGTCGTAGCCCGTTCCCGAAATGCTGATGAATGGTGTGCCATTCACGGTGACAGTGTCGATTTTGCGCTGCTCGTTCCTGTTGATGACTTGCAAGGCTTTGATGGGGTCGAGCGGAATGTTGAGGCAGCGCGAAAGGCCGTTGCCCGAGCCGCAGGGGATGATGGCCAAGGCCAATTCGGTGCCGATGAGGCGCGTGCCCACTTCGTTGACAGAGCCATCGCCACCAGCCACGGCGAGAATGTCAAAATGCTGGTTGATGGCATCTTGAGCAAGCATGATGGCATGGCTTGGGTACTCGGAAACGCAAATCTCGTAGTCAAATTTCGAGAGGTCGAGATGCTCCTTGATTTGCTGCGGGAGGTGCTCTTTGTGCTTCTTGCCGGAGATTGGGTTAATGATGAATCGAATCTTCTGCTTGCCCATAAAAATCTGTTATTGACGGTTTCAAACTGTTGGTAATCATTCTGTTGTTGTACACCTGCATAAAATGGTAGAGCCTGTCGAACACGTCTTGGCATTGAAGTCGGTCGATGAGGTTGTCGTTCAGTAGCGAGTCGTTGATGGGCCTGAAAATGCCGAATGGATTCTCGCCATCGGATTGCACCAAATAAGTGCCGTCGCAATATTGGTAGGTGAGGTTGTAATAGCTGGCAAAGGCCTGTTCACTGATGGTGTCGAAGAGGTTGCGCCCGAAAGAGAAAAGGGTGTCGTTCACATGGAGCGCGGCAAGGATGGATGGCCCAAGGTCAATTTGCTGTGCAATCTCTTCGCAACGCAAAGGCTTGATTTTCTTTGGGTAATAGAACGCAATCGGGATGGAATACATGCCCCAAACGTTGCTGTATTCGGGTTGGAAATGCTCGTTGTTGGAGTAGTCGGCGGTGATGACGAAAAGGGTGTTGTCGAACCACGGCATTTGCGAGGCGGTCTCGAAAAAGTCCTTCAAAGCGCAATCGACATAATAGATGGTTTTCTCAAAGCCCGTCCAGAAATAGCTTTCTTTGGGCAGCACGAAACTCTTGGGCATCTTGTACGGATAGCGCGACGAAAGCGTGTAGATGGCCGTGGCGAAAGGCTGATGCACGCGGTTGAGGGTGTGGGCGGCGTATTGCAGGAAAGGCCCGTCGTAAATGCCCCATTGCCCGTCATAGTCGCTATCGTCGTCGTATTCGATGCGCCCGAAATAATTCTTGAAACCGGCTCGGTGCGAGAACTCGTCAAAACCTTGAACGCCGTTGTTGCCGCCGTGCATGAAAATGGTGTTATAGCCGTGTCGTTGCAGGTGTTGGCCAAAGGCATCGAAGTCGTTTTCGGCGTAAGGCGACCTCACGAAATCGTTGTCCATCATGGCCGGAATGCTTGCCAATATGGAAGGCAGCACTTCAAGGCTGCGGCGGCTGTTCGACATGCCGTTGAACGTAAGGCTTTGGCCGAGAAGCGAATCGAGGAAGGGTGTGAGGGGGAAGCGGCGGTCGTGGCTGTAGTAACTGACCATTTCCTGCCCGACATTTTTCAGGATGATGATGACCAAATTGTCAGGAATACTGTCGATACTCAAGGTGTCGCTTTCGATGAAACGGTTCGCTGACAGGTTTTTATGGATGGGTGAAAAGCCGGTTTCATAGTTTCCGGCTATTTCTTTCAGCGCGGTTTCGTGGGTGGTGACAAGGCAAAATGGCGTGTTGAGCAAAATGGGCGCGTTTTGAGGGTCGGTATACTGCATGGCGGTTGCCATCGTGATGGGTTGGGCTTGCAGGCCGCCTCGCCATGCTATGATGGACAATAAGAGCATGACACCCAAGCTGATACTTTGCTTGAGATGCCATCGAGGCTCGATTTCCTTCTCACGGGCGTGAAGTCGGGTATGCTGCGCTACTACGCTAATAACCAATACAAAAAGGATGAATATGACGAGCAGGTACCAATAATCGAAAAGCACCTGCCTGACAATGCCAAACGACACCTCGTCGGAGTTGCCGAGCACTTTCAGGAAGTCGATGGTGAGGTGCTTCCCGAAGAAATGGAAACATACTATGTCAATGAAATTCAATAGGATAGCGAAGGCGTTGACAATCACATAAATGAAGTCGATGACCTTTTGCGCCACTTTGTTGTAGATTTTGAGCGAAGGGAAACAATAATAAAGGATGACGGGCAGGTTGAGGCCCACCACAATGGGCAAGTCGAACCTCATGCCATAGAAATAGAGCTTCAAGGCTTGACCGAGCGTCAGTTGGTGAAAAAACTGCTGGTTGAAAAGATAGACCATCCAACGGCTGATGCTGAGGGCCAAAAGGATGGCCAAGAGCCTGTAAACAAGCCGCATATAAGGCTTTCCAAGCCACTCTTGAATCTTCTCTTTTTGGGTCTGTCGTCGCATCGATTGTTCCTTTTTCCGTTGCAAAAGTATATAAAAAAGTGCTATTTTTGCCCAAAATTTCAACTAATCTGTTTTCACGATGAAGAAACTACGTTCAGCCTTGGTTTTGGCTTTTGTTTTGTCGGCTTTTTGGGGTGTGGCCCAGGAGTCGTTTCCCACTTACGGCAAGCCTCTTGACATCCCGATTTACCTTTCTGCCACATTCGGCGAAATCCGTCCCAACCACATCCATGCAGGCCTCGACATTAAGACGCAGGGCGTGGAGGGCAAAAAGGTGTTTGCCATCGCCGATGGCTACATCAGCCGTATCGGAGTTTCGCCATACGGTTATGGTAATGTGCTGTATATCACGCATTACGATGGATATACGAGTGTGTATGCCCATTTGCAGCGGTTTTCGGGCGAGATTGCCAAATATGTGAAGGATTATCAATACAAGCACAAGAAATTTGCCTCGCAGATTTATCCCGACAAGGACAAGTTCCCAATAAAAAAAGGTGATTTGATTGCCTATTCGGGCAATTCTGGCGGCTCGGGAGGCCCGCATCTGCATTTCGAAATCCGTCACACGCTAAGCGAAAAACCGGTCAATCCGATGTATTTCGGATACAAGATTGAGGACAATACGCGCCCGCTCATACAAGGTGTGTCGGTCTATCCTTTGGGTGACGAAGCGACTTTGGAGGGTGGTATCAAACCGATGTATTTCTCCGTTGAAGGTGGCGATAAAGGCCGTTATACATTGAAAGACAGGAATATCGTCCGCGCCAATGGTGCCATTGGGTTCGGCATCCGCGCCTTCGACCAAGTGGGCACTTCGACCAACAAGAACGGCCCCTATCTTTATGAGCTTTACCTTGACGACGAACTGGCTTTTCAGGTGGAGTGCGACAGTTTTTCCTACAGCGAGCCGCGCTATGTGAACAGCCTTTTGGATTATCGTCGTTATAAGCAGAAGAAAACGAGTTATGTGCGCACCGAAACCGACCCGTTCAACAAACTGCAAATGATTGAAAAACGGAACGGAACGGTGACAGTGAACGAGGGCGACACGGTGAATGTGCGCTTCAAAATTGCTGATTATATGGGTAATACATCTCAGATTAGTTTCAAGTTGGTGGGCACTGCACCCGTTTATGTGGAGCGACCAGAACGCCGTCGCAGCGAGTATTTCGTGAAAGCCGACGGCTCGTTGAACAACAACATTACGATTGATGATTTCAATGTTTCGATGGAGCGAGGCACGCTCTTTCGTGATGAATGGATTCAGACGGGTCAACGTGACGAAAGAGGCTGTTGCTCACGCATTTACCGTTTCGGCGATGAGGAATTGACAACCTTTAAGCAGTTCACCGTCCGAATCCGTCCTGACGAGGCTTGGGCCGACCATCCCGGAAAATACATTGCTTATTTCGACAACAGTGGTAAGGTGTCTTCGCTTGGTGGCAAGATGAAGGGCGGCTGCATGGAAGTCGCGACCCGCTCGTTGGGCGAGTTTACCATCAAAATCGATTCGGTTGCGCCCACGGTCAAAGCGTCCAATTTCAAGGACGGGCAGTCGGTGAGTGCGCTCAAGTCGCTGAGGTTCAAGATTTCAGACGACATGACAGGCATTGAAACCTACGACATTTATCTTGACGATGTTTGGGTGCTTGGTCAATATGATGCCAAGAACGCCTTGCTTTATTACGAAATCGACGAAAAGATGAAGAAAGGCACCAACAATGTGAAAGTCGTGGTGACTGACGGGGTGGGGAATAACAAAACCTTGAAAATGAAGGTGGTGTATTAAACCTTCAAAGTCAATCATTTTTCTGCGTTCCTGTACTGTTCATCAAGGTTAAACCCTTCTGGGTGTTTCGCTTTGATGTCTTTGTAATAATCCCAAATTTCGGCCAAATCCTTGTTGTAATCGCCTGTGGGATAGAAAATCCGCTCAATGCCGCAATACCTCTTTTTATAGTCGATGAAGCCGAGGATGACGGGTACATGGGCACCTTCAGCAATGACATAGAATCCTTTTTTCCAATGTTTTACGGCTTTTCGTGTGCCTTCGGGGCAGATGATAAGGTGCGTGTCCTTGTTTTGGCTGAACATGTCGACCATCTGTTCCACGAGGTGGTTTTGGTGCCCTCGGTTGACGGGGATTCCGCCGACTTTCTTCAAGAGCCAGCCGACGACGGGAACAAAGAACTCCTTCTTTATCATCACCTTGAAATTGATGCCGTAAGACCAATAGAAGGCTAACCCGACGAAGAAATCCTCGATGGCCGTGTGCGGCGCAACGATGCAAACCGCGTTGCCAAGGTCTTTTGGGGCTTCGTTGACGACTTTCCAGCCGCCCAATTTGAGGCCTGCTTTTCCTATGAATTTCCTGATTCCCATAATTAAACTACTTTCCAACTTTCTATCCTCCGGGTCGTGCTGGAGAAATTAACACCTATTTTATAAAGTTTACGCAAGTCCGCTTCAAACGGCTTGTCATATTGCTTTTCCTCAATCTGCTTCAAAGCCTCATCAGCGGATTTGTCAATCTTGAACTCGAAGATGTAGATATAATCTTTGGTCTGTACAAGCATATCCATGCGTCCGTCGGTGGTGTGGCGTTCCACATCGGTATAGAATCCCAACAGCTTGAAAACAAGGCTGGTGACATTGTGGAAATACAGTTCTGCATCACCTACAACTTGGTAATCCTGACCGGCAAACATGGCTTCGAGGCGCGACATGAACTTTTCGGGTTGGCCGTTACGCACCTCAATGGTGAAGTTTTTGACAAACGAATCGGATTCGTATATTTTTATGGGCGCATAATATCTAAACAGGAATCTCGTGAAACCTCTTTCCACTTCTCCATTGGGGAAGCCCAAAGTGTAGGTGCAGAAATCTGGGTTGTAATCTTTAATGGTCAGATAACCACTCTGATAGAGTAGAGGCAACGGGTTTTGGTCAATACTGTCAAGGCTGCCCAAAAGGTCGGCAGTGACTTCCTCTCGAGTTAGGTTTTCCAGCTCGTAATTGGTGCGTTTCAGAGTCTCGACGAGGAAAGTAGGAGTGCCGGTTTCGAACCAAAAGTCTTTGAAATCATGGCTGTCAAGGGCATTGATCAGGCTGAATGGATTGTAAATCCCGACGCTGTTTTCGCGAAAATGATAACCGTCATATTCTTTTTTCAATCTTTCGTAGCAGGCGTTTTTGTCGATGCCGTTGGCCTCGGCCATTTGCCCGACCTCGTCGTCAAGGTAATCATGGATTTCCTTCTCTGTGATGCCACATGCCGCCACAAACCGGGAATCCAAAGAAATGTCCTTCAGGTTGTTCAGGTCGCTGAAAACGCTGACCTTGGAGAACTTCGTCACCCCAGTGAAAAACGCCATTTTGATATAGCCGTCCATTGTTTTAGCAACGCCATAAAATGATTTCAACACAGCACGATATTCATCTTGGAGTTCCTTTTCTCCGATGGCTTGCAGTAAAGGTTTGTCGTATTCGTCCACCAAAATGACGACTTTTTGCTTTGTTTGCTCGCAAGCGCGACGGATGATCCCAACAAATCTGTCGGATGGTGTTTTGTCGTTTTCTTCCTTGCCGTATTCGCTTTCCCAAAAGCGCAAGTGCCTGTCTATAATAGAAATCAGTTTATCGGGTGTATCATACCGTTCTGCGTTCAAATCCAAATGCAAAACAGGATAAACCTTCCAATCCTTTTCCAATTGCTCCAAAGCCAGACCTTTGAAAAGTTCCTTTTTGCCTTGGAAATAGGCTTCGATGGTGGAGAGCAGCAGGCTTTTGCCGAACCTGCGCGGACGACTGAGGAAATAATAGCCACCGTTTTTGCCCAATTGGTAGACAAATGCGGTCTTGTCGACGTAGGCCCAACCTTCCTCGATGATTTTGGAGAATGTCTGTATGCCGATGGGATATTTAGTCATGGCGTTCTAACGTTGGAATCCGACCGCAAAAATAAACATTTCTTGGGGAAAGATGGAAAAAAGAAAGGAAAAACACGAATTATCATTGAATTAAGCCACGAATTGGTTCATAAATTTTTATTTTTGATAATTCGTGATATATTCTTGGAAATTCGTGTAGAAGAAAAAACACGAATTGCCATAAATTATCCATGAATTGTTCCCTAAATTCAAGAGACAAATGCAACTTTAGACGGTCGCGATAGTCCGATGAAATTTTCCCGAAGGGAGAAAGGGGATTTTTTTCCCCGTTCTCGCCTTCCGGGTGGATAGGAAAGACTATCTTTGCCTCCGTCCTAAAAATGCAAGAAGATGTCCCAACTAACCAAGGCACAAAGGTACACAATTTCCGTGATGCGCAAGCAGAATTTCCCGATGGGCGAGATAGCCGCCGCCATTGGCAAGCACAAATCAACGATAAGCCGCGAACTGCGCCGCAACTGCGACGGGCGGAGCGGCCGGTACGATGCCGACCTGGCGCAGCGCAAGTGCGAGAGGCGGCAGAAGGGGAAGCCACACCGTGTGCGGTTCACCGAGGAGGTGAGGCTGCGCGTGGAGGCGATGCACAGGGAGGACTACAGCCCCGAGCAGGTTGTGGGGCGTTGCAGGCTGGAGGGGCTTGAATGCGTCAGTGTGGAGACCATATACCAGTATGTGTGGGGCGACAAGCGCCGTGGCGGCGACCTGCACACCCACCTGCGGCGCAAGGGCCGCAAATACCGCAAGCGGGGCGCGAAGAAGGACTCGCGGGGCGTCATCCGCGACCGCGTGAGCATCGACGAGCGGCCCAAGGTGGTGGATGACAAGTCCCGTTTCGGCGACCTCGAGATAGACCTCATTATGGGGGCGAACCACAGGCGGGCGCTGCTCTCGGCCAACGACAGGGCGTCGGGCATCTCGTGGATAGCACTGCTCGAGGGCAAGGACAGCAAGGCCCTCGCAGAAAAGGCCGCCGAAATGCTCATACCCTTCAAGGGGCTGCTGCACACCATCACGTCCGACAACGGCAAGGAGTTCGCCGAACACAAGGCCATCGCCAAGAGCCTCGCCGTGGACTACTACTTCGCCCATCCCTACCACTCCTGGAAGAGGGGAGCCAACGAGAACATGAACGGGCTCATCAGACAGTACCTGCCAAAGGGAACCCCCTTCGACGGCCTCGACGACAACGAAATCAAGCGAATACGCGACAAACTCAACAACAGGCCAAGAAAAAAACTCGGCTTCCTCACTCCCATCGAATACTTTTTCGCTAACTTCGCTCCCGAATTGAACCTAAGTCTAACCCAAAAAGTTGCGTTTGTGACATGAATTCAGCAAACGAAAAAAATCGCCTTATCACATCCATTATTCAGAAAATTTGTATTTTTGCATCGGTTTTGCTCCGCATCTTGCGGCGACTAAACATAACCGTATCCTGTTTTCCGCAATGGGACACCCGATTTTTAGATTTTGTGGCGGTAAGTGACTATGTCATACAGTTCCTGCTGCTCCTCATCCATGCGCAGAAGTGT
>CACZDU010000027.1:0-57454 GCA_902780055.1 uncultured Bacteroidia bacterium | reverse complement strand
CTTTGGGGAAAAGCCACTGCGGCCTATCGAGAAGGTTATGGAGTCACCTTATTGCGTGGTGCCCATGCCAATGACCTCGAGCAACAGGTTTGTCCTTTCCCCGATGAGAACATGCCTATAAGACCGCTCCCAATGGGCGATTCTGCAACAAAGGCGAGGCTGGAGCCGATTGCCAAGGCCTTTGTGGACGATCGGGCTTATAACGGACATCCCTTTGCTTTTGTGGTGCTCCATAAAGGTGGAGTGGTGGCAGAGCGCTATGATAAGGGCATTACACCCGATATGAAACTGCTGAGCTGGAGCATGGCCAAAAGCTTCACCAACGCCATCGCAGGTGTCATGGTAAGAGACCATTTTGTTGATATTTATGCTCCGACGGACATACCCGAATGGCAAAACGATGACCGTAAAGATATTACCATCAACGATTTGATGCAGATGCAGAGCGGTTTGGAGTGGAACGAGAACTACGGTGCCCGTTCTGACGTCAATCTGATGCTCCATCGTGAGCAAGACATGGGTCTTTATGCCCTCAACAAACCCCTTGAACACAAGCCAGGTAGTTTTTGGTACTATTCCAGCGGCAGCACGAACATCGTTATGCGTTATCTTTGCGAGAAGTTCCCGTCTAACCAAGCTTTCCTCGCCTATGTTCACGCGAAACTCTTTGCGCCTTTGGGTATTCGTAATTTCACGCGAAACTCTTTGCGCCTTTGGGTATTCGTAATGCTGTTTTTGAATCAGACATGAGTGGTACCCCCGTTGGTTCGTCGTATCTTTACATCACGGCCACTGACTTCGCCCGCTTTGGCCAACTTTATATAGAGGATGGTTGTGTCGACTCGTTGAGGGTTCTTCCCGAAGGCTGGGTGAACTACACGACCACGCCCGCGTCCAATAGTGAAAATGGATATGGCTCATTTTTCTGGCTGAATAGAGGGAAAGAGCTCCCTGATGTGCCTGAGGATATGTATTATTGCAAAGGCCACGATGGGCAGAGGATATTCGTCATACCCTCTAAGGACTTGGTGGTCGTGATATTAGGTTATTCGCCCATGCCCGATCATGTCATCGACTTCAATGCGCTTTTGAAGGACATCATTTCCAATATAGATTAAAATGCCATAAAAAAATGAAGAGACGTGCTTGGTACATCTCTTCATTTTCTGCGTATTCAGCGTATTCTGCGTGAAACAATTCCTTATTCAGCAGAGAACTTGCAAACCAGATTCCTGTCGCCGTAAGCGTCATCGATGCGGGTGACATGCGGGAAGTACTTGTCCTGAACGTCGCTCTTCATCGGGAAACCAGCCTCTTGACGGCTGAAGGGGAACTCCCACTTGTCGGCCATCAGCATCTCGGCGGTGTAAGGCGCGTGGCTGATGATGTTGTTGCCCTTCTCGGCCTTGCCGTCCTCGATGTCCTTGATTTCCTTGCGGATCTGGATCATGGCTTCGACGAAGCGGTCGAGCTCGGCGATAGGCTCGCTCTCGGTGGGCTCCACCATCAGGGTCTCGTGTACCGGGAAGGCCACGGTAGGAGCGTGGAAACCGAAGTCCATCAAACGTTTGGCGATGTCAATGGCGGCCACACCAACAGTCTTATTGATGCCGTTGATGTCGAGAATCATCTCGTGAGCCACATGGCCGTGGTTGCCGGTGTACAGGATCGGGTAGTAGTCCTTCAGCCTTTCCTTCAGGTAGTTGGCATTCATGATGGCACCCATAGTGGCTTTCTTCAGGCCTTCACCGCCTAACATCTTGATGTAGCAATAAGTGATGGTGAGGATTTGGGCACTACCGAACGGAGCGGCAGAAACTGCGCCTTCCTGCTTGTCGCCACCGCAGTGGAACAGGATGTGCGAAGGCAGGTAAGGTTTCAGGTGCTCGGCCACGCCGATGGGACCCACGCCCGGACCGCCACCGCCGTGCGGGATGGCAAAGGTCTTGTGCAGGTTGAGGTGGCAGACATCGGCACCGATATAGCCGGGGCTGGTCAGGCCGACTTGGGCATTCATGTTGGCACCGTCCATATACACTTGGCCGCCGTTGTCGTGGACAATCTTCACGAGGGTGCGGATGCCATCCTCATAGATGCCGTGGGTCGAAGGATAGGTGACCATGAAGGCTGCCAAGTTGTCCTTGTATTGCTCGGCCTTGGCCTTGGCGTCTTCGAGGTCGATGTTGCCGTTTTCGTCGCATTTCACCACCACCACTTGCATACCAGCCATAGCAGCCGAAGCAGGGTTGGTGCCGTGGGCCGAAGCAGGAATCAGGCAGATGTTGCGGTGACCTTGGCCGTTGGCCTCTTGGTAACGACGGATGGTGAGCAATCCGGCATACTCGCCGCTGGCACCCGAATTGGGCATAAAACTCATGCCCTTGAAGCCCGTGATTTCACAAAGGTCTTTCTCCATCTCAGCGATGAGTTCGAGGTAGCCTTCAGCTTGGTCGGCGGGGACGAAGGGGTGGATGTTGCCGAACTCAGGCCAACTGAGGGCATACATTGATGTGGCGGGGTTCAGTTTCATCGTGCAAGAACCCAACGGAATCATGCAGCGGTTGAGGCTGAGGTCGCGGTTTTCGAGTTTCTTCATGTAACGCATCATATCGGTCTCACTGCGGTACTTGAAGAACATCGGGGCCTGCATGAACTTGGAGGTGCGCTGCATCTCGGCAGGGATGCCGCTGAACTTCTGACAGTTCGGGTCGCAAACGAGTTCCTCATGCTCCTTGCCAAGGGCTTCGGCGACGACAATGCCAATCTCGTTGATGTCTTCGCGGGCAGTGGTTTCGTCGAGGCTGATGCCAAAGTGCTGCTTGTCGATGATGCGGAAGTTCATGCCGTGTTTCTCGGCGGCTTCCTTCACCTTGCAGGTGCAAACGCCTTCAGGCATTTCGAACAACAGCGTGTCGAAGAAGTGCTTGTTGAGTTGCTTCACACCGAGCTTGGCCAACTCTGAGGTCAACTTGCCTGCGAGGCAATTAATATGGTGTGCGATTTCAATCAAACCCTCAGGGCCATGATACAGTGCGTAGAAGCCCGACATGATGGCCAGCAAAGCCTGTGCTGTGCAGATGTTCGACGTGGCTTTTTCGCGCTTGATGTGCTGTTCGCGGGTTTGCAGGGCCAAGCGGAAAGCGGGATTGCCGAGGGCATCCACGCTGATGCCGATGATACGGCCGGGCATCTCACGCTTGTAGGCTTCGGTGGTGGCGAAGTAGCCGGCATGAGGACCGCCGAATCCCATCGGTAGGCCGAAACGCTGGTTGGAACCGAGTACCACGTCCGCGCCCCATTCGCCGGGAGGCGTGATGAGGGTGAGGCTCAGCAGGTCGGCGGCCACGGCCACTTGCATGCCTTTGGCTTTCCATTCGGCAACCTTGGCGCGGTTGTCGACGATTTCACCGAACTGGTTGGGGCATTGGATGATAACGCCGAAATATTCTTCGCTTGCTTCAAACTTGTTGATGTCGTCAATCACGACTTCGATGCCTTGGAAGTGGGCGCGGGTCTTGATGACTTCGATGCTCTGTGGGAACAGGTCGCAAGCCACAAAGAACTTCTTCACGCCGGCCTTCACTTGGGCGCGGCTACGCGAGTGCCAGAACATCAGCATGGCCTCGGCTGCGGCGGTGCCTTCGTCGAGCAGGCTGGCGTTGGCCAAAGGCATGGCGGTGAGGTCACTGATGACGGTTTGGAAGTTCACGAGGGCTTCCAAACGGCCTTGCGAAATCTCGGCCTGATAGGGAGTATAAGAGGTGTACCAGCCCGGATTTTCGAGGATGTTGCGCATGATGACGCCCGGGGTGATGGTGTTGTAGTAGCCCAAGCCGATGTAGGTGCGGAACTGCTTGTTCTTGGCACCCAAGGCCTTGAGGTGGCTGATGACTTCGTACTCGTTCATGCCATCGCCGATGTTGAGGTCTTTCGGCAGACGGATTTCGGGAGCGATGATTTCGTCGACAAGTTGTTCTTGCGATTTCACGCCGATGACCTTGAGCATCTTTTCAGCGTCGGATGCGGTAGGCCCGTTGTGGCGTTTGATAAAGTTGTTTCTAATCATTTTGCTGTGTTTTAATTATTTATGATTGAATTTTACTCGTATTCATTAAGTTTTTGTTCCAATGCGTTGACGTTTTGGATGGATTTGATTTCCTCCGACGGGACTTGCACCAATTTCGCTTTCCAAGCATTGAAACCAGAAGTGTTTTCCAAGATGGTCAGGTAGAGGTAGAAAAACTCCTTGCTCCTCAGATTCTTGTTTTTGTATTGATTGTACAAATCATAATAGGTGCGCATGTTCTTCTCCTGTCGATGGATCAACACCCAAAACTCTTTCCTGAATTGCTCTTTCGCGTCCACCGTGGTTTGGGCAACTGGTTCTTTCTTAGCTTCTTGAACCGGCTTAACTTCTTGAGCCGGCTTGGTTTCTTGAGCCGGTTTAACTTCTTGAGCTGGCTTGGTTTCTTGAACCACTTGAACTGGTTGGGGAGTTTCTTGAACAACAGGTGTTTCTATAACTTCCACAACTTCTGCAAGTTGCTTATCTTGAACGGTTTCTGTTGGAGCAGATTCGGCAACGGCCTTTTCTGCTGCGGGTTCAACCACTTCTGCGACAGCCTCAACGGTTTCCGTTTCGTCGATGGCGGCAGTGTCTTCCTTGATTGAGAAGTAGGACGAGGTGGCGTCAATCACAACAGGCTCGGATTGGGGCGCGGCGGGCGTTTGATGGTTGTTCCTGAAAAGGCTAAAAAGCATGATGCCAGCGGCAACCAAAAGAAGGGCACAGGCGGCAACAATCAAGTTGGTTTTCAACTTCGGGCTTATGGACTTTGGCTCGTATTGCGCGACCAAACATCCGTCGTAGCCGCTTGACTCAGGCTCAGGCTTCAATTTGAATCCAGCCAGATTAAAACCTAACGGCGGGGTGATGAATTCTTTGACGTCGTGGCCGTCTTCAAAGCAGGAATAGGGGCAATTGGGAAGAAGTTCGCCTTCTCCCGCGTCAACCCTGTATTGTTTGTTCTCCATAGTTTTCATGGCTTTTCCAATTGTTTATTCGTAATCCTCTAATATCTGTTTCAATGCGTTGATGGTATGGATGGACTTGATTTCGTTGGATGGGACTTGGTTAAGAATCTCGCTCCATGCCTTAAACCGAGTTGTGCTACCCAAAATGGTAATCCAAAGGTAATGGTATTCGTTTCCATCGACTTTCCCATAGTATTTCCTGTACAACTTGCCGTATTCCGTCATCCTTTTGTCCTGACGATGAATCAATGCCCAAAACTCCTCTTTGAATTGGGCAGTATATAATTCAGTGGAATCAAGTTGAGGCTCAATCGTTTCGCTGATTCTCTCTTCGGCTTTTGCTTGGAAGGGAGCGGTTTCAGCGGCCTTTTCCTCAACAATCTCATCCTTAACAATAATGGTCGTGTCATTTTGGGCAAAAGATTCCTGTAAAGTGTCATCAATGGCACCAACTGGATCAATCGAATCATCCATTTCAATTGTATCCATTGCAACAATGGCAAAATCCGTAACTCCTACTTCGTCTAATAATACCGTCTGCCTTATCTGGGTCATTTGAGCCATGTATGATTTGGTTTGGGAGAATAGGGTGGTCAATATCAGCCCGAATACGACAAGGACGGCCACGGCAGCCAAATAACGCCAAAAGTTATGCTTGGGTTTGGCAGTGGAACTCGTCTTCTCGAACTGCGCAACAGTTTTCTCCTCTTTACCCTGTTCAGGGTCGATTGAGTTGGTGTTGGGATGTTGTTGGCCTTCCATATTACTTGGATGCTTTGAGGTTGCTCCTCAATCCATCAATGTTTTCAATGGTCTTCAACTGGCTCTCGGGAACGGTCTTCATTTTGTCGTACCAAGCCTTGAACGAAACATAATCCTTCAAAATGACGAAGCGGAGATAGTCGAATTCTTCGCCGCTGACCTTGGACTTGTATTTGTTATAGAGGTAGGTGTAGGTGTCCATGCTGGCGTTGCGAGTGTGGATCAGTGTCCAAAACTCTTGTTTGAACAAGGTGTTCGGGTCGTCGGCAGCAGGCTTGGGTGTTTCCACAACTGGGGTCACTGGCGTTTCTTCCACGACTGCTGGAGTCGTTGGCGTTTCTTTCACGACAGGCGCTACTTCCGGTGCTTTCGGTTCCGAAGGATTGTTGGTGACAGCGGCAGGCGTTTCGTCGAAATTGGCGGTGTTGGAATTGTCTTTGTTTTTGGCAGTTTTGGTGGGCTGCACTTTGGTTTCCGGCTCTTTTTCGGTGCGACTTGGTTTAGGATTCCTAAACACGCTTACGGCCAAAACGACAACGAGTGCAACGACAAGGACGATGGCAATCACAAGGACTAACTTCCAAAGATTGGACATAATCCTTTGGGTGAAAGGCACTTTAGTGTATTCTGCGGAGAGTTTTCCGTCGTAAATTTGGTTGCTGGCGTTAGGGTCGAACTTGAAGCCGGCAAAAACATAACCTTTGGGAGGTATGATAAAATCTTGGACATCATGCCCATCCTCGAAGGTCGAGTAGGGACATCCGGGCATTTTTTTGCCCTTCCCGGGGTCGATGCTGTAGTGTTTCTCGGCAAATTCTGTCATTTCGGATTTTATTGTAAGGTTTTGTTTAATGTGATGTAATTTGGGTAGGCAAGTTGCTGGTTTCCAACGGTAATGTAAGGCTTCACCTGAAGTCCCACATTAACGGGATTGCTGCTCGCGCCAGCTAATTTGAAGGCCAAATTCACGATGGCATCCGCCGATTCGCCGCTGAACAGTTGGAACAGGTCGGTGGTGATGGGAATAGTGACCACGCTGTTCGATTTGGCGGGAACGTTCACGCTGTTGTTCATGGTGGTGCTGACAACTTGCTTTCCGTTGAGGGTCAATATGTAATCCATCTTGGCCATCGAAGCGGCGATGGAGTTGGGGTTGCTTACATCAAGGTTGACATTGAAAGTGACGGGCAGGCTTCTGTTGCTGATTGCGTTGACGAGAGCCAAGCCTTGCGAAATGTTGAGGTTCTCTCTCGACATGCCCTTGCTCAGGTTGATGCCGAGCATCTCAATATGGTTGACGCTGTTGAAATCGAAGGTGCAATTGGCAAAGTTGGCCATTTGTGCAACTTGAGTGAGCACGTCACACGAGGCCAATCCTGCCGTGACGAATAAAATTATAAGGGTTCTCTTAAGTTTTGACATGTCTGTAATTATCTAATAATCAATTTAATAAATCACAAAAATCCAACAAGCGTTGGGCTTGTTTTCTGCTCGTCTATAATTTTGCAATAATACGAAAAAAGTCGGACATACAGCCCAACTTTTGGAAAAAAATCTTCATTGGTTTTAAACATGAATTTTCAAAAACCATTTCTGATAATTCGTGTATAATTTATGGTAATTCGTGTAAAAAACATTCTTTTATTCCTCTCCACGGCGCGAGGCGCGTTTGCGCTCAATCTCGTCGAGGATGATTTTGCGCAGGCGCAGGCTCTTGGGTGTGACTTCCAGATATTCGTCGTCGCGGATGTATTCCATGTATTCCTCCAACGAGAACCTCACGGGCGGAATAAGACGGATGGCCTCGTCGCTACCAGAGGCACGCACATTGGTCAAGTGCTTGGTTTTGCACACGTTGATGACGATGTCGTTGCTGCGGGTGTTCTCGCCGATGACCTCGCCGGCATACACGTCCTCATTCGGGTTGACGAAGAAAATGCCACGGTCTTGCAGTTTCCAAATGGCGTATGGGATGGCCTGTCCGGTTTCCATCGAAATCAAGGCACCCACGTTGCGCGAAGGCATCTCGCCCTTCCAAGGCTCGTAGTCCTTGAAGCGGTGCGACACGATAGCTTCGCCTTCGGTGACGGTCAAAAGCGTGTTTCTCAGTCCGATAAGTCCTCGCGAAGGGATGTCGAAATCGAGGCACATGCGGTCGCCTTTGGGTTCCATTTGGGTCATTTCGCCCTTGCGTGCGCTGACTTGCTCGATGACGCGCCCCGAGAAGTCTTCAGGCACAAGGACGGTCAAGGCTTCGATAGGCTCGCATTTCACGTCGTCGATGTATTTCACGATGACCTTGGGCTGTCCAAGTTGGAACTCGTAACCCTCACGGCGCATGGTCTCCACGAGGATGCTCAAATGCAGGATGCCACGACCATAAACCATCAGTGAATCAGGCGAATCGGTGTCTTCCACCTTCAGGGCGAGGTTCTTTTCGGTCTCCTTGTAAAGGCGTTCACGCAGGTGGCGCGAGGTCACATATTTGCCTTCCTTGCCGAAGAACGGCGAGTTGTTGATGGTGAACAACATGCTCATCGTCGGCTCGTCCACATGGATGGGCGGCAGGGCTTCGGGGTTCTCGTAGTCGGCCACGGTGTCACCAATCTCAAAGTCGTCTATGCCCATCAGCGCGATGATGTCGCCGGCCTCGACGGGCTTCTTGGTGCGTTCCTTGCCCAAACCTTCAAAGGTGTAAAGCTCTTTGATGGTGGAGCGGGTGACGGAGCCGTCGCGCTTCACCAACGAGACGTTTTGTCCGGCTTGCAAAGTGCCGCGTTTCAGACGACCCACGGCGATACGACCCACATACGAGCTGTAATCCAACGAAGTAATCAGCATTTGCGGCGTGCCTTCCTCGAACTTCGCGGGCGGGATGGTGTCGATGATGACGTCCAAAAGGTAGGAAACGTTGTCAGTGACGTGGTTCCAGTCGTCCGACATCCAGCCTTGCTTCGAGGATCCGTAAACCGTCGGGAAATCCAATTGGTCTTCGGTCGCGCCGAGGTTGAACATCAGGTCGAAGACGGCCTCTTGCACCTCGTCGGGACGGCAGTTGGGCTTGTCCACCTTATTGATGACGACGATGGGCTTCAAACCTAATTCGATGGCCTTTTGCAGCACGAAGCGGGTCTGTGGCATGGGGCCTTCGAAGGCATCGACCAACAGCAAAACGCCGTCGGCCATGTTCAGGACGCGCTCCACCTCGCCGCCAAAATCGGCGTGGCCAGGGGTGTCGATGATGTTGATTTTCACGTCCTTGTAGCGCACCGACACATTCTTCGAAAGGATGGTGATGCCGCGCTCGCGCTCAAGGTCGTTGTTGTCCAAAATGAGTTGCCCCGGAGCCTCGTCCGACTCCTTGAAGAGTTGGGATTGGTAAAGAATACGGTCCACGAGGGTGGTCTTGCCGTGGTCCACATGGGCGATAATTGCTATATTTCTGATATTCTGCATTTTAGTAGAAATTACTGCTTGATTTGAAGGTGCAAAAGTACAAAAAATCGCTGAATTGCCGAAAAGTAGTAATTTTGCGAAAGAAAAAAATGAAATATCACGATTTCAAGAGGATTCTACTTTTGCTTCAAAACTAAAACAACAGTGCTATGGAACTTACGAAATACCTTGTGGATAATTTGGAAAACAGCCGTGAATTTACGCGCCACATTATCAATTCTTTGTCGCTTGTCGATTTGAAGCGGGTGAAAAGAGATTTGGAACGTCATTACGCTGATAATCCGGAAACAAGCTATCTGATGGGCCATGTTGAAAGAAGGCTTTTCCCGGAACAAGTTGAGAAAGTGAAAAAAAAGCCCAATGCCACTATCAATCAACTGCTTCGCGATTTCAAGGACGAAAAAAGCGGCCTTATTGCTGCATCTCGACTTGAATTGCAGAAACGGTTTGAATACCAATCGTTTGAGGACCAAAAGAGAATCATAGATGCGTTCATGTTCAGGACGACGAAACACGACGTGGTTTGGTGTTCAAAGTATTTGCTCAGTGATTGGTTTTGGAGGGACATCTATTTTGACTCTATCGTGTGGTACTGGGAGCGCGAAATGGATAATTATCCTTTGCTCCGTGTGGTTTGTAAATATGCTTCGGATGATTATCTGAAGGAGAAAGTCCAGCAATTTGAGGAAGAGAATGAAGGAGTGGTCGAAGTCAAGGCATACATGTTGTTTTTGTCGCGGCTTGCGAAAGACCCGAATTTTGTCATCAACAAGGACAGGTTGAAGCCGTTTCAATATGTCTGTATTTGTTCCAAAACGAACCGTCAGGTCACCCAAGAAGAGGCCAATACGGCATTGTTGCAAGTGGTGTTGAAGAGCCTTTCAGAGGGCTTGTTTTTCAACAAGTTTCGGCGCAAGCGCGACGGCACGGTGGTGTTCAGGTCAGGATGTATGATAGAATTCGCTTTGTGGACAATTTCCAAAACCGGAAACACAGACGTTTTGATTCGTTTCAACGAATGGGTCAAGGAAATGTGCTATAAGATAGAGAACATGCAAGATGCTGATTACGATGAGATTGTGGAAACCGTCTCCCGTGTGTTGAGGGAGTGAAGGGGGGCGTTTCTTCGAGAATGAGATTTTGTTGCAAAATTGAAACTTTATTCCAACCTGTATCACGTTTTGAAACAACGATAGTGTAATTTTGTCGCGGAAAACTGAACAAGAATGAACAGCGACAAGATTTGTGCAAAAAAAGACGAGGCGACAGAAATCGCCCCGAACTTGATGTTTTCACAACGGAATAATCCTTATTGTGAATTGCTGCATATCTTGTGCCGCAAAAATAGGGAATTTTTCGATAATGCAAGTGATTTATGAAAAAAATAGTATTTTTGACAAAATTTTTTGATTCGATTAAATATATGATACCATGAAGAAAATATTAGGACTCGACTTAGGAACCAACAGCATTGGTTGGGCGGTGGTGAATGAGGCAGAAAACGGGAATGAGAATTCCTCAATTGTAAAAATCGGAGTTAGAGTTAATCCATTGACAGTCGATGAATTATCCAACTTTGAAAAAGGGAAAAGCATAACAACAAATGCTGACAGGACGTTAAAACGCAGTATGCGTCGAAACCTTCAACGCTACAAATTGCGAAGATTAAACCTAATCGAAGTGCTTAAGGAGCATGGTTTTATCAACGACGACACTTTGTTGTCTGAAAACGGCAACAAAACAACATTTGAAACCTATCGTCTTCGTGCAAAAGCGGCTACGGAGGAGATTTCTTTGCAGGAGTTTGCTCGTGTTTTGTTGATGATAAACAAGAAGAGAGGCTACAAAAGCAGTCGTAAGGCAAAATCCACGGAAGAAGGACAACTGATTGATGGAATGGAGGTTGCCAAACGACTTTACGAAGAAAATCTCACGCCGGGCCAACTTTCACTTCAATTATTGATGAATGGTAAACGGCATCTTCCCGACTTCTATCGTTCTGATTTGCAAATTGAATTTGATAAAGTTTGGTCTATGCAAATGAACTATTATCCTGAATTTTTGGATGATGTATTGAGAGAAGAATTGCTTGGCAAAAGCGGGAAGGTCACAAAGTCATTATGTGAAAAGCGTTTTGGTGTGGAAGGCATCAAACCATCAAAAGGTATTGAATGGAAATCCAAGGTTTATCAATGGCGTTGTATATCATTGTCAGAGAAGTTGGATTTGGAACAATTGGCTGTTGTTCTACAAGAAATCAATGCCCAAATCAATAATGCAAGTGGTTATTTGGGAGATATTAGCGACCGAAGCAAAGCATTGTATTTCAATAATATGACTGTTGGTCAATATCAAATGGCTCAGTTGGAGAAGAACCCAAATTATAGTTTGAAGAACCAAGTGTTTTATCGGCAAGATTATCTTAATGAGTTTGAGAAAATTTGGGAAACACAAGCCAAATTCCATAAGGAATTGACGCAAGAACTAAAGAAAGAAGTCCGCGACATAATCATTTTCTATCAACGTCCGTTGAAATCGCAAAAAGGACTGATTTCTTTCTGTGAGTTTGAAAGCCGTCAGATTGAAGTGGAGATTGACGGCAAAAAGAAGACAAAAACCATCGGCTTGCGCGTGTGCCCGAAATCTTCTCCGCTGTTTCAGGAATTCAAGATTTGGCAGGTTTTGAACAATATTGTGGTTTCCGGAAAAGTTGTTCCAAATCAACAGACGGACTTGTTTGGTTTTGAAGGGTCTTACAAGCAAGGTAAACGCTTCCTTTATCAGGAAGAAAAGGAAAAACTGTTTGCAGAACTCAACTACAAAGAGAAACTCTCAAAATCGGATGCGTTAAAACTGCTGTTTGGCAATCAAAAGGGTTTGGACCTCAATTTCAAGGAATTGGATGGCAATCCCACTCAATCAGAATTGTTTAAAGCCTATCAAACTATCATTGAGATGAGTGGGCATGGCGATTATGATTTTTCAAAAATGCCTTCTGAGAAAGCCTTGGAGATTGTTGCTGAAGTGTTTGACGGATTGGGATTCGACACGGACATTCTTCGCTTTGACTCAAGCCTTGAAGGTCATGCGATGGAACAACAGCCCATGTTCAAATTATGGCATCTGTTGTATTCGTTTGAGGGCGACAAATCAGAGTTGGGCAATTTCAATCTCATCGAAAAACTGCATGACCGTTTTGGCTTTGATATAGAATACGCCACTGTGTTGGCTGGGGTCGTTTTCCCTGATGATTATGCCAGTTTGAGCAGCAAGGCCATCCGTAAGATTCTGCCTCATTTGAAAGACGGACTTGAATACAGCGTTGCGTGTGAATATGCAGGTTATCGCCATTCAAAGAAATCGCTTACCAAAGAGGAAATTAATAATAAGGTGTTAAAAGACAGGTTGGAGTTGTTGCCTCGGAATAGTTTGCGTAACCCGGTAGTTGAAAAGATTTTGAATCAGATGGTTAATGTGGTCAATGCGGTGATTGATGAGTATGGAAAGCCTGATGAAATTCGTATTGAGTTGGCTCGTGAATTGAAAAAATCGGCAAAAGAGCGTGAGGAAATGACGAAATCTATCAATGAAACGACACGACTTCATGAAGGATTTGTCAAGTTATTGCAAGGAGAACCATTCTTCCTCAAGCATGTGAGCAGAAACGACATCATTCGTTACAAACTATATGAAGAATTGAAGTTCAACGGATACAAAACCTTGTATTCCAATACTTACATCCCCCGTGAGAAATTGTTCAGCAAGGAGTTTGACATTGAACACATAATTCCACAAGCAAAGTTGTTTGACGATTCGTTCTCAAACAAGACTTTGGAGGTTCGCCAAGTCAACCTCGACAAGGGAAATGCGACCGCATACGATTTTGTGGCAGAGAGGTATGATGAACAAGGCATATCGGAATATGAGAAACGGATAGAAAGCCTTTATAATAATAAAGTAATATCCAAGACAAAGCGAGATAAATTGTTGATGAAAGAAACTGAAATTCCAAGCGGATTCATCAACCGTGACTTGCGCGATTCACAGTACATTGCCAAGAAGGCACGGGAAATTTTGGAAGATATTGTGCGCTTCGTTGTTCCAACCACGGGCAGCATTACTGACCGTTTGCGCGAAGATTGGCAATTGGTGGACGTGATGCAAGAACTCAATTGGGACAAATACAACCAATTGGGGCTGACCGAAATCATTGAAGGACGGGATGGGCAGCGTATTCGTCGAATCAAGGATTGGACAAAACGCAACGACCATCGCCATCATGCCATGGACGCACTAACCATTGCCTTTACGAAACGCAGTTTCATCCAGTACTTGAACAACTTGAATGCCCGAGTCCAAAAAGGTGTAGATGATTATATTGACTTGGATATGGTGGAACTGTCGCGGCTGTTTATGGCATAGAAAGAAAAGAACTCCACCGCGACAGCCATGGAAAACTGCGCTTCAATTCACCCATGCCGTTGGATGAGTTTAGGGCAGAAGCAAAACGACAGTTGGAAAGCACATTGATTTCAATTAAGGCAAAAAACAAGGTGGTTACACGGAACATTAACAAAGCGAAAAACTCCGTAACTACAGAAATAACAGATAAGGACGGAAACAAGAAAACTATTAAGGGTCAATTGACCCAAACCCCACGTGGGCAATTGCACTTGGAAACCGTGTATGGAAGCAGTAAACGCTATGTTACCAAGGAAGAAAAGGTAAACGCCTCTTTCTCCGTTGAAAAGATCGAATCAGTTGCCAACAAATGCTATCGTGAGGCTTTGATGCTTCGCTTGCAACAGTTTGATGGCGACCCCAGAAAAGCATTTACTGGAAAGAACACTTTGGAGAAGAATCCCATTTGGTTGAACGAAACGCATACCATTAGGAAGGAAATATCTCCCGAGTTGAAGATTGATAAAGTTGTTGACTCGCATATCCGCCAAATTTTGCAATTGAGGCTGGATGAATTTGGCGGTGATGCAAAAAAGGCGTTTTCCAATTTGGATGACAACCCCATTTGGCTCAACAAAGAAAAAGGCATTGCTATTAAACGTGTCACAATCACAGGCATTAGTAATGCAGAGGCTTTGCACTCGAAGCGTGATAATGAGGGCCGACTGATTCTTGACGAAAACGGCAATGAACGGCCTGTAGATTTCGTGAACACAGGAAACAACCATCATGTGGCCATTTACCGCAAACCTAAATTGGATAAGGATGGGATGCCAATAATGGATGAAAACGGTGAGATTCAATACGAATTAGACGAGAATATAGTTTCGTTCTATGAAGCCACTTCACGCGCCATGCAAGGTTTCCCAATAGTAGATAAGGATTACAGAAAAGAGGAAGGCTGGCAGTTCCTGTTCACGATGAAGCAGAACGAATACTTCGTGTTTCCTCGTTATGATGAGCAGGGCAATTTGATTTTCAATCCTTTGGATTATGATGAGATTTGGTATAGGAACCCAGCGAATTATGCTGTGATTAGTCCAAATTTGTTTAGGGTTCAAAAGTTTTCTTTTAAGAATTATGTGTTTAGACATCATTTGGAAACGACCATCGAGAATAGTGGGTATAATCTTTGGGGTGTTACATGGACGGATTTTAGGAGTTCAAAGGGATTGGATTGTATCGTCAAAGTCCGTGTAAATCATCTTGGGCAAATTGTTTCAGTAGGAGAGTATTAAAAAGTAATAGTAACTATGACCAACATCAAACTTTTCCAAGACAAGAAAATCCGCTCCGCATGGAACGAAGAAGAGGAGCAATGGTATTTCTCCGTAGTGGATGTGGTGGAGGCTTTGACAAATTCGCCCAATCCAAGGCAATATTGGCGGAAAATGAAAGACCGTGATTTGAAAGAATATCAGTCGTACCCATTTTGGGTACAACTGAAATTGGCGAGTTCGGATGGCAAAAAATATGCTACAGACTGCGCCAACATCAAAGGCCTATTCCGCATCATCCAATCCATCCCCTCACCAAAGGCTGAACCTTTCAAGCAATGGTTAGCAACGGTGGGCTACGAGCGTATGCTCGAAATCGAGAACCCAGAACTGGCACAAGAGCGTATGAAGGAACTCTACGAGAAGAAGGGTTATCCAAAAGATTGGATTGACAAGCGGTTGCGTGGCATGGCCATCCGCCAAAACCTGACCGATGAATGGAAACGGCGCGGTATCACAGCCGAACAGGATTATGCCATTCTAACGGCAGAAATCTCAAAGGCGACTTTCGGCATGACACCTTCGGAATACAAGGAGTTTAAAGGCTTGACCAAGAAGAACCAGAACCTGCGCGACCACATGGACGATTTGGAACTGATTTTCACCATGCTTGGCGAGCGAGTCACGACCGAGATTTCCCAGAAAGAAGACCCAGAAACTTTCGAGCAAAGCCGACAAGTCGCGAAAAGAGGCGGTAACGTGGCTGGTGTGGCACGAAAGGAAACGGAGAAGGAACTGGGCAGAAGCGTGTCCAATCCCAACAATTATCTCCCAACGCAAACCAACTTGGAATTAGAATAAGCAACCATGATTAAACGAACCCTATTCTTCGGCAATCCGGCCTACCTTTCTTTGAAAAACGCGCAACTCGTTATCAGGCTGAACGATGCCCAAACACAAGAGGAAGTGACCAAAACCGTGCCCATCGAGGACATTGGCGTGGTGGTGCTTGAAGACCGGCAAATCACCATCACCAACGGGGCGATGGATGCCTTGCTGCAAAACAATTGCGCCGTGGTCACTTGCGACGAGAAGCACATGCCCGCCGGTTTGTTGCTTCCTTTAGAAGGCCACACGGTGCAAAGCGAGCGTTTCCGTTGGCAGATTGAGGCTTCTCTGCCATTGAAGAAACAGCTTTGGCAACAGACCGTCCAAGCCAAAATCCGCAATCAGGCCTCGGTGCTCAAGCGGTTGAGTGGGGTAGAGGTGGGCTGCATGGTGGCTTGGGCCAATAGCGTGAAAAGCGGCGACTGCGAGAACCTCGAAGGTCGGGCGGCGGCTTATTATTGGAAGTCTGTTTTTCCGGAAATGGAGCGTTTTGTCCGGGACCGCGAGGGTGAGGCTCCCAACAATCTATTGAACTATGGTTACGCCATCGTTAGGGCAGTGATAGCCCGCTCTTTGGTGGCCAGTGGTTTGTTGCCTACCTTCGGCATCCATCATCACAACCGTTACAATGCCTTTTGTTTGGCGGATGACGTGATGGAACCGTATCGCCCCTACGTTGACGAGTTGGTGATTGATATTTTGCGCAGTGGCGTGGATTGTAGCGAGCTGTCAACGGATTTGAAACGCAAGTTATTGGGCTTGCCTGTAAAAGAGGTCGTCATCGACGGTCGCCGCAGTCCGTTGATGGTGGCATCCTCTCAAACCACAGCCTCGTTAGCGAAATGCTTTGGCGGGGAATTGCGGAAAGTGGTTTATCCAATGATGGAAATATGATGGACCGATTCAGTGAATACAGGATTATGTGGGTGCTTGTGCTTTTCGATTTGCCGACGGAGACGAAGAAAGAGCGTAAGGCCTACGCCGATTTCCGCAAGCGCATCATGGCTGACGGCTTCACGATGTTCCAGTTTTCGATTTATCTGCGACATTGCCCAAGCTATGAGAATGCCGAAGTGCATATCAAGCGGGTAAAGTCGTTCATGCCCGAGTTTGGCGACATCGGTATTTTGTGCATCACCGACAAACAATTTGGAGAAATGGAGATTTTCAGCAACTGCAAGCCGAAGACAGTGGACACGCCTTGCCAGCAATTGGAGTTGTTTTGAATCGGAAAAAATGGTCATAACAAAGAAAAATCCAACTCAAACGAGCTGGATTTTTCTTTTCTGAAACAACTTATAAATTGCTGAGGCTCTTTGTTTTACCCATATCGTGTTGTTTCAAAGAGCAAAGATACAAGATAAATGCAAGCAATTCACAACTACAAGTTCGCTTATCCTGTCTTTCAGCGAGTTGTTTCAAAGAGCAAAGATACAAGATAAATGCAAGCAATTCACAACCGATACTACCATTGGAAAATTCCTTATGACGTTGTTTCAAAGAGCAAAGATACAAGATAAATGCAAGCAATTCACAACAGATTCACATACAAAGCCCTATCCATTTTTGTTGTTTCAAAGAGCAAAGATACAAGATAAATGCAAGCAATTCACAACTGCTCACCCCATCCAATAAAACTCCTCCTTGGCCACAATCGGCTTGAAATATTCATCAATAATCCCTTGCTCGACCAGTTCTTTCGGCGTGCCTTGGCGCAAAGGCTGTTGCGAAGCCACTACCCACATCACATTGGCATGGCGAAGCAAAAGGTCAAGGTCGTGGCTGCTGAAGAGGATGGTCTTGCGTTTCTCACGAGAGAGTTTGTGCATGATGTGTACCAACTCGATTTTGCTCGGATAGTCGAGGAAGGCTGCTGGCTCGTCCATGAAGATGAGAGGCGTGTCCTGTACCAAAGCCTTGGCAATCATCACTTTCTGTTGTTCGCCGTCGCTGAGCGAAACGAAGTTTCGGTTGACCAAATGGCCGATACCGACGGTTTCGAGGCTGTCGTAGATGATTTGTTCGTCGTCGGCTTTCAGTTTGGCCAAGAGGCCGAGGTGGGGATAGCGACCAGCGGCCACGATGTCGAAGACCTTCAAAAAGAGGTCGTCGGGCTTCTCAGTCAGCACGAGGCTGAACAGCGAACTGCGCTCGGTGGGGGAGTAGTCGCGCAAGTCTTTCCCAAACAACTTGACCTCGCCGCCGACGGGCTTGATGTTGGCCGAAAGCGTCTTGAACAGCGTCGTTTTTCCAGAACCGTTGGGACCCGCCAAGGCCACGATGTCGCCTTCGTTGAGGCTCACGTTGATTTCGGGCATCAGGGCTTGGCCTTTGTAGCCGATGGACAGATGATATGTCTGGAGGACTTCGCACATAATGGTCTCTTTAACTACGAATTACACGAATTATACGAATTTGATAAAGAATTTGGGACGCAAGCGTCCGAATGGGTACGAATGAGCCAAATTCGTAGAAATTCGCGACTTTAGTCGCAAAATTCAATTCGTTCCATTCGTAAAATTCGTAGTTCCTTTTCATAATCTATTGTCCTTGACTGAATCGTTGCCGGTGGAAGATGACCCACAGCACGATAGGCGCACCAATCAATGCCGTGACGGAGTTGATGGGCAGGTTGCCTTCAAACGAGGGCAGTCGCGCGATGAGGTTGCATAACAATGCCAAATCCATTCCGAGGAAGGCCGTGGCTGGGATGAGCAGTTTGTGGTCGCTGCTGCGGAACAGGAAACGCGCGATGTGCGGCACGGCCAAACCCAAAAAGGCGATAGGCCCGCAAAACGCCGTGATGATGGCCGTCAGGAAACCTGAAACCAAGATGATGAGCATACTGCTCCGCTTGATGTTCACACCAAGGTTTTCGGCATAACGTTCACCCAACAGCAAGAGGTTCAAGGTCTTGAAGAGCAAAAACGCGCCGATAGTACCAATTATTACCGTGGCCGCGAAAAACGGCAGTTGTGTCTTGCTCACGTTGGAGAAACTGCCCAAGCCCCAAATGACGAAGGAATGTAGCCCTTCCTTTTGGCTAAAGAACTTCAAAATATCAGTGACCGAACTCGCGATGTAGGCAATCATAATGCCCACCAACACGAGGCTGACCATGCTCCTGAGCCTCGAACTCAGCGCAAGGATGAGTAAAAGCACCGCAAAAGCACCCAAGAAAGCCGCCACGGTAACACCGAAAGTGGACCACAAAGCCAAAGTACTGACTGACAGACCCGTAGCAGTGCCCAACAATACGACTAAAGCCACTCCAAGGCTCGAACCGCTACTGATGCCCAAAAGGGAAGGGTCGGCCAAGGGATTGCGGAACAGGGTTTGCATCAACAGGCCTGAAACAGAGAGTCCGATGCCAGCCAAAAGTGCCGTGATGGCTTGCGGCAGGCGGTAGTCCATAATGATGGTGCGATAGGTGGAGGTGTCGCCGCCGAATACCGCCGCCCAAATCTCTTTCATAGGAATCGCTACCGAACCGAAGCACAGGTTCATCACGAAAAGCAATAGTCCGACCGTTACTATTCCTATGGAAATCAGTATGATAGGTGGTGTTTTGCGGTAGGCGATATTTGAGTTTTCGATGGGCATAGGCATCAATATCTCAATTCCAGCAAACACACATTTTCCACATGCTGCGTGTGCGGGAACATGTCGACGGGTTGCACGGCCATTACTTTGTACGCCGAATCAAGTAGTTGTAAATCACGGGCTTGCGTGGCTGGATTGCAACTTACATAAACGATTTTTTTCGCCTTGATTTTCAGCAGTTGTTCCACTACCTTTTCGGCCATGCCAGCACGCGGCGGGTCGGTGACGATGAGGTCGGGGCGGCCATTCGTCTTAATGAAATCGTCAGTAAAAACTTTCGCCATGTCGCCCGCAAAAAAAGTGCAATTGCCAATGCCATTGATTTCGGCGTTCACTTTCGCATCGTTAATTGCTGCCTCAACATACTCAATGCCAACCACTTTCTTCACGAAACGCGAGAAATATTGCGCGATGGTACCCGTGCCTGTATAGAGGTCGTACATCAGTTCGTCGCCTTGAACATCAGCCAAATCGAAGGCAGTGCGATAGAGCCTTTCTGCTTGATACACATTGGTTTGGAAGAACGACACTGGACCGATACGGAACTTCAAATCGTCAAATCCGGGTCGGGGAGAGGCCATTGTTTCAATGAGGTATGGCTCGCCTTTCAAGCACTCAAACGGCAGGTCGTTGATGATGTCGTTGAGTTTCGGATTGATGACCAAAAGCAGGGAAACGATTTGTGTGAAAGCCATCTCCAATGCGGGAATCAGTTCGTGGCGCACGATGCTGTTTTCCTCGCTGATGACCAAAATCACCATGAATTCACCCTTCGAGTTGCAGCGGATAACGAGGTTGCGCATCAGTCCCTCATGGGCGCGAAAATTGTAGTAGGGGAGTTTCCTTTCCATCGTGAAACGCCTGACAAACAAACGAATATCATTTGAAGGGTCAGCTTGAAGGTGGCAACGCTCAATGTCGACCACGCGGTCGAAAAGTTGGGGCAGATGGAAGCCCAAGCCCTTGCAGGCGTCCTCGTCGTGGGTGCCTGAAGGTGCTCCATCGGTGAGCCATTTGCGGTTCGAGAATGTGTATTCCAGTTTGTTTCGGTAGAAAAACTGCTTCTCGCAACCCAAAATCGGGCGGATTTCGGGATATTCAACCTTTCCGATGCGCTCGAAATTGTCCTTCACCTGCTTTTGCTTGTAATAGGTCTGCCATTCGTAGGCCATGTGTTGCCATTTGCAGCCACCACACAAGCCGAAATGTTGGCAAACAGGATCGGTGCGTTTTTCCGACATCTTCTTGAAATTCAAAATCTTGCCTTCAAAGAAGTTCTTCTTGCGCTTGTAGACCTCAATGTCGACCACGTCGCCGGGTACGCCAAAGGGAATGAAGACCACGCGGCCTTCGGGCTTGGCCACCGACATGCCCTCGGAACCTGCGTCTATAATCTCCACGTTCTCAATGAGTTCTGGTTGTTTTCTAACTTTGTTTCTCATATTTCTTTTTCTATGGCTTATGGTTGATGACTATGGCTACTTTTACGTTATGTGAAGCTGCCATAGTCATAGGCCATAGGCTATTGGCTATTAAATAACTCCCAAGTCTTTTTCGCTTGTTCCTCAAACATTTGCCAGCCGTTATAAACCTTTGCCCCCCAAGTCCTTCCCAATTCCATGAACGCCGTTTCTTTCGGATTGTAAATCAGGTCGATAATGATGTGCTTGTTGCTCAAGGCTTGATAATGCAAGTCGGGGAAGTCGTCAAATTTGGGTGCCATTCCCAAAGGTGTCGTATTAATAATAAGGTGATTCTGGCGCAGAATTTCATCGGTCAGGGTTTCGTAGGTGTAATCGCCTTTTTCAGGGCTTCGGCTGACCGTTGAAAAAGGTATGTTTTTCTGCTTCAGCACATAACGTACCGCCTTTGACGCACCGCCAGTGCCTAAAACCAATGCATGTTCCACTTCTTTGCCTTTCAAGGCCCGTTCCAACAATTGTGAGAAACCGTAAACATCAGTGTTGTAGCCTTTTAACCTCCCGTTCTGGATGGTCACCACATTCACTGCCCCAACTTCCTTGGCTGTTGGGTCAATTTCGTCCAACAATGGGATGATGGCTTCTTTATAAGGTATTGTCACATTGAATCCGCAAAGGTCGGGATAGGTTTCCATCACCTCGTGGATTTCTTCAATCGACTTGAGATCAAAATGCTGGTAACGGCAGTCCAAACCTTCATGTTCAAACTTCTCGTTGAAGTAAAACCTCGATTGTGAGTGCTTCAATGGATGTCCGATGAGTCCGTAGCGTTTCATTTTCTGTTATTTTATTCCAAACACCGCACCAAATCCCAAGGTGCATATCACGCCGACGATGACGCTGGCCAACACCACGCCACCGATAACGGCAATCACGCTTTTCTTGAAGTCCATGTCCAAGAAGCTGGCGGCAAGGGTGCCTGTCCAAGCACCTGTGCCGGGCAAGGGAATACCCACGAAAAGCAGCAAGGCAAAATAGAGTCCACGACCAGCCTTGGCTTGCAGTTTTTGGCCGCCTTTTTCGCCTTTTTCCAAGCACCAATTGCAGAATTTCTTGATGAATCCTACGTTGATGTCCTTGCCCCATTCCAACACCTTGCGGGCGAAGAAATAGATGAACGGCACGGGCAGCATGTTGCCGATGGCGATGACGATGTAAGACCAAATCAGGCTGAAGTCGGGATTGGCCGTGTGGATGCCGTAGGCCACGGGTAAGGCTCCGCGCAATTCGATGAGGGGCACCATGGCGATGAGGAAGATGTATAGGTAATTTTTCATGCGTTAGGGTTTTCTCGTTTGTTTTTGTGTTTCGCAATCAGTTCGAGGATGTCGGTGTCGTTTGCCAGCAGTTCCTTGTCAAAGTCGAGGAAGTCCTGATAGACCAAGAAGTCAGCTTCCAAGGCATCGTCGAGGGCTTCAAGCCCTTGATTGTGACAGCCTTTCACGAAATAGGCATAGGCCAAAAGATAAAGGAGCGCCGAGTCGTTGTCGGTTTGCAGCAGCCCGAACTTGATGGTATTGATGGCCTCGTCGATTTGGTCCATCTCGCCGTAGAGGTCGGCGATGTAATAATAAGCGTCAGCATCGGCGGGGGTCATTTCCTGAATTTTCCGCAAATATTTCATGGACGTGTCGAAGTCGTTCAGTTTGCGGTAGTCGGCGGCGATGGAGTAGAGGTAATCAGTTTCCCAAGGCTCTAAACTTGAGGCTTTCTCGAAGAATCTGATGGCCTTGCGACTGTCGCCACGGTCGCTGTAGACATAGCCCAAACCAGCCCATCCTGAACCAATCATTTCGTTGATTTCCAAAGCCTTGTGGAAGTGTTCCTCGGCGGTTTGGAGGTCGTTCAGGCGATAATAGCAGTCGCCGATGGTGGTGTGAATCATCGAGGTTTCCACGCCGTTGCGCAAAGCCTCTTCAAGCGTGTCGATGGCCTCCTTGTAGCGTTCCAAGTCGTAGTAAATGTCGGCGAGGTGCATGTTGGTCCAAAGGTCTTCGGGGTCGATGCTGAGGGCATATTCGTAGGGGTCGATGGCCTCCTCGTATTGCCCCATCATGCGGTAGCAGTCGCCCACGCCGGTCCAAGCCATGCTGTTGTAAGGGTTCTGGTCGATGAGGCGTTGGAAAAACGCCATTGCCTCTTCCTTTCGGCCAGCGCCGAAGTAGCAGCAGCGGATTTCGTGGTAGATGGTGCTGGCATCGTCGGCGAGGGGCAGAGCCTTGTTGTAGAACTCGATGGCGAGGTCGTATTTTTGGAGGCGTTGGTATTCGTAGGCGATGGCGTTGTAGAGGTCGTGTTTCTCGTCCTCGTCAAAATAGGGCAAGGCGGTGAAATAGTTCTCCAAGGCCTGTTTCGACTTGCCAAGCATGGCGAGGCACGAGCCTAAGGTGAGGAAATAGTCGGGGTCGTCATCGTCGCGCTCGATGTGCTGCATGATTTCAAAGGCGCGTTGGGCATCATTCTCCAGCAGGTATTGCCTCGCATATTTGACTTTCAGCACACTGCTTTCGGGGTGTTGTGCCATAGCCATCTCTAAAGCTTGTCGCGAGCGTTTCAGTTGGTTGTTTTGCGTGTAATGGTCGATGATATACTCAAACTCCTCGCTGTCGAAATAAGCCGAGTTGTGCGCCTTCAGCATGGATTCGTACTTCTCGATGGCGGCCTTTCGGTCTTGTTCTTCTTCAAAATAATCTTCGAAATCTTCGTCCTCAAACATGTTTTCTTGTCTGAAATTCGGTGCAAAGATAGTAAAATCTGAGAGAATGGCATTGTTGGCCGATCAAATACCTTTGTTTTGGTTGAATAAAGGTTTTGTTTCGATCAAAATGAGGGCAAAAAAGTGTGATTTGGCTGGATTAGATTTGGAAATGGTGTGTCGCTGAAAAATGAGAGGGTTTGCTGTTTGATTGCATGGTTATTATTGCTAATTTTGCAAGTTGAAATGAGCGATAGGGCAAAAAGAATCAAATGCCAAGTATTAACGACTATATCAACCGTTTAAGGAAAGGCTTGTTTTCTAATCGGAAGCAATTAAGGTGATGATGTAGTAATATTGGGATGTTTTTGTTTTGCAAGGTTTGCAAAATAGTTCAGTTATTGGATTATTTTGTATTTTTGAGGCCTATTTCAAAACAAACTTGATTGTTATGATAACCATTTCAGAAATTATAAAGGATTCGGAAGTTTCATTAAAGCAGTTTACACAGGAACAAATTGCAGCATTGGAAAGTCGCATACAAGAAAAAGACCTTGGCGATGGTTTAAAGCCTTACGCAAAATGCATAATTCGTGAAAAAGAGATAGTTATAAAGCCAGAGGAAGTCGTTAGGCAACTTTTTACCCAGAAACTAATCGAAGAATATAACTATCCCAAAGAACGTATCGAGTTTGAAAAAATCGTGCAAATGGGGCGTGAAAGCGATAATCGAGCCGATATTGTGATTTATGAGGATGATCACAAAACAGCTCCTTATATCGTTATTGAATGTAAGGCCGTGGGCAAGAAAAAAGTGAAAGGACAACTGGAAAACTACTGCAAGAATTTAGGCGCAAGTATTGCTGTTGAAACCGATGGTGGAGAAATCAAGGAGTTTTATTATAACCGTCAAAGTGCAAAAAACAAGAATTACAAACTTGAAAAAATAGACAGACTTCCGAAATTCAACGAAACATTAGACGATATTCTGAATTGTCGTTTTACAATAAAAGATTTAATCCTCGAAGATGAAAAGAGAACAACTTCTTTGAAAGATGTTATTCTTGAACTTGAAGACAAGATTTTTGCAAATTTCGGAGGAGACGTTTTTGAAGAGGTGTTTAAATTTCTTTTCGCAAAACTTTATGATGAATATCTCTCAGCTGATGATAATGACAAATTGTCAAATGCCATAAATGACGGTTGGATAAACCAAGTCTCTGAATATGATAAAGATGCTAATTTCAGACAGTTAGAATTTCGATCAACAGGGGCAGACGGACAAGTTTTTGCAAGAATACAAAAACTCTTTGAAAATGCACAGAACAAGTGGAAGGGCATCTTTCCTGAGCACAGCAAGTTTGAACTTGGTGCTTCCGATGTTAAAATAGTTGTTAGTTATCTTGAAGATGTAAAACTTTTCAATTCCAACTTAGATGTTGTTGATGACGCATTCGAACATTTGATGAGCAAATCGCAAAAAGCGGAAAAAGGGCAGTTTTTCACACCGCGATATGTGATAGATATGTGTGTTAAGATGATGAACCCGTCAGAAGATGACTATATGATTGACACTGCAAGCGGCAGTTGTGGTTTTCCTATGCATACGATTTTTCACGTATGGAACAAAATAAACCCTAACAAGCATAATTTTGTATCATCTACGCGCTCTCGCCGGGAATCCGATTATGTTGACAACAAGGTTTTTGCAATTGATTTTGACGAGGTTTGTGTTCGTGTTGGTAAAATGCTCAATATTATTGCTGGGGATGGGAAAACCAATGTTTTGAATCTTAATACGTTGGATTATAATGTTTGGAATGGCACAAAATACTTGCAACGCAATGATTGGGTTGAAAAATATCGTTCAGGATTCGACCGTTTAGAAGGTCTTGCGGTGGAAAAAGGAAAATACACGAAATACAATTTTGACCTTGTTTTGGCAAATCCGCCTTTTGCAGGAGACAGAACAGATGCAAAAGTTATTGCTTTGTATGACATGGGCTATACTAATACCGATAAGAAAAAAACCAAAAACAAGATAGGGCGCGACATTCTCTTTGTTGAAAGAAATTTGAATTTTTTAAAACCGGGCGGCAGAATGGGTGTTGTTCTTCCACAAGGCGACTTTAATAATTTAAGCGAGAAATATCTACGTGAATATATTTCTGAAAGATGTAGGATTCTTGCTGTTGTAGGTTTGCACCCTAACACATTTTTGCAACACACAGGAACAAAAACCAGCGTTCTTTTTGTACAGAAATGGACTGACGAAAATTGTGGCTATCCGAATATATGTCCAAAACCTGAACCTGACGAAGAAGGGAGTATTGATTATCCGATTTTCTTTGCTACAATGCAGGAGCCTACCGTAAACAATCAAAAAGAAAAAATTTATGTTACAGAGAATTATGTAGCATGGACAAAATATTCTTATGCCATAAAAGACAGAAAACTGGAATCTACAACCCATGAGCAGAAAACAGCATGGCAAACAACGGATTTCATACAAGATTTGTTCATAGAGGATTACGGGGATTTGAACAGTCATAAAAAATGGATTTTAAAACCTGTGGTTTTCGAGAAAAAAACATTGAATAAAAAGGATGCTCAAGACACTGAACTTGTTGCCTTGAAAGAAAAAATATCTCTGGATGAATGGCTTTTGTTACCGGTGGAAACAAGAAAACGCTACAAGGAAGTATTAGACGAGGATTTGTTGCGCAATGCACGTGAAATAGGGTATGATGAATTCACTTTAATACCAAAAGAAGCGCAGAAGTATTATCTCAAAACAGAAGATGTTAGAATAAACAATGGTGTTAGAATAAAAGACACTCATGGACATATTTTTGTGAAGCATGATTTGTATAATCATGACAGAGAACTTGATGAACTTTGGGCTTCACGCGATAACCGTCTTAAGGGAAGATATTCAAAGGACGGCATCGCCGAAGCTTTTGCTGAATTTGCCAAAAAGGAAGGGCTAAGTTTTTTTTAAGTAGCCCTTTCAACGAGGTGAAATATAAGCAGTTGTTGGAAGGGCGGGAAATTAGCGAAGCGTTGTTCTCTGAAACCATTAAGAACAAAGACTTTAGAATAGATAGCCAGTATTACACTCAAGTACCTTTTAAAAATCCAATTTTAAAGTATAAAAAGATAGGTGAGGTTATTCATTCTTCTCAATATGGCATTTCTATTGAAATGAATGAAGATGGGCATGGATACCCTATATATCGGATGAATGAATTGCACAATATGTTATGTGACCTTGAAGTCAACAAGTATGCGAATATTACACACGATGAATATCAACGTTTTGCGCTAAAAAACAGGGATGTGCTGTTTAATAGAACCAATTCATTCGAATGGGTAGGAAGAACTGGGGTTTATTATCAAAATGATGATGTTGAAAGAACGTTTGCATCGTATTTAGTTCGTTTCAATCCGATAGAAAGTGATATTCTTCCCGAATACTTGTGCGCATTTTTGAACTCAAAAGAAGGTGTTAGGGATATAAAAAGAAGAGCAAGACAATCCATCAATCAAACGAATGTTAATCCAGAAGAAGTTAAAGAGATCGAAATTCCTGTTCTTGACATGGATTTTCAATTACAAATCAAAGAACACTTTGAAAAAGCGAATTCATGTCGGTTAAGGTCTTTGAGTCTTTACAAAGATGCTGAAAATCAATTATTAGAAGAACTTGGCTTAAAAGGCTGGCAACCCAATAACGCTCCTGTCAACATCAAGCAATTGAAAGAATCGTTTTTGAAGAGTGGTAGATTAGATGCAGAACATTATCAAGTTAAATACGATGAACTGGAAAAAAGGATACAATCAGTTCCCAATAAAACAATTGCAGAAATACAACAATTCAATGCTCGAGGTGTGCAACCTGACTATATAGAAGAAGGATGTGTGCCTGTTGTAAATAGCAAGCATATTCTTGAAAATGGATTAGATTACGAAAACTTTGAACGAACTTCGGAAAGTTTCCTGTCATCACACGAACGTGCCCAAATTGGATATGGCGATATTCTAATCTATACCACAGGTGCCAACATAGGTAGAACCCAAGCCTATATGCAAAAGGATTATGCTTTGGCGAGTAACCACGTGAACATATTGCGTGTTCGGGATGTGAACCCCATATACCTTGCACTTGTACTTAATTCTCTAATTGGTCGCATGCAGACTGAGAAGTTATGTACAGGTAGTGCCCAAGCAGAATTATATCCTTCCGATATAGAAAAGTTTATAATCCCCATTCTAGACGCATCAATTCAAGAATCCATTTCAGCAAAGATTCAGGAGGGTTTTGCGCTGAAAGCCGAAAGCAAGAGGTTTCTTGATGAAGCGAAGATGATGGTAGAGAGGGAGATAGAACAATCTCATTAAGACATGGAGAACACACTGAATCTATCAAATGCAACAATTATAAAAGCACGATTTATTTCCAGTATTTTAGAAGGGAGAATCGGCTTGTTCTCCAATTTGGATTTACTTATTGGACAAGAAGTCATGTATGGAAAGCACCAGAACTTTGCCGATTTAGTAGTTATATATAATGAGAAATTATTTGCGATAGAGATTAAAGCCCAGAACGATAATTTCAAAAGGTTGGACATGCAAATTGATAGTTATAAAAAAGTATTTGATTATGTGTATATTCTTGCCACAAATAACCATATAAAATCGCTCAAAGAACTCAATTACCCAAACGTTGGAATAATCTCCATTGATAACGATGGCTTCAAAACCATCAAACGCGGAAGATTGCAAAGGAGGTTTTCCAAGATAGACATATTGGAAAGCATACCTGCATCTTATTTGTCAAAAAAGTACGCTCTTAGAAAAAATTTATCTGCTGGTGCGGTTAAAAACACACTATTGCGAAAGACAACGACTGAACTAAAAAAAGTCTTGTTTGAATATTTCAACTATAGAATTGAAAATAGTTTCAATAATTTTTTAGAGGATAAAGGCGAGGCCATCCAATACGAAGACATATCTTTGTTGTCGATAAAAAATGCAAAAGTATCAAAGTAACTTTAGCCGCTTTAACTGTTGCTCAATATGAATATTCATCCTTACAGAAATCCAAAATGAGGGATTTGAGCCAGGCGATGCTCCATTAGCGGCATTTATTATTTGTTGAATTCCCCAATTGTTTTTCATACTACTGGGAAATCTTGAATCCAGATTTACTTCTTGTGCGACCATCGAATATGTCGTTGAATACTCTAAACCATTCCGTCTTTTTCTATAATAAAAAACCGAATCTGCTAAAGGAACATCAATTCTTGGCCTCCAGCCATGTGCCATTACAATACCATCATTTCTAATTGGATTAACGCCACCATAATCACCATAAATAATGCTTGGATTTTTCAATGAAAGTACAACCGATTTATACAACTCTATTTCGGATAGACGTATAGTTGAATTGTCTTCATCTGGTAATTTATCTGGGAATGATGTTGAAGCGACAATAATATTGGCATGGGGAACAAAACTTAATATCTTGTTTATTAATTCTACAGTTTTATTAGAACATAATTTTAATTCTGAAGGTTGTATATAACCATTGTCAATTATAATAAATGATTCATTTCCATTCATATAATCTTTAATGGCATCAATATCATCAATACAACCATCATCTTCTATGTTACATCTGTATGACAAGCAATTAAACTCTTTTGCAATTTGACTTGCCTGTAACCTCAAATTAGCAACGATGTCTTCATCCGACCCATTAACAATAATAGTTGGTATCAACTTTTTAAAACAATTCTCGCTTTTTATGCTTATCAAGAAATTCACCCAATTACGATAACCGTTATCAGGTATAAAAAAACTATCAATTGTAGAGTTAGAAAGACCCTCGTCACTTGTCAAATCAAGTATTATTTCCTCATCTTTAAAAATATCCTTTATTTTTTTCAGTCTTTTTTCGATAGAACCTTCTTTATCTGTTTTGCTTTTCCTTCCCCTTGTAAGTTCAATGATAGGCAGAATTGAACTTGTATCAGGAAAATTGGATAAGGCTCTCAATTCAGAATCACCAGTTTTTATCAATAAAGCATATTTATTCATCGCCAACAAGTTTATAGTTCAAACTCAACAATCTATTACGCATCGCAATCATCGACACGCCAAAGGCTTCTGAAAGTCCTTTAATTGTAACAATATCATTATCTAAAGCATTCTCTACACTTTCTTTTGGCATCAATAAATCTGCCGCAAACTGATTTGCATCGTATTCTATTGAAGTCCAATCTTTTTCTTTGCGGAAAAAAGTAGTGTCTTCAAAATCATTCGTAAAACCTCTATGCAAACAATAATGGCCAAATTCATGCGCAATAGTATATCGCTGTCTATTTTGGCTATGTTTCTTGTTTACATAGATGGTCCAAATTCCATTGTCATTTCGTAATGCGCCAGACACCTCTGGAGACATATCTTCGACATAAACTAGATTGATGTTTTGTGACTTAATTAAGGATATTATGTCTAATTTATAATTATCAAATAAATCCTGATTCTTTGCCAACTGGAGCATTGAATCAACATTCAACTTGACGGGTGTGTCACTTTTTCGTCTTATTCCTCTAACAGCCATAACTCATTTGTTTTTTTCAACTTTTAAATTAGCCAATTCAGATTCATCTTCAATATCATACCTGATAGATAAATTCTGTATTTCTTTTCGAATTGCTGATCGTAATTCAGACTTGGTTACAATTTCTTGATTAATAGCATCATAAACAGCATCGTCAATTTTGCCATCTATATTGTCTTGAATAATCTGCTTTATTTCTATTGATGATTTCAAAACATCTTTGACTTGTTTTTGAATCTCATCTTTTGCAAGGAAACGAAGATGGAAGTATGTCACAAGCGAGAAAACTGCTAATAAAGCAATCAGTATTGCAATAATATTATTGTAGAAAGATTCAATATGTGCCGTGTATTCTTGTGGTGTCAATAATACGCCTTTGGACTTTAATTCTTCTATTTCTTTCAACTTCTCTTTTACCTCGAAACTCGTTATGTTTGAAATAGTTGTATCGTTTACTTCATAATTAGATGTTACAATATGTATCGGATTAAATACTTGACTTTGTTTGTGAAAGCAAAGACTAATACAAATGCATAGTACAATTGTTAGACATCCTCCTATTATTCCCGAAAGAAAGTTTTTCATTATTCAATTATTTATAAGATGCAAAAATAACCAATTATTTTTTATCTGAATGTCTTTGGCTCTATTTTATTGCGCAAAATGGTATTAGATGGGAGATAAATACTCTGTCCTGTCAATCCTTTCCTAACCCACCCATTATATTTAACTTGATAGAATGAAAAAATGGGCAAGACCGAGGTTAGCCCCAATCCATCACCTCACCTTACTTTTCTCCCTATCAAAATACTCAGCCGTGGCCGTGAAGAACACGTCGCCGCTGGAGTCAAGGGTGGTCTTGCACCACGCCGAAGATGAAACTGAAGGCGACGGCTTGTTTAGCCATATCGCTGCCGTCAAATAGTCAAATCATCTTCTCCACATTCCACGAAAAAGCCCTCAGTCCCAAATCCGGGGTCTTGAGGTCTTTCTCGTGAAGTTGGTTCATAATGCCGTCGACGGCACCGTCGGGGACGATGCTGATGATGGCGTTGTTCAAGGTTGGCCAGGCGTGGGTGCCGTAGTGCGGCTCACCCGTTTCGCTACCGTGGCCTTTGATTTCGTTCCACTCGGTGAAGCCCTTCACGCCATTGTCGTTCAGCACTTTGGCGATTTCGTCGTAGTAGGCTTGGTTGTATGTGATTAGGATAGCTTTCATGGTTATCGGATGTTTTCGGTTTTAGTAAGAGCTTCTTCGGCTTTACGTCTTTTACGACGCACGGCACGGGTCTCAAGTGAACAGTACAAGGCTGGAATCAGCAACAACGTAATCAACGTCGAAACCGTCAAACCCCAGGCAACGGTGATGCCCAAGGCGTTCCACATCTCGGCTCCTTCGCCGCGACCGATGGCCATGGGAATCATACCCAAGACGGTCGTCAGGGTGGTCATCAAAATGGGGCGCAAACGAGAGCGGGCGGCCTTCACGGTGGCTTCCTTTACCTCCAAACCGCGTTCTTCGAGCAGGGTGATGTAGTCGATGAGCACGATACCGTTCTTTACGACGATACCCATCAGAATCAGGATGCCGACGAAAGCCATTGCGCCCAAGGCGGTGTTGGTGGCCCAAAGGCCGAGCAAAACGCCGGTGAATGTGAACGGCACGGAGAACATGATGACGAAAGGCTTCATCAGGTTCTCGAACTGCGAGGCCATCACGATGTAAACCAAGATGATGATGAGGACGAGCAGGGTGAGCAGGTCGCCGAACATTTCTTGTTGAGTTTCGTAGTCGCCGGCGATTTTGGTCATGATTTCGGCGGGGATTTCGGTGTCGTCGATGACTTCCTCGCAAATCTTGACTACATCGCTCAGCACCATGCCCTTACCGACGACGGCGGTGACGCTGACCATACGCTCACGGTCCTTTCGTTGGATTTGGGGCGGGGTCAATGATTCGACCACTTCGCCGAGGTCGCCGACGCGGACGGGCTGCCCGTAGCTGTTGTAAATCTTGATGTCCTCGATGTCTTCCACGCTTTGGCGGAACTCGGGGGCGTAGCGCACGCGGATGTCGTACTCTTCGCCATCTTCGCGGTAATACGAACCCACCGAGCCGTTGATGCGGTTCTTGACGTAGGTGGCCGCCGTTGTGCTGTTCAAGCCATTCAAAGCCAGCTTCTCACGGTCGAAATCCACTTGATACTCAGGCGTGTACTCATCACGGCCCACAATGACTTGCAGGATGCCACGGTCGCGGAGTTTTTGCGCGATGTCGTTGGCCACGCGGTCGGTGGTGTTGAAATCGTAGCCGTAAACCTCCACTTGAACGGTGCTCATGCCGCCCATGCCGCCACCGCCTTCATTGACGTTGGCCTTCTTGATTTCGGGCATGGCGTTGAGTTTGGCGCGAATCTCGTCGGCCACTTCGCTGGTCTTTCGCAAGCCCGCCTTGCGGCGCTCGGTTTTCGTGCCTAAACGCAGGTTGAACGACATGATGTGCGTGCCGTTGTTTCGCATCGAGGCAAAGGCGTTGTCGGAGTCGGCTTGACCGAAACTGTAGTTACAAATCTTCACTTCGGGGATGGCCATGAAGTCCTCGGCGAGGCTCTTGGCAAGGGCACCCGTCACGTTTTGTCCCGTACCCGTCGGCAGCTCGATATTGATGCTCAAGCGGCCTTCGTCCATCTTGGGCATCATCTCGGTCTTCAAGGTCGGGGCAAGGAAAACAACAGAAAGGACAAACAGTCCCAACATGCCGAAAATGACCACTTTACGATGGTTGACGCACCAATTGATAAGTTTGGCATAGCCATTGCTGATGCTGTCCAAAGCCTTGTTGATGGGGCGGAAAATGGCTTTGTGGAACTTGCTTTGGTGGGGGTTCATCACCAACATTCTTGAACACATCATCGGCACCAAAGTCAAGGCACCAATAGTGGACACAATCATAATGATAGACACAATCCAACCCAACTGCTTGAACATCACTCCGGTAGTGCCTTTGATCATGGTCAAGGGCAGGAACACGGCGAGCATGGTCAAAGTGGAGGCGATAACCGAAAGTTGCACCTCTTGGGTGGCATGAACTGCGGCTTCTTTGGGTTTCGAACCGCGCTCGATGTGCGTCGTGATGTTTTCCAACACCACGATGGCGTCGTCCACAACCATACCGATAGCGATGGTCAGTGACGACATGGAGATGATATTCAAGGTGTTGCCTGTGGCAAACAGGTAAATCAACGAGGCCAACAGCGAAATCGGGATGGCCAAAACGATGATGAAAGTGGCACGCCAACGACCGAGGAACACGAACACGACCAACATCACCAAAAGGAAGGTGATGAAGATGGTGTCGCGCAGGCTGTTGATGGTGTTTTGGATGGAGGTGGAACCATCGACGATGATGTTCAGTTTCACGTCGGAAGGCAGTGTAGGCTCAATGGTTTTCAGTTGTTTTTTGATGCCCTTGATGACGTTCACAGCATTGGCGTCGGTCTGTTTTTGGATGATGATGGTGGCACCTTGGCGACCGTTGCTGTATGACTCTTGAATACGCTCCTCAGAACCGTCGATGACCGTGGCCACATCGCGCAAATAAATAGGTGCAGTGCCGCGTGAGCCAACCACGATACCTTCCATTTCCTTGGCCGAGGTGAATTCTTTTTGGATACGCAAACTGTAACTGTTCGAGCCGATGTCGATATAACCGGCGGGCACATTGCGGTTTTCGGTGGCCAAGGTGTTGGAGATGCTTTCAAGGGTTAAGTTGTAGGCTTCCAATTTGTTAGGGTCTACATAGACTTGGATTTCACGCTTCGGGGCACCGTTGGCCGACACCGTACCTACGCCGCTCACACGCGCCAAGGGCGTGGTGACGCGGTCCTCGATGATTTTGTCCAAGGCAGGCAGGCTTTCTTCCGCCGTCACGCTGAGGAGCATGATGGGCATGTCCTCGGCGTTGAACTTGAACAATACGGGGTTGGTCGCGCCGTCGGGCAAGTAGTTTCGCACCATGTCAATCTTGTCGCGCACGTTGTTGGTGGCCGTCTCTATGTCGATGCCGCTCTCAAATTCCAACGACAAAACCGAAGTGTTCTCGCGCGAAGTGGAGGAGAGGTGCTTCAGGTCGGGCACGGCGTTCAGCGTGTTCTCCAAGGTCTTGGAAATGTTGGTTTCAATATCGGCGGCACTGGCTCCTGGATAGGAGGTCATTACCATGATGAAGTTGGTCTCCATGTTGGGTAACTGGTTGATGGAGAGGTTCATCAGGGAGAAAATGCCGAAAATGGCGATGGCGACAAACACCAAGGCCGTCGTCACCGAATTATTGACTGCTGTTCTTTGTAAACTCATGATATTGATGATTTTAACTACGAATTAGACGAATTTTGCGAATGTTTTTTTGAATTTTGGATGCAAGCATCCGAATTGGCACGAATTTGTAGCAAACAAAAATTCGTATGAATTAGCGGCTTGCCGCAAAATTCTATTCGTTAGGATTTGTATCATTCGTGCAATTCGTAGTTATGTTGTTCATTATTTGACAGTTACATTTACGCCATCTTTCAAACGGATTTGTCCCTCAGTGACAATGCGGTCGCCTTCGTTGATGCCGCTGATGATTTCGTAACGGTTGCCCATGCGCTTGCCGAGTTCCACAAGGGTGTATTTCACGGTGTTGTCGGGCTTGAGCACATACACGAAATGTTCGCCCGAGCCTTGCTGCTTGACTACGGCGACATCAGGAATTACAATGTGATGGTTGGTGCCGAAGGTGGCCGTCACGCGGGCAAACATGCCCGGACGCAGGCGTAGGTCTTTGTTCTCGCAAATCAATTCAACGGGGAAGGTGTGTGTAGCAGCATTGACGGTGGGGTAGAGCAGGTTCACCTTGCCCTTGAAAATCTCCCCCGGGTAGGCATCGACGTTGATGTCAAACTCCATGCCTTTATGAACTTGCGTAAACAGGCTTTCCGACACGTTGACCAACATTTTCACCGGCTGGATTTGCTCGACCACGAAGATAGGCAGGGCCATGCTGTACATGTCGCCCTTGTCGTAGTTGCGTGCGGTCACCACTCCGTTGATGGGGCTGCGGAGATAGGTGTTTTCGGCCAAGTTTTGGTAGGTCTTTTGCGTCACGTTCAAGGCCAATTTTGCCATGTCGTAGTCGGCTTGCGCGATGGCACCTATTTTATAAAGTTCCGTCAGGCGGCTCAATTCCGTCGAGTCGTTCACGTATTGCATCCGCGTCTTGGCAAGGTTCACATCGTCCATCTTGGCCAAAATCTGGCCTTTGCTGACCTTTTGCCCGACCTCCGCGTTGATGCTCACGATGCGGCCAGCCGTTTGCGAAACGATGTTGTTTGTCGCGAAAGGCTCGATGTTAGAGGTGAAGGTGTTGGTGATGTCCACGTCTTCGGCTTGTGCCGTGACGACGCTGACCACGGGCGCAGCCTTTGATGTCTCTTGTCCCGTTGTGGCAGTGGATTTGTCTTTTTGTCCGCAAGCCGTCATCAGCAGGGCTGCGGCGAAAGTGATGATACTAAGTTTGGTGTATTTCATTGATTTTCTATTTGTTATTTCTTTGTTATTTAACTACGAATTACACGAATGATGCAAATTTTTGACGAATGGAATTTTGCAACTTCGTTGCGGATGAATACGAATTACTTGGCTTAGCATATTCGTATAAATCAGCAGCCTTGGCTGCAAAATTCTCGTTTTGAGATTCGTTTAATTGACTTCGTCGAATGTTACACATTTCGTTCAATTCGTAGTTTCTTTTCATTGCTAGTAATCTATTCTTTTCCAATGATTTCATCCAGCGAGGCCTTAGTGACCATAAAGTTGTAAACCGCTTGTGCCTGAGTGAGTTGTGCCTGCTGCAAAGCCACTTGCGCGTCGTTCAGTTCGACCATAGTGGCCTTGCCGACTTCGTACATCTTCTCGGAAATGTCGTAACTCTTTTGCGCTATTTCCACCGTGGCGTTGGCGGCTTGGTAGTTCTTGATACACAGTGCCATCTGGTCGTTGAAGTTGCGAATGGCGATGCGCAGGTTGCGCTCGGCATCTTCGCGTTGCAGGGCGAGCATGTTGCGCGTCACCTTGGTCTGCTTGATGGCATTGTGCTTTTGGAAGCCGTCGAAAACGGGGATGCTGAGGCTCAATGCGGCGGTGGAGGAGGGGAACCATCTCAGTTCGTCGTCGCCCATCGCGCTGTAGTTGTAGTTGATGCTCGCGGCCAGGGTGGGCAGGTATTGCTTTTTCTGCATCCGAAGGGTCGATTCGAGCATACGGTCCTGAATGTCAAGTTGCAAGAGCGAACTGTTGCTGCTGATGTCCTCTTCCGAAACGTAGGGCGTGAGCATTTGTTCGGTGTAGTCGTTCAGGTCGCCAACCACTTGGACTTCCGTTTCGAGGTCGATGCCCATGACGGCTTTCAGTTGCCAAGTGGTCAACAAAACCGCGTTTTCGGCACTCGACACATTCGGTTCGGCGTTCATCATCGTTACTTGGGCGCGAAGGCGTTCCACTTCTGAAACCTTGCCCACGTTGAAGCGTTGCTCGGTCTTCTCGTAGTTTTTCCGGGCGTTCTCGTAAACCTGTCCAACCACTTCATGCGACTTCTGCGCCAGAAGCACGGCATAGAAAGCCTGTTTCACCTGCTTCACCATCCCGATTTTGGATGAACGTGCCTGTTCCACAGCCATTTCCACGTCCAAGGCTGAGAGTTTCAGGCTTTCCCAGAGCTGGGCGTTCACCAAAGGCATACTGGCCGATGCCGACGCGCTGATGTTGTTGTCGCGGCCCACCTTGATTTCCATTGCCTGACCGCCCATGTCCATCACCATCACTTGCTTGAGCAGGGTGCGCTGGTAGGCTCCGCTCACGCTGACGTTGGGATAAAGCGCGGCATAACTGCCTTTTTGCGCATAGCCGCTCTTTTCGATGGTCATGTCCGCGATTTTGATGGTGTTGCTCTCCGAAAGTGCAATTTCCAAGGCTTGGTCGAGGGTGAGCATGAGGGGCGTTGAGCCTGTCGAAGCGCCCTCTTGCGCCTTCGCAAAAACCGGGGCAAAGATTATGGTTGCAATAGTTAAAATTCTGAAAACCAGTTTGTTCATAGGTTGTTTCCTCTGTTGATAGGTCGTTTTTATAAATAAGGTGCAAAAGTAGGAATAATTCCGTTGTGAAATACGCGGTTTTCAACGAAATATTATGTTGGTTCAATGAAAATTAATCCAAATTGAGAAACATTGTAATGGTCGTTAATTTAATGGCGGTTAAATTAACGGCGGTTAAAAATGCTTTCTGATTAATCATCCAGGATACGTCCTAAAAAAGTGTCAGTATAGGTTCGATTAAAGTCGAGGTGTATTGGCTTAAATTCGGGAAGGCTTTCCAAATATTCCAACTCGAAAACAAGTCGGGGGTCCATATCCGCGCTTTCAGGATGAACTTGGGCTTTGTTGCCAATGCGTGCGATACGAATCAAATACAAGTCCTTCACACCTTTGCCTTTGATGTAGGGCATAAAGTAGTATAACTTGTTCAATGCGATAGTCGATGGGAATGTTTTTGTCTTACCTGTATAATACAACTTGGTAGGCTCAATATTCAAGAAATAGTCCTGATTGTCAGGCTTGACATAGCCAACCAACAATCTTTTCTTCGTATCAAGTTTGTAAACCTTAGAGGGCTTATTGATAACGAGTGCTGTTTCCTCACCATTAAACAAGTCAAGATTTAACACTGGTTTATCTTGTCTTTTGATATGGATTGGACGAGACGAAACAGGTTCTTCATTATAAATGAATCGATATAGGCTCTTACCTATTTGTTCAATAACGCCGCAAACCAATGCATTACCCATCAGAAAAGCCCTACGACCATTTGAAACCTCTGGATGGTAAGTATGGTTGTCGGGAAACATATTGAGGCGTTCCAATTCAATGGGAATCAGCCTGCGATAGCGACCTGACTGCGTTTGAACCACATGCTTGAATCGTGAAGGAGCCGACCCTCCTTCTCCTGTAATCATCGTTCGAGAAGGCTTGTCACAATGGTCTGGGAAAGCCATTCCGCCTTCTGAAAAAACATATTCGTAACCCTCTTTGGAAACACGATTAATCTTCTTTGCCCCTTTCTCGTATTGCCACTTCGGAAGTTCTTCGTCGGAAATGAAAAACTCTTGAGGGATAAACTCTTCATCCACTAAGATGCTGCCAAGCGTTTGCCGAGTCCCTTCATAAACCGGCTTTGCATCAAGAGTTATGATGTTTTTGTCAATCATAATGCCAGCGTCGCCAAAAGGACTAGCGATTTTGCCTTTGTTGAATGATGATGATACCTCTTGAATTGTGCCTTGAATGTCGAACTCTGATAAACTTGACTCTTTTTGCTCAAATGGAAAAGCATTAGCCATCACTCCATCATAGAGTAGCCAATTCTTGGGATTAACAACCCGTTTACCGATTACGGAATCTTTCTGATAACCCACAATGTAGGTTCTTCTCCTGCGTTGTGGCATACCATAGTCGGCGGCGTTTATAATGCGCCATTCCATTATGTAACCCAAATCGGCTAATGAAGCCAGAATGATGGCAAAATCGCGCCCTCGCTGCGTGGCTGGGGAGTTGATTAAACGGTCGACATTCTCAAAGAAAACATACTTTGGGCGTTTGTCGGCTTTTTCCAATAAGATACGGTAAATCTGCCACCAAAGCACGCCCTTTTTCCCTTCGATGCCTCCTGACTTGCTCAAAGTAGCGGCAACAGAATAGTCCTGACAAGGGAAACCGCCTACCATCAGGTCATGGTCGGGAATGTCTGAAGTCGGCACAAGGTTGATGTCTTTGTTTGAATGGCCTTTTGTCCCGAAGCGAGCCGTGTAAACCAAAGAAGCGTCTTGATGCTGTGTTGATGGTTCCCATTGGTTGTTCCAAATGGTTTGGAAGGCATCGGAAGCCCCTTCAAGGCCGATGCGGAAACCGCCCACGCCGGCAAAGAGTTCGACAACCTTAATTATATTTTCTTTCTTTTTGGGCATCTCAATTCTCTCTTACGATTTTGGAAATGTAGTCGTTGTTGAACCAATAGCAATACTTCTTGCACTTTCCTCCGTTTGGATTGTCAGCCAAATCATCGCTGTTTCTTCCTTTCGGGCGAACATGGAAATTCTGGTGCAGTTTTGCGCTCCAGAAGTTTACGGGTTCAATGGCATTGTTCAGCACATTTGTACGGATATTGCTCCAATAAAACTCGGCAAAGCGCAAATCTTCAGGCGGCATAGTCCAAAAGAAAACTTTATCCAATACATAATCACCTGTGTTTTTTGTTTGTTCCTTGAAAGTAACGAACAGAAAACGGCTTGTGAAGATTTCGTACAAGCGGCTTTCATACCAAACATCATTGTCGTAAATTTCCTGATAATTGATGTTTTCAAACGACATTGCCTCTTTGATTCTTCCATTTGCTTGAACGCGAATTGTTTTCATCATCATGCCAGCCTTTCGGAATTCTTCCGAAAGATTGATGTTGCTGCATTTCCCTTCACTTGCAATCGCATTGGCTATTTGGAAAAACTTGCTTTTGCTTCCATTCGATAAGTCAAGTTTGAGTTCCGAAGCCAATTGCTGCTCGTTTTTTTTGATGAAAGGACGGAAACGATTGAGAATGATTTCATCAAACGTGTTTCGCTTTAGTTCGTTAATTGATACTGTTTCTTGTTCCTTAGGAAGGTCAAAGTTGCTTATTGCGTTTTTCCCACTTTTTTGCACATATTCCAAAATAGTACGCATGTAAGCCATTTTCAATGAAAAAGCGCGTGTAGGAGCGGGTATGTCGCTATTGTACTGTTTGGTGACATCGCTTCCTTTAGAACCTTTTCGGCAAGCACCAAGATACATGGTATCGCCTTCAGAAAGTGTGTGGGCAAGTCCTTGGACTATTTTGTTGTGAATGATTTCATAATCGTTTCTGATAATGAGCAGGTCTTTTTCGGGAAGTTTCCACAGAACCGAGAAAATAAACTCCAAATCAAGTTGGTTGGCTTGTGCAATATGCAGATAGAAAAGCAAAAGCATCAAACGGCACTTTTCATAGAAATGGCTGTGTTCAAAGTCTTTGCTTGCTTCTTCGATATAGTCAATCATTCCGCATACCAACCGCTCTTTTATCAACAATTCTTCTTTTTTGCTCTTTTTCAGCGGAGTGCATTTCAATTCAACGCCAGCGATAGAGAAATCCGCATCGGGATTGCTGTTTTTGTCATACCCGAAATAGATTTCCTCCACCATCTCACCCAAACCGCCTTTGCCTTTTCTCGCTTCATAATCTGAAGAGACAAACTCACGAAGGCTATGGCCAAGCAAGCCCTTGCTGTACTCGAAAATGGAAGATATGTCGTTTTGATTGTATTGTTTCTGCATATATCTTATTCTTCTTCGCACAATTGATTCAACTTCAAAATAATTCTGAAAATATGGTCTTGCGGATAATTGCTTTCCTCAAAGTGTTTTTCCTCGTCTTTCCACAAATATTCTATAAGTTGCTTTATGTTTTTCTTGTTTTCTGGTGTAAGCACCTGCTGAACAAATGCAGAATCAATATCAAAGCCTTTTTCTTCAATCCAGGGATTCTCCTTTCTTAATAGCGCTCTGGCTTGTTCTTTGTTCTCAGCATTTATCCGCCCTAATAGTTGGCAGTTTTCAACTTCAATGTTTTCTGGTGATTCGGTGAACCCTTCTGTTGTATAAATTAAATAACTGTTCATAACTTGAGTTTGTTAATTAGTGAAATTCTTCTTTAACAAAAGGCTCAATGTAAGTGACGTTCTCCCAATTATCAAAGTCAGCAGGAAGCTTTGCTTCGAGTTGTTCGATGAGTTGGCCTTTTCCGCCCACCCATTTGACAAATGGTTTCGCTTTCATTGCATATAGTTTAGAACTTTTAGTCAAACAGAATTTCTTCGGTGCAAAGATACAAATAATCCGAATATGACAAAAAAGTTTCTTGTCGCGGGAACAGAGGCGGCCTCATGTGTCCACCTTAAAATGTGTCCGCCCTATTTGTTTGGATGAATACCTCATCCAACAACCCCGCTTTTCATAGTTAATACAAAAACCCCAGCATCCAAAGGGGCAACTTGGCGCCAACAGGCGATTCAATATCATCAGCAAAGAATTAGGAATCAGGCAAATCCGCTATTTGGGCGAAGCCTTTGTCCTTGCCGTAATTGTTGGTTACAGGCAACATTTTTTATCAAAAATTGTTGGTTATAGGCAACACTTTTGGCAAAAAACTGTTGGTTGCAGGCAATTTTGTCTTCCAAGCGCGATCCTTGATTTTGAATATGTACTGATTGATTTGGTAAGGTACCTAGAAGGATTATTGTTTCTTCCTGTGCAATCTGTTTGTTTGGCGTTCATTGAGTCGTTTGTCATTTCTCATTGTTTGAATCCTCCAAAATCGTCGCAATCATTTGGGAATACTCCTGACCTATAGGCAATTCCATCTCCAAATGCAACGTTTGTCTTACGAAAAATGTGGTCTCTTTGGTCATGGGATTGAAGCCCTGACGCTGTTCGTCACGGTAATACATTCCCACACCGCGCTTTTGCCACAAAGGAAGGTCGTTGTAGTTGATGCCCCGCTCAAACAAGATTTCGTTCTTTTCGCCGTTTGATATGCCCGACATCCGTTTCTGTGCCTCATCAGCCGAAACACCTTCTTTCCGCAAAGTCCAGTAACAGTATGAATTGAGCGAATTTCGGTGGGCATCCTCTTGCCGCCATCTGAAATAGTCAACCACATTCTCGGCGGTCGGCAAGGGAACAAGACGGCAGTCAAACACGGCGGCTTTACCCATTTGAATTGAGAACGTCACTGACGCTTCGGCGGCAAGAATGGATAGCAACTTTCGTTCCTTCCTCCCAAAAGTATCATCTTTCAGATGGAACAACAGCGAGATTTCGTCACTTTGGGTATAGCCATACACCATGCGAAAGCCACAGTCCATCAGGTGCTTGGAGGTTTCAATCATGGCATCGCGAAACTTGGTGTCGAAAGGCTTCTCCAGATTCCATTCCTTTTTGGTAAGCCGCGTGAAGCCGTGACCGTCAAGTCGCGCCACGACATATATTCCTTCCAGCATCGTCCTGTCAAGCGACTGCTCGAAGCACCTCATCTGTTTGTCAAGGGTGTCGAAGTCCATGATTATCAATCTATTGGGGATACATTTTTTTCTTTTGGGTTGGGGACAAACTTCAACTACACAATCACCTCAAAAATCCGCTTCTCGTTCCATTCAATCCATTGTGGCTCTGTGTCTTGCTTGTTTTTCGAGAAGTCGAAAGTGACCAAATAGCCTTCATCCATTCCGCGAGTGGCAAGATAGCCTGAAAGTTGGTCGCGGCCAAGTTCCTCGTATTTGTCGCCATGCCAAATCTTCAACTCTACGATATACTCCTGCTTGTCGTAGGTCACCACCAAGTCCATGCGGCGGTTGTCGCGGGTCTGCGGCTCCACGTAGTAGAACCCGATCCCGTTGATGATGGGTTTGAGGAAGGTGAGAAACAGCAGACGGCCTTCCTTTTCGAGGAAAGGCTCGGTGCTTTCGCGGTACTCCTCGTGCATAAGGTCACGGAAACGGGTGACCACGTGCTCCATATTGAGTTTGCCATTTTGAACATAATTCAGCACATACGGAGAGATTTTTGTCCCCTGTTCGCGCATGGTCTTATTGCCGAAATACATAAACAAGGCCTCTTCGAAAATCAGGTTGTGGATTATTGTCTTGCCACGTTGGTTCTTGCGGATATAGGAGAACATATTGGCCAGTTTGACAATGGGATCCACCATTGTAAAAGAGTATTCCGCTCCGTTGACCACGATGGAAAAGAGGAAATCTCTCAGTTCAATGTTGTTCTCGATGTTCTTTGAGAGGTCGTCAATAAGGGTGACATTTTCGCCTATCGCGATGATTTTCACGGCTTGCTGCACGTTGTCAAGCGTCCATTCCGCCTCCAAGCGTTCATCGATAATCTTACAAATCGCACTCACCAAATAAGGATAGCCCGTCGTGTATTTGTAGATCTCCTCGCTGATGGCCTTGATGTCCATACCCGTATGCACATCGTTCTCGTAATCATTGAGCATCTGGGCGATTTCTTCAGGATGGAAGGTCATATCCACGTTGAAATCGGCGGCGATGTTCCAAGGTGAGTTGTATTTCTTTTCAGCGTCGGGACGAAGTTTCAGTTTGAGGTTCTTGATGTCGTAAACGCCGGCAAGAATGACGCTGTGGAATGTATAGTTCATGCCCTCTTTATCACGTTCCAAGTATTTGTTGCGCAACATGCCCAAAAAATTCAGGAACAACTGATTGTCGCTACTCTTGTCCACTTCGTCGATGGTGACCACAACGGGTTTTGGACAAGCCCTGCAAAAATCCGTGACAATCTCTGACAAATCATCTATTGATGAAGCATCGCCGTTTTGCCAAATCCCAATCAATGCCTCGTTTTGACGGAGTGAAACAAGATGCCTCGCCATTTGCCTTTTGAATGTGGTGACAAAAGTCGCAGGACTAGCAAAGGCCTCGTCTCCCAAACCTTCAAAACTCAGTGGGATGACCAAATATTTGTCCGATAATCTAAACCAAATCTTGTTCAGCATCGTCGTCTTCCCATACTGCCGCGCTCGGTTGATGGTGAAATAATTCCCTCTATCTATCAGGTTTTCAACGGCTTTGAAGCGTTTCTCCGTATCAACCATATAATGTCTTTGCGGATTGCAACTTCCTGTGACATTGAATTCTTTCCTCATACTGACTCCGTTTTTATCTTGACTTTGCAAAAATACACATTTTCATCCATCTTTCATCAAATCCATCTTTTTTCGCTAACTTTGCGCCTAAATAGTAAACATGTCAAATCATGTCACAAAACCGACAAAACATACAAAACCATCCTTTGGCGTGGGCGGCTGCGCAACCGCGTCGCCGCCGGAAAGCCGCCGGTTGGCAGGCTTTCCTCAACCAAGAAAAAAGGTTTTGTCGGGTTTTGCAAGTTTTGTGATAAAAAAACACAACTGTTATGAATAACGAAGAAAAAATCAAGCAAGCTGCCGAAATCCTCTCTAAGGCGAAGAACATTGTGGGCTTCACCGGTGCAGGCACTTCCGCTGAGAGCGGTATTCCGCCTTTCCGTGGCGAGGGCGGCATCTGGAACCAGTACGACCCCAACTCACTCGACATCGACTTCTACTATCGCCACACCAAGGAGTCGTGGAAAATCATCCGCGAGGTGTTTTATAACTTCTTCAGCAACAAGGACATCAAGCCCAACCCCGGACACCTCGTCCTGGCCAAATGGGAGAAGGAAGGCCGTTTGAGCAGCGTCATCACCCAAAACATCGACGACCTGCACACCGTGGCGGGCAACAGTGTGGTGTATGAGTTCCACGGCAACATGTCGCGCTTCGTGTGCACCAAATGCGGCCACAAGGTGGATGCCAAGAGCCTGACACTCACCGAGGAACCGCCCCGTTGCACGCAATGTGGCGGCCTGATGAAGCCCGACTTCATCTTCTTCGGCGAGGGCATTCCAGAGGATGCTTACTATGGCTCGGTGCGTGCTGCCGAAAACTGCGACGCCTTCGTCATCATTGGCACTTCGGGGCAGGTTAGTCCAGCCAATATGATTCCCGGTATTGCCAAGCGCAACGGCGCGAAGATTATCGAAATCAATATGGAGCCTTCGACTTACACGAACTATATCACAGACGTTTATCTTGAAGGCAAGTCGGGTGAGATTCTGCCCGCGATTGATGCTTTGATGACCAGATAGCGGCTTCAAAATACCAAATGCTACAAACGAAAAAAGCGAGGCAAGAAAATTCCTGCCTCGCTTTATGTTCATCGCACAACTCTTACTCTTCTGCAATCTTCAACTTGGCCTCAAGCACTTTCAGGTCTTCCTTGGCCTTGTTGATTTTCTTCTCGTATTCGGCACGCATCAGTTCGGAGTTCTTGCTGTTGGAGAAGAAACCGATGTTGTTTTCCATCGCTGCGATTTCGTCGCGGAGTTTCTGGATGCGGTTCTGGAGCGTGACGCGCTCGCGACGCACCTTGTCGTTGGCGCTCGGGTCGTCCTTCCAGCCCTCCATCATCTCACGGAACTCGTTGGTCGAAGCCTCGTTCTGGTTCTTGCGCATCATGTCGAAGAGGCCGTCGATGAGTTCGCGGTACTCCTTATTAATAGCATCCTTGTGCTTCATCGGCACATACCCGATTTCAATCCAACGCTTCTGGAACGCCTTGATGGCCTCCATGTTCTCGTTGCGGCTCGGGGTGAGCTGGAACGCCTTGATTTCCTCAATCAATGCTTTCTTGGCGGCAAGGTTGGCGTCCTCTTCGGTGCGGCGACCGCTGAAATGCTCGTTCTTGCGGTTGAAGAAAGTGTCGCAGGCGGCACGGAAACGCTTCCAAATCTTGTCAGTATGGCGTTTCGGCACGGGACCGATGGTCTTCCATTCCTCTTGCAGTTTCTTCATCTGCTCGGTGACGGTCTTCCATTCAGAAGAATCCATCAGGGCTTCGGCCTCGATGCAAAGTTGGGTCTTGCGCTCAAGGTTTTCCGTCTGCCTGTCTTTCAGGCCGGCAAAGAAGGCCTTTTTCTTGGCGAAGAAGGTGTCCATCGTGCCACGGAAACGCTGCCAAATCTCCTCGTTGTCTTTCTTGCTGGCGGGACCAACGGTCTTCCAAATGCCGAAAATCTCGGCCAATTCGGTCGACTTCTTCTGCCATGCGTTCACGCTCTGATAGTCTTCGGCGATGAGTTCCTCGGCCTTGTCGCACAAAGCCTTCTTGGTTTCGAGGTTGGAGGTTTGCTCCTCCTCTATCTTGGAGTAATGCTCGCGGCGGATTTGATTGATCTTGTCGGTAGCGGCCTTAAAGCGTTCCCAAATCTCGTCTTTTTTGTCTTGCGGCACGGGACCGACTTCCTTCCAATCCTCATGCAACTTCTGCAAGGCCTTGAAAGCCTTGGTGATAGACTTCTCGTCCAACAGTTCCTCGGCCTTCTCGCACAGTTCAATCTTCGAATCGAGGTTCTTCTTCATGTCGAGATCGCGGAGTTCGCGTCCGATGCGCACCTTATCAAAGAATTTCTCCACGAGGAAGTGATAGTTGTTCCAAAGGTTGGAATTTTCGGCAGCCGGCACAGGCCCGATTTCCTTCCAGCGGTCTTGCAGGGCGTGGAAATCGTCGTAGGTCTTTTTCAGCGACTCGTCCGAAGCGATGATTTCCTTCAGTTCGTCAAGGATGGCCTGCTTCTTCGAAAGGTTTTCCACCTTTTGCTTTTCGAGGTCTTCGTTCTGCTTGGCGCGATTGGCCTTGAAGATGCCGAAAGCCGCGTTGAAACGCTGTTCGATGGGGTCTTCCACATGCTGGAAACTCTCGGCCTCGCCCCCACCTTGCAGGAACTGGTCGAGTTCGTTGTCCATGTCTTCCTTATTCAACTTATTGAAATGGAGGCGAATAGCGGCAACCTTGTCCTTGATGTTCTGGATGTCGGAATCCTGCACGAGTTCTTCGAGCATTTCCACAAGTTGCAGTTTGTTCAAACCGTCAAGGGCAATATCCTCAACACCCTCATCTTCATCCATTTCGGGAGCTTCTACGATGTCGGGCATCACCTCGTCGGCCAAGGGAGCAGTCTCAGGCTTTTCCTCGCCACCCAGTGTCGCCACATCGATTCTCACCTTGCCGGGCAAGATGTTGGGCTGGATGAGTTTGACAATCTTCTTTTTCTCGTTCGCGTCAATGGCTTTCTTTGCAGCCTTTTTCGTAATCTGTTCATTCTCAACACCTTCGTTTGTTGAAGGATTTTGAGCCAGTTGTTCGTTGTTTTCCATTTCAATACATTTTTTAGAACAATCAGGGCATTTCGCCCGATTCGGGTTGTACAATTAAGCCTGCAAATATAGGAATTATTTGAAAACCAAAAGGATTTTTTGGCGGAAAATGTTTTTTCGGCACAAACTCATTTTTTGAAGGAAACCAAGCGACCATGAAAACGACAAATTATTTGACTGATAATCAATAGATAATCACATTGTTTGAAAAAAAGTAGCAAAAAACGTTTGCGGGTAATGAAAAAAGCACTATTTTTGCACCCGCAATTCACACGCTGGAGAGGTGGGTGAGTGGCTGAAACCAACAGTTTGCTAAACTGTCGTATTCCGCAAGGGATACCGGGGGTTCGAATCCCCCCCTCTCCGCGAGAGAAAGAAGACGATGCAGAATCGTCTTTTTTTTCGGGGTATGGCGCAGTCCGGCTAGCGCACCTGCTTTGGGAGCAGGGGGTCGAAGGTTCGAATCCTTTTGCCCCGACAGTGAAAATCAAGGAGTTACAATGATTTGTAACTCCTTTTTTCGCGCTTTGGTGAAATGAAAAATGCAACGATTTCTGAAAAATTGCAACGACTTTATGGTTTTCTGCCATACAAAAAAAGAATAATATCGATGTTGAATTGGAGGCCACGCAACAGGCTTATAGCGAGCGTGTTCTACATTTAGGGTCAGATCACCCCAGCGGGGTTGGGATTTTCATAGGGACAAAAGATTTGGTGTGTTTTTTTTAGGTGTTCGTTTTCAGTAAGTTGGCTACGGACTGCGAAAAAAAAGTAGGGACAAAACGGTTGAGCGGGGCAAAAGGGACTTGACATTGAATAATAATCAGTACTTTTGAAAGGAATAAAACTATTGAAGTATGAAAACAAGAAGAATTATGACCCTGCTTGCGCTCCTGTTGATGGCGGGAGGGGGTAACGACACAAGCGCAAGACTATGAACCAATTATCCGAGAAGGTAAACCAATTAAAATAAATAGCAATGAAAAAGACATTATTATTCGCATTGGTATTGATGCTTTTATTGGCAACTTTTGCAGGATGTCATAAGACAGATGCTGACGTCTTGGGAATTATCGCTACCGAAGAGGTCGAGAACTATTTCGGTACTACAGTCAAAGTATTTTATTCCGACAGTACAAAGATGTATTTCCACTTGCTTTCGGACACGACTGCTGAAGTGGTCAATCATAACAGGTTTTATTCCGAGGAAGGCGAATCGTTTCCTTGGATTTATCGCGGCGATGTTGTTGTTCCCGACCGCTTTGTCCACAACGGCAAGATGTACAAGGTGACATGCATCGGTAATGGTGCTTTTAAAGCCTCAGTCCAAAATCACGAACTTGTCAGTTTGGTGTCCTCAGTCGAAATGCCCAATACCATCGACACCATCCGCAGCATGGCTTTTAGTGAGTGTGTGCATCTTACCTCCATTGACATTCCCAATTCGGTGAAATACATTGGTGACGCCGCTTTTGCTGGCTCCGCCTTGGCTTCTGTGGATATCTATAATTCCACCTGCACTTTTGATAACAATGTCTTTTGTTCCACTCGTCTAACAAGCATCAAGATTCCCGAGTCAATGGAAAAAATTCCTATTGGCATGTTCGCCATGTGCTTTTCTTTGGCATCCGTTACTTTGCATGACCACATCACCTGCATTGGCGACGGCGCGTTTGAAAGTACAGGTTTAACGAGTTTTGAAATTCCGGCCTCGGTGAAATATCTTGGCGTGAATCCACTTGACAATTGTGCCTCGTTGACCACATTGATATGCCACCCGATAACGCCTCCTGAGAAAGACCCTGAGGGTCATTATTACGGGGACTATTTTATGCTGAACAATGCCATCGAGCGCATTCTTGTTCCGGCACAAAGTGTCAACTTGTACAAGGAAAGCCATTTCTGGCGGTTGTATAAGGACATCATCGTTGGGATGTAATTATGATCAAAAAAAGAAAAAGATGAAAACAAAGTATTTACGGAAAGGCTTGCTGGTCCTTGTTTTGGGTTTTTCCTTGACTGCTTGCCAAAAAGATGACAACGACCCGCTGAAAATCATTTCCACACAGGAAGTGGTTCGCGAAGGCCAAGTGATTGTGGAGGCCAGCTATCAAAACGAGTTGAAGAAGATGTATTTCATCCTCGTTTCGCCTAATACGGCCATGGTCACCCATGCAACGGACTTCAACCCCGAGCTGGTCAACAGGCAGTATTACGGCAAAGAAGTTATTCCGTCCGAGTTCTCGCATCTTGGGCGGACTTATTCGGTAGTAGGCATCAAGAGTCAGGCATTTTGGAAATGTAATAAACTGACTTCCATAGTAATGCCCAATACCATCACCAAAATTGGCGATTACGCTTTCTATTGTTGTACAGAATTGAGTAACGTTACGTTTTCCAACGCACTTGAAGAGCTTGGATATGATGCATTTCATGGATGCGGTAACCTCGCTTCGGTTGATTTGCCTGCCTCCATCAAGTGGATTGGATCACATGCATTTGAGGATTGTACCTCTTTGACTTCCCTGACTTGTCGAGCCAGCACACCTCCGTCGATTGTGTTTGTGGAATCGGATTTTCTTTTGTCTCGTCTTCAAGAAATCAAGGTTCCCCAAGCCAGCGTGGACGCTTATAAAACCGCTTGGGGATGGAGTCAGTTTGCTGATATAATTGTGGGGTTTTAGGCAAGACTCCCTTGGTCTGCGGACTGTGTTGGTTTAGAGATGAGTGTTGTTTGGAGTTGTGAGTTGTTCGGTTGTTATACTTAGATTTCCCCGCCGCTTTTATTGGTGCTTTTAGGCATGGTAGATTCGCGTGAAAATTGGAAGTTATTGAATATCAAATACTTTTTGTTTAATGTGGATTCGCGTGAAAATAAGAATTAACCGTAATAGGCCTACCTCTCCCGCCGCTCAATGACTTCCTTCAATTTATATCTGTCCCCAGTGGACTTGCCGATGGCATCGATGAATTGTTGGTCGTAGCCGGGCGTTTCGTATCCCCAACGCTGGAAATTGCCGTTTTTGTCGACGCGCTTCACTACTTGGTCGTTGTATTTGACAATCAGGTATTTCGCCAACTTGTCCCAACGCTGCATCATGCGCTCGGTGTAAGCAATGCTCTTTTTGTTGAGGTAACTCTGCCGGTCGGCGGGGGTCATGTCCTTGATGGCGACGAGGACGCTGTCTTGGTCGGCGAAATAGTAGTCCTCCAATTCGCTTTGCGCCTTGCGCAGATCGCCAATCATCATCGAATAGCGCGGATAGACCATGTTGGCCACCCAATTGTTCATCCAGAAGGCCGACTGGTCGCTGAACTCGTTGCGCGGGTTGTTCTCGGGGCGGAAAGCATCGGGTACCTGCGTGATGCAGCAATAGAGCGGCACGTATGCCACCATGTTGGCATCGTCGCAGTTGAACCAAGTGACGCCGCCCACGTCATCGGGCAGCCATGAGCGCATTTGGCAAGTCATGGTGAAACCACTTTGTTGCGTGGCGATGGGACGCTCGCGGAAATAAGGGATGCTGTCGCTGTCCTTGAAGTGCATCGGAAGCGGACGGATAGGCATTCCCCACGGGCCGGCGGTCATGTCGGCGGTCATGTCCAAGGGCGTACCTTCAAAGTGGTCGCGCATGTCGTTTTGCAAGTCGCGCAGAGTGAGCGGTTTGTCGGGCTTAATCCACAGCGGGAGGTGGTCGCATTGGTCGAAGTCGCCGTTAATGTAAGGCAGGAATTTGTCCATCTCCTCGTGGTTGTAGTGGTGGCGGAAGAAACTCCACACACGGGCATCGGCGTAGCGCACATTCTCGAAGTCGATGGGGCAGTAGGCATCGCGGAAAGAGAAATCGACATCCTTGCCATTGAAGAAGCCTTTCTCGCGGGCGAAGGAAACCACATCATAGGCATAGACACATTCCACTTCGGGTTTGTCAATTTTCGAGAGTTGCTTGCTATTGATGCTCCTACCTTTTTCTTGAGGGAACTGCCTGATTCTGCTCAGGTTGGCATGGGCGCAGATGCAGTCGTCGGGGATGCGCAAGGCCACCCAAACGGCACCTTTGCGGCCTGGGCCTTTGCCGATGATTTCCATAATCCAAGCCTCGTTGGGGTCACAAATGGTGATGGTTTCGCCGCTACTGTTGTAGCCGTATTCTTCAACTAATTCTGCCATGCACTTGATGGCTTCGCGGGCGGTGGCCGAGCGTTGCAAGGCCAAACGCATCAGACTGAAATAGTCGAGCAGGCCTTCATTGTTGACCAACTCCAAGCGACCGTCGAAGGTGGTCTCGACGATGGTTACCTGTTTTTCGTTCATCAGGCCAACTACATTATAGGTATAAGGCACCTGTTTTACAAATTGGCCTTCATGCGACGGCCCCCAACCGTGAATGGCGATGAGTTCGTCGGGGTCGTGCCGCCCCGAAGGACTGTAAAACAACGAGCCAGAGAATCCGAAGCCGTCGCAGTTGTAGGTACACATCACGCTTCCATCGACGGAGGCTTTCTTTCCAACGATGAGATTGGTGCAGGCCCAAGCCGAATGGATGCTTAGGGCAGTTAAGAGTGATAGGAATAGGAGTTTTTTCATAAGAATAAGTTTAATAATCGGGACAAAAATACGCATTTTCTTCAATACACAAAAAAAGAAACGACCCGAAAGCCGTTCCTTCTCCAAAACATTTAAAACACTTTGTTTAGGCTTCCGTCAGGTCAACGATTTCGGCGGTGGCGGCGTTTTTCATCACCGAAGCGATGCCGTTCTTCATGTTCACTTCGTTGGCATACATCTGGCTCGAACCGATAATCTGACCGTTGGTGGCCATCAGGTTGAAGTAAGGCTTGCCGTTGCTGGCTTCCTTCACATCGAAACGGTTGTGGTCCTGACTGTTCTTTTTTACCGACTCCACTCCATTGAGGCAAGAGGCCTTGGTGGCATAGCCTTGGCTGGTGAGAATGACTTGGCCGTTGGTGGCCTTCAAGTTGAACTGGAACTCGCCGTTCTTTCTGGTTGTAATTTCAAATTTACCCATGTTTTTCTGTTTTTTAAAGTTGGATTAGGGTGCAAATATATGATTTTTATCACAATGCAAGCCCTTGAAACACATTTTTTTTGAAAAATCACTGCAAACGCGCCAAAAGTTCATCGCGATAACTGGCCCCCACGGGAATCTTGTTGCCCATCACCGTAACGTCGCTCTTGTCCAAGTCCTGAATGTGCTTGAACGAAACGATATACGACTTGTGGACACGCACAAATCGCTCCTTGGGCAGCATCTCCTCTAAGTCCTTCAAGGCAAAAAGAGCCGTGATGCGCCGCTGCGTGGTGTGGAAAGTGACGTATTCATGCTGCCCCTCGATAAAAAGCAGGTCGTCATAGTTGATTTTGTACAACTTGTAATCGGCCTTCACGGTGATGAAATCGTTGGAACGGCTGATGGTGTCGGCAGCGGGCTTCGGAGCGTTTTCTGTCCTCGGAGGCACTTGCCCGATGGCCTTGTTGATGGCTTGGAAGAAACGCGGGAAGTTGAACGGCTTGAGAAGATAGTCGGAAACGGCCAAGTTGAACGCATCGACGGCATACTCCGAATAGGCCGTTGTGAAGATGACGGCAGGTTTCTTGTCCAAACTTTTGACCAATTCAAGACCCGTCAAATCAGGCATTTGGATGTCCAAAAGCATGATGTCGACAGCGTTGCTTTTCAAGGCTTCCATAGCCTCGAAAGCATTGGAACAGGTGGCCACCAACTGCAATTGTTCCACCTTCGAGACATAGTCCTGCAAGAGTTTCTGTGCCAAATATTCATCGTCAACGATAATCACATTGTATTTCTCGTTCATAGTTCAATCCTGACTTTATAGATTCCTTTATCTTGTTCAATTTCAAAAACATAGTTCTCTCCATAGTGCAACATCAAGCGCTGCTGCACATTGGTTTGCCCGATGCCCGACTTCCTCTCAGATGCCAACACCAAGGGCTTGGCGTTTTCGGCCACCGTGTTCTCAGCCTCGAAGCGGAACTTGTTGCCCGCTTGCTGCACCCTGACATGCACATAGCCGTCGGGATGCGTCTCCAAACGGCTGTATTTGAAGCAGTTCTCGATGATGGGCTGCAACAGCATCGGCGCAATCATGAAATCCTCCTTCTCCACATCCTTCTCAAAATGCACGTCGCGATAGCCGCCCATGCGCATCATCTGGAAGTCGATGAAGTTCTCCACATACTTGATTTCCTTGCTCAGCGGAATCATCTCGGCCTGACAGTCAACAAGCACATAGCGCAACATTTCCGAGAGTTTCAACACACCGTCGGCGGCATTGTCGTCGTGGGTATAAACCATTGAGTAGATGTTGTTTAGTGCGTTGAAAAGGAAATGCGGGTTGATTTGCGACTTCAAATAGCGCAGCTCCATGTCGAGCTTCTCGCTTTTGAGCTGGTCGGCGATGATTTTCTCCTCGTTTTCCTTGCGTTGGAAATAGAATATCACCGTGATGGCATACGTGGCGATGAACCATATCAGGCGCACCAAAAAAGCCAAAAGAACGGGGGGGAAAAACGGCATTTCATCTAACGGCCTTTTGTCGATCCAATGGAGCAGACACAAATCGATGGCTGTGGAAACCGCCGCCCAAACGGGGATGGAAAAGACGGAAAGCAAAATGAACAGCACGACCCTGCTCCGCTTCAGGAAATGCTCAACCAACACCTTATTAATGAATAGGACCAGCAGAATGACCAACAGCACAAAACAAAGCGAACTGGCCGAACGGAAAAGGTAGTTGCCGTTGGAATGTACTGTGAAGAAGATGAAAAACAGCACAAGCCAAACCACACCGTTCTTGTACAGGCGTTCAATCAGGCCGAGGTTCGCCTCGGGAAAGGCCGGCAGGGTTCGTTTCTTCATCTCCAATGATTTGGCCGCAAAATTAAGTCGAAAACCTTATTTGTCAAACGGTTTTCAATGAAAAATTGGAAATTGTCAATCAGCGGTAGCGAAAGTTTACGGTTTTGCCATTTATGGGTCGGAATGTTGACTATTGCCAGCAGTTTTATTGAAAAGTGCATCAAATAAAGCCGTCTAACGCTAACATTAGACGGCTTTAAGATAACAAAACAAGTACACTCAAATCAGTTGTTATTGACGGGAGATCCGTTGCCGAAACCGTTCTTCTTCTCTGGGAGGACTTCTGTAGGTTGCTCAAGCACTCGGCCTTGGATGCGCAACACCACGGTGGAGTTCTTGAGGGCGTTGGAAGTGACCGTCACGGTCTTGTTGATGTTGCCGACGCGGTTGGTCCTGTAAGTTACCTTGATGACATCCGACTCGCCGGGAAGGATAGGCTCGTTAGGCCAGGAAGGGATGGTGCATCCGCAGCTCGACTTGGGCTTTTGAACCAGCAGGGGCTCGTCACCCGTGTTGGTGAAACGGAATTCACATTCGCCGTTGCCGTTGTAGGGCACATCGCCGTAGTCGTGGACGACTTTCTCAAACTCGATTTCAGGACCGCTTTGGGTCTTCGCGTCTTGCGCCTTGGCCGCTCCTGCCATAAGGAGCATGATGCCAAAAAGAAAAATGACTTTCTTCATTGCTTTTGATTTTAAGATGGTGAATAATTTGTAATTGGTGTTATAATTTGAAATGATGCTGCAAAACTACCGCCTTTGTCAAGCGGTCGGGCAGACATTCCAAACAATTACGAGTTAAAAGAATTGTAAAATACTGAAAACGAATGTGATATTCCAATGCCTATTCCAAACCTTTTCTGGAAAAAGTCCAAAGTTTTTTACCCTTCTTCCATCTTTTTCCTCCGTCTTCCGCGCAGTTTGTCGATCATATTGACGGTAGTGCCGAGATAATCCGCCTCCTCCTGGCGCGAGAGTTTGAAATACGATAGGATGTAGGATTTCTTTTCGTCCTCGTCCAAATCGGGATACTTCTGCTGAAGGGTTGCTGTAAGGTCTGGATAGAGTTGGTCAATCACTTCAAGCATGGCTTCCCAATGGTTCTTATCGCCGTAAACGAGCGTTTCCAAATCTTTGAGGAGATTGGCTTTTTTGTTGCTGTTCAGATAGTTGTCTAACAAAAGCATCATGCGTTGTTCCTTCATCAAGGCATCTGAGAGGCGGTCGGCGTAGTCTTGTTGGATTTGCTCGTTTTCGGCGTGTTTCTGTGCCAAGTCCTTGTTCTGCTGCTTGAAATGGAACAGCTCGGCATTGATTTCGGCCTCACGCTTGCGGCGACGTGCCAAGCGGATTTGCGAAACCAACAACGCTGCCAAAACCAAACTCGCTACCAAACTGACGATGACGATGATACGTTGCTTGATGATGATTTTCCGGTTCAACTCGTTCCGCATCACCTCGCTGTCATATTTATGGCTGATAAGCGCAAGATTGTTCTCCTGTTGCTCTATTTCTTTTAGATTGTTGCCTTCTTCGTACAAACATCCATATTTGCAAGCGGTTTCATAATCGCCGAGTTCTTCGGCATAATCGGACAGGACGCCGTAATAGAACCAAGTATCCTCGTTAGGCTCGGTTTTAGTCACAAGTTCCTCCAAACGGCTGTAATAATAATCCGCAGAATCCAAGTCGCCCGACTCGAAATAGATGTTCCCCATGTCGTGATAGTAGTACATGAGCAGATTGTCGTCGCCATCCGAAATGGAGGCTTGCCAAAAGCGGTTGAGATAATCGGCCGACTTTTCATAATCCCCTGCATTGAAATACAAGGTATGAAAAGCCGACAAGACATTGCGTTTTGCCTCGGTTGATTCGCTTTGGTCGGCAAATGTCATGGCCTGTTCCAAACAATACGCCGCGCTATCGAATTGTTTGTGGAACTGATAAAAATCGCCCAACTCCCTCAGCGCTTCGGCACGGTCGGCGTAATCGTCGCCAAAGCCCTCGGCAGCGGCTTTCAGCAACGAAACAACTTCTTCTTTGTCAGCATAGTAGCCCAAGCATTGTGCAATATGATACCTTGCATGAGCCACCGTCAGCGTTTGATTCGCCATTAGGCCGTAACGCTCCGCCTCCTTGAACAAGCGCATGGCCTCCGCCTTGTTGCCTGAATCCAACTGAATACGAGCGTTTTCCAAGGCATCTTGTGCGACTTGCCTCACATCGCGGGATGTAGGATGGCAAGCCGCCAACATTGTGACAAGGAAAAACAAAACCAGATGATACCGTTTCATAGGGACAAAAAAGATCTCGTTTCAGCGGTGCAAAACTACCATATTTGTCAAGCAATTGAAAGGGCAGTCCAAACTTTTTTGGGGATGGAAAGTTGTAATGCTTTGTGGATGAATTTGTTATAGTTTTGGTCAGTCCAAGCTTTTTTGGGGAAAAGACCAAGATTTTGGGTGTGTTTGGGCTTAAAGTGTTGGCTTTAACCAACAGCATTTTGCCAAAAGTGTTGCCTATAACCAACATTTTTTGATAAAAAGTGTTGCCTGTAACCAACAATTACGGCAAGAACAAAGGCTTCGCCCAAATAGCGGATTTGCCTGATTCCTATATCTTTGCCGACGATATTGAATCGCCCGTTGGTGCCAAGTTGCCCCTTTGGATGCTGGGGTTTTTGTATTAGTTATGAAAATGCGGGGTTGGTGGATGAGGTTTTGAGGGGGGATGGTGATGGGTTATTCTAATTGCCAGTGAATTACTCCTCATTTTACACACATTCTGGAATCACATTTCCTGCGAAAAACACTTCATATAGACACTCTATCCAATAATTAATGCACTCCTCGGTAGTGTTTCAACCAGTGTGTCCGAAGTCTGTAGACTTCAGGGATGCGGTGCAAAGTTAGACAATTATTTTCATTTCAATCATTGGTTTTAGAAAAGATCAGTAATTTTGTACTGCGGCTGGACGAGGAAACGGGCTCTGCTGTGGAGCAACCCGTCAGCGACAAGGCCGCGCCTACACTGAAAGCAGTGAACGTGGAGGGCCGTCTGTGACGGGCGGCCTCCACTGTATTCAGGAAGGCTGTTTCCGCTAAGAAAACCCGTTGCGACGTCAAGGGAACAGCGTCTTGTCGGTAGTGATTTTGGGCAGTATCCTGTCGAAGGCCTTGTGCTCCATTGCGACACTGCCCAGCAAGGTGAGGACGGACTCCTCGTTGGGCATGGCCGTCCTCATGCGTGTGACACGGCGGAAGTCGCGGTTGAGCCGCTCTATCCAGTTGGTGGTGTAGATCATGCCCTGTATCTCCGGCGCATAGTTAAGGTAAATCAGGTGCGCCTTGTAGTCGGCATTGTCGCGCAGGGACTTGAAGGAGCGGTAGTCCTTGCCCCATTTGT
>CACZDU010000026.1:0-45387 GCA_902780055.1 uncultured Bacteroidia bacterium | reverse complement strand
AAAGATAGCACGGGACACCCAAAAACGCAAATTCTTGAAAGAGATTCTACTGGAATTTAAGCACTTATAAAATCCCAACTGAAAATCGCGGAAAACAGGTTATGGTCTTGCGTTTCTTATTGAAGTTTACCGATATTCGTTCTAATCTCTTCCTTGTATTTTTCCTTCATTTCTGTTGGGAGGAAACTGGAATCGATAAAGTCATACCACTTTGGGGCAACATCCGTGAGTTTTCTGAAGATTTTTTCTATGACTTTGTCCCCAAGTCCCGACGATGCCATTGCCCGCACAAAATTCTGCTTGGTGATGTGCTTTTTCCTTCCGTCCAACATCAAGGCTAATTCCTCGTTGTCTTCGGGAAATATCAAATGCACATTGACCAAATCATAGGCCTGCGAAAGCACATAATGGCTCGGTGTTCTGCTGATGAGCGAGAAGTTCTTCAGGTGCATATCGGAGTTTCCTGTAATCCACGAAAACACAACCACTTCCCAGAAATTGACCAAATCCAGCATAGGCGCAGAGGAATGGAGTTTGATCAGTTTTGCTGCCTTCTCGTATGACGACTTGTATTTGTCGAGAGTGATGCGCTCGCTGATTTGGCAGAGGTCTTCCATCAAGTATTTTGTGCCGTTTCGGTCGCGGTCAATCCTTTTTGTCAGATAGGCCATTTCGCCGTCATTGAAGCGAATCAGCGTGTGCGGCACCACGTCAATCTTCGCGATTTCGGCAAGGTGCATAGTCAGGTCCTCCACTTCGGGCAACCAAGGGAATTCTTTCGACTTCGGCTTCAGGATGTATTTGCCCCAAAGTCCGACGATGGTCAGTCGGTCGGGCTCGTCCTTTCCGCCCTTGTTCACATCCATCGAAAGTTTCGACTGGACTCCCGTGACAGCAATCCTGCTTAAGACCGATTCCTTCGCCAAGTCGTTGATGTTATCTCTTGAATAGGGAAGCACGGGTGCTTCGACTTTGCCAAAGAACCTTTTGGCACATGCGGGGTGAAAGTCCTTCATCTCATCCTCCAACTCCTGATAACAATATAGGCATTTGCTCATGGCTCGTCCTCCTCCAATCCTATTACGCCGACCGCGCCGATGCAGTCCTTGCAGCAGGTCATCAGCAAACCCATTCGGTCGTTTGGGTTGAGTTTCCAGTTCCTTGCGGCGATGTTGAGCAGCCAACCTTCGGGGATGAGTCCATCGAAAAACGGGAATATGGTAGTCGAGCGGTAAGGAAGGCTTGTCAAAGGAAGGGTCAAACTGATGGGTTCGGCACTTTCCGAGGCCAAATACGCTGTGTCATAGCAGAATAGATACCCGTTCTCGTCTTCGGTGAGCAGTCCAGCCTTCTTGTCGCGGTAATATACTTCTGCTTTTCTCATAACTCATCGCCTCCTCTCTCTTGTTCAACAACGCCCAACTCTTTCCCAAAAAGCGCCAAAACGGTGTTTACCTTGTCCATCCTCAAGGTCTTTTTCCCCTGCTCCATGTCCCTGACAAAACGAAGTCCCACCCCAGATTTGTAGGACAAATCCTCCTGTGTCAACCCATATTGTTTCCGAAGGAGTTTTACTTGTTGTGATAACTTGGTTTTTTCTGCCATAATGGATATAATTTTGGCGCAAAAATAGAGAAATTCTCTTATTATTACATCTTTTCGGGTATAATTTTATAAAAACTATATAATTTTATACCCGATAGAATATAAAAATGTTTAATCAACTATAAATTACATCCGTTCTGATATAATTTTATCCAATCTGGCTCCAATCAAAAGTCTGTGCAAACAACTCCTTGTAATGCTCGCGCAGCATTCGGTTTTCGGGCTTGATGAGTTTCGGGTCGTCGGCCAAAAGGCGGATGGCGGCTTCGCGCACTTGTGGGATTAATGCGCCGTCTTTTTGGAGGTCGCCAATCAGCATTTCGATTTGTCCCGACTGACGTGTGCCGCCTGTCTCGCCCGGACCGCGCAGTTCGAGGTCGACTTCAGCGATTTCAAAACCGTCATTGGTGCTGCACATGGTTTTCATGCGGGTTTTGCCGTCGGCAGTCAGTTTGTGGTCGGTAACGAGGATGCAATAAGACTGGTCGGCACCACGACCCACACGACCTCTTAATTGGTGCAGTTGCGACAGCCCGAAACGGTTGGCGTTCTCGATAATCATCACCGTGGCATTGGGGATGTTCACGCCCACTTCGATGACCGTCGTGGCCACCATGATTTGCGCATTCCTATTAATAAAGCGCTGCATCTCAAAATCCTTGTCCTCGGCACTCAGCCGACCGTGGCATACGCAAATCTTGTACTGCGGTTCAGGGAAATCGTGGAGCAAAGCCTCATAGCCTTCCTGAAGCGCAATCATGTCCGTGTTTTCCGATTCCTTGATGCAGGGATAGACCACGTAAATCTGCTGCCCGAGCGCGATCTGCTTTTTCATAAACATCATGATACGGTAGCGGTCGTCACTGTAGATATGATAAGTCTGAACGGGTTTGCGTCCGGGCGGCAACTCGTCGATTTTCGACACGTCAAGGTCGCCGTATTGGGTCATGGCAAGGGTGCGCGGGATGGGCGTGGCGGTCATCACCAAAGTGTGGGGCGGAATATCGGTTTTTTCATAGAACTTGGAGCGTTGCTCCACCCCAAAACGGTGTTGTTCATCGATGATGGCCAAGCCCAAGTTCTTGAAAACCACTTTGCTTTCAATCAGCGCGTGAGTGCCGACTACGATTTGCATCGTGCCGTCGGCCAAGCTTTTATAGATTTGGTTTTTCTCTTTTGTTTTGGTGGAACCCGTCAACAGAGCGAAGTTGATGTCCATATTTTTCAGTTGCTCCTGAAGCGTGGCAAAATGCTGTGTGGCAAGGATTTCCGTGGGTGCCATCAGGCAAGCTTGGAAACCGTTGTCCAAGGCCAAGAGCATCACCATCAGCGCGACGATGGTCTTGCCGCTGCCCACGTCGCCTTGCAGCAGGCGGTTCATCTGGTGTCCCGAACCCAAATCCTTGCGTATTTCCTTGATGACGCGCTTTTGTGCATTGGTGAGCGGAAAAGGCAGGTGGTTGTTGTAAAAACCGTTGAAATAATCGCCTACCACGCTGAAAACGTGACCTTTGACGGACTGCTCGCGGTGCATTTTGTTGCGCAGCAACTTGAGTTGGAAGAAGAAATGCTCCTCGTATTTCAGTCGGCGCGTGGCCTGCTGGATTTCGATGTTGCTTGCGGGCAAGTGGATTTGGTAATAGGCGTAACGGCGCGGTATAAGTTGTTCTTTTTCAATAAGTTCTTTCGGAAGCGTTTCAGGAATGTATTCAAACACCTGTTGCAAAATCAGTTTCTGTAACTTGGCGATGGTGCGCGTGCCCAAGCCGTTGTCTTTCATGCGCTCCGAGGTGTTGTAAACGCCTTGCAAGCCCTCGCCGATAAGCGGGTCCTTGGGGTCGTACTCCTCGATTTCGGGGTGGACGAAGTTGAAATTGTGGTTGAACTCGCTGGCCTTGCCGAAAAGCACATACTTCACGCCAGACTTGAAACGGTTCTTGAGCCATTTCAGTCCTCGGAACCACACCACTTCGATGCTGCCGCTGTCGTCAGTGAAAACGCCTGTGGCGCGTGTGGCCCTCGGTGCGCCTATCATCTTGATGTTGGAAATCGTGCCAACCAACTGATAATAAACGCTTTCGTCGTTGATATAAGCCACCTTTTGGATTTGGCTTCGGTCGATGTAGCGGAACGGAAACTGGTTGAGCATATCTTGATAGGTGGACACGCCTAATTCCTTTTGGAGGATTTCGGCCTTCTTCGGCCCTACGCCCTTCAGATAAGCGATTTTCGTTTGCAGGAGGTTCTGTTCCATACAACCCCAACCTGTTTATACACTTATCGAGTCCAAATACAAAGTATCGGGGCAAAGGTCGGCACCGTTGGGCCATTGGATGCTTCCCAAGAAAACAGCTACCTTACGGAAAAACGATTCGTCGGAAAGAGGGGCAAAAACTCCCTTTCCGATATATGGGGAAACATCAAAACGCTTCTTTTCGCCGTTGGCAAATTCCAACAACAAGATATGATCGTTTTCCGCTTTCACTGATTTTACACGAGGGTTCATCTCCGCTTACTTTAAAGGTTCAATTTGGAATACATTTGTTCCATTTGAGGCCAAATCCCAATCCGCCATCAGTTCATCCTTATGGATTTCCAACCATGCCTGTACCAGCTTGTTCTTTCCTGTTGGCAATTCACCTTCAATAATCTCACCTTCGGGAATTCTTATCACCGCTTCCTTGTCCTGACATTTGACATGAATATGAGGAAAATGATGCTGACGGTTGTCGTAATAATACATGGAAATAATGATTCCATAAAACATTGTCAATACGGCCATAGTTGGATTATTTTTGCAAAAGTAGTAATTTTTCTTGAAAAGACCATAGTTTTCCTAAATTTGCATCGTTATGAAAAAGTTCATCGACATACACACTCACACAGCCAAATCTGGTGACAACCTGATTCAAATCGTCAATCTCGATTTGGAGCAACCTTGTCCCAACCAAGGCCATTACAGTTACGGCATCCATCCGTGGGCGTTGGATAAGGCTGATTTTCAAGTTAATGAAGCCTTGGACAAACTGAAAGAGAACTTGCAACGGCCACAAGTCGTTGCCCTCGGCGAGGCGGGTTTGGACAAGTTTCATGCTGACATTGAGCAGCAAATCAGGCTCTTCGAGCGACAGATTGTTTTGTCGGAGAACATGAAAAAGCCGATGATTCTGCACGACGTGAAAAGTCACAACGAGATTGTCGCCTTGCGCAAAAAACACCGAGCGAAACAGCCTTGGATTGTGCATGGCTTCAACGGCACGGCGCAAGATGCCGCCCAACTCACCCGACAGGGGATTTTTCTCTCCGTCGGAGAAAGTCTGTTGCATCCCGACAGGAAAATTTACAACTCGCTAAAAACCATCGATATAGATTATGTCTTCTTTGAAACAGACATGGCTGAAATCGGTATAGAAAAGGTTTATGAAACTGCGGCAAAACTATTGGAAATCGATGTTTCCGAACTAAAAACGAAAATCTTTAGTAATTTTGCTCGAATTTTTCGGGGCTTTGCCGACAAGGGGTCATGACCCCTTGTCCCTACCGGGAAACGGCAAAAGCCCGAAAAGGCTCGAAAAGATATATACTATGGAACACTGGCAAGACAGAACCCGCCTATTAATCGGCGACGAAGGTATCAACATATTGAAATCCAAGCATGTGCTTGTGGTCGGCTTGGGTGGAGTAGGTGGCTATGCCGCCGAGCAATTGGCTCGTGCAGGCATCGGACGAATGACCCTCGTGGACGGGGATATAGTGAACATCACCAACCGCAACCGCCAACTTTTGGCCTTGGAAAGCACCCTTGGCCGCCCCAAAGCCGAGGTGATGGCCGACCGCCTCCGCGACATCAACCCCGAAATTGAATTGACCGTCCTCAACCAATACCTGAAAGACCAAGCCATCATTGACCTGATGGCGCAACCCTTTGACTATGTGGTGGATGCCATTGACACGGTGGCGCCCAAGGTGTTTCTGCTCTATTACGCCAAGATGAACAACCAGCACATCGTGAGCAGCATGGGCGCGGGTGGAAAGTTTCATCCCGAAAAGGTTGAGATTTGCGACATCTCGAAGTCAAACCATTGCCGTTTGGCGTTTTACATCCGAAAACGACTGCACCGTTTGGGCGTGTTCGATGGCATCAAGGTCGTCTTCTCGCCCGAGCCTGTCGATGCCTCGGCCATCATCACCGAGGGCGTTGATGAGCAGAACAAGGTTTCCAATGTCGGCACGATTTCCTACCTTCCCGCCACTTTCGGCATCTTTTGCGCCTCTGTCGTCATTAATGACCTGCTTGGAAAATAACAATTCAACATTTCAACAATCAACAATTCAACATGACCAAAATCCTCTTCATCTGTCACGGCAACATCTGCCGCAGTCCCATGGCGGAGTTTGTAATGAAAAAACTCGTCGCCGAAGCAGGCTTGAGCGAGCAGTTTGAAATCGCCTCGGCAGCCACCTCGACCGAAGAAATCGGCAATCCCGTTTATCCTCCAGCGCGGCGCAAATTGGCAGAGCACGGCATCGGCTGCGAGGGCAAGACCGCCCGTCAAATGACTCGGCAAGACTACTCCTATTATGATTATATCGTTGCCATGGACCGCAACAACCTCCGCAACCTGAAACGGATGTTCGGCGAGGATACCGAACATAAAATCAGCCTCTTGATGGACTACACCCATCGCCCGAGCGATGTGGCCGACCCTTGGTACACAGGCGATTTTGAGGCTACTTGGCAGGATGTTTCGGAAGGGTGCCGAGGATTGTTGACGTATATAAAGAAGCAATAATACCTCTTTTCGTTGTCTTCGTTCAATAAGTCATTCCAAACATCCACAAGGGAATGCGGTTGCTAAATCCCACCTCGGTTTCGTCAACGGCAAGAAAACTGTCGGGAATGTCTTTGATTTGGTCGAAAGTCTTGTTTTTGCCGCCGACCTCAAACAGATAACGATCGTTGACCAAAAAGTCGCCTTTTTGCGGAAATTTCACTTCGTGCGCAACGCTCATTTGGTTGTTGAAAAACGTTTCCCGCTCGTTCCCGATTTCCACCGTGGGACACAACGTATGCATCAAATTGGGATTGTTGAGGAAAATCTTGTCGGGCTTGCTGAGGTATTTGTAACTTTTTGTCTTTGAGGAGAGCAGCGAAAGAATCTGCGCTTTGTCCAAAGAATAAAGCATACGAAGTCCCAACTCATTGTTGGTCGATAGTTGTTTCCACAATTCCGACATGTTAGGCTCGAAAGGCACATGCTCACTGATAATCATCAGCAAACGCTTGACTTTCAGAAGGGTTTCGTAAGAAATGTTCTCCACGGCGGGCAGGTCGTTTTCGATGACCAAGGAAACAATTTCGCGCAAACGTATGGGAAAATCATCGCCTACCTCGCGGTAAAAAGGATAATAGCCGTGCTTCAAGTAAGCCTCGAACAAAGGAGTCACTTTGAGGTTTTTCGTGATTTTCATGGCCTGTTTGACATGGTCGCGAAGCAATGTCTCTATCGGGATGGGGCTGATATGGGCAACATCTTCAAAGTCAAGAAATTCGCGGAACGAAAGCCCGTAAAGTGTGTAAGGCGTTTGGCGGCGCGAAAGGTCAACCTTGGCATTGTCTATGGCAAGAAGCGAACTGCTGGTGTAAACGATGCCCATGTCGGGATAGTTGTCGTAGATGTTTTTCAGCGTTTCCGACCACGATTTGTAGCGGTGTACTTCATCAAGATAAAGCCTGCTGAGGCCATGGCGGTCAGCCCAATCAACCAATTCCATCAAATTGTGCGAAGCAAACCAAAGGTCGTCGAGCGACACATATAGCGTTTGGTCAATATCTTCGTAATTGTCAAGGATATGTTGCAACAACATGGTGGTCTTGCCAACACCTCGCGCCCCTTTGATGCCAATCATCCGAGCCTTCCAGTTGATTTGGGAATAGAGGTAGCGCTTGAATTTTAGGTTGACCTTGGCGATTTTGCGGTGATAGTTGTCGAAAAGCGGTTGCACTTCAATGGTTTCCATACGCATTATAGTTTGATTTGACACTGCAAAAATACACATTTTTACATTTCAAACTATAAAATAGTGCGAATTTTTATATTTCAAACTATAAAAATTGGTCTTGTTTTTGCATTTCGAACCGTAAAATTCGGCTATTTTTGTCTGAATGGCTCCATCACCCGCTCGAAAATGCCGTTCATATAAGCCAAGGCCATGCCGTAGTTGCTAATCGGAATGCCTTGATTGACAAAGAGATTGGTGCGGTTGAGGAGTTGCTTGCGCGTACTCATGCAACCGCCGCATTGGATGGCCATGGCATATTTATCGGGGTTGGCGATGGGCGACAAACCCGCCACATATTCAAAATTAATGGCTTTGCCCGTGAATTTCCGTATCATTCGGGGCAGCTTCACACGCCCGATGTCTTCGCAGGTGCTGTGGTGGGTGCAAGATTCGAGGAGCAGAACCGTATCGCCATCCTTCAGTTGTGAAAGATGTGGTGTACCTTTCACATAGTTGTCGAAATCGCCGCGCAACCGCGCCATGACGATGCTGAAACTGGTCAAAGGAATGTCGGCGGGAACGATTTTGCTCACATAGCCAAATACCTGACTGTCAGTGACAATCAATGCCGGATTGGGCATGGTATCAAGGTATTGCTTCAGGTGGGTTTCCTTCAAAACGACGCAGATACATTCGTTGTCGAGCACATCACGGATGGCCATCACTTGGGGCAAAATCAAACGTCCTTCGGGGGCTTCGGAATCGACGGGACAGACCAAAACCACCACTTCATTAGGCTTGATAATGCCGCCAAGCAGCGACACTTTCTGGTAGGCACTTTCGGGAATCGTTTTCTTCAAAACTTCAACCAACGGAGCGATGTCGTCCTTCCTCTTAACGCTGAAATCCAGAATTTTAGCACCATAATTTTGCTCAACCATAGCCTTCACGACGGCAAGAAGCGGCTCTTGGTCGGCCTTGTTGTGGACGACGAAAAACGGCACGGCCAATGCTTTCAAGCGGGCAATGAGCTGTTTTTCAGGTTCTTCAAAGTTGTTCCCCGTGATGACCAAAACGGCGCAGTCGATTTCCTCCAAAACCTTCATGGTTTTTTCGATGCGCTGTCGGCCCAAATCGCCCATGTCGTCGATGCCCGCCGTGTCGATGAGCACGCAAGGCCCAATGCCAAAGATTTCTATGCTTTTCTTGACGGGGTCGGTGGTGGTGCCCGCCGTGTCGCTCACTATGGCGATGTCTTGTCCCGTGAGGAGATTGATGAGGCTGCTCTTGCCGCAATTCCTGCGACCGAAAATGCCGATATGGGGTTTCAAATCTTTTGCCATTTGCTGTTTGTCTTGTTTTTCATTGCAAAAGTATGAAAAAAAACTTATCAGATGAAAAAAACGTAAACTTTTGACAATAAGCGATATATCCGACAGCAAACGACAACAAACGACTGCTGTCGACTACAAACGTTTAATCAACGGCTTTATCTTGACAAGTGTCGTTACTTTGCACCGTCAAATCAAACCTATTACTAACCCTCAAACAAACACAATTATGAGTACATTAAGAAATTCGGTCACTTTGGTTGGCCGCCCGGGTGCTGACCCTGAAATCAGAACCTTCAACAAAAGCAAGATGGCGCGTTTCCGCATGGCCGTGAACGAGCGTCGCAAGAACGCCAACGGCGAATGGATCGACAACACGCAATGGTTTCCCATCGTTGCATGGGGCAGCGTGGCCGAGCGCGTCGAGAAACATGTGTCGAAAGGCGCCCTGCTCGCCATTGACGGAAGCCTTCGCAACAACGAATGGACCAACGACAAAGGCCAACGCCATTCCACCACAGAGATTTGGATTAGCGACATGGTTCCATTAATTGCGAACAATTAATAATTGGCAATTCACAATTTTGGTGTAACTTTGCAGCCATAAATTCACTATGGCTATGTTTCACCACAGTTTATTCCGCAAAACAATAGTGGCTTCGCTTCTTGCCTTGTCATTATGGGCAAGTCCGCCCAAAGCCAACGCTCAATCCACCAAGCCTGGGTTGGACATCTTCTCAGGCTTGGACTTCAATTTCAAGGACATGGATTTTGAAACCCAATACAAGTTCTTGATTCGCCTCACGCCCGGCCTCAAGTGGGACATGGGCAACCATTGGCAACTGGCCGGACAATTACAGATTCCGATTGTGAACCAATATGGCATTGATTACAGTTTTGTTGAGCTGAGAGCGTTCAATGTCAGTAAAGAGTTCAACATCAAGAGTTTGTATCTCAAGGCTTCATTGGGAGCTTTCAGTCAAAACCGTTATGGCTTGGATTTGAAGGCATTCCTGCCCTTGTGCGACTGGTTCGCGTTTGAAGGCCAGGCGGGTTATGTCGGTTCGGTTTTCCTGTTTCCTTACTGGGAAATTGTCGCGCCCAACCGTTTTGTGGGCACTATCGGTGGCGACATTTATCTGCCACGATGGAACACCCAGTTTCGGGGTGTCGTAGGAAAGTATTTGTACGACGACATCGGCGTTGAGGGTGAGGCCATGCGACATTTCAACCACACTACTATCTCGGTGTATGCCAGATGGAGCAACAAGTTCAGTTTCGACGGCGGTTTCAAGGTCGTCATCATGCTTCCGCCCTATCGCCGCACCCATAGGGCTGTGAACATTCGTCCCGCCTCCAACTTCCGAATGTCCTATACTGTGATGTACAGGCAATTTAACAATAGGATGTACTTCACAGACCCCGAACAAAACGAACGCGATGGTTGGTTCAGCCGTGATTTGCTGCATTGGGGCAGCCACAACATGGAACCCGATTTCATCATCATAGAAAAGACGAAAAAATGAAACACCTTTATATCATAGCCGCATTAATGCTTTTGTGGTGGTTGCCACAAACGACTCAAGCCCAACAATATACGGGCATTTCAGGACTCGTTCATGTTCCTACAGGCGAAACGAACCACGAGGGCGATGCCTTTATCGGGGCGCACTTCCTCAATAAAAACATGATGCCTGATACGGGTTTCCTCTATCAAGGGGAAAAATACCACACCTTTGATTATTATGTCGCGCTTACACCCTTCAGTTGGCTGGAAATGAGTTATGTATGTACCGAACGCATCTATCGTAAGGATGACCAAGGCAACATCATCAACTGGAGCAAGGATAGATATGCCTCGGTGAAAATCCGACCTTTGAAAGAAGGCAAATACCATCCCGCCGTGGCCATCGGCTGCAACGATGTTTGGACTTCGGCCTTCTTCCCCAACCAACACAATGTGCAACTCTATTTCCAGAATTGGTATATTGCGGCCACCAAGCATTTCGAATTCAAAGGCAATGAGTTGAGTTTGACCCTCGCCTATCGTTATTTCTATCGAGGTTACAATTCCAAATGGAACGGCGTGGTGGGCGGCATCACTTTCAGGCCGGCGTTTTTCCCGCAATGGAGGCTGATGGCTGAGTACACGGGCAATGAGTTCATTCTTGGTACGGATATGTTGCTTTGGCAGCATCTGCGCCTGCAAGCCAGTGTGAAGAATTTCAAGTATTTGTATGGAGGCATTTGCCTGCAATTCAACTTGCTTGGAAAGAAATATGACTATTAAACACGAATTATCAGCAATTTATCTCGAATGATACAGAAATCAATTTGGGGCAAATTCGTGATTGATTCAAGGAAATTAATGGAAAAAAAGAAAAAAAAAGAAAAAAATGTTGCACGCATGAAAAATATCCTTAATTTTGCGGCGTGAATTAATGGACAAGCAACTGAATATTGAATAATAAAAACACACAACTATGAAGAAATTTATAATGACTTTTTTAGTGGCTGGGCTGGTGATTACATCGGTTTTGAGCCTGAGTTCGTGCAAGAAGACGGACACGAATGCAAATGTGGAGGAAGAATGGATTCCTACAACTTTCAACTTTGTTACAAACAATGGTTTAACGAGAGATGAAACCCAAATTTGCCCTTATTGCAATTACCCGGTTCAAATGTGTGATCATGGTGTTAATTGGTGGAGTATGGATGAACATGGAGAACAAACAATTTGTCCACTGGGTGCTTTTCATCCTACAGACAATCCTGATGGGCATTACCACAATCATTGCTTTGAGGCTAACGACAATTGTCTCTATACTGGTTTTGATTATTGCCGTTATCTAGGGGTTCGTAAGCACAGACATATTGTGGTTTTATGGCAAGATGGAAAGGATAACCACTGGCATCTCGGTGGTGGCTGCAATAGTTATGAATAAAATACGATAATAAAATTTTAAAGCGAGGGCAGCAAAACTGTCCTCGTTTTCTTTTATCCCGAAACCATAAACACCCGTGGGTCTTTCCATTTGGAGTGGCGCAGCATCTCGTTAGTGAAATAAGTGCGGCTGCCCGTTTGCTCAAGCAGTTCCTTCACCTTGTCGAATTGGCGCAACTCGCGATAGATTTCAGGCAATTCAAGGTCGATTTGTTCCTCGGGGTGCTTTTCGAGCAGGGCCAAAAGACGTTTCAGGTTGTCGGTGAAGCCCTTGTAGTTCTTGATAAACAGTTTTTCGCCCTCAAGAATCATCTTGCGGTTGCAATGCCACACACCGAAACTCATGAAACCGTTGAGGAGGTATTTCAGGCGCACATGCTGGTGGTTGCGGTGAAGGTCGTTGTATGCCCACCAAAGGAAACGGCGCAAATAAATCTCGTTTCGCGGCTCGTAGTGGCTTTTCTTCAGGAAAGTCTTGTAGTGATTAATCAGGGCCAACTTGCCCTTGTTATCCGAAAAACTGATGCCGAAAAAGCGCCAAGTGTTCCACGAATAGACCTCTGCATCGGGTTTTTCGTATGTAATCAATGGCTCAACGGGATGCTCAATCCAAAAGACATGTCCACACGAGGGACAAAGAATCATCTTCTGCGGCGTGGTGATATAGTTGTCGTTCAGCACCTTACCATCTGAATACAAGATAGCCTGATTCACCATTTCGGCCTTCAGGTTGCGACCTTCGAGCCAAGCCTCGCAATGCGGACATTGGAAATAAAAAGAATCGAACTTTAGCATTTTCTATCTTGTTTTCGGGCGGTAAAAGTAGTATTATTTTCATTTCCTACCATAATCAGTGGGAAATAAATATATTATTTCCTGCCGTAGTCGGCGGGAATTTCACCCCAAATTTCCGTTTTCCATTTCAAAATCGGCACCTCAATGGCGTTATTGTTCAGCCAATTCTCGGCACGCTCAACGAGTTGGAAAAGATAATCGTTTTTGGCGTTGCGTTGCAGTTTAGTCTTGCATTTCTTCTGCCGAATCCAAAGTTGTGCATTGACCGAATCGCTGTAAATCGGGTATTTCCAGCCGTGTTTCTTCTGCAAGGCTAGCGCATGGACGAGGGCCAAAAACTCCCCGATGTTGTTGGTGCCGTTAGGGAAGACTTGACTTTTGAACAAGTTCGAGGTTGTCGGCGGTTGCGTGCCGAAATCCACAAAAACGCCTTGATACTCCATCTTGCCCGGATTGCCCGCGCAGGCCGCATCCACCGCGATGGCCGGACTGATGGGCTTCTCATTTAAGGTCGAAAGGTCAATCAAGGAGGCCACATCCTTGCCCCAATACGCATCTGGGCCTTGCTTGAAAGCCGTTTCCGCACTCAAGCGGTCGGGGAAACCCTTGTATTTGGCATCCTTGCAGCCCATGATTTCGCGCTTGCAAACCTCCCAATCGCTATAGATTCCAGGGTTGCGACCGCTCCAAACGACGTAGTATTTATTCTTTGCCATGCTATTTCCTCACGATTTTTCCGTCTTTCAAAACAGGTACAGTCTGTATGCAATTCGTTTCCAAGCAGAACTTGATGTCATCGTAAAATCCCAACGTGAACAGTCGTTTCAGATGATAACAACCTGAAAGAGCGCCAAATAGATTGTCTTTGCTTTCGTTGTAGAATCGGTGCAGTAACAAGCCTAAATCATCCGTTTCAACTTCGGTTTGCTGTTTCAGCAATTCGATAATCATTCCGGCGCAGAGGCCGTCGTCCAAGGAAAAATGGCTTTCGGTGCCTGCGCAGACTATTGCAATATCGCGGCTGCCACGGTGTGACAGCCCTACAATGTGTTCCACCACAGCCACTCCGTTTCTGAAACAGGCCAAAACCACCTCGTCCGCACCTATTATATTATTAATGGCGTAGGTGCCGTTGGTGGTGGTCAGGATAAGGGTCTTGCCTTCAACCACCTTTTTTTTGTATTCCAAAGGCGAATTGGAAAGGTCGAAGCCCTCGATTTTCAAGGCGTTGCGTTCGCCGCCGCGAAGGGTTTTGGCCGTGTCGCATTGCGCATAAAGGTTTTGCGCCTCCTCGACGGTTTTCACGGGAATAACCTCTCGCGCCCCGTTTTCCAAGGCTGTTGTAATGACGCTCGTCGCCCGCAAGACATCAATCACAACGGCGGTTTGGCAGCTGAAATTGATGCCTTGGGCTTGTTGGGCAGTGGGGATGACACTAATGTACATTATGCGACGTTTTTAACTACAAATTACACGAATAAAACAATAGTTAAACTCGTGTAATTCGTAGTTTCTTTATCAGATTCCCAAAGAAATATTCAATCCTTGCGCCGTGCGGACCAAGTCGCTGTCGAGAGTGACGAGGTTAGGCTGGGCGACGGCTTCTTTGAGTGAAACGGCCACAATGTCGGGATGATGATAGGACACCATTTGGCCAAATTGCCCATTCAAAACCATCTCGAAAGCCTTCACACCAAACTCAGCCGACAAAACGCGGTCGTAGGCAATCGGCACGCCGCCGCGTTGCAGATGGCCGAGGGTGGTTTCGCGCATGTCGTGGGTGAAGCCCGCAGCCTTCATCTCCTCGATGAAACGCCGACCGATGCCGCCCAATTTCTTGTTTTCGTAGCCGACTTCTTTGCTGATTTCAAACACCTGCTGGCCGTCTTTCGGGCGTGCGCCTTCTGATGCCACCACTACGGCAAAGCCACGGTCGTGGTTGAAGCGTTGCTCCAATCGGGCCTTCACTACATTGATGTCGTAAGGAAATTCGGGCAGGAGGCACACCTCGGCACCCCCTGCAATGGCGGAGTGCAAGGCAATCCAGCCCGCATCGCGCCCCATTACTTCGAGGACGAAAACGCGGTTGTGCGAAGCAGCTGTAGTAACAAGTTTATCGACAGCCTCAGTTGCGATTTGCACGGCAGTTTGGAAGCCGAAAGTACATTCCGTCGAGGAGAGGTCGTTGTCGATGGTCTTGGGCACACCGATGATGTTCAAACCCTTTTCGTAGAGTTTCTGCGAGATGCGCTGCGAGCCGTCGCCGCCGATACTGATGACCGCGTCGATGCCCATGTATTGCAGTTTGCGGAGCATTTCGTCCGAGCGGTCGACGGTGGACCAAGAGCCGTCGGCGTTTTTGATCGGCCAGTTGAATGGGCCGCCCTTGTTGGTGGTTTCGATGATGGTGCCGCCACGGAAATGGATGCCGCGCACCACTTCTGGCGTCAACCTGACGACTTCGGTAGGCTCCCAAAGGATGCCATTGTAGGCTTGGATGCTACCTAAAACCTCCCAATCTTTTTCTTGGGCGGCTCTCTTGACGATGGCGCGGAGCACGGCATTGAGGCCAGGGCAGTCGCCGCCACCGGTAAGGACTAATAATCGTTTCATATTCTGTTATTTAAGATTCAATATTTAAAGATTTGAAACCCGCGTATCAGATTTGCAAACCTGTCAGAACGAGAACTTTCATCTCCAAATGGAAGCAATGCGGCCAGCCAATTTCCTGATGGCACGGTCCACATCCCTTTGACGCGTCCATGCACTACGGCTTGAGGAGCGGCACGAGGCCACCACCTTGCCCGTCATGTAATCCTCGAAACTGACGCTGAGCACGGATTCTTTTTCGGTGGAGGTGGCGGAATACTTCACCAAAACGAGTTTCCCTTTTTGGTCGCTCGTCAGGTCGTCGATGCGGCGGTCGCCCACCATTTGCAAGCGCGTTGATTCGATGGCATCATAAATGCCCGGCTCAATTTCGATGTCAGTCGTTGTGCCGAAACCGTTTTTGGCTTGAACCAATGAAGCGTACTCATACTTGTTGAGATTCACGCCTTTGGCAATCATAGTCTTGTCCGTCGAGCAGGAGCTTAGAACGAGGACTCCAAATAGGACGACGAGGTAGGTTTTTAATGTTTTCATAGTTTTTTAATTATTTGTTAATCAATTATTTATATTTTTATATTATTTTGAATTGCTATTCTATTATTATTTCGCGATTAACATACAGATGAACGCCGGTTTCAATTTTGAAATTATTGCAGAATTGGGCATATCTCTGTTCCTTCAACTGTTTTTTGTTACAAATGTATGCTTCTATCTTGTTGAGAAGCGGTGTATCGTGATGTTCCATAAAATATGAAATGGTTTCCTTTAGCTGATTTTTTGCATCCATCCTCCACCCTTTATTTCTCAAAGTTCGGTCCTTCAATTCCACAAAAATCACATTTCGGTTGCCATCATAACAAAGCATCCCATCACATTTCCCTGATTCCGTGCCATCGCCTCTCAACCAAGAAACGCAGCCATCAATGGCGTAAAACGCCAACAACAATGATTCCTTGTTATTGACTACAGCAATCCATTTAGAAGAATCATCCTCATCAATATATGCAGGCAGGGTTTCTCCTTCTGTGGAATCATCACATAGGCCAAATCTCGCTTGAGTGCTTTCAAATCTGTCACAATCTCTGAAAAAATCTATCGGCATAAGTCTTCAATATCTAACAAGTCACTAAACAAATCATTCAAAACACCGAGTTCGTTATCCAAATAATCATTGTCATTTGGAATACCATTTTCGCTCCCCAACAGTTTGATGGTTCCATCGTTTTCGTCAAGCTCATAAATTGCAATGTCGTCATAGCTAACCACTGAATCCATCGGAACAATTTCATTGATTCTTTGTCTTACCTCATCTGTTTCTGCCTTGTGATACAATTCATTTGCTTTTATGGCCAAAGTCAGATAACCTATGATATAAGGGCTGTGTGTGGTAATAATCAACTTATTATCTACCAGTTTGTTGTTAAACTCAAGCAAACTATTAATCACTCTTTGTTGGGATGTGGGAAAAAGATTCTGCTCTGGTTCTTCAACAATATTGACAAAAGAAGAGGGAATGAACTTTCTCAATTTTTCCTCCAGCAAAACCAAATCTTTGTCGTCCTTCAAAACATCTTTTCCAAAAGATAGCAATTGTTGAAACTTCACCGACAGACTCTCGTTTTCTTTGGCTAGTTCATTTTCTATCTTACCTTTCAAATTGTTGTCAATGGCTTGTATTTTTTCGGACAAATCCTTTTGCACCTCCTCTGAGAGATAATAACTGACAAGCAACAAAGGCGTTATGGATTGAATCCCGCTTGATGCCGCCGACATTGAAACCTTATTGCCTCTGGTTTTGATAAATGTGTTATGGTTTTGAAAGTACACACTTGTCTCGTTTATCGGCAGCGAAAAGCCATCCTTGGCAAGTTCCGCCAATGCCTTCATATATTCATTGTTCAGGTCTCTAACCATAAATGGAATATTTGAGGACATATCGAAAACTTTTCCTTCTTTGTCGATAATGCTCTGAAGAGAAATATTGTACAATAAGGTAAGAAGATTTCTTGCAGCAGAAACATATTGGATTTTCGGCAACACATAGTTTTTGAGTTTTTCAGTATTCATTTGGCCGTTAAATGAATCCTCTTTTGCATCATACTCAAAATCACAAGATTCTCCATCAAAAGACAAAAATGTATCTTGTTTGAAGTATTCGTATAGTTCCTGTGCGGCACACAGATTTCTAAAAACAGAAGTGTTTATTTGTTCAATTGAAATTGATTTACGCACAACATTCTTTTCAAGCCACGAAAACACCGATATAAGTTTTGCTGCCGTACTTTTGCCGGAACCCTGATCGCCAATCATTACCGTCACCTTTTTGACATCCATCCATCCTTCGTTTTCAGTAAAACCTTCTCGGATTGGACCAAAATTTCTTATTTTGATTCTACTCATTGCAAGTGTGTTTTTCTTTTTACCTTGAACACTCCTAAACACTAATAATCAAAAGATTCTCAAACTTGGTTCAATTGCGGCGGATTTGAAATCCGCCGCAACAAACCTATTCTAATCATTTCAAATTCAAAGCAATCTGCAATTCATCCAACTGCTCTTGGGCAATCGGGGCGGGAGAGCCGCTCATCACGTCGCGGCCGGCGTTGTTCTTCGGGAAAGCGATGAAGTCGCGGATGCTGTCAGCACCACCGAAGAGCGAGCAAAGACGGTCGAAGCCGAAGGCCAAACCAGCGTGAGGCGGAGCACCGTACTCGAAGGCTCCCATCAGGAAGCCGAACTGCTCCTGCGCCTTCTCGTCGGTGAAGCCGAGGGTGTGGAACATCTTGTTCTGCAAGGTGCGGTCGTGGATACGGATGGAGCCACCACCGACCTCCACGCCGTTCATCACGATGTCGTAAGCATTGGCGCGGATGTCGCCCCACTTAGTCGGGTCGTCGAGCAAGGCCTCGTCTTCGGGTTTCGGAGCGGTGAAGGGATGGTGCATCGCATAGTAACGCTGCGTTTCCTCGTCCCATTCAAGCAGCGGGAAGTCGATGACCCACAGCGGGGCGTATTCGTCAGGCTTGCGGAGACCGAGTTGGTTGCCCATCTCAAGACGCAAAGCGTTGAGTTGCGTGTGGGTCTTCATGGCCTCGCCGCAGAGGATGAGCATCAGGTCGCCGGGCTTGGCACCGAACTTGTCGGCGATAACTTTCAAGTCTTCAGGCGTGTAGAACTTATCCACTGACGACTTGAACGAGCCATCCGAGTTGTATTTGATGTAGACCATGCCGCCAGCACCCACCTGCGGACGTTTCACAAAGTCGGTGAGCGCGTCAAGTTGCTTGCGGGTATATTCTGAGCAGCCTTCGGCGCAGATACCGACAACCAATTCAGCATTGTCGAAGAGGCCGAATCCCTTGCCTTTCACCACATCGTTGAGTTCCACGAACTTCATCCCAAAGCGGATGTCGGGCTTGTCGGAGCCGTAATATTTCATGGCATCGTGCCAAGTCATACGCGGGAATTGGTCGAACTCGAGGCCTTTCATTTCCTTGAAAAGGTGCTTGGCCAAGCCCTCAAAGGTGTTCAAAACATCCTCTTGTTCCACAAACGACATCTCGCAGTCGATTTGCGTGAACTCGGGCTGACGGTCGGCGCGGAGGTCCTCATCGCGGAAGCAACGCACGATTTGGAAATAACGGTCCATACCCGCCACCATCAGCAGTTGCTTGTATTGCTGCGGGCTTTGCGGCAAGGCGTAAAACTCGCCCGGATTCATACGGCTTGGCACCACGAAGTCGCGGGCACCTTCAGGCGTGCTCTTGATGAGCATCGGGGTCTCGATTTCGAGGAAGTTGAGGTTGCTCAAATAGTTGCGCACGAGCATCGCCATACGATGGCGCAATTCAAGGTTTTGGCGCACGGGGTTACGGCGAATGTCCAAATAACGGTATTTCATACGAAGGTCGTCGCCGCCGTCGCTCACGTCCTCAATGGTGAAGGGCGGGGTCTTGCTGCCGTTGAGCAGTTTGAACTCGCTGACTTTCAGTTCGATTTCTCCCGTCGGCATATTCGGGTTTTTCGATTCGCGCTCGATGACGGTGCCTTTGGCCTGAATCACGAACTCGCGCCCGAAGGAGCGGGCTTGTTCGAGGAGTTTCGGGTCGCTGCTGCCATCCAAGAAGAGTTGGGTGATGCCGTAACGGTCGCGGAGGTCAATCCAAACGAGGGAGCCTTTGTCGCGGGTGCGCTGCACCCAGCCGGCCAATGTCACTTGCTTGCCGGCGTCGGCAAGACGAAGTTCGCCACAAGTATGCGTTCTGTACATATTCTCTGATTTAAAGATTTAAAATTTCAAGATTTAAAGATTTAACTTGCAAAGATAGGAATTCATTTCGTAAAAGCGGGAAAGTTTTTTGCTTTCAGGCATAAAATTGAAAATCTTGGGAAAAAACAATTGAAAATCTTGGGAATTATCGTTCCAACAATTCAACATTAAAACAACTCAACAATTAAACAATTTCTTACCTTTGCAGCCGTGATTCGAAAGTTGAAACATATTCTTTTTGCGATTGGCGTGATGCTCACGGCCTTCCTCGCGCAGCGTTGCGCCAATGCGGTGGCTCCCACGGGTGGGCCGAAGGACGAAACGCCGCCCAAGGTGGTTGGAACCGTGCCCGAAAACCATAGCATCAATTTCATCGGGAAGAAAATCGAAATCACTTTCGACGAGTATGTCTCCCTCGAAAACGCCAACCAGAACGTGATGATTTCGCCACCACTGAGCGAGAAACCCGACATCAAACTGAAGAACAAGACCGTAATCGTCAAGTTCAAGGAAACCTTGGCGGCCAACACGACCTACACCATCAACTTCGGCGCGGCCATCAAAGACCTGCACGAAGGCAACCAATTCAAGGATTATGTGTACAGTTTCTCGACCGGCGACCATATCGACACGCTCCAAATCGCAGGAAAACTGCTCACCGCCGAGGACAAGAAGCCCGTTGAAGGAGCTTACGTTTCGCTCTATGCCGCCGACCGCGACAACCTTGATTCGTTGCCCTTGAACACCAAGCCTAACTACATCACCAAGACCGACAAGGAAGGCCATTTCCGCCTCAATGGATTGGCCGACAAGAGGTATCTGGTTTTCGCCCTCAAGGATGTGAACTCCAACCTTTTCTTCGATTTGCCCAATGAAGAAGTGGCGTTTCTGGATTCGTTGGTGCCAGCCTCCTATCCGCAAACTTCGAGGCCGCAAGTGGTGGATACGATGGCAACGGACAGCACTTTGTTCGTCAATAACACTTTGATGATGGCCAATGACACATTGGCTAAGGACACTTTGTTGATGAATGACACCATATTGGTCAACGACACTTTGTCAATGAATGACACCATCGGGACAATGCCCGATTCCGCCATCATCATTCAGAAAGACACAGTGCCCCGGCGCATTTTCGACCAAAACGCCTTGAACCTCACGCTTTATATGTTCACGGAGGTTGACTCTACGCAGGTGCTTTTGGAGAAGAAGCTCGTCGAAGAAGGATTGCTGCGATTCGTATTCCGCCATCCCGCCAAGGAAGCCGTCGTGATGACCCCCGAAATGCTGCCCGACACATTCAACCTTGTCGCTCTACATTCCGCTGAGCATGACACGGTTTGGTGGTATTTCACGCCCAATGTGAAAGACAGCCTTTGGGTGCAAGTAAAACACGACACCGTTATTAATGACTCGTTGCGCTACAGCCTGAAATTCAAGGAGTCAGGGGGCAACAGGAGGCGCAACCGTGAGCCTGAGAAACTGAAGGTCAGCAACAACACCATCATTCATGGCGGACTCAAGTCCGGCGATGATTTCATCCTGAAATTCTCCGAACCTATCGTCAAATACCAGATGCGCGACTCGGCAGTTTTCAAACGAGACACAATTGTTTCCTACAACGAACTTGTCTTTGAGCAAGCCGACGAATACGGTATGGAATACAAACTGATGGCCGACCTTGAGGACGATATCAACTACACTATCGAGATTCCCGACTCGGTCTTTTTCGGCATCCGTGGCCGAACGCACGAGCCTATCAAGGCCGAATTTCATCGCCTGAAGGATGACGAATATGGCAACATCTACATCACCGTGATTCCGCCCGAGGGCATGAAACAAGTGGTCGTGCAACTCACCGACGAGAACGGGAAAGTGCTTAAGCAACAGACGATTACAAAGAAAGAAGAGGTGATGTTTGAGCATCTCGCTCCTGCGAAATACAAGCTCCGCGCCATCCTCGATGCCGACGGCAACGGCAAGTGGAGCACGGGCAACTATCACCGCCGCACCTTGCCCGAAACCGTCATCGAATACAAAGACCTGCTTGACCTGAAGGCCGGCTGGGACATTGACTTGGACGAACCTTGGGAATTGTAAAAACCACCGCCATGAAGCCCCGAACCGATAACAACCCCTTCGGCCTACTGACCGCCTTTTTGATGATTGTCATCGCGGGATTGTTCATCCAAAAAGATTACATGGACGAATACCCCAACCACATCCACGCATGGGCCGAGCAAGACCATTATGCACTCGCTATCGGATTCATTAACAACGGTTTCGACCTGTTCCACCCCGAAACGATGATTTACAACAAGCAGTTCCCTGACTGGTGGAAAACAGCTTCCGAAACAACCATCACCGCCGCCGACTTCCCCATCCATGAGTATTGCGCCGCCCTGCTGATGCAAGTTTTTGGCACCACCTCACCTTGGGTGTTCCGCCTTTGGACCATGCTTTGGGGCTTCGTCGGGCTGTTTTTTCTCTATCGAATCGCTTTGCGGCTCACTGATGATTGGCTGAGATCCATCCTTGTCACCACCATCGCCCTGACTTCACCCGTCTATGTCTATTTCCTCAATGGTTTTCTACCCAGTATTCCTGCTTTGTCATTGGGAATCATTGGGTTATGGTTTTATCTGAAGTATTACGACGGCCACACCAAAAGGCATTTCAACCTCGGCATGGTCTTCCTCACCTTGGCCATGCTCATGCGCACCACTTTTGCCATTGAGCTTATTGCCATCCTTTGTTTTGAGGCGTTGCGCATTTTCCGAAAAGAAAGCACATGGCCCGACAAACTGCCCGCTGTCCTCGTTTCGGCATTGGTTTTCATGGCTTATTTCCTATGGAACAGGCACTTACGCAATCTTTACGGCACCATTTTCCTGAACCAACTGCTACCGCCCGAAGATTGGCAAGATGCCAAGGAACTCATCGCCAAGGCCTACGACAATTGGGGATTCCATTATTTCCAGAAGTTCCAATACCTTGTTTTTCTGCTGATTGCGCTCATCGCCATCGGCATTGCCATTTATCAATCAACAAGAAAGGAAGCGACTGTCTCTTCTTCGCGGAAACCGCTTTCACTTTGGTGGCTTCCCCTCATTGAAGTCTTCGGTTGCCTGCTGTTCAGCGTGGCGATGATGCAGCAAATGCCCAATCACGATTATTACCTCATCGACACCTTTTTCCTTCCCGTTCTCATCCTCATCGCATTGTTGCTCAATGTGTTGCCTAAGAGCCTCAATTCCAATGGGATGATATGTGTTTTTGTAGGCATTATTTGCGCCATAATGGTGTTCAATGTCACAAAAACGCAAATCGAGCGGCGTGACGACAACGACCTGAGCCACATCAGTTACATTAATTATAAGGATGCCGATGTGTTTTTGGATTCGCTCGGCATACCCCGCGACGCCAAAATCGTTTGTCTTTACGGCTTCCCGCAAAACGGGCCGTTCCTGCAAATGCAACGTAAAGGCCTCACCGCCATGTGGGAAAAAGGCCGCCTGCCCGATGCCATCGAAAACTGGGAATTCGACTACATCGTCATAGAGGATTACCAATTCGTTTCACATTTCGAGGAAAGGAAAGCCCTACTCACGCGGCTGAAAAAGATAGGCAACAACGGCAAAATCTCCGTGTGTACCCTCGCCGACCGCCCCTTGCGAAACGATGCTTGGGAGTTTTTCTACTACAATTAGTTATTCGTCGGCCAAAATCACGACTCGCATCCCGACAAAGGCATACTTGGCTTTCAGTTCGTCCAAGTCGTTGTTTCTCAATCGGATGCAACCTTCGCTACCGCGACCCGGCACCGAACTTTCGTTGTTGGTGCTGCCATGAATGCCAATGCCCGAATGGCCAGGCGTTTTCAGGCGCATGAACCAGTTGCCGTAGGACAAAATCGAGCCGCGACCGTCGCCGAAGTCGTGCGTCCATTTGGAGGCATCCACAATTTCAGTGATGGTAAAAGGATTTTCGGCGGTACATTCGGGGGTCTTCATGTCGCCCTTCCTTTGCTTTTGGCCTTTTGCAAGTCCCACACAGACAGGATAATGCACACGTTTGACCGTGTCGCCGTTGACCACTTCGCAAACATACAGCCGATACTCGGGTTTGGAGATGATGATGAAGCAGTTTTTCTTGTTGACTACCTCGGAATAATATGTCGCTGTATCGGCAGGGATGGCCACAACGGTATCTTGCGTGGCGGTTTCCAAAGGTACAATCACTTTTGTTTCAGCAGTTTGGCTTCCCGAAGAAGAACCGCATGACGGCATGGCGAACAACGCCACCAACAGACCGAAAAGCAAGGTCATATTCTTCATCGTTTATTCAATATCACGCACGAGACGCACTGAACAACCAAATGTGGGGTCTTCTGTCGTATTATCAGTATTAATGCTGGAAGAATTAAAATCAATAATACATTTGGCGTTTCCTGATTCTGTAGAGGTCCAATAATAACCTTTATTACCTGCTTCATTTATTTTAATAGTAGTTGTAGGAGGTTCACCCTCTGTTGTAGTTTCAGTTGTAACAGTACGATTGCCCGCAGCAGGCAAGAATACTGCACCATAATCTGCCAAAGTGTTCCATTCATCAGCACTATAATTATTTCCCGTATAAAGTGCGCTTGCATCATTGATGTTGGCAGGAGGAGTCACTTCAAGAGGTTGAGAATAATTGTCTGAAAACACTATGAGTCCCGCAACATTGTTTACCATAGCCTTTGCATAACGAGCAATGGGTACATCATTGACAGCACGTTCTTTTAAAAGATAATCCCATTCATTTAGTGATAATGTGCGCCAGTCATTATGGCCATCAAGCGTTTCAGTAAATTCACTCCAAGTATAATCTTCAAGGTCCGTTGAAATATTGAGAGGATTGCCATTGCTTCCCCATGTTCCCCAACCGAAAAGGTCAATCCAATTTCCGCTTGTAGCAGACATAGAATTGTTATTGTCATTGTTTCCTACATAATCCCATTGGTTTTCGGCAAAACGCCAAGTGGCAGGAGAAGCCTGATATTGCAGATTACCTTTGGAGAACATGACTTTAGTACTATTACTTACAGAAAACTCTGGATGGTTATCAATGGTGATTCCAGAATTTATATAATTGTTAATCCCTAAAACAGGCACGCTTACTCCATAAGTATAGGTTTCAGTTCCGATTGTAACAAAAGTGTTGTTAACTATATTTGTTGGAAGCAAAATAGCCCATTTTTCTTTCCCGTTTTGAGAATAAAGAGTGATATTGTTTGTTTCACTATTCTCAGCCGCAGTGATTGGATCTAAACCTTCGGATGGATTTGATGGGTTACTAAGATTAAAATTAATAGACGCTTGAGTCTTAATGTTACTATTACTCATCAGTTTGACAACATTTGAAGTGCTGTAATTAAGCCCGACCTTTACCAAACCACACTTATTTTCGAGCATACAAGTGTATGAAGTAGCATCCTTGGCATAAGGGGCATTCCCGTATGAAAGTACAGGTAAATTGCTACTTTGGTCGCTGATGTTTACGGTAAATGATGTAGTTGTTCCTTTTGTCAGAGTACCTGTTTCAAGGCCACCCACAAAATAGAAGTGAAGCGTTTCGGAACTGGGCGAGAGAATAGTGCCTTCAAAATGCGAACTTGTTCCTCCCGTGCTGCCCGTGTTGGTCAGCGTGCCGATGTATTTAGTGCCATCGCCTACATAAATCTTGTCGCCGAATGAGTAATTCACTACTGCAGTATTTGTACCCGGAATCACTACATGCTTGCCTCCATCTTCTACATCAAGGGTAATGTGAATTCCTTCCTCTGTTTCTTCAGGAGTCGAAGGAGTAATCGGGGTTTCCTGTTTCTTGCACTGGCTCAGTCCGAGCAGCAGAGCCGCTGCCAAACATAATGAAAGCGCATTGGCTTTTCTCTTCATAATTCTATTCATCTTCTATCGTATTTGGAGGTGCAAAAATAAACAAATTTCCGCAATTGCAAAGAAAACAGGAACAAATCATGCGGAAATCTCTCAATCAAGGATTAATTCCCTATTTTTGCCGCATGGAAAAACAGATACTTTTAGGCAAGACCCCCGCCGAGATACAAGAGGTGGTCGAGAAAATGGAACTGCCCAGGTTCACGGGTTTCCCCAGCACCGCCCCATCCCTTGGGACGGCATACCAGTAAGCAGGCGACATCACTCACAGCGTATGACCATACGGCTGCCGCAAATAGTGAGATTCGACGACGTGAAACGTGGCAGACGCCCACCAACACATCGGCAGGGGTTCACACCGCCTGCCTGCATTGCCGTCACCCCGTCGGGGTTCACCGCGTGCCAAACAAAGTCACGGAGTGACGGTGGATATTAGGCAGGGGTGGAATGTAATGCAACCCCTGCCTAAAAAAAACGAAACCCCTGCCAAAAAAACACAACCCCCGCCGATTATCGTTTATTCCCGCATTGCAAATGCCGATATTCACGGTTTATGAACGGGAGATTGCGGGTCTTCGCCCGCAATGTGGGTTCTGCTTTCATAGGATGAGGGGCGACCCCAACGGGGTCATACTCCATTAACCGTAGGTCGCGACCTACGGCAGCACCCCGACAGGCAGCACCCCGACAGGCATACGGACATCTTACGCGGCTGCCGCAATACGATCATTCGGCTGCCGCAGTGCGACAGCCCTACAAACCCAACCCTATATGGCTGTCGCATGGTTGCTGAACCTGCCGAAACACCGTGGCAGACGCAACACGCCAAAACACAAAAAAAGACGGCCCTCAAAAATGAAGGCCGCCTTCCATAGGTTTGATTAGGTTTATTTTATATCATTCCGCATTGCAAATGCTGATATTCACGGCTTCCGCATTGCAAATGCGGAAGAACGGGAGCCGCCTTGCGTAATTGGTTTTCAATAAATTTAATGCTGGATAGTACGGGTTTTTCCGCCTTCTCCGGTGTCGCTTAGGTCAGCGGCAACAGAAACTGTAACTGTATTCGAACTACCTTGGCTCTTTCCTATGCATTGTGAATGGGGTTCATCTTCCATACCATATTGATCCCTCTTGGCTGTAACCTTAGTAATTCCATATCCGATAGTGATAATGCCGCATGTGCCATCCTTACCTTCACCAATGCCAGCACCATTCCATAGGGATTCAGCAGTAACAGTGCCTCCGCTGATAGTGATGTCGCCGCAACTACCGAAAGGGCCTCCGCCTATGCCAGCGCCACCGGTTGCTCCATTGGAAGTAATGGTACCGCCCTCAATGCTTATGTTACCGCAATTGCTACGTTTTGCTCCACCGATGCCAGCACATCCTGCACCAGCCCCTAGTGCTGTGATGTTACCACTCTTGATAACTATGTTGCCACAACTTCCGGCACCTTCATCGCCATCGCCTGCACCAATACCGGCGCCACCGTAGCCATTTGCATTAAGAGAACCGTCGCCGCGGATGGTGAGAGTGCAGTCAGAGGCAATAAAGACACCAGGATAGCCGTAATTAGATCCTCTTGTTTTATTTGTACCATCCAAGATAATGGTGGCATCGCCAAGGCATGTGATGCCAGCATGGTTGCCATCATTCCAAGTGTTATCTCCGTTAATGTTGGCATTTTTCAACATCACGGTAGCACCAGCAGCGATGGAAATCTTGTGGTTTTCGGCAAGCGTGCCTGTCAAAATAGTATTGTTCTGAGCCACATAGTCATCAGCAACTTCACCAAGATTAACGATAGTAGCATTCACGACCTCAATACCGCCATTAATATAGCCATTGTTGGTAATGGAATAGGAACCCGAAACAGTGTATGACTTGCTTCCAATATTGACAGTAAAACTGCTAATGGCTTCATCTTGCGGCAGCAGGATGGCCCATTTTTCGGTCTCGCTCTCCGAATAGAGGGTCATAGTGCCAGTGGTTGCCGTTGGAGTAATGCCCGGAGTTGCAAAGTCTATGGTAGCCTCGGTCAGCATGCCTGACACAGTAACAGCATCGTTTGTAGCCATGACAAGATCAAACTTCACCAAGGCGCACTTGTTCCTCAATGTGGTGGTATAAGAGGATGCACCATAAAACTCAGTAGAACGGCCATATGCCAGAATGGGCAGATTGCTGCTTTGGTTGGCAATATTGATGGTGAAATCGGTGGTGTTTGTAGTAGGTGCAGATGCGGGTTCTTTACCACCTAAAAAATAGAAGTGAAGGTAGTCGGTTGAGACGGGGCTATCGATAGTGCCACTGAAAGTGCCGTTGCTATAGGTCAGAGTGCCGACATAATGGCCGTCGTTGCCCACATAGAGGGCGTCGCCATTGGTGAAGACATACGCTCCCACGCTGGGTTCAATATGATGACGACCGCCGCCGTTATCCACGTTCACGGTGATGTATACCATTCCGTCATTGGCGTTGGACGTGGTGGGTGTTTCCTGTTTCTTGCACTGGGCCATTCCGAGCACGAGTGCCATTGCGATGATGATTGCGCTAAGTTTTTTCATTTTGATAGTGTTTTTTTACTTGTTCATTTTCCGTTTTTTAAATGCGTATGCAGCGCCAGCCGCTGCCATGATGAATAGACCGCCGCCAAGCGGGGCGTCGTTTCCGAATTGCTCGGTGCCAATGTTGTAGGCACCGCTTGTGCCGCTGCCAAACTGTTCGGTCGCGACGCTGTAGCCGCCTTGCGAGCGTGCCCGCAACATTCCTCCTTGGTCGCTTTGCTCCTTGTAAGGATTCTTCAGCAGCCCGTGGTTGATGACTTGGGCGTTCACGGGAACGGCCTGAAGCATCAGCGCTGCCAGCCCAAGCGAAAACATCAACGATTTCTTCAAATGTTTGAATTTCTTCATTTTAATTGTTGTTATAGGGATTTCTAATTATCAAGAATTTGAGAATTTAAGAATTTTCTAATTTGTTGATTATATGAATTTTATTGAATTTAAGATAAAAATTGCAGGCAATTTATAGAAATGCCCTTATGTTGTTTTGAAAAATGATTCAAGGCACAAGCCCATAAGGCATCCGGCTTTTGGCCAAATGCCCGTATGTTGTGCAATAAAAATCGTAACTTGTTGATTATCAGATATATTGATGGGGGGGGGGGTAATGGGATAATCTTTTGCCGAAACCGACAAAACATCATTTATTGGATTATATTTCAAGCAAATACAATTCATGCCCCTTTTGAAACAGGGCGCAAAAATACGAAAAATCCAATTCACGCAAGAATTTTTTTTAAAAAACCCCAATAATGAATAATTTCCTACTTTTGCGGCATGGAAAAACAGATACTTTTAGGCAAGACCCCCGCCGAGATACAAGAGGTGGTCGAGAAAATGGAACTGCCCAAGTTCACGGGCAAACAGTTGGTGGACTGGATTTACCTGAAGCGTTGCGCCTCGTTTGACGGCATGACCAACCTCAGCAAGAGTGCAAGGGCCTTGCTGTCGGAACATTATGAAACAGGATTGAAGGCTCCCGTCAAGGAACAGTTGTCGACCGACGGCACGAAGAAATACCTCTTCCCCGCCGGCGAGCATTTCGTGGAGGCGGCCTACATCCCCGACAGGGAACGCGCCACCTTATGCGTCAGCACGCAGGTGGGCTGCCAGATGGACTGCCTCTTTTGCGCCACGGGCAAGCAGGGCTTCCAGAAGAACCTCTCCGTGGCCGAAATCTTGAACCAAATCCTCAGCCTGCCCGAGTTCGACACGCTCACCAACATCGTATTCATGGGCATGGGCGAGCCTTTGGCCAACTACGACAACCTGATGCGCTCGTTGGACATCCTCACGCAAGAATGGGCGCTCGGCTGGAGCCCCACGCGCATCACCGTCTCCACCTGCGGCCTCATCCCCAACATGAAACGTTTCCTCGAAGAGTCGAAATGCAACCTTGCCGTCTCGATGCACAGCCCCTTCCACGACGAGCGCCTCAAGCTGATGCCCGTCGAGAAGACCTATCCCATCAAGGAGGTGATTCACGCCGTCAGGCAACACGACTGGCACGGACAACGCCGCCTGTCGTTTGAATACATCGTCTTCAAGGACCTCAACGCGAGCAAGGAACACATCAAGGAAATCGCAAGGCTGCTCGGCAGCACCCGTTGCCGCATTAATTTAATAAGGTATCACGCCGTGCCGAACATCCCGCTGAAAAGCCCCGACATGGCCACCATGACGTGGTTCCGCGACGCGCTGAACGAAAAGGGCATCATCGCCACCATCCGCGCCTCGCGCGGACAGGACATCGACGCGGCTTGCGGGCTGCTGTCGACTAAGAACCTGTTATAGCGACCGCAGCGAAACCGCGAAACCGCCGCAAGGTGCCATCCTCAGTTTCAATTCCGATTTGTTCGTCACCGTCTTTTTGGTGATGGTGTAGGCTTGCGGATTGTAACGCTCGTCGGGAATGCCGTTAGCATCTTTGGCGTCACAATAAATCGTGGCCTCGTATTTCACGCCGGGTTTCAGGAAATCCAGTTTCACCTTGACCTCGCGGGCGTTCTCGTCGGTGATGCCGCCAACGTACCATACATCTTTTGGAGTTGGAAGTTGATAGTTGTCAGTTAACAGTTGGATGTCGTCGGGAATGTCATAAACGAATCGTGTGGCATTGGAGATAACGCCTTTCTTGCCGTCGGCAAGCGTGCCAACGCCTTCGGCGGCCTTGTTCAATGTGGAAATTTTCGGGTGACGCGCCGTCACGATGTATTCGCCAGGCTCGGCCATAAGATAAATGGATTGGTCCCAATCGACGGCCACATCCTTGATGAACTGGAAGGCATCCATAAATGGTTCGTAGTGTTCGGGGAAGTCGGCGGCCATTTGCAGCGGCGAATAGAAGGTCACATAAAGGCCGAGTTGGTTGCAGATGGTGGTCTTCATCTTTCCGCCCCACGGCACGATTTTTCCCATATCGGTCTCGAAAATGCCGGGCGTGTAGTCCATCGGGCCACCTTGCAAGCGCGTGAAAGGTAGTATGGTGGTGTGCCCAGGCTTGATGCGCTCTTGGAACTCGGTGCCCATCGCGCTCTCGTTGCCAATCATGTTGGGCCAAGTGCGGCAAAGGCCGGTGGGCCTTACCGCTTCGTGGGCGTTCACCATGATGTGGTGCTTGGCAGCCTCAGTGATGGCATAGTGGTAGTGGTTGTTGATGGGTTGGCTGTAGTGGCCCTCGCCGAAGGGGATGATGGTGCCCACATAGCCGCCTTTCACGGCGTTGTAGCCGTATTGGTTCATCAGCGTGTAGGCCTTTTCCATCCAACGCTCGTAATTCACAGTGGATGCGCTGCTTTCGTGGTGCATAATGAGGCGTATGCCTTTCTCGTGGGCGTATTTGTTCAAGGCGGGAAGGTCGAAGTCGGGATAAGGTGTGAGAAAGTCAAAGACAAATTCCTTTTGTTTTCCGTACCAGTCCTCCCAGCCGATGTTCCAGCCCTCGATGAGCAGCCCGTCGAAGCCGTTGGCGGCGGCAAAGTCGATGTAGCGGCGCACGTTGGCGTTGTTGGCGCCGTGGGTGCCGTTGGGCTTGGCGTGTTCGTAGTCGGTTTGGCCGAGTTTCACCGAGGGGAAATCGTTGGTGTAGGCCCAAGTGCTCTTGCCCGAAATCATCTCCCACCAAACGCCCATGTACTTCACGGGGTGAATCCACGACACATCCTCCAAGGCGCAAGGCTCATTGAGATTGAGAATCAGGCGCGAAGCAAGGACATCGGTGGCCGAAGTGCAGACCATCACCGTGCGCCAAGGCGTGACGCAAGGGGCTTGGATGCGGCCTTTGTAGCCTGTGGCATCGGGGCAGAGGAAAGCGCGGAAAGTGAGTTGAGAGTTGAGAGTTGAGAGTTGAGAGTTTTCGGTTTCGAGCAGGTCGAGGTGCATGGTGGGGAAGTCGAGGGTGGCGGCCTCGTGGATGTTGAGGTAAAGGCCGTCGTCGGTCTTCATCTGCAAGGCGGTCTGTACGCCCGTGGGCGAGAACGCCGTCCAAGGCCAGCCGCCGTCTTTGTGCCCGGCATCCCACAAGTCACGAATCTGCGACAGCCGCGATTCGGTGAAATTGTATTCCTGCGTGTCGTAGTCGCCCGGAATCCACCAAGCCTTGTGGTCGCCCGTCATGGCAAACTCAGTCAGTTCCTCCTTGATCCAGAAATAGACCAAGGCGTTCTCCATGGGGAACTCATAGCGGAAGCCGAGGCCGTCGTCGTAAAGGCGGAAACGAATCTGCATGACTGTGGCCTTTTTCTCGGTCGAATGGTCCATACTCTCCACAGAACCAATGGGCTGCTCTAAAGTGACGAGCATTTCATTGTAATGGTTGCGGATTTGCGCTTCCTCGCCCCAGACAGGTTCCCAAGTCTCGTCGAAAGTGCTGTATTTCGTGTCTTTCAGCACAAAAGCATGGGCGAGGTCATCGCGCCATTCGAGGGTGAAGCCCATCTTCGAAGGCAGCACGACGGGTTTCCCTGCACGGTCAAGGGAATACTGCGGGATGCCGTCGATGACATCGAATTTCAGTTCAAGATTTCCGTCGGGGCTTTGGAGTTTGACGGGATTGTTGGCATAGGAGTTTGTGAAGAGTCCTAAAGCCAAACAAAAGAAGATAAAGGAGTATTTTTTCATATCAATAAGTTTATGATGATGGGGGCAAAGATAGGAAAAATATCGAAATGGGGAATTTGTCACAATCCAATGAAAAAAATTCTATCTTTGCAGCGATTAATCCTACGAACAGTCACTAATCAAATCGACCGAGAATTAAAGAGCTAAAAATAAAATAGTTACATATAATTAAAGCGTTTTTGCTTTTCAACTACTCCGAAATGTGGAAGTTTCAATGTAGTACCGTAAAAGGCAAGAAACGCTCACGGAAATACCGTGAGCTTTCTGTTGGTACTATAGGTATTCCACAACCTCGGAGTAGACAGGGACTCACGGTTGTTTTTTTGTGATTCTTTGAAAGGCGAAATGCTCAAAACCCTTTCAAAGCCATGAAAAACAAATACATTGCCCAAGACCGTATCGCTATGAGGATAGCCGACCGCTACGGAATGACCCGAGAATACAAAATTGCCCGCCGCCATCATCTAACTCCTTTGGAAGCCCTTGAGGACTGGGACCTGATTATGCCCGAAGAGAGGGAATTGTTTCATGATTAAACCCTTACAACTATGGCAAACAAGAACCTAAATGCAGTCAAAACGGCGAAAAAGGATGAGTATTATACACAAACGACCGATATTGAGCGTGAATTGCAGCGTTATTGGCCTTGTTTTTCTTATTCAATAAACTTTCATAAACAATCTCCGTCTTCTCTATTGTCATAGGACAACAGAAAAAATTCGCTAAATTCGTCGCCCTCCGTGGCATCTGCCAACAAATGCAAAACAACCATCCAAAGAAAGGAAAGCATATTTTTTTCTATATTTGCTGCATGATTAAACATCTATACCAATGAAAATGCTGAAACGCCTTCATAATCCAAAATATTCGGGTTGGAATTGGATAAAAAACCATTCTTTTAAAATAATACGCAATGGCTTGCAATGGTTAAGGCAGCATATTGATGCATCACGTACAAACATGTTACTCATAACCTTAGCAGCCGGATTGTTAGTTGTGTATTTGCCTAAAACAATTGTTTATTTCAGATGCTATACAAGACCTTATATCACTTTTGAATCAGACTTTACACAAGTATTCCATCTGTCAGATACAGTTCCTACACTAGAGTATTCAGTTGGAGAAAGCAGATGGAAACCGTTAGCAACCCAAAACATTGTGTTTGGAGGAGAACGTGGAAAACTGTTACTTAGAGGTGAAAGTAATAATGGGACTATTTTTTTTAAAGATACAATTCATAAGATTGCAATAGGAGCCACTATTTCGTTTGCTTCCAATGCTGAAGTCATTTGTACTGGAGATATACGTACCTTGGTTGACTATAAACACTATGATAAAGCAGAAACATCTAAAGCCAGGTTTGATGGTTTGTTCAAAAACTGCAAACAATTGGTTGTTGCACCTGAGTTACCCTCCTTAGTATTGGCTGACAGGTGCTATTTTGGGATGTTCTGGGGGTGTACCTCTTTAGAATATCCCCCTGAATTGCCAGCCGAGAACTTGTCTAAACGGTGCTATTCAAATATGTTTTTTCGGTGTACTTCGTTAAAAAAAGCCCCTATATTATCAGCTGATACTTTGGCTGAGTTTTGCTATACAAATATGTTTAATGGTTGTACTTCTTTAGAAAAAGCCCCTGAATTACCCGCTAAAAGGCTGGCTAAATGGTGTTATGCGGGCATGTTTGATGGTTGTACTTCGTTGATAATTGCTCCAGAGTTGCCAGCTTATACTTTGGCGGAAAAGTGCTATTTAGATATGTTTAATGATTGCACTTCTTTAACATATTCCCCCAAATTGCCAGCTAGGAACATGGCGAATCATTGCTATAAAGGCATGTTTTCTGGTTGTACTTCTTTAGAATTTTATCCTGAATTGCCATCTGAGAATTTGACTGAAAATTGTTACCAAAAGATGTTCTCTAATTGCACTTCGCTAGAATATGCTCCCAAGTTACCTGCTAAATGTTTGTTTAAAAGTTGTTATGAGAGCATGTTCTTTGGCTGTACTTCATTAAAAGAAGTCCCTGAATTGTCAGCTGAGAATTTGGCTGATTGGTGTTGTTTTAGAATGTTCTCTAATTGTTCTTCGCTTGAAAACGCCCCTACATTGTCTGCTAAAAATTTGGCTTTGGGTTGTTATACCGAAATGTTCTCTGGTTGTATTTCTTTAAAAAATGCCCCAGAACTGCCCGTTGAAAACTTAGCTATTAATTGCTATTCTGACATGTTCTCTAATTGTACTTCACTAGAATACGCACCTGTATTACCTGCTAAGAACCTGACTGAGGCATGCTATTGGGGCATATTCTCTAATTGCACTTTACTATCTAATATAAAAATGTTGGCGACAAATATTGATGCAAAGGATTGTCTAAAAGATTGGCTCAAAGGAGCCGCTGCAAGAGGAACCTTCCGCAAAAACAAAGATGCACATTGGGAAAATGAAAATATTGTCCCGCAAGGTTGGACAGTTGAGTTAATCAATCCTAATGAGGAGAATTGATGAGAAGAGTTTTTAACCCCTATTTTCACTATCTTTTTTTTCTTTTAACACCATGACCGACCATCCTACACACGTCGATAACCTCCGCCTATAACCCCTCGGAACCATTGACATCTTCAGCGTCGCATTTCTGAACTTCAAAAACATCGACACTATAATATAAACATGACCAGCCTAATCCTTCAAACATCCAATTGTCACCACATAAATATCATTGTGGGTTCTCAAGAGCATCATTTTGCTTTATTCAAATATGCTTTAATTCTTGCTGGTTCATAGTTGCAATGATTACTGTTTTTTCTTTGTAGTGTATTTTTGGTTGGGATGGTTGAGCATTTCGGGGATGGTGTAGAAGAGTTTGCCTTGTTTGAGGAGAGGATTGATATATTGATATCTGATAGAAGTTGGCCTTCTGCTTAATAGTTCAGATAACTCATTAAGACTCAATGGTTTTATTTCACACATTTCAAGGATTAGTTTTTCCATTTCATCAGCAGGAGCCCATTTCTTTATGCCTCTAATCCTATTAATAACAGTTTCTGGGAAAGCTCTACTTATTTCTCCGTCACCTCTACTTATTTCTCCGTCACCTCTACTTATTTCTCCGTCACCTCTACTTATTTCTCCGTCACCTCTACTTATTTCTCCGTCAGCTCTATACATTTCTCCATTAGCTCTACACATTTCATCGTTAGCTCTACACATTTCTCCGTCACCTCTACTTATTTCTCTGTTAGCTCTACACATTTCTCCGTCATTTTTGCCAATATGAGGCTCTAAATTCGGCCCGGCAATATAATAAGCATTTCTGCTTTGTCCCTTCAGTTCAAACAAACCCATTTCACACATACGATGAAGGTCGAAAGTGGCTTTACGGGAGGTGATGTCGCTATTCAGTTGGCGATAAGTGATGTTGTCAATGGCTCCAAGTTCTCTGACGAAAATCAACGACAGTCTTTGTTCATTGTTTAATTCATGTTGGGCAAATAACGACAGCCATTCAATATCTTCTTTGCCCAATAAATGATGGAACAACAAACGAGTCGTGAACTGGTTGTTTTCCCTGCTTGACTCAAATGTTGGAGGCATCAACTTCGCCTTTTTCATTTGTTCACGCATTGTTTTGATACCAGAGCCTTTGGTTTCGGCCAAGTTGGTTTCGTGGAATATGGAACTGATATACTGGTTTCTCAATTCGGAGCCAGGCTCGCCAAGTCGCTCTGGCGACTTCAGCGAATATCCAGGATTTATGATTTCCAAACGATTCGAATACCTGATTATCTGAATGGGCTGGTTTACCCTGAATGAACGGTGAATAAACGCATTAACAATGGCTTCACGCAATGTTTCATTGGGAATATTGATAGGTGTTGAGGCTTGCAGGTTGCCGTCTTTCAGTTCAAAGCCTTTGGGCAGGTCATCTGTAATGGCATTCAATGCACGGTTCACCAAAAGAATAAATGCGCCACGCATGTCAATCGTCGATTCGAAACGCTTATCAGGATTTTCAACCCATCTGTTACCCTGAACTCGGATATAATCGACACGCAAGGCTGGCATTAGTCGGCGCAACGCCATTGACTTGCCGAAAACAATCAGTCCCGTGTATGTAAGCACATAAGTACCAGACCTGTCTTTCTCACAAGCTCTTAATGCCAAGAGTAAATTGGTGTCATCGTAGGTTAACTCTTCAGCATGGGGGTTCACTTTCTCACGAAGTTTTCGGTAATAGGAAACGGCATTTTCATCGATGTCGTCTAAACTTGAACCTTTTACGAGTGTGCAATCAAAACTTTCTGCTGAAGAATAGAATACGGGCATATCATCTTCAGAACACTTTTGGTCAGAAGGGCCTATTCTACGATAAGCGCCATAGGGCAGGCCTCTTTTTTCAAAATAAATGGGTTTTTGCGAAGCGGGAGCCTCGTCCACTTTTACCACGACAACCGTTTTGCCATCAACAACATCTGTCTCTATTTGAGGACGAATACGCACATTGAAAACCGATGCACATTGATTGGCGATGTCGGTTTGAATCTTGTCGGGGTTTGTAATATTTTCAGGCTCGTAATGCGGCAAACCGTTTTCGTCAAAGCCTTTCCTGACAGCACCCAACAAAACATATCCACCACCCAAATCAGGCTCATTAGAAAACGCACAAATGGTTTCCATAATGCTTCGCCCGACTTCGGAAGCCTTTTTTGCCTCGATTCTGACGCTCTCGTCATAGGAATTCAACTCTTCGAATAGTTCGTGTGCAGTTCTCATTTACTATTATGATATTTAATTGATAATCATCAAAAACATCACATCCTAAACACCCCAAACTGCTGTGGCGGGAAGGGCTGGTTCAATGAGGCGGCGATGCCCAAGGCGAGGATTTTGCGCGTGTCGACGGGGTCGATGATGCCGTCGTCCCAGAGGCGGGCGGTGCTGTAGAAGGCCGAGCCTTCGTAGTCGTACTTGGCCAAGATTTCCTTCTTCAGCTGCGCGATTTCGTCTTTCGGCACTTCCAAACCTTTGTATTTGTACTGGTCTTCCTTCACCGTGGCAAGGACGCTGGCCGCTTGCTCGCCGCCCATGACGGAGATTTTGGCATTGGGCCACATAAAAAGCAACCTCGGACTGTAGGCGCGACCCGCCATGCCGTAGTTGCCCGCGCCAAACGACCCGCCGAAAATGACCGTGAACTTCGGCACGTTGGCATTGCTCACCGCGTGTACCATCTTTGCACCGTCCTTGGCGATGCCGCCCTGCTCGTACTGCTTGCCCACCATAAAGCCCGTAATGTTCTGCAAAAACACCAACGGAATGTTCCTTTGGCAGCAAAGCTCGATGAAGTGCGTGGCTTTCAGTGCTGATTCAGAGAACAATACGCCGTAATTGGCAAGGATGCCCACGGGGAAGCCCATCAAATGCGCGAAACCGCAAACGAGCGTGGTGGCATACCTCGACTTGAACTCCTGGAAACGGCTTCCGTCCACGATTCTCGCGATAATCTCACGAGGGTCGACCAACTTGTGGAAATCGATGGGCGCGAGGCCGTAGAGGTCGTGCGGGTCGTATAAAGGTGCCTCAACGGGCAGCATGTCCAACTTTTGGCGATGCGACTTTTCCAAAGTCTTGAAGATGTTGCGGCAGATCTGCAAGGCGTGTTGGTCGTTTTCGGCCAAGTGGTCGGCCACACCAGAGATGGAGGTGTGCATCTCGCCGCCGCCCAACTCCTCAGCCGTGACCACCTCACCCGTGGCGGCCTTCACCAAGGGCGGACCACCGAGGTAAATCGTGCCTTGGTTGCGCACGATGATGGTCTCATCGCTCATGGCCGGAACGTAGGCACCGCCCGCCGTACACATACCCATCACGATGGCGATTTGCGGGATGCCCAAGGCCGACATGCGGGCTTGGTTGTAGAAGAACCGCCCGAAGTGGTCGCGGTCGGGGAAAACCGTGTCTTGCTCGGGCAGGAAAGCGCCGCCGCTATCGACCATATAGACGCAAGGCAGGTGGTTTTCCATCGCAATCTCTTGGGCGCGAAGGTGTTTCTTCACGGTGTACTGCATGTAGGTGCCGCCCTTCACGGTGGCGTCGTTGGCCACAATCATCGCTTCGCGGCCTTGAATCACCCCGATTCCGGTGATGATGCCCGCTGAGGGAAAGTCATTGTTATAGGTGTCGTAGGCCGCCATCGGCGAAAGTTCGAGGAACGGCGTGTTCGGGTCGATGAGGAGGTCGATGCGCTCGCGGGCAAGGAGTTTGTTGCGTTTCTTGTGTTTGGCCACGGCACTCTCGCCGCCGCCTTGCATCGAGGCCGACATCGCCTCGCGGTATTGCGCCATCAGCGCGAGCATGTTTTTCTCGTTCTGCTTGAACTCTTCGGAGTCGGTGCGTATGTTGGATTTCAGGACTTGCATAGTATTATAGATTGAAAGCACAAAAATAGTGAAAAAAACGAAAGCAAAAAGTAGGATTGAAATATTTCCCTTATCTTTGCCGTTTTAAATATCGTTGTTGCGAAAAACGAAGCAAGAAAATGTCCGAGAAGAGTTCAAGCAAAGGCCGCGTGGCAGGGTCCTATTTCATGTCGCTGATGAGTATCACGCTGGTACTCTTTCTGTTAGGCGTGTTTGCCCTGCTGATGATGCACGCGCAGATACTCTCCAACCACCTCAAGGAAAACATCGGCTTCGAAATCGTGATGAACAGCAACGTAAAGGAAGCCAAGATTCTGCAACTGCAACAAGAACTCAATGCCATGCCTGCCGTGAAATCCACCGAATACATCACGAAGGAAGAGGCTATCCGCCGCCTGAGCGAAGACCTCGGCGAAGACTTCCTGCAATGGCTCGGCAACGAGGAAAACCCGCTCCTCCCCTCCCTCGATGTGCGCTTCAACGCGGACTGGGCCAACAACGACAGCCTCACCGCTATCCAAGCTCAACTGCTGAAAAACAAGGACGTCAAGGAGGTTTACTACCAAAAATCACTCGTCAACCTGATTAATCAGAATGTCAGTCGCATAGGACTCGCCCTTATGGTGGCCAGCCTCATCATGCTCATCATCGCCATCACATTGATACGCAACACGATACGGCTTTCCATCTACTCGAAGCGTTTCCTCGTGCGCAGTATGCAATTGGTGGGTGCCACACCCGCGTTCATCCGTCGGCCTTTCATCAAGAGCGGCATTTCGCAGGGTTTTTTTGGGGCTTTGTTGGCCGACATTTTCTTGGCTTTGCTGCTTTACGGACTTATGAAACGCCTTCCCGAACTGACACTAATTCAAAACTATACCATCATCATCGGCATTTTTGCCGGCATCATTGTTTTGGGCATCCTGCTCGGCGGACTCTCCACCCGACTCGCCCTTCGGAAATACCTCAACGCCGATGTTGACCGACTATACGCATAAAAGTTAAGGGTCTCTGAACTTGTCGAAGAGCCCGAACAATCAAACGATAAAAACCATTAAACAACATAACATGGCAAAAGAAACAACAAAGAAAGAAGCGGTCGAAAACCTTGACGACCAGAAAGTCATGCCCTTTGGCAGACAAAACTACATCATCGTGCTCATCGGCCTCGCCTTCATCGCATTGGGGTTCATCCTGATGATTGGCGGCGGCTCCACCGACCCTGATGTATTCAACGAGAAAATGTTTAACTTCCAACGACTTACCCTTGCCCCGATTTTGGTTTTGGCTGGCTTTGTCGTTGAAATCGTCGCAATATTCTGGAAAGGGAAAAACAAATGAACTGGTTACAAGCATTATTACTCGGTATTATTCAAGGCTTGACGGAATACCTTCCCGTCAGCAGCAGCGGCCATTTGGCCATTGGTCAGGCGCTTTTCGGCCTCGAAGACGGCGAATCCAACCTCGCTTTCACGGTTTTGCTCCATGTGGCCACCGTGCTCAGCACTTTGGTCATCCTCTGGAAGGAAATCGTGTGGATTATCAAGGATTTGTTCACCAAACAATCTTGGAATGGTTACCAAAACCTGAACGGCGGCACGAAATACGCCATCAACATCCTCATTTCCATGATTCCCGTGGCATTGGTGGGCTTCTTACTCAAGGACAAAGTGGAGGAAGTTTTCGGCTCAGGTCTGCTCATCGTGGGCATCATGCTCTTGGTAACGGCCTCATTATTAGCCTTCTCCTATTTCGCTAAACCAAGGCAAAAGGAGAACATCAGCCCCTTGCACGCTTTCATTATCGGTATCGCCCAAGCCTGCGCCGTCATGCCGGGTTTGTCGCGCTCAGGCTCAACGATTGCCACAGGTTTGCTCCTCGGCAACAAAAAGGAAAAACTGGCCCAATTCTCCTTCCTGATGGTCATTCCGCCCATCTTGGGTGAGGCACTTTTGGACATCAAGGACATTTTTGAGGTCGGTTTCCACGAAGCCATGAGCGGCATTTCGCCCGTGGCGGCCATCGTCGGGTTCTTGGCTGCCTTCATCTTCGGCTGCATCGCCTGCAAGTGGATGATCAACATCGTGAAGAAGGGCAAACTGATTTGGTTTGCAGTGTATTGTGCCATCGTCGGCATCGTCGCCATAATCTTCGCCTGATGTTCGACTTTGAAAGCGGCGAGGTCATCCTCATCGACAAGCCCTTGGACTGGACGTCGTTCGACACGGTCAACTTCATCCGGTCGTTGGTCAACCGTTGCTATGGCATCCGCAAACTGAAGGTCGGCCATGCGGGCACTTTGGACCCTTTGGCGACAGGCCTACTCATCATCTGCACTGGAAAGATGACCAAGCAAATCGACACCTACCAAGCGCAGGTGAAGACTTACACTGGAACGATTCTTTTAGGACAAACCACTCCTACTTTCGACTTGGAGAGCGAGCCTAATGCCTTCTTCCCTACTGACGGAATCACGCCAGAACAAATCGAAGCCGCACGAGTGCAGTTCATCGGCGACATCAAGCAATACCCGCCGAAGTATTCCGCCATCAAAATCAAGGGGAAACGCGCCTTCGACTACGCCCGCTCCGACGAGGAAATCGAACTGAAAGCCCGCGACATCCATATTGACGACTTCAAACTCAGCCTCGACCGCTTCCCCGAACTCGACTTCGAGGTCACTTGCAGCAAAGGCACCTACATCCGCAGCCTCGCCAACGACTTCGGCAAGGCCTTGGGCAACGGTGCCTGCCTCACCTCGCTACGCCGCACCCGCATCGGCGACTTCCGCGTGGAGGACGCTTGGCCGTTGGAGAAGTTCAGGCAGCATATCGTTGAAACTGGAGAAGCGTTTAAGGAGTGGAAGAGGGAACAAGAGGAAAAGCAGCAAAAACAAGACTGAAAATCAACATTTTATCAAAATTTACTTGACAAAATTCCGTTTTTGTCGTATCTTTGTAGTTTGTTTTGGATGAAAAGCAACAAAAACAGCATACAATGAAACTATCACAGTTTAAATTCAACCTGCCCAGCGAACTGATTGCGCTGCAACCCACGCAAAACCGCGATGAGGCCCGAATGATGGTCGTCGACCGCAAGACCGGAAAGATTGAGCACCGTATCTTCAAGGACTTGGTGGACTATGTGAAAGATGGCGATGTGTTTGTCATTAATAATACTAAGGTGTTCCCCGCCAAACTCTACGGCGAGAAGGAAAAGACTGGTGCGAAGATCGAGGTGCTGCTGCTCCGCGAATTGGACCATGAGAGCCGCCTTTGGGATGTGCTCGTCGACCCGGCACGCAAAATCCGCATCGGCAACAAATTGTATTTCGGCGAAGGCGACGAGTTGGTGGCCGAGGTCATTGACAACACCACCTCGCGTGGCCGCACACTGCGTTTCCTTTATGATGGCACCTACGACGAGTTCAAGAAAACCCTTTCGGGGCTTGGCCACACGCCCATCCCGAAGGAACTCAATCGCGAGGAACGCCCCGAGGATGCCGAGGACTTCCAGACCATCTATGCCAAGGTGGAAGGTGCCGTTTCGGCCCCAACCGCAGGAATGCACTTCAGCAAAATCCTGATGAAACGCCTCGAAATCATTGGTGCCTCCTTCGCCGAACTGACCCTGCACCCCGGCATGGGCAACTTCCGTGACATCGAAGTGGAAGACCTCACCAAGCACAAGCCCGACTCAGAGGAAATGTACATTGACGAGGAATGTTGCACTTTGGTCAACGAGGCCAACGAGCGCCACAACAACGTGTTTGCCGTGGGCACCACTTCTTTGAAAGCCCTCGAAACAGCCATGACCATCGGCGGAAAAATCAAGCCCTACAAAGGCTGGACGAACAAATTCATCTTCCCGCCCTACAACTTCACGGTGGCCAACTGCATGATTACCAACTTCCACTTGCCCAAGTCGCCGATGATGATGGAGGTGGCCGCCTTTGCCGGCTACGATGTGCTGATGAAAGCCTACAAGGAAGCCGTCGCCGAGAAGTACCGTTTCTTCACATACGGGGACGCGATGCTGATAATTTAATAGCGTCAGCGATGGCAAAGAAAGTGATTTCGGAAGCAACAGGCAATTTGCCCGTCAAAAGCGAACCTCTTGAAGTTGCAAATTGCGACTTCCAATCCATTAATGTTGAGCATCTCATATATACGATTAGAGGTGTTCAAGTGATGTTTGACAGGGATTTAGCTATGCTGTATGGTGTTGAAACAAAAGTTCTTAACCAAGCAGTAAAGCGTAATATCACTCGTTTTCCAAATGACTTCATGTTTCAGCTTACAAGCGAAGAATGTTCAAGGTCACAATTTGTGACCTTGAACATAAAACGAGGCCAAAACATCAAATACTTACCTAATGCCTTCACCGAAAACGGCATTGCCATGCTCAGTAGCGTCTTGCGTTCGCCAACAGCAATTGAGGCTAACATTCGCATTATGAGGGCTTTCACATCAATGCGCCATTTCCTTGCCAGCAATGCCCAGATTTTCCAGCGTCTTTCGACCATCGAATATCACCAAATCGAAACCGACAAACGCATCGATGAGGTTTTCAAGAGAATCGATGCCCAAACACCTCCCCAACAAGGCATCTTTTTTGACGGACAAGTTTTCGACGCTTACCGTTTCGTTTCCGACCTCATCAAAAAAGCCAAACAATCTATCGTCCTCATTGACAACTATGTGGACGATTCTGTACTTTCTTTGCTTGACAAGCGCGAGAGCAACGTTTCAGCAAAAATCTACACGCAAAACATCAGTCCTCAACTGCAATTGGACATCAACAAGCACAACAGCCAATATCCTGTCATTGAGGTCAACCAATTCAACAAGGCACACGACCGTTTCCTGCTCATTGACGATGAAATCTACCACATCGGGGCTTCCATCAAGGACTTGGGAAAGAAATGGTTCGCCTTCACGCTGATGCGCGACATTACAGCAAAGGAACTTATCAAGAAAATCAAGTAAACAACAAATAATCAATCAATTATGAATCAAGAAGATTTTTTCAAGAAAATAACCGCTCATGCGAAGGAATACGGTTTCATTTTCCCTTCGAGCGAAATTTATGACGGACTTTCAGCCGTTTACGACTACGGACAAAACGGTGTGGAACTGAAGAAAAACATCCGCGAATACTGGTGGAAGGCGATGGTGCAGATGCACGAGAACATCGTCGGCATTGATGCGGCCATCTTCATGCACCCCACCACTTGGAAGGCCTCGGGACACGTCGATGCCTTCAATGACCCGCTCATCGACAACCGCGACTCGAAGAAACGCTACCGCGCCGATGTTTTGGTCGAGGACTATATGGCCAAGATTGAGGAAAAGATTAATAAAGAGGTGGAGAAAGCCCGCAAACGCTTCGGCGATGCCTTCAACGAAGAACAATTCGTGACCACCAACCCACGCGTGCTCGAACACAAGGCCAAAATCGAGGAAATCAGCCACCGCCTGTATGGTGCGATGGAGAAAAACGACCTTGACGCCATCAAGCAACTGATTCTTGACCTCGAAATTGTCTGCCCCATCAGCGGCACCCGCAACTGGACCGACGTGCGCCAGTTCAACCTGATGTTTGCCACCAAGATGGGCAGCGTGGCCGATGGCTCCGACACCATCTACCTGCGCCCCGAAACGGCACAAGGCATCTTCGTCAACTACCTCAACGTGCAGAAAACCGGCCGTATGAAGATTCCGTTTGGCATCGCGCAAACCGGAAAAGCCTTCCGCAATGAGATTGTTGCCCGCCAGTTCATCTTCCGCATGCGCGAGTTCGAACAGATGGAGATGCAATTCTTCGTCCGCCCCGGCACCGAACTCGAATGGTTCCAACATTGGAAGCAAGAACGCCTCAACTGGCACCTTTCATTGGGTCTGCCCGCCGAGAAATACCGTTTCCACGACCACGAGAAGCTGGCCCACTACGCCAACGCCGCCACCGACATCGAGTTCGACTTCCCCTTCGGTTTCAAGGAACTCGAAGGCATCCACAGCCGCACCGACTTCGACCTCTCGGCCCACGCCAAATACTCAGGCAAGAAACTCCAATACTTCGACCCCGACACCAACGAGAGCTACACGCCTTACGTCATCGAGACCTCCATCGGCCTCGATCGCATGTTCCTCGCCATGTTCAGCAACGCCTTCACCGAGGAGAAGCTGGAAGACGGCTCGGAGCGCGTGGTGCTGAAGCTGCCGGCCATCCTCGCGCCTTACAAGGTCGCCGTGCTGCCGTTGGTCAAGAAAGACGGCCTGCCGGAAAAGGCCCGCGAAATCATCGACTCGCTGAAGTCCGACTTCATGTGCCAATACGAGGAGAAAGACTCCATCGGCAAACGTTATCGCAGACAAGATGCCATCGGCACGCCGATGTGCGTGACGGTCGACAATGACACCTTGGCCGACAACACCGTCACCGTGCGCGACCGCGACACGATGAACCAAGTGCGCGTCCCGATTGAGAACCTCCGCAACATGATTTTCGACGAATTGAAGCCGAAGAGATAATGGGATTGCCTAACGGCAGGAAATCTTTCAAAAATCAATCTTAAAATCTCTCAAAAATTATTTTTGGGAGATTTTTTCTGCGCATTCGTATCATCATTTTATTTTTATGATGAAATTTTCATCATTTTTTTTAGCATGATAACAATAAAATGATTATCTTTGCCGAAAATTTGAACGCCATGATTTACAATCCTTTCATCACATCGGGTTATGTTTCGCCCGAATACTTTTGCGACCGCGAAAACGAAACAC
>CACZDU010000025.1:0-45406 GCA_902780055.1 uncultured Bacteroidia bacterium | reverse complement strand
TAACGTGAGTTCGATATAAGCAATCAGAAGAGCATCAGCTGGTTGTCGGAATAATGTTCGATTGATATTGCGGGTTTCTTGGGGAAGAAGCAGTAGGCGGCTAATGCAGAGACAGCATTGACGATGAAGTTGTTGAAGGAGCGGTGCCTTGAGTGTTCCAGTTGCGCTATGTTCTTCAGCTCGTCATTGACGGATTCTATCACAGCCCTCTTGCGAAGTAACACCTTGTCCGAGACGCTCATCAGGCAGTTCTTCATGTTGTTCCTCACCTTGGTGATAAGCTGGATACCATCGACGAACAGCTCGTGGAACAGTTCTTTGGATATATAGCCCTTGTCACCGACCAGTTTGCCGTAGATTTCTTTCACAAAGTCCTTGACCTTCAGCGGTTCTCTGTCGTCGACATCCGCAGGGGTGATCATGAAGCTTAGCACTTCGCCCTTCTCGTTGATGATGAGGTGCATCTTGAAGCCGAAGAACCATCCCATGGAGCACTTGCCCCTCATGGCGATGCCCCTGAACACCTTGTGCCCATGGATGCGTTGGTTGCGGCAGACTCGCATCGGAGTGGAGTCGACGAAGTTGACACCCGTACACTTGCCCAGCAGCACCTGCTTGACGAAGACCAGCAACGGCAAGGCCACTTTCCGCTCCAGCTCGACAAACCTGTTGTACGACACGGTCTTGGAAAAGAGGTGCCCCCAGTGCTTGCACACATAGCCAAGGTAAAAGTGCTTCAGACAACGGTGTCCTCCCATGTGGAAGGCTATGAGGATGGTTATCACTTCGGCATCCGAAAGCCTGTTGGGTTTGTCGCGGTGACGCTTCCCATCGCTCACTTGAAGGGTGTGCTTTTTTACTGTCTCGCTGAAAAACTTGCAGAAATCGTCTGCCATGCAATAAATTTCCGTAATTTCGCTCTCTGATAACATAGCGTGTTTCGTTTGATTTTTTTGCGCTACAAATATACGAAAAACATCGCTATATTATTCTTTTTCAATCAATTATTTTATATCGAACTCACGTTATTTAGATAGTATGGCCATTTTTCCCGAGTATAGGGGTGTTGGCATTGGAAGGATGCTGATGCGCGACCGTGTGGATTTCGCCCTAATTAATGGCTTCTCCAAGGTCACGCTTCTTGTTGACAAGGATAAACCGCATCTGCAAAAGTATTATGAAAGTGAGGGCTTCGCTTTCATTGGGGAGATGTTTGTATTTGGAAGCTGGTATAATAAGTTAAAGAAAGGGTAAAAGAAAAGATAATTTTCATATTTTTGCAAAACCAAACAGAAAAAGGCGATGGATTTTCCGCAGTTGTCAATTATTGTAAATCATCATCAAATAATTCAATCAGTGATTGAAAAATTGCCCATTCCGAAGAAATCAATTTTTCAGACAATGTCTGAAAAATTACAATTAACTAGTAATCAAGATGATGTAATTTTTCAGTCAGTGACTGAAAAATTATGAATAAAGACTGTAAATTAGAAACTGAAAGAACTATGAAGAAAAAACTCCTACTCTTAGCCCTCATCCTGGCCTCATTGCAACTCTCCGCCCAGCAGATGCTCGTTGGCTCCTACAACATCCGTTACAAAAATTGGAACGACAGCGTGCAGGGCGAACATTGGCAGAAACGCTGCCAAGTCATCTGCGACCAAGTGAACTTCATGTCGCCCGACATTTTCGGGACGCAGGAAGTGCTTTGGGAGCAACTCCAAGATATGAAGAAAGCCTTGGACGGCTACGACTACATCGGCATCGGGCGCGACGACGGCAAGCGCGGCGGAGAGCACGAGGCTATCTTCTACAAAAAGGACAAACTCCAACTCCTCAACCACGGCGATTTTTGGCTCAGCGAAACGCCAGAAAAGCCCGGCTTGGGTTGGGACGCAGCCTGCATCCGCATCTGCACTTGGGGCAAGTTCAGCGCAAAGGTTCCCGACTTGAACCAACGCAGAGGTTTGTTCAATCGCGGACCGAGATACCAAGAAAAAGTGTTCTATTTCTTCAACCTCCACATGGATCATGTGGGCGTGGTGGCGCGACGTGAGGCTGCCAAGTTGGTCGTGGCCAAGATTCGCGAGATTGCCCAAGGCGAGCCCGTCATCCTCACTGGCGACTTCAACGTGGACCAAAACGATGAGATTTACACGATTTTCACCAAATCGGGCCTCCTGAAGGATTCCTACGATGCAGCCCGCATCCGTTTTGCGGAGAACGGAACCTTCAACGCCTTCAAAACCAACTACTTCACCACCAGTCGCATCGACCATGTGTTTGTGTCGCCAAGCGCGAAAGTGGAGGCCTACGGCGTGTTCACCGACAGTTATTGGACACCCGACAACGACCCTGACGACAACATCAAGGCCTCTGATGCGCCGCAGCAAATCTCATTCGATACATACATTCGGCACAATCCTTCGGACCATTATCCGGTGTTTGTGAGGCTGAAATTATGATGCTTTTGTCACAAAACAGACAAAACCGTCAAAACCTTTTGTTAGGGTGGAAAGCACACCAACTGGCGGCTACCTCGCGGCGACACGGTTGTGGAGCCGCTATATAAACATTGTTTTGCAAGTTTTGAAGGTTTTGTGATTAAACCTTACCCCGTCTTTTTATTTCGCTCCAAGTTTGCAACACCACTGAAATGATTATCAGCGCAATGCCAATGCAAAACGAGAAATTCAGTTCCTTGTATTCGCTGAAAATGAACATCGAGAGGATGATGCTATAGACGGGTTCCAAATTGTAAGTCAAATTGACGGTGAAGGCTGGAGTTTTCTGCAAGACAATGATTTGCAGCAGGCAAAGCCCAATGGTGCAAATCACGACCATAAAGGCGAGATAGGCATAGTCCATCCCGACGGGATAGAGCCGTCCGACGGGGATGAACATATTATATAAAGGTATCAGGCAGGTCAGTCCGATGAGGCCGCCGACCATCTCCCAAATCAGCATATTTTTGGCCTCGTAATGCTTCCCAACCCTTTGATTGGCAATGGCAAACAGCGCATACAAGGCCGATGAAACCACGCCCAAGGCAATGCCCAACCGATAGCGCGAATCGAAATGGAAAATGAGATAGATGCCGAGGATGGTGAGCAGGCTGAACAAAAATTCGCGCCCTGAAAAACGGTGTTTGTTGATGATAGGCTCGAACAAGGCCGTGAAAAACCCGACCAACGAAAAACACACCACACCGATACTGACGTTGCTGGCCTTGATTGAGGCATAGAAAAACACCCAATGCAGACACAATAACATTCCCACGCCGCCCATCTGCAACATTTCCCTGAATTTGAACCGTTGTAAAGACGCGCGGCCGTGTGTCTTTACGATTCGCAAATAAACGAACATTATCACCGCCGCCGCAGCCATTCGCCACCAAACCAAAATGGCCGAATCCAAGGTGATGAGGCGACCCAAAACGCCTGTGAAACCCGCGATGAAAACGGAAAGATGCAGCAGGAAATAGTCCTTTTTCATGGTTTACGGCGTTGTCTGATGGCCTCAAAAGTGACGATGGCGGTGGTCACCGACACGTTGAGCGAGTCGGCGATGCCGTTCATGGGGATGATGATGTTTTGGTCGGCGGCTTCCACCCAAGCCTCGGAAATGCCCGTGGCCTCGGTGCCCATGACGAGAGCGGAGGCTTTGCGGAAGTCGGCATCAAGGTAGTCGATGGAGGCCTTGAGGTAGGTGCAATATATGGTTATTTCGTTCTTTTTCAGCCATTTGATACACTCTTCTGTGGAGCAGGCATAGACTGGGACACTGAAAATGCAGCCGATACTTGCTCGTATCGCATTAGGATTGAAAAGGTCAGTGGCGGGGTCGGCCACAATGACGGCATCCACGCCGGCGGCATCGGCGGTGCGCATCACGGCACCGAGGTTGCCGGGCTTCTCGACCGTTTCCAAAACGATAACCAAAGCGTCTTTCTTGGGTTGAAACTCGTTGAGACTCTTGTATTTGGGTATGGCCACAGCCAAAAGCCCGTCGCTGCCCTCGCGGTAGGCGATTTTGTCGAAAACGTCTTCCGAAACGGTTTCAGTGAACTCGGCTTTTATATTTATAGGTGTACGCAACAGCGGCTCGCAGACATACAATTGCTCAATCTCAAAACCGCAGGCTTGGGCGCGTTCTATCTCGCGTAGCCCCTCGATGAGGATTCGGTTTTGCTCGCGGCGTTCCGAGGCCTTTTGTAACTTGACGAGGTTCTTTATTTTAGGATTTGCCTTACTTGTGATCATTGCTTTATCCCTTTAATTTGCGACAACACCAATCCCACCACGACCACCAAAATGCCAATGATCTTGTTCGCCGTCAATGCTTCGTGGATGATGAAATAACTGAAAATGGCCGTGAACACGGGAATCAGGTTGGAATAGACGTTGGCTCGCGATGCGCCTAACTTGCTGAAAGTGAACGCCCACAAGGCGTATGCAACGGAACTGCAAAACACGCCAAGGCAGACCAACGGAACGATGTAGCCTCCCACATTGGCAAAATTGGAAGGCTCGAATCGCTCAATGATGAACACAACTGGAATGAAGTAAATCATCCCGATGATGTTTTGCATCCAAGTGATTGTCAACGGTTTGTAAAGTTTGGTCAGTTTGATGAGCGCGATGGAATAGCCCACGGCCACCACTACGGCTCCAAATAGGAACAGGATGCCTTTGGGCGAGGCAGTGAACTCAAGGTTTTTGTTGAGCAGCAGCACGATAACGCCGACAAAAGAGGTGATGAATCCCACGATGTTCATCGGCGTGAGTCTCTCTTTCAGGAAGATACGCGCCGCGATAGGCGTCACCAAGGGAATCATGGCGATGATGCCCGAACCGATGATGGGGGAGGTGTTTTTCAACCCGTAGCCTTCGAAAATGAAGTAGAGGAACGGTTCGAACATGGCCGCCAAAGCGAAAAGCCCCAAGTGCTCTTTCTTGACTTTCTCGTTGAGGCGAAATGCGAAAAGTATCGCGGTGAGGAAGATGGTGGCCACCACCAAGCGAAGGAAAATGGTCGCCGTAGGGTTCAGGTTTTCATACACTTGCGTGGACCATACAAATGACATTCCCCAAAAAATCATGGCCACGACGCCTGCAAGATGGACGATGAGATTTCTTTCTTTCATGCGGCAAAATTACGTTTTTTTGCGTTTATCTTTTCAGATTTGACGATTTCGGCAAGATTTTTGTATGTTTGCAACTCGAAATGAATCGTTCAAACAAGTTTAATCATCAAAAATCTATCAAAATGAAAAAGTTAAGTGTTATCTGCATGACGGTTTTGGCCGTTTTCGCGATGGCCTCGTGTCGCGGCCCGATGGGTCCGCAAGGCCCCGCAGGACATGATGGCAACGCCAATGTTGCCTCTTCGACAGTAACCGTCTATCCCAATAATTGGGAATGGGATCGTCTTTTCACCGATGGCCAAGGGCATGAAAGAGGCCGTTACATTGTGACTATTGATTATCCTGCCATCAATAACAATGTTTACAATTATGGCGCAGTGCTCGTTTACATGGATGTCGAAGGCACTTGGTCGCAAGTTCCGCTTACCTACTACTACAGCCCTGACGATGATGAGAATGGCAGCCCCAACCTTTACGAGGCTTCAATTGAAGTTGCCACGCTCAACGACGGTGGCGTGCGCATCTTCTGGACGGAAAGCGATTTCTGGAAAGTTGACCGTCCCGACACCCATAGGTTCAAGATTGTGGCCATCGAGGCTTCAGTCTATTCCAACCGAAGCGATGTTGACTACAGCAACTACGAGGCCGTGAAGACCGCCTTCCAATTGGCTGACTGATTGGAAATCAAGAGAATCAATCACATGAAGACTCGTCCAAAAGACGGGTCTTTTTTTGTTTCACGCAGAATCCGCAGAATCCGCAGAATCGCAAAGCGGAGTAAATTTATTGTCCGGTAGGTTTCCCATAGTTCTGCGATTTCTGCGTGAGAAAAATACTGTGTGAGATATTACTGCATCACCAGCGAAAACCACATGAACCCGACATAGCCTAAAGTGAGCAAAGCTCCTTCCCATCGGGAGATTTTGCGGCCTTTGCCCGTGAAAACGAACATCAGCATAAGGATGTTGGCGGCGAAGAGAATCATCAATTGCTTGTTCATCATCGGGTCGAAAGGCAACGGCGTGATGAGCGCACTGATGCCCAACACCATGAAGATGTTCAAAATATTGGAACCCAATACATTACCGATGGCGATACCCGAGTTTTTCTTCAGCGCGGCCACAATGGAGGTGATGAGTTCGGGAAGGGAAGTGGCGGTGGCAACCACAGTCAAGCCGATGGTGCTCTCGCTCATGCCCCATTGTTTGGCCAAGATTTGCGCGTTGCGCGAAACCAATTCTCCTCCAATGTAAAGCCCTATAATTCCGGCAATTAGCGCAAGAATGGTTTTGCCCCAAGGCATGGCCTCCTGAACGTCTTCAGTTTCCTCTTTCGGGTCGTTTTTCAGCATGGTCAACAGCAGGTAGGCGAAACCCATCAGCAACAGTGCGAGGCCTTCCATCCAGTTGATTGTGCGTGCTTGTCCCGTGAATAAATAATTGGCCATCAGGGTGATGGCAAGCGTGGCCAAAAAACCGGCAGGGATGTCACGGCGGATGGAAACTCGGCTCACGTCGATGGGCCAGATGAGCGAGCTCACGCCCAAGATGAGCAGAATGTTCATCGTGTTGCTCCCGATGATGTTGCCGATGGCCAAGCCCGGACTGCCTTTGATGCACGAGAACACATTCACAATCATTTCAGGCAGCGAAGTGCCGAAGGCTACGATGGTCAGGCCGATGATGAGTGGCGACAATTTCGCGCGGATGCCCACGCTAGTGGCCCCATTGACGAGCCAGTTCGCGCCCAAAATGAGGGCGACGAAACCGACGGCGAGTAGTATTAATGGTAATAGTGAAGTCATTTTATTTGTTGTTCATTTTCTGACTATGGCCGATGGCTTATGGCTATGGCATGCTTCACCCAAAGGTTGAAGTTTGCACCTGTTGTCGGAGCAAGCCATAGTCATTGGCTATCGGCCTTTGTAAAACCGTGCTCCAAAGATTTTGCTTCCCACACGCACCATCGTTGCGCCTTCCTCGACGGCAATCGGATAGTCGTCCGACATGCCCATCGAAATCTCCTTGAACTGTGGCTGGTTAGCGAAATAATCGTGTTTCAGCGTGTCGAAAATCGCCTTCAGGTGCTTGAATTCCTTGCGCACTTCGGCCTCGTCGTCGGTGAAGGTGGCCATGCCCATCACACCGCAAATGCGCACGTTTTCCATCTGTTTGAAGGCTTCTGAATCAAGCAGTTGTCGGGCTTCTTCGAGGTCAAGGCCGAATTTGGTTTCCTCTTGCGCGATATGGAATTGCAGCAGGCAATCCACAACGCGGTCGTGCTTTTTGGCTTCCTTGTTGACGGCTTCGAGCAGGTTGGCCGAGTCGATGCTGTGGATGAGCGTGACGAAAGGGATGATGTATTTGATTTTGTTGGTCTGCAAGTGGCCGATGAAATGCCATTGGATGTCTTGCGGCAGCGCCTCATGCTTGTCGCGCATCTCAAGGGCATGGTTTTCGCCGAAAACGCGCTGACCAGCGTCGTAGGCTTCCTGCAAGTCGCTGACGGGCTTGGTCTTGCTGACGGCTACCAAAGTCACGCCTTCTGGCAATGTCGCACGGATTTTATTGAGATTTTCTTTAATCATGATGATGATTTTTTGAGCAGACAAAAGTACAACAATTTGATGGAATGGCGAATTATTCTTTTGTGTTTTGAAAATTTCGCCAACTCGCCGAGTGGGTTTTTGCCAAGTTCCCAAACGAAAATCGGCCAAGTTCCCAAATGAAATCGCGCCAAGTTCCCAAATGAGAAAATTTGTATTTCTGCAATTCGCTTGTTTTTAGTTGTTTATGATTGTTTTTACAATAATACACGATTTTTCATATCAAAGGGATGACGGCGTTTATGTGGTGCCGGTGGGGTGTTTGAGGGATTGAAAGGAGGAAATGAAAACCAAAAGTGGCAAGGAATCGATATTTTTTGTAGTTTTGCATCATAATTGAAATGTATGTCATCAGAAAAAGAGACCATATTAAGTTCCATTCGTGCTTTGGGTGCCAAGGTGCTGCCCGAAGGAGCGAGGCTTATTCTGTTTGGTTCTCAAGCTCGCAACGATGCGCGTGACGATTCCGACTGGGATTTGCTCATTCTGCTTAATGACAGGCAATTACCAAATGATACTTTTGGAGCGTATGCCTATCCTTTCGTAGAGTTAGGCTGGGAATATGGCACTTATTTCAGCCCGAAAATTTACACCTTTGCGGAATGGGCCAGACGAAAAGGCACATTGTTTTATGATAATATTGATAGGGAAGGAGTTATATTATGCTGACTGAAGAAGAAAGAAAAGCCTTGGTGGGCAACAAGGTAAGACGCTCACGAGAAACATGGATTGAGGCCAAGGGCATCATTGAAAGTAAGTATTGGCATGCAGCAGCCAATAGAATGTATTATGCCTGTTATTACATGGTATCGGCCTTGTTGCTCAAAAATGGACAAAGCAGCCATACCCATGGCGGCACTATCGGTCTTTTTGGATTACATTTTATCAAAACAGGAATCGTTTCTTCTGAGTTGGGAAAATTCTACAGTGAGCTTTTCGAGCTGCGGCAAACTGGAGACTATGACGATTGGAAAGTAGTTACTGAAGCGGACATTATGCCTTTGGTTCCTACCGTTGAGGTTTTTCTTGATACATTGGAGGGTGTTATCAGAAAGGATGGGTATTTAGACTAATCCTTCAACTATCAAATCAAATAGTTTTGGTGTTTTGCTCGTTTTGTCAGCCTATTTTTCGCCAACTCGTCGAGTAAAAATCCGCCAACTCGCCGAGTGAAAAAATGGATGTTTTTGTAATTTGTTGAATTATTGTTATTTATATGCATTTTGGCAAAACTAATCGATTTTTCCGTATTGTTGGGATGATGGCGTTTATGTGGTGTCGTTAGAGTGTTAGAGGGTAAAGTGTTGTGAACATATTGAACCTGTTTTAGAGGTCATTGATTTGCTGGCGCATTCAGAGGTTTGAATTTTCGAACAACTTGCGTTCTTACTGAATAATTTGCTAATTTTGCGGCGAAAAGATAGACAATAAATCAATTAATGAGATACTACGGAAATAAAACCAAGTTGTTGCCTTTTATTGAAAATGTTGTCAAAAGTACGGGCATCAATGGAACATCCAATTTTGTGGATTTGTTTTCAGGAACAAGTTCTGTAGGTAGGCATTTCAAGAAGATGGGTTATACGGTTATCTCAAATGATAACTTGGAATTTTCCTATGCTATCTCTAAAACATACATCGAATTGAACGAGCAGCCTTGTTTTGCTAAATTATGCAAAGAGCTAAAAGTAAGTGATATTGATGATGTGTTTAGTTTCTTAATTGTTGAGTAATGAAACTCCAAGTTTTGTCAAATATTAATTATCCAATTGGTAATCTTATCAATTTTGAACTTCAACAGGCAAAAGAAGCACGTATTGCGGTCGCTTTTATGAAGGCAACGGGGATTAAAGTTATAGAAGATTCCATGAAACAATGCCTTCAAAAGGAAGGTAAAATAGAGATTATTACAGGACTAGATTTTAAGACAACAGACCCACAGGCGATTCAATACATTTTGAATTTGAAAAAAGATTGCCCAAATCTAGAATTCTATTGTTACGCAGATAAATTGGATAATTCTACAAGCATTGTATTTCACCCTAAAATATATCTTTTTTCAAATAATAAAGAAAAGACCTCTATCGTTGGAAGTGCCAATTTAACAGGTGGTGGACTAACTACCAATTTTGAGGTAAATACAATAATAAAGGAAGAAAAGCCTCAATACTATTCCCAATTAGAAGCAATTTACAATTCGGTCAAGTATACTGACACAATATTTACTCCCGATGAAGATTATCTATTGCGTTATTCGGCAATTTATAGTACATTTAGAAAAAACGGGCTAAAGGCACTAAAAGACGAAAAAGTAAAGAAAGAAATCACCGAAATAAAGAGAATAGAGGAACTACTCCCTGGCGCGGTTCCTACGATGAAGCAAATGATAATTGAAGCAATAAAGACTTTATCAAATGACACAACGGAATACGTTCATTTAAGGGATATTGGTGATTTTGTTTTAAAAAGAATAGAAGAACAAAACCTACACTATTCTATGACTAATTTCAGGCAAATTTTACGAAAATGTATTTACTTTGATTTAGTTGGTTATGGTGGAAAATACAATAAAGAATTATTTGAAAGCAAAGAAAAATATTCAGGACTTTTTAAATTAACGGAAAATGGAAAAGCATATAAGGGCAAATGATTTTGAGCAAGTTACAGTTGTCTGTAACAACTGTGGTAATAAAATGAAGTTTTTTTCAACAGACGAAGAAGGTAGTATGTTCTATCTTCAGTATTTGTGTGAAAAATGTGATAAGGTCGTGTGGGTGTTAGATAATGAGAAACGTTACTTGAAAGATATAGAAAGATTTCTGTTTAGTCATAATATAATACGAAACGATATTAAGGTTTGCAGTTGAAAGTATTAAAAGATAACAAACAAGCGGATTCCGTTATCAGGCTTGCTTAAAAAATGGAGAGTCGGTCGTGATGATGGAGAAAATGATAAATCAACAATAATAGATTATACTATGGCAAAAGAAAGTGTTTTATCAATGGCAGAGAAAGATGCTATCCGAATCGAAAAGCTCATTTTTCACATTATCATAACTGATGCTGTTTCACCAACCTATTTGGATGAAATTGAAATAACGGACGAACAAAAAAAATTCTTCAAAGAAAGGCTTGCTGATGCCGCACAAGGTAGGCAATATATTTTTACAACAAATAGTCCTAAAATTCAGCAGTTAAGTAAAGAAATAATTACAGCTGATAACAAAAGATTTGTTGAGATTTCAAAAGAAATAACAGAAAGTTTTCAGCAAACTCACAGAGGAAACACTAATAATGGTGTTTTTATTGTATCTGTTGCATCCATTAATAAAAGGAAGTTGCTCTTTTTAGTAAAAATCGATCACAAGAAAGTGTATGAATATAAACTGAAAGGAACAAAAGCGTTGTTGGAAGAAGTGAAAAACACATTTATTGAAGATAAAACCTCAATTCAAAAAGTTGCACTGATTGATACAAATAATAAAGTATCATGGGATGCTTTAGTATATGACAGAAGTAAACCTAGTGGTATTACAGATTTTTTCGCCAAATTCTTGTCGGTTTTGCCAAGAGAAACAGAATCTGATTTAACCAAGAAATTTCAATCGGTGGCACGAACATGGGCTACCAATAACAGATCTATTATTGACCCGAATCAAGAACCGGCAATGTACAAGAATCGAGCCCGTGATTATTTAATGAACACTGATAATGTGGATTCCGAAAGATACATAGATGCGGTAATAGTTGATGATAATGATGGGCGAAGAAATGTTCTAAAAGAATCGTTTAGGTCATATTTAACGGAATTTGGATTATATGGACAACAATTTTCGCCTAACAAAAATGCAATTACGCCTAAAGAACGAAAGAATATTCGACAAACAGCAGAAGGTGTTAGGGTTGAATGGATGGGAAATCCACAAGACAATAACATAACTATCAGCAACACTCCTAATCAAAATGGAGATTATTCCATTTTAATTACATCTAGTGACATAATGGTTGTACAATAAAGCGATGGAACAATGTTCGATATTATATTCGATAAATTATTGTCAATTGAACAATTATCGATAAAATCCAAATATAAGGAAACTTGGGGAAGTCTTTCTTTGGAAGGTTGTGGATGTCAAAACACCTCATATTTTAAAGAGTTATCAGAATCTTTTAATGCATTAGGATTGGGCAATGTGTTGTCCTTTTTTATTGATAATACTCAATGTAAATCTGTGGATGGATTTATCTCTGAATTGACAAATAATGATAACTGGCGCATACATATAAACAAAAGTGCAATTAATCCGACGGATAAAAATTACCACATTAATTTTTTCTATTCTATTGAATCTTTGAAAGAATGGGTAAAGGATACAAATCCACTGACTTCAGATTATTTTGCTAATATTGGAAAATACAAAGTGTTTGTTAATGGATTAACACAGAGTTTTGGTGGTAGTAATTTTGTATTTTGTTCTAAAGAAACGGATTTTGATTTGTCAGATACCAAATATGATCAGGAAGCATTGTATAACACGATTCATGTAATAAGCAACAAAGAAATTGTCATTTGTCCACAAAACCATTATTTGACTTTTGGTAATATTAACGACATTTCTCGTTTGTTTTATAGGAATTCCATAATAGTATTAATAGTTGCTCTTTCTAATGAGTATCATGAACAAAGTGATAAATTGATACTTAAAGGATATAGACGATTACAACTAGAATTAGATATCAAGCAATTTAATGACGGCATTTATAAAGACTATCAAAATAATCTATATCATGCATTACAATGGGTTTACGAAACGGGTGAAAGAGCAGATTTACGATTAAAACTATTATTAGAACGTATTACTTTGGATATTAATCTCAATGAGTCATACCCCCAAGGGTTAAGATCAATAATTTATAGTGCCTTAACTCAAGCAAAGGAAAGGTATTCTTTTATTACATACGAACGAAAAGACAAGTATGATAAAGAGTTGAAAGACTTATTGAATGATACAAAAAAACTATGTGATTCATATTCTGCGAAAATTAGAGGGGTGTTATCCAATCTATTAAGGGATGTGTTGGCTGCTTTTATAATGATTGGGATAACGCAGTTGTCAAAAGTTAATGAATTGCACAGTTTAGAGAATAACAACTTGATCAAATATGTTTTTTTAGCTTTTGGATGGTATTTTATAGTCTCTGCAATAATTCAATTATTGATAGATACTACAGATGTGGTTCATTCTTATAATGAGTTGACATATTGGAAAAAACTAACTAAAGAATATATGATGCAATCTGAATACGATAATCATATTAAAGACACTGTATTGAAGCGCTTAAAATGTAGTATTCCAATCTATTTGACCTTGATATTGATATATATAGGAATTGGTGTGTGTTGTATGAATTTACATAAATTTCTTCATTTAATTATAAAATAAGTATGATTCAATTATTCAAAATGAGTTTAGAATCTTGTTGTTTACATTACGCTGGCAACAAAAATATAGACGAGGGAATGGTGTTATCTAATGGTTATTTGTCATTAACTGACAATATGCATGATAATTTGCTTCAATACTTTTTTAAACCATTTATTTCCTCTGAAGAGTATTTCGAATTCTACCACGATAGCGGAATAGAGTATAATGTCATCTATGGCGCAGTCTCACAAATTTTTGACGACCCAGAAACACTTTATGACCAATCTGTAAACCTCGCCAAGCACCTTTACGACCAAAGCACCCACCCGAAAATCAAGGGCGGCGAGTTTTACACGGTCTATTTCAAAGATTGCATCGTGGATGGCGATACGGTGGATGCCGTTGGTTTGTTTAAGTCGGAGAATAAAGATACATTTTTGAAAGTGTTGCGAGAAGATGGGAATTTCAATCTTGAAAGCGAACAAGGTATCAACATCAAGAAATTAGACAAAGGTTGTCTTATCTTCAACAAAGAACGCGAAAATGGCTATATCGTCGCAGTGGTGGATAATACCAACAAAGGCATTGAAGCCCAATACTGGATTGATGACTTCTTGCACATCCGCCAACGCAAAGACGAGTATGCAAATACTCAAAATGTAATGGCGATGGCCAAGAATTTCGTTACCAAAGAGTTGCCTAAAGAGTTTGAAGTATCAAAGGCTGACCAAATCGATTTGTTAAACAAGTCCTTGAAATTCTTTAAAGAGAAAGACACTTTTGACATTGAAGATTTCGCCCATGAAGTCATTGAGCAGCCTGAAGTGATAGAAAGTTTCCATAACTTCAAGCGCAATTACGAATCAGAAAATGATATTACCATTGACGATACATTTGCCATCTCCAATCATGCTTTTAAGAAGCAACAGCGAAGTTACAAGCGCATCATCAATCTTGACAAGAAAATCCAAATTATCATCAATGGCAATCGTCAAAATGTGGAGCAAGGTGAGGACGAAAGAGGCAAATATTATAAGGTGTATTATAGTGAGGAAGAATAATTTATGACCAACGAAACCCAATTCATATTATACCAACTTCCCGATGAGGAAGGCGTAATTCAAGTAGTTGTCAAAGACGAAACAATCTGGGCAACACAGAAGGCTATGGCTCAGCTTTTTGGAGTTGGAGTGCCTGCCGTCAGCAAACACTTAAGTAATATTTTGGAAGAAGGTGAACTGGTAGAAAATTCAGTTGTTTCCAAAATGGAAATAACTGACAACAATGACCATTGCAAAAAATGCAACAGTCATTTGATGAGTTGAGGAAAAGCAAGCTGTCGGAAATTCCGACAAGTTCATTCAATTGTTTAGTAGAAAAATCGGAAATTCCGATTTATCTTCAGTTGTTGCAAATTTTGCAATAACTGCCGTTGAAGTGGATTAGTGGTATTTTCCAAAATGGAAATAACCACCCAAAACAGCGACTGTTTACATTTTGGAAATAGTCATGTCGAGAGTTGTCGAGAAAAACTCGATAACTGATACGGATATTCCTATCGTTCATCTTTTTTTCCTATTTTTGCACCCAAATTTTGAGAACTATGTTTGAAGGTTTAAGCGAAAAATTAGAACGCTCGTTCAAAGTCCTTAAGGGACAGGCCTATATTACCGAAGTGAACGTGGCCGACACGATGAAGGAAATCCGTCGCGCCTTGCTCGATGCCGACGTGAGCTATAAGATTGCCAAGGATGTGACCAACAACATCAAGGAGAAAGCCCTTGGACAAGAGATACTTACCTCGGTGAAGCCGGGCGAGATGATGGTCAAGATTGTACATGACGAGTTGGCCGAACTGATGGGCGGTGATGCCGTCGACATCAACCTGAAAGGCCAGCCAAGTATCATCCTCATTGCGGGTCTGCAAGGTTCTGGTAAGACTACTTTCTCGGCCAAATTGGCTTCCTATCTGAAACGCAAACGCAGCAAGCAAGTGCTGTTGGTGGCTGGCGATGTGTATCGTCCTGCCGCCATCGAGCAGTTGAAGGTGCTGGGTCAACAGGTTGAGGTTGAGGTATATAGCGAAGAAGGCAACAAAAACCCCGTGCAGATTGCGCAAAACGCCATCAACCATGCCCGCAGTCAGGGCAAGAACGTGGTCATTATCGATACTGCCGGTCGTTTGGCCGTCGACGAGGAGATGATGAACGAAATCGCCAACATCAAGGAAAAGGTGCATCCGCACGAGACCTTGTTTGTGGTGGACTCGATGACGGGTCAGGATGCCGTGAACACGGCCAAGGCTTTCAACGACCGCCTCGACTTTGACGGCGTGGTGCTGACCAAGTTGGACGGCGACACCCGTGGCGGTGCGGCCCTCACCATCCGCACGGTGGTGGAAAAACCCATCAAGTTCGTCGGTATCGGCGAGAAGATGGATGCCCTCGATGTGTTCCACCCCAAGCGCATGGCCGACCGTATCCTCGGCATGGGCGACATTGTCAGCCTCGTGGAACGCGCACAAGAGCAATTCGACGAGGAAGAAGCCCGCAAGTTGCAGAAGAAATTGGCACAGAACGAGTTCAACTACAACGACTTCCTGAAACAAATCCAGCAAATCAAGAAGATGGGCAACCTGAAGGAACTCGCCAGCATGATTCCCGGCATGGATAAGGCCATGAAGGGCGAGGAAATTGACGACGATGCTTTCAAGAGCATCGAGGCCATCATCTATTCGATGACACCCCAAGAGCGCGAGAATCCGAAACTCCTCAACGGCACACGCCGCAAGCGCATTGCTGATGGTAGTGGCACTTCAATCGTAGAGGTGAACCGCCTCGTGAAGCAATTCGAGGAAACCTCAAAGATGATGCGCATGATGACTACGGGCGGAGGGAAGAAGTTGATGCGCATGGCTGGTGCGATGAAACGGAGATAAGAAACTACGGATTGTACGGATTAAACGGATAATCGATATGATTTTTATAGAATCAAATCTGTCAAATCCGCGAAATCCGTAGTTAAAAAGTTAAAACAAAGATAATTAAGTAGTTAAATATGGACAATAAAATCATTGATGGCAAACTGATTGCCGAACAAATCAAGAAGGAAATTGCGGCGGAAGTCGCAGGAATGATTGACAAAGGCATTGCCGCTCCGCATTTGGCGGCGGTCATTGTGGGCGACGACGGCGCCAGTAAGACCTACGTGGCCTCGAAAGAAAAGGCCTGCCAATCTGTGGGTATGACTTCGTCAGTGTATCGCCTTCCGGTCAGCACGACGGAGAAGGAGATGCTCGACATGGTCGAGTTTCTTAACAACGACCCCGAAATCAACGGCTACATCATCCAACTGCCGCTGCCCAAACAGATTGACGAGAACAAGGTCATCAACGCCATTGACCCCAAAAAGGATGTGGACGGTTTCACGAGCATTAACGCTGGTCGCATGATGTTGGGCTTGCCTTGCTACATTCCAGCCACGCCCAACGGCATTATGGAACTCATCAAACGCTCTGGCATTGAGACGGTTGGCAAGAATGTGGTCGTGTTGGGTCGCTCCAACATTGTGGGTACGCCTATGGCCATCCTCATGTCGCGCAAGGGCATCGACTCGACTGTCACCTTGTGCCACAGCCGCACCAAGAACCTGCCCGAAATCTGCCGCAATGCGGACATTCTTGTTGCCGCCATCGGCAAACAAGGCTTTGTGACCGCCGACATGGTGAAGCCCGGTGCAGTCGTCATCGACGTGGGCATCCACCGCATCGATGACCCGACCAGCCCGAAAGGTTACAAAATCTTGGGCGATGTAGACTATGATGAGGTCTGCAAAGTGGCCTCGAAAATCACCCCCGTCCCGGGTGGCGTTGGCCCGATGACTATCGTTTCACTGCTGCAAAACACGTTGAAGGCCGCAAAGGGCGAGGTTTATCCGAAATGATGAAGCAAAAATCATAACGAGACGAAACTGCTGGTTTTTTGGTGGTTTCGTCTTTGTTTTTTGCAAGATTCAAGGTAATTTGTCTATTTTTGTCCCGTAATTATTCCGCTATGAAAGCCATACTCTCCGTTTTGATGCTATTGCTGCTTTCCTCCTTAACATGGGCGCAAGAGGGAGGGGAGGCGGGCTACTCTCCCATATTTGGCCTGAATTTTAAGGCGGAATTGCCGAAGGAGGTTCGCGAGACTTCGGGACTTTTTTTCCACAATGGAAAACTCTGGACGCACAACGACAGCGGCGGAAAACCGATATTGTACGCACTTGATACCGTGACATTTGAGGTGGTGCAAAGAATCACTCTCTCCAATGCGAGGAACAAGGATTGGGAGGATGTTTGTACCGACGGGGAAACCGTTTTTGTGGGCGACTTCGGCAACAACAAGGGCAGCCGCGACAAACTTCGGATTTACACCTTCCCGTTATCGGCCATTCCCGTTGAAGGCGACACCAATGTAGTGGTCGATACTATTGATTTTGCTTTTGCCGACCAAACGAACTTCGAGAAACGCAAATTGCATGATTTCGATTGCGAGGCGATGTTTGCCACGGAAGAGTATCTTTATCTGCTCAGCAAAGGCTGGGAAACGGGCACCACACGCCTCTACCGCCTTCCGAAAACGCCCGGAAAACATAAGGCAGAGGTGGTCAACGGCTTCGATTCGCGAGGCTTGGTTACTGGTGCCGATTATGACCGCAAGAACAAGGTTTTGGTCATCGTTGGTTATGAGAAGCCGATATGGAGGCCGTTCATATACATCATCTTCGACTTCGACGAGGCCGGAGTGAAGTTGTCGCACCGACGTTTCGAAATGCCTCAATTGGTCACTTGCCAGGCTGAAGGCATTTGCTTCTTCGATGATGGGAAATGCTTCATCTCGGCAGAGACTACCCATTCCATGACCGCGAGGGTTTTTGAGGTGGATTTCCGGAAATGGATGGAAAAAAATCGGAAAAAGTCACAAAAATGACCTCTGAAAAACTGGAAAAAGTCACGAAAATGAGGGTCGAAAACTTGGAAAAAGTCACGAAAATAGGGGTTGAAAAGTCGGAAAAAGTCACGAAAATGGCTTCAAAAAACTGGAAAAAGTCACAAAAATTGGTCGAAAAAAGTGGAAAAAGTCACAAAAAATTGCTTGAAATTTCTGGAAAAAGTGTAATTTTGCGGCGTGAAATAACGAGAAAAAGTCATTATGCTGAAGCGTAGGATTGCAGAAAGAATCAAGATGCACCTTGCCTCGAACAGCAACAAGATTTTGATTGTTGATGGGGCGCGGCAGGTTGGCAAGTCCTTTATTATCAGGATGGTGGGTAAGGAATTGTTTCCCAATTTCGTTGAAATTAATATGTATGACGACAAGAAAGGGAGCAAGGCTTTTGAGGGGACTGGATCGATGGCCGACTTCTATTTCAGGCTGAGTACTGTGGCAGGCTCCAAATTGAAGAAGAAAAACAACACTCTCGTTTTCATCGATGAAATCCAAGTCTATCCTGAATTGCTAACCCTTCTGAAGTTCCTGAAGGATGACGATCGGTATACCTACATTGTTAGTGGTTCGCAATTGGGCATTGCCTTGAACGAAACGCTCTCTAAGCCGGGTGGACGAATTGAAATTATAAGAATGTATCCACTTGATTTCGAGGAATTTCTTTGGGCTAATGGCGTTGGAGAAGAGGCCATAAACCAATTGGAACAATCTTTTAATGCAAAGCATGGTCTTGACGAAACAATGCACCGCGTTTTCCTCGACCTTTTCAAGAAATACTTGCTCGTTGGCGGCCTTCCCGATGCGGTAAACAAGTTCATTGAAACCAACAATATCGTGGAAGTGCGCAGAGTGCATGACGGAATCCAAAAGTTGTATCGCGAGGATGCGGCTCAGTATGATGCTGAAAACAAGTTGAAAATAAGGCGTGTTTACGATTTGATTCCTTCCAATCTCGAAAACAGGAAGAAGAGGGTGCAGTTCAATCAAATCGAGAACAAGAAGGGGAAGACCTACGCCACTTATGCCGATGAGTTTGAGTATTTGATACAGGCTGGTGTTGCTATCGAGGTGAAGTCGATTTCCAATCCGAGGTTTCCCTTGCTTGAGTCGACCATCAAGAATTTGATAAAACTCTATCTGAACGATGTGGGCCTGCTCACGAATTTGCTTTACAAGTACAATATCAGGGCGGTGCTTGACGACGAAAGGAGTGTTAACCTTGGCTCGGTGTACGAGTCTGTGGTGGCTTCGGAATTGTTGGCTCACGGATTCGACCTTTATTATTACGACAACAAGAGTAAGGGTGAGGTCGATTTTCTGATTGATGATTTCGACATCTTGTCGGCAGTACCGCTTGAGGTCAAGTCGGGCAAGGACTATTCGACCCACAAGGCTTTGGACAAGTTCATCGCCAACCCTGATTACAATATTAAGCGGGCTGTTGTGCTGTCGAATGAACGCGAATTTCGCGAGGAAGGACGCACCTTGTATGTCCCAATTTATTTTGTGATGTTTTTCCGACCAAGTACACCTATGGAAATTAGTCTATGAAAAGGTTTTTATTGATAGGATTGATGCTTCTGATGGCGTTGGAGGCCTTTCCCCAGCACCCCAAGAAGGCCGTAAAAGCCTATGAATCTGCTGAAAAGGCTTTCCAAATGCGTGATTATGCTAAGGCGCACCAACAAGTGTTGAAGGCCATCGTTGAGGATCCGAATTATGCTGAGGCATGGCTGCTTGAGGGCGAAATCGGGATGGAAACCAAGGACTTTGACTTGGCACTGATTGGTTACGAGAACGCATTGGCCTCCGACTCGATGTTGTTTCCGCCGGCGGCTGTTACTTTGGCGCGATTGTATGACAACCGTGGCAGTTACAAACGCGAAATTGCCCTGCTGCGATGGTACCAAAAGGCGGCCAAAGGCAATGCAGTGATGGATGAAACGGTGGCCGAAATGCTCGAATTGGCCACTTTCCGCGACTGGACGATGGAGCATCCCGTGAGTTTCGAGCCTAAGAGTTTGGGTGTGGCCATCAATTCTACTGCCGAAGAATATGTCAATATGCTGTCGTTTGACGGCTCGCAACTGCTGTTTACGCGCAAGATGCCATTGGGCGATGGCTACCAAAAGGAGTTTCTTTTTGTTTCGCTTTGGGACGGCGAGCAATGGTCTGAGCCTCAGTTGCTTTCGTTTGCAGATTTTCCTGATGACATTGACCTCGGAGCCGCGTTTATCTCGGCTGACGGGAAAAAACTTTATTTGACGGGTTGCGGCTGGGGTCGCGACAGTGGCTGCGATATTTATGTTTCGGAGTTGAAAAACGAAAAATGGACCATGCCACGACGCTTGAAAGGCAATATCAACACAAGCAGTTGGGAATCACAGCCTTGCGTGAGTGCCGATGGACGCGAACTGTATTTCGTTTCGCGGCGAAACGGCAATGCCGACATCTATTGCGCCCGCCGCAACGCCGATGGCACTTGGGGCGAACCTCAGAACTTGGGTACACCTATTAATACTAAAGGTACTGAAATGGCACCTTTCATCCATCCCGACGGTCACACGCTTTATTTCTCGTCCGACAAACATGTTGGCATGGGAGGCTTTGACTTGTTTATGAGTCGCAGGGGAGAGGACGGGCAATGGCAAGAGCCTGTAAATCTGGGCTTTCCCATCAATACCAACGGCGACGAAATCAACTTTTTTGTGGCGGCTGACGGCAAAACGGCGTTCATATCCTCGCAACGCGAGGGTGGCAAAGGCGGCTACGACATCTACACCTTTGAACTGCCCGAGGAAATCCGCTCTGATTCTGCCAATTACCTCTCTACGGTGGATGTGACGGAATTGTCGGTTGGGGATGCTGTAGTTTTGCAAAACATTCATTTTGAATATAATAGTGCGGACCTGACAGCAGATTCGCAATCGGGTATTGAGATGTTGACGGAGTTCCTGAAGCGTAATCCCGACTTGAAAGTGGAACTGGCGGGCCACACCGACAATGTAGGCAGTGAAAGTTACAACCAGAAACTCTCTGCCGACCGCGCCGAAGTGGTTCGCAATGCCTTGATTGCCAAAGGCATTGATTCCGACCGCTTGACTGCAAGAGGCTATGGTGCATCGAAGCCCTTGAAGTCCAACGACAGCGAAGAGCACCGCGCCTTGAATCGTAGAACAGAAATGATTATAATTAACTGATAATGAAAAAATTACTATTACTATTTGCTATGGCAGCACTCATGTCGGCTTGCGTGAAACAACCTGAACCGCCCAAACAAATCCGATTCTCCATTTTGGGCGACAGTTATTCAACTTTCGAGGGTTATGTCCACCCTGAAACCAACGATGTTTATCCATTCGATTCCATTGGCGTAACGAATGTAGAGCAGATGTGGTGGCATAAGGTGGCCGTCGAAAAAGGCTGGATATTGGATGTAAATAATTCATTTTCAGGGTCTTTGGTGTGTAATTATAACTATGCGTATTACTATGGCCCACATTCGTTCCTCCAGCGCATGGATGACCTTGGCCAACCTGACGTGATTTTCATTTTCGGGGCTACCAACGATGCTTGCGCCCATGATGGTGACAATGTGCCAGTTGTACCGCTTGGCAATGATGTTTTTTCAGATTGGACTGAAGATCAACTTTGCACTTTCCGTCCGGCTTTGTCCTATCTCTTTGATAATCTGCAACAAAGGTATCCCAATGCTGAGTTGTATTTCCTTCTTGACATGAACCTCGGTTCCAATGGCATTGATGCGGACAGGCGTGATGCTTTCATCGGATCAATTCATCGCATCGCAAATCATTACAACGTGAAATGTATTGATTTGGAGGGGATTAAAAAGAGCCATTGGCATCCCAATGCCGAAGGGCATGGGATTATTGCCAAACAAGTGCTGGATTTCCTTGAGGCTGAGGCGATTTAATGCCTGAACCGATAGCGCACGGTCAATTCCTCGTCGCTTGGGGTGGGCACATCCCAATAAGGTTTTTTCTCGGATGCAGAGCCTGTAGAAGTCTCGGTTTCTGAGCCTGTCGAAGAGCCGTTTTCTTCATTTTCCTCGTCCTCATCCCAATGGTAGACCTCTTTTTGCGGTCCTTCCTTGCGCAGGAAAAAGGCTAACAAAACGCCAATCATGGCACCGCTGAGGTGACCTTCCCACGATATGTTTTGCGGGATGGCCAATGACGGAATCATGCCCCAGATGAAACTGCCGTAAAGGAAAACCATGATGAGCGCGATGACGATGAGCATACGGTTGCCTCGGATGAAGCCGCTCGTGATGAGGAAAAGGTTGAGTCCATAAACGAGCGCACTTGCTCCAATGTGAGTCGTGTCGGGATTGCCGATGCACCAAGTGAGGAGTCCGCTGGCCAAATAGGTGATGAGTAACACGCGGTTGGCGAGGGTGGGGTAGCAGTAGTACAAAGCCGTGCCGAGCACGAGGATGGGGACGGTGTTGGAAAACAGATGCTCCCAACTGCCGTGCAGAAAGGGCAAAGTGAGGATGCCAAGAAGACCTTTTGCGGTGTGAGGCACCACACCAAATCGCCCCAAATCAATACCAAACGACACCTCAATGATTTTCACCAACCACATCAAAGCCACGATGATGAGTGGGATGATGAGGCTACCCAAGAACTTCCTTTTTTCTGCTTTTTCGTCCATGCGGGAGTGGTTATCAAGAATTGTTCCGTGGCAAAGGTCGGAAATTTTGGCAGAGGTTATTATTCCAACAGCCATTTCCAAATGGGTTTTACCTCAATGGTGAGGCCGTTGTCTTTTTGGATGGTGTATTCATCGTCACGGGTGATGATTAGAGCACGTTGTAACGGCTCAAACGCATGAAGTTTCACAAGCGCGTTGATTTCGCGCTCCGAAGTCTGAAGTTCGCTCATGCTGTAACATGCTTGAATGGCGGTGCGTTGTTCGGGAAGGTAGAAGTCCACTTCCACGTTTTTGTTGTAATAAAACAACTGCTCGTCGCCGTATTGCTGGAAAAGGTGGATGGCGCATAGGTTCTCCAACAATGAAGTTTCGCCATCGTTCAAAAAAATCATCAGCAAGCCGTTGTCCACAAAGTAATGTTTCTTGATGGTTTCGCGATCAGAAAACTTTGAGGCATAGTTGTTTATGGAAAACAGCAGACAAGCATCGCGCATAAAACTGACATATTCCATAACGGTGTTGGCTTGGCAATTGATGCCTGTGCTTTTCACCAAATTACTGATGCGGTTGTAGGCAGTTGGTTGTTTCACGCTTTCGGCCAAACGTTTGACGGTCATACGTAGCGAGGCTTCGTTGCGGATTTTGTTTCTCACTACAAGGTCGGAAAAGAAGATTTTGTTGTAAAGTTCATTGAGCCACAGTCGTTTTGTACTCACATCAAACACATCAGGGAAGCCGCCGAATTGGAAATATTCGTTGAAAGCACGTTCTACAGCGGCTCTCAACTGTGGACTGTCGTACCAATGCGAATCGAGGTTAATGTGCTCTCTGCCAATGTATTCCTTGAATGTAAATGGATAGACATTGCGTGTCCAATATCGTCCTCCCAAAGTAGTGGCGATGTCGCGACCGAGCATTTTGGCATTGCTGCCGGTGATGAAAACTTGATGTTTTTGGTTGGCCAACCGACGGGCAAAATGCTCCCACCCCTCAACGTTTTGGATTTCGTCGAAAAACAACAAAGGCTTGCCCTCGTTGGTGGAAGCGTATGCTTGTAGTATCAGGTCGAGTTCCTCCGCTTTCATTTGGCGAAGACGCTCGTCGTCGAAATTGACGTAAACGATTTCCTTAATGCTATGGCCTTCTTGCAACAATTGCTGGATTCGTTGATAAAGCATATAAGACTTGCCGCATTGCCTCACCCCGACAAACACATAATTGCCTTTTAGCTCAAGTTCCATCGGACGGTTATATAACTCTATTTCAGGGATATAATCTTGTCCTTCGCGGATGATTCTGCTGATGATTTCCTTTTCCATTGCCTTTGATTTTGTGGCAAAAGTACAAAAATTATCATTACCAATGCGAAAATTCAATCAAATCTTTTCATTACTAATGATAAAATTGTGCAGAAAATTATCATTGGCAATGAAAAATCCTGCCTCTAACAATTACGAAGCAGGATTTTTTTTCTCTAATTTTCCAAATTCTTGATAAAAAGAACTTGATTGAAGGAACTTGACTATTACGCCAAGAACGGCATCTTAACCACAATGGCCTTGACGAGCTTGTTGCGAATCTTGATGAAGATTTCGGTGTCTTTCTTGCTGAAGGCCTTCTTCAACAAAGCGGTGCCGATGTTCTTGCCAGTCGAGGGCGACGGACTGCCCGAGCGTACCATGCCGATGCAATTGCCTTCGGCATCGCACACTTCGTAGCCGTTGCGCGGAATGCCACGGTCAATCATCTCAAAGCCGACGATTTTCTGGCTCACGCCGTTGGCCTTTTGAGCGGCGAAGATTTCGCGGTTGAGGAAGTCGTTGCCGTCCACGAACTTGGTGATCCAACCCAAGCCAGCCTCGATGGGGCTGATGGTGTCGTCGATTTCATGACCATAGAGGCAGAAGCCCTTCTCCAAACGCAGGGTGTCACGGCAGCCCAAGCCGGCGGGCATGATACCGAACTCCTTGCCAGCCTCAAACACGGCATCCCAAACCTCCTTGGCGTGGGCGACGGGGATGTATATCTCGCAACCGCCTGAGCCTGTGTAACCTGTGGTCGAGAAGATGACATTGTCCAAGCCGGCAAAGTTGATGATTTGGAAGGTGTAGTATTCCATGTCAACCACATTGGCTTTAGTGAGTTTCTGCATGGCTTTCAGGGCGTTGGGGCCTTGCACGGCCAATTGTGCCCATTCTTCGCTCTCGTTCTTGAAGTCTTCACCGAGCTTCATGCCGAACTTCTCGGCAATCTGGCTCATCCAAGCCCAGTCCTTGTCGATGTTGGCAGCGTTGGGCACCATGAAATAATGGTCGTCGGCGATGCGGTAGACGAGCATGTCGTCCACGATGCCGCCCTTGCCGTTCGGCAGGCAGGTGTATTGTACCTTGCCGTCGCTCAAAGCGGCCACGTCGTTCACCGTGCAGTATTGCATGAACTGTTTGGCCATCGGGCCTTTGGCGCGGAATTCGCCCATGTGGCTCACGTCGAACACGCCGACGTTGTTGCGGACGTTGTTGTGCTCTTCGACGAGGCCGGTGTATTGGATCGGCATGTCGTAGCCAGCAAATTCAGCCATTTTTGCGCCCAAATCGTGATGGATCTGGTTGTAAGGGGTTTTCTTTAATTCGATGTTTTCCATTTTATGTGATTTAAGATTTGATATTTAAAGATTTAAGATTCAAAGATTTATCTTCTCGTGTCGTGCAAGCCTTTCTTGAAATACGGGCCGAATTGCAGTTTTGTGTAATTGAGGTCGTAAACTGTAACTGCGCGTGGAAGATCGTTGTTCATTTGGCGCTTCAGTGTGCAGCCATTGGCGGGGTCGACCCAATACTGGATTACCAAACCATCCTCAAAGTCGACGAAGAAATGCCAGCAGTTGATGTCGAGCACTCTTTCCATTCCGACATAGTATTGCGACAGGTTGCTCTTGTCCTTCACCTCGGTAAAGAAAGCATCGAGAGGGTAGAAACTCTCGCCAAAAGGCTCAAATTCCCATTTGAGGTCGTCGGTCCAGCCTTGGGCTTCGGGACGGTAATACCAGTTTTCTCCGGTCTTGATGTCCCAAAAACGGTCGATGCCCTGACCATCGTTGAAGGCTTCCTTTGTGCCGACTTTGACGAAAGTTTCGCGGCAGTCGCTGTGGAGATTGTTCACTGTGATGAAGAAATGGTCTGCAGGCGGATTGAAGTTGTAGGTGGCAGTAAAAGGTTGCGTTGCAGGTTTTACCAGATTCCCAACCTCGGTTCCGGTGTAAGGTTTCTTCACGATGAAGATGGCCGTGGCAACGACCTTTTCCTCTTTGTCACTGCATGTGGCGGTGATGTTGCTGTAGCCAGCCTGCTTGGCGATGACTTGGATGCAGTCGCCTAACTTGGTGGGGCTGAACTCGATGGGTTGGGCATTTGAAACGATGTAGCCGATTTTGAGGCAGCCGTCAAAAGGCTTCCAAACCACGGTGTCGCCTATGGTCAGTTCATACTTTGTCTCATTCTTTTCCTGAGCCACGGCCATGCATCCGAGGCAGAGAAACATTAAGGCAATCAGTGTTTTCTTCATGGTTGTATGGGTTTTAATTTGGTGCAAAAATACAAATAAAATATTAAAAATCACGCAAAGCCGTAAAAATCCTCAAATGCAGCACGCATGGCCGTCTCGTCGCGGATGATTTTGCGTAGTTTCTCCAATTGTGTGGCGTTGTCCGATTCGGGAATCCAAAGGCGGAGATAGCCCGTGTCGGAATATTTCTCCAACAGATGTTCGCGGAAACGCTCATATTGTTGCTCCTTGTCATATTCGGGGAAATGGTCTTGGGTGTATTGTATTGTGCGGCGGATGACCTTTTCAGGCGTGATGAGTCGGTCGGCTTCGGCCACGATTTTGCCATAAATCGAGCGCGGCTCATGTCCCGACGAAGCACGATGATCTTCGGCAGCCTGCGCCATTTTTTCAATCTGTTCTTCGTCAAACCATCCCCTTAACTTCTTGTCCTCTCGGATGATACGACCAGAAACAAGGTGGTGCGTGTCGCGGCCTTCGCAAAGCCCTGTGTCATGGTATGCGGCGATGGCATACACCATATTAATATTGACCTCGTAATGTTCGGCCAAGGCTAAACTTCTTGCGATGACCTCCTCGGCATGGTTGCGTTGGTGGGCAGCGTCGAAGTGTTCATATCGAGGAAGGATTTGCTGTTCGATGTAATGGATTAGTTCGGCGGAAATGGTGATGTCTTTCATGCGCAATGATTGAACATGCAAAAATGAGGATTATTTTGGAAACGACAGCGGAGGCGATGCAAGCACCGTCTCCGCTGTCAGTTTTATTTGGGAAAATCATTCCTCGCGGCGTTTCTTGCCTACGAGATAGGCGGCACCAAGGCCGAGCAACACTGCCACGCCACTGCCCAAGGGGGCGTCTGTGGCATCGTAGTCGCCATATACACCGTGTGTTGTAGGAAGACTAAGAGAACTGCCTCGCATGTTGTTTTCTGTGCGGGCGCGTTCATATTGTTTGCTTCTTTTCAGAGCACCGCCACCTACTTGAGCGAAAGTTGTGATGTTCATCATCAGGGCGATTGCGATTGTCAGAACTAGTTTTTTCATTGTTGCAGTTGTGTTTCAATTCTCAAAATTAGACAGCAAAAATACAGAAAAGAATTGAATTTTGGTTATTTTTTCTCTGTTTTTTTGAAAATTATTGAAACTTTGGCTTATTCCTTCACGATGCGTTGCGTTTGCGTGCTTCCTTCGGAGACGGTCTTGAGGAGATAGGTGCCGGAGGGTAGGTCGCGCAGGTCGAGGGTGAAGGCCTTGGCGTTTGGCTCGTTGCGGATGACTCTTGCGCCGGTGATGTCGTACACCTCGTAGCTGCCTACGGTTTGCGTGCTTTCCACTTTCATTATGTCGGTGGCGGGGTTGGGATAGACGCTCAGGGTGGCGTTGTTTTCTGCCGCTTGGTTGTAGGCTCTGTAGAGCATCACGTCGTCGATGTTCAGCATGAACTGGTTGGAGCAGTTGAAGTGGACGATGGCCACATAGATGTCCTGACCTTGGAAATCTCTGAGGTCGACGTCGTAATAATACCATTGCCCTTGCGCTTTGGCGCTAAGGTCGGTTTCCCACACGATGGTGAAGTCGTTTGCGCTGGTGTTGCCCGTTGTTGAAACGGCCACGCCGATATGTTCGGCGGGGTTGGATACGTCTTGGGCGCAGGCGATGAAGGTAATCTCTTCGCAATCAAGTTTGTATGGGGTAACTAAGAAGTTCTTGGGATAGAGCACGATGCTGTTGAGGTCGTCATAGGAGGCGGAGGTCACGCTGAAGGGGTTGTCGGGGTTGCCCCAGTTTTGGCGCATTTCCCAGTTGTAGCCGTCGCCGTCGCCGTCGATGGTGGTCCAGCGCATGATGCCGTCGTTGAAGTCGAAGAAGATGTCGCCCTCTGGAGGCGTTGGGACGACGGGAGTGTATTCGCTTAGGGCGTAGATGCCGATGAGGTTGGGGCTTTTGTCGACGTCGCCGAAGAAGCAAGTCGTGCCGTCAATATCGCCGATGAAGGCGCCGCCTGCGCTGCAAGCATAGCCCCAGCCGGGCGTGACGGAGAAGTCGAAGATGTAGTTGGGGCTCATCTCGTCGGTGTCGATGTTGTAGTCGAACACATGTGCGGTGAAGCCTTCCACGGCAAACAGGTAGAGGTGGGCTGCGCCGTCCTCGTCGGTGAAGTAGCCCGTGCCATGCACGGTGTGCCCGCCGAGGTTGTGTGCCGTTGCGGTCTTGATGACGTTGCCGTTGCGGTCGACGAGCTTGAGGTCGAGATGGAGGTTGGGGCTGTTGCCCGTGGCCCTCTCGCCGACCCAGAAAGCGTCGTAAACGGGGTCGTAGGTGCAGGTGCCGAGCTCGTTGAAGGGTGTGCTGATTTGGCCTACCAACGTCTTGTTGTGGAGGTCATAGCACCAAATGTTGCTGGAATGGGCGTCGCAGCCGTAGAAATACTGGCCGTCGTAGGTCATGTCGCGAAGGTAGTTGTCGGAATTGTCGATTCCGGCCACGTCGAATTCGTCCAAGAGGTTGCCGTCGAGGTCGTATTTGTAGAACATCCACAGCACATTCGACGACTTGCCCCAAGCGCTGGTGTAGATGTGCTGGCCATCGTAAACCACACCATGCTGACGGCCTGTGGAGCAAGGGAATGAGGTTACAAAGTCCCACATGTCCCTTGAGGCTTTTGTTTGTGCAGTAGTTGACAGGGGTACGAAAACCGCCATCAGCAATGTAAATAAGATAGTTTTTTTGAACATGATTGTAGGGTTTAGAGATTTCAGGATTTCAGAATCGGGGATTTTTACCATCCGCCACCTCCAGCACTTACAGTGGTGTACATCGAATTGACATTGACATTGGTGCTTTGGCCGCCCGTGTAGGTGACGTTGCCGGTGTAGTAGCCGTTCCAGTTGGTGCCGCCGCTGATGGTGCCGCCGTATTTCACGGTGTACGATTGTCCCGTTTGCAGTTGCGGGTCGGTGAAGAGCATTACCATACTGTTGCCCCAGCCGGGACCGCCGCCACCGCCGCCCGTGAAGGTCGGGCATTGGTAGGTGCAAATCACGGTGCCGTCCGATTTCAGGACTTGGATGGCGTAGCCGGGTTGCGTGTTGATTTTCAGCGTGGGTTGGGTGCAAACGTTTTGCGTTGGGTTGCTCGTCGCGCCACCCGTGCCGATGTGGGTACCTCCCGTGATTTTGAATTGGTTGTTGTCGCAGTCGAAGCCTTCCTCGGGCTGGCGCGCGCCGTTGGAGATGGCGAAGCCGCCGTTAAGGAACAGGGTGCCGTTTGAGTCGATGCCGTCGTTGTTGTCGCTATGCGAATAGATGGTGCCGCCGTTGATGGTGAGGTTTTGCGCCGCGTTGATGGGGTCGTCGGTCTTCGAATAAGTTTCGATGTTTCCGCCGTTGATGGTTAGCGTGGCCTTGCTCTCGATGCACTCGCCGCCTTCGTTGTTTTGGGTGCAGTTGACCGTGACAGTACCGCTGTTGATGGTCAGGTTGCCGCGACTCTTGATGCCTTTCGGGTTGGCGTAGTCGCCGCCTTGACCTGGTCCGGGAGGCCAGCCGCCGCCACCGCCAGATGAAATGGTGATGCGCTCGCCGCTGGTGGTCACGTTGAGGATGAGGTCGTCGTCGTTGCCGCCCGTGGTGCCAAGGGTCAGGGTGGAAGTGGTGTGGCTGTCGTCGCCCACATTGATGCCCTTTCCGCCTGTACCAGAACTATTTAAGGTGATGTTTCCCGAAAGGATGTTCATATTGCCGTCGGAGCGCAGGCAGGCCGAAGTGTAAGCGTCTTTGGTCGAGCCGCTGACGGTGTAGGTGGCGCCGTCGCCTTGCGTTGTGATGTTCATTGTGGCGCCGTCGATGGTCAGGTTGCCGTCCGTGCTGATGCCTTTTCCGCCGTGGTTCGAGGTGGGCAAGGTGATGGTGAAGTCGCCGCCCGTAATATTAATATCGGTGTCGCACTTGATGGCCGAGCAATAGGCTGGCACATTCTGGTTGTTTACCGATTCCAAAACCGTGCTTCCCGAAGAGGAGATGTTGATGATGCCTCCGCTGATGTTGATGTCGTTGTCGGCCTTGAGGCCTTTCGACATATCGCCGGAGTTCACAATGGTAAGGTTGCCGCCATTAATATAAACAAGGTTGTCGGCCTTGATTCCTTTGCTGTCCGTGCCGCTCGTGTTGATGTTGAGAGAGCCGTCGTTCATCGTGAAAACGCCCGAAACCTTGATGCCTCTTTGGGTTTCCGCCGTCGTGTTGATGCTCAAATCGCCGTTTTGGATGGTCACGTTGCCCGAAATATCAAGACCGTCGGAACCTGCCGAAACGATGTCGAGTGTGCCTCCGTTCCATGTCAAGTTGCTGCTGCCGTGGATGCCGTCGCTGTCGCTGCCAAGGATACGGATAGTGCCTGAGTTGATGGTGATTGGCCCTTCAATGTTCATGGCATGTTTGGCATTGCCTGTAATTTGTAGCGTTCCCGTGCCGTTTACGGTAAGTTCGCAAGGCATATCCATTGTACCTACTTGTGGACCGTTAGCGCCGTCGGCAAGTGTTGAAGTGCCTTTGAGTCTCAGTGTTACCGGAACATAAACGCCCATTGCGATAGCGACAGTAGAAGGGTTGGACAAGGATAAGTTGTCGAGCGTCAAATGAAAGGGCGTCATGCTGTAATAAATTAGCCTTCCATTGTTCGAACTACCGGAAACTACGTATGGAACATCCATTCTCCACGATTCCACATCAACGAAAGCACCGTCTGTATGGATTTGAACCCCGTCATCAGCGAAAGGATTGTCCACCGTTACGGAATTGCCGTTGTAGGTGATGTAAACTGTGTCGCCCGTGTGTGGTGACTCTTGCCTGAAAACAATGCTGTCAATATCTCTGATATTCAGTGTGCTACCTCCATTATCATCGTTAATGAACATGTGTTCGCCATTAAAACGAAATTCTTCAATAGTGCTCACATCCTTATCATAAAGTATGAAGGCAGTATTGAAGACTTTCATGTGGTACTCTTGCGCATTAAGGCTAATGCAGCCCAGCAATAAGGCTATGATAATCAATGACTTTCTCATAACTTAATCATTTTAAGGGTTGATGATTGAGTTTTGACGAGATACAACCCAATGGGTAGGTCGTTGATGTCAATGGATTGGTTTCCTGTAACTTCCATTGATTTGACCAATCTTCCGTCGAGGGCGTAGATGCTGATGTTTTCCTTGCCCTCAAGGTTGCGGAGCGTGAAAGCATCGTGAACGGGGTTGGGGGAGAGGGAAACCGTCGCATCCGAGGTTTCCGAAACGCCCACGGTTTCGTCACAGGTAATCTTTCGGATGTCGGCCAGCGGAATGATGACCGTGCTTTTGGTGGAAATCTGCTCGATGACGAGTTTCGTGTTGTCCTCAAAATAAAGGCGGTCGGCTTCAATCAATGAGTAGGTTTGCTCGCTGCCATTGTTCAGGAAAACAACGATTTGTGTGGATTGCGCCGACATACGGAAAAACAGCCCGAAAACAAAGGCCATCAGCAGCAATCCGCGTTGGATGATGTGTTTCATTTTGCGTTGGAATTAATGTAAAGCGCAAAAGTACACATTATTACGATATATGCGTCGTGGTTGCGAAGAAAATTATTTGAGTTCGGAGGCCAAATAAGGCCCCGTGACCGACTTTTTGCAATGCAACATTTCCGTCGGGGTGCCGCTGAAAATGACCTTGCCGCCCATTGCGCCGCCGCCCGGACCGAGTTCGATGATGTAATCGCAAGCCTTCAGCATTTCCAAGTTGTGCTCGATGAGGAAGATGGTGTTGCCTGCCTCGACCATCGTCTCAAAGAGGTCAAGGATGCGGCGGATGTCGTTGAGGTGGAGGCCGTCGGAAGGCTCGTCCATGATGAAGATTTTGGGATGTTGAAGTGTTGAGGTGTTTAACTGTTTAATTGTTGATTTGTCGCGAAAACGATTCAACGATTCAACATTCAACAAATCAACAAGGTAAGAGGCCAATTTGATGCGCTGCAACTCGCCGCCCGAAAGCGTCGAAAGCGACTGGTTCAGATGGAGATAGCCCAAACCGACCTTGCGCAATGGCTCCAATTTTTCGGCAATGATAGTGCCTGCAAACATTTCCGAGGCTTTGTTGGCAGTCATATCCATCACCTCGGCGATGTTCATTCCTTGCACCTTATAAGTTAGGACTTCGGGCGAGTAACGCAGTCCGCCACAAGCCTCACAAACGGTTTCGATGCTGTCCATAAAGGCCATATCGCTGACAATCACGCCTTTGCCATGACAAACGGGACAACCACCCTTGCCGTTGAAGGAGAACAAATCGGCTTTGGTTTTGTTGGTTTTGGCGAACAACTTGCGGATGTCGTCGGCCACTTCGAGATAGGTGGCTGGCGTGGAGCGCAGGCTGATGCCGATGTTCTTTTGGCTGATGTAGACGATGTCAGATTGTTTAATTGTTGATTTGTTGTCGTGACAACAGTTCAACGATTCAACATTCAACAATTCAACACTCTTTAAAAAGCACTCCATCAGCGAACTCTTTCCCGAACCTGCCACACCTGCGATGCCGCACATCACGCCCAAGGGCAAATCTGTGGTCAAGTCCTTGATATTGTGCAAACTGACATTCTCCAGATGGAAAAAGGCTTTGGGTTGGCGCACTTGCTCTTTTATAGTGCTTGTTGCATTGAGCGAAGTGCCTGTAAGAGTTTGACTATGAAGTAGTTCGTTGTAACTGCCTTCAAAGACGATTTCGCCGCCTGCCATACCCGCGCCCGGACCCATATCAATAATATGGTCGGCGATTTTGATCATTTCCTTGTGATGCTCCACGAGGATGACCGTGTTGCCGTGGTTTTTCAGTTTCTGCACCGACTTTTGCATTAACAAAATGTCGTGGTTGTGGAGGCCCACGCTGGGTTCGTCGAGGATATACATCACGTCCGACAGCGGCGAGTTGATGTATTTTGCGATTTTGCAGCGTTGCGCCTCGCCGCCCGAAAGCGTCCCGATGGCACGGTCCAAAGTCAAATAGCCTAACCCGATTTCCTCCAAAGCGGCCAAGCGTTCAATGGTGGCGTGTTTGATGTCTTCTGCAAGTTGGTTGTCAATGGTTTCCATCCACTTGCGGCAGTCGCTGATGCTCATAGCAGTCACCTCGGCGATGTTCACGCCGTTGATTTTGCAGGAGCGGATTTTCTCGTTGAGGCGTGTGCCTTTGCAGTCGGGGCAGGTGCCCATCGTCAGCATCGGGTTGAGTACGGCAGCGTGGAGAAGGCCTTCCTCCGAATTGATGATGCTGCGGTACATTCGCGGGATGAGACCTTCGTATTTGGCGCTTTTAGGCCAGTTCGATGGCGGGTTTTTCAGTCTGATTTGCGGCGAGTTAAGGAACAAATCGAGTTCTTCGGGCGAGTAGTCCTTGATTTTCTTGTCGAGGTCGAAAAGGCCGCTGTGGGCATAGCGGATCCAGCGCCAGCCGCCCTTGCCGAAAGCGATATAATGGATGGTGTCCTCGTCGTTGAGCGACTTGTCGAAGTCGACCAACTTGTGGATGTCCAACTCACGGATTTCGCCCAAACCGGCGCAGCGGGGACAACTTCCCGAAGGGTGGTTGAACGAGAAGGCATCCGAATAGCCCACAAAAGGCTGCCCGATGCGCGAAAACAGCAGGCGAAGAAGGGCGTAAATGTCTGTGTAAGTGCCAACTGTGGAGCGTGAATTGGAAGTAGGTTTCCTTTGCTCGATGACGATGGCAATGGGCAAATTCTCAATATCGCCGACGTGGGGACGGCCATATTTGGGCAAATATTGCTGCGTGAATGAAGGGAAAGTATCATTCAGTTCCCGCCGCGACTTGGCCGCGATGGTGTCCAACACCAACGACGACTTCCCCGACCCCGACACACCCGTCACCACAGTGATCTGCCGTTTCGGAATCTTGACGGTGACATGCTTCAGGTTGTTCTCGGTCGCGTCTTTGATGAGGATGGAATCAATGTTCATTGTGCTCATTAAAATCTAAGTATTTTGTCTTCCGAGTCTGAAAAGGCGTTGGCGCGTTCCAGTTGGAGTTGCAGGGTTTCAAAATTTTCGGTTTGGAGTTGCGCACTGAAGCGGTGGACTCTACTCATAGCACGAATCAAGGCGGTTGGGTCACTTTGACGGGTGAATTTCCGCAAGGCATCCAAATAATCCGTCCTGAAAACCGTTGGGATGATGATTTTTGTTTCGTTAGCGTGGGTCAGTTCCGCGTTCATCATAATGCGTGAAACACGCCCGTTCCCGTCATCGAAGGGATGTATTTCGCTGACCATAAACAACATAAAGACGGCTTTCGCGAAAGGCGAGCGAAGAGCCCGATAGAAATCGAATCCTTTTTTCAAGGTGCCTTTGACGAGTTCGTAATCAACGAAAAGACTGTTTCCGGCGCGGTTGTTTTGCATCTTGAACAGCCCTGGGTGCTTCTCCTGACGAGCAGAAAGCAACTTTTTGTGCCTTGTTTGCAATAGTTCAATCAATTCGTCTGGGGTGTTGGGCACGATTGACATTTCCCGACGGTCGGAAACGATGGCAAATGTTCCCAACATATCGTGTGAATCTTCGTTTCTTGCGGGTAGGGGAAGATTGGTCTCAATAATCTGTTTGGCATCGTCGATGGTAAATTCCGTGCCTTCGATATAGTTGGAAAAATAACTTTCGAAAAAGGCGAAATTGCGGTAAGCCAAAGTGGTTGGACTGTTTTCGGGGTAGGATGGGAACACGTCGTCATTGAGCACGGTGAATAGGTTTTGGAACAACTCGTAACGTTGAGGGTCGTAAGGTTCTCCGAAAACCCGTGCCGTGGCCAAAGGTGAGGTCAGGATGTTTGCGTCGCGTGTTGAGAGCAAGGCACCGATGAGTTTGTCCAATCGTGCGTATTCGTCAGTCATCCCCAACCGTTCCGAAAGCACTTTCGCCTTGTCGCGCAAGGCATTGATGGCAGCCTCGCCATTGATTCTGATGACTTTCTCCAAACGTTCTTCGATGACGGATTGTGGCAGGCATTTCCCTCCGTCTTTTTTCTGATAGGCGGTTTGAAGATTCTCCAAAAATGCCCTTTCGGGACAAGCGATGAAAAGCCCGTTGACGAAAGGCGTGTCCTCCGGCTGGCCCGATTGACCCTCCAAAAGATGGATGATAAGCCCAGGCAGCGTTATCTTTTTGGTGTATTTGTAGGTCAGGAAAAAGTCGCCAGAAACGGTTGGTTTCATTTCGATTGCCGAGCGATGGCTGACAACGGCTTCAGGAAACAATCGTCCCAAGATGAGGAAAAGGTTTCGCCTCACGATGACCTCTTCGGACTCACTCAAGTTGGAAGTGTAGATTTTAGGCATCACCTTTTTGATACGTCCTTTTTTCACCAAGTCAGACAAGTAATAGGAATATTTCTTGTCGCCATTGGCTATCATAACTTCAGGCAAGGCTTCTCCGATTTTTGGAAACTTTTCCATTTTTGCATAAATTTCGGCAAAAATACGGAGTTTTTTCCTTTTTCATAGGTTGTTTCTTGGAAATTTTTCCATTTTCAAGCGGAAATTACGGAAATTTTTCCATTTTTACAAAATCTCCCGCGCAATCCAAGCGCAAGCCTCGGCATCGGCCAAGGCGTGATGATGGTTGAAAAGGTGATAGCCGCAGGCTTCGGCCACGGTGTGCAGTTGATGGTTGGGCAATCGTTTCCCAAAATGCTTTCGCGAGGCGCGACAAGTGCAATAAAACTGATAGTCAGGGTAATCCATTTGGTAGCAACGCATCACGGCCTTCAGGCAGCCTTCATCGAAAGGGCTGTTGTGCGCCACCAGTGGCAAGCCCTCAATAAGCGGCTCGATTTGTCGCCAGACGTATGGAAACACGGGCGCGTCCTCGGTGTCCTCCTTGGTGATGCCGTGGACGAGCGTGTTCCAATACAGGTAATAGTTCGGCTCTGGTTGGATAAGCGAATAGAACGAGTCCACAAACTCGCCATCGCGGACAATCACAACTCCAACGCTGCAAACACTCGTGCGCTCGTTGTTGGCGGTTTCGAAGTCGATGGCGGCGAAGTCTTTCATTTTGTGTTGTAATGATTCCACATCCGTTTCACCGTCTCGGCCACCTCATTCCGCAGCCAATGCGGTTCCAGCACTTCAAGCGCGTCGCCGTTCCAAAGGAGTTCTTGCTGGAAATCGAAGGTCGGGCGGACTTGCAGGGTAAAAATGCTGTGGTCGGCGGTGCGCTCGGTTTCCTTTTGGCTTGGGTGCAAAGGCAAGGAACGCAGGTAGTTGGCTTGGTTGGCGCTAACCTTAATCTTCACCGTTTCTATTCCAGATCCGTCGCCACGGATGACACCGAAACAGCCCTCAAAATAGACCTCGGGACTGAAATCTTTGGGATAGGAAAAAGACTCGTCCGTCGGTTTGGCTTCCAAAACGCGGTCCAAGGAATAGATGCGTATTTTGCCTTCAAAAACGCTGTTGCCGACCAAATACCAACGTTGGCGAAACAGTTTCACACAATAAGGCGCCACCCTGAAAGTGCTTTCGTGTTCTCTCCAATATCCCTTGTAGGTGATTTCCAGTATTTTGCTTTTCTTCATCGCTGCCATCACCGTGTCCAAAAAGTCCTGTCCCGATGGTATGTTTTCAAGCAAAATGCGGTCGCTGAGCGACTTGTTTTCAAGTAGCGTGTTGCTGACCGACATACTGTTGAGCAGCCAGCGTTGCAGGCCGTCGTCCTCAAGCACCTCGCGGTTCTCGATGTAGTATCGGTCGCCGTCGCTCTTGTCGCACATAATGACGAGGCCAAACATATCTTCCACCGTGTTTTTCCAAGTGTGGAACGTGCGGCGCGGAATCTCCAGACCCTCGCTCAAATCGGTTTCGAGCCACCTACAGTTGATTTCCCTCAGGGTGATTTTCTTGGCTTTGTAGAGCGTCTCTACGAGCCAGACGTATTTGTTGATTTGGTTTTTGGACATGATAACATTATTTCTTTTCGCAATATGCTCTTTCGTATATTGCTTTCGCAATATTTGGAATGTTTACATCCCATGCTCCTTTACGAGAAAAGCCAATAAGATTGTCGTATTTGGAATCTGTAAAAACTTCATTTATAGAATGTTTGTAGCGAGGTGAATAAGTGTAATCATGAAAAGTTTGTGACCCCATGCATACTATAAGCTTAGGGTCTATCAGCCTTATCATTTGATGTATAATACCAATAAAAAACATCCTTAAATGCTACTCGTCTTGCTTGCAAGAATCAGGAATATCGATTTGTTGGATTACTTTCTTAAATAATGAAATCATAGCCTCCCCATCATTTGTGGCAACAGGATACAAATTCATAAACACCATGCTTTTCTCAAAATCTTCTGCCCAGAAAGGCTTTTTATTAGTTCCTTTTTCGTTGGAACGGTCGGGATAAACCTTAGTTGCCAACTCATACATCAAATCAATCATCTGACGAGGAAACTTATTGTTAACGGGTTTATCTAATTCAAACCATTTTGCATTTTGCTTTCTCGCAGAGTTTTCCTTGAAGAAAAAGATTGTTTCTTCGTTCAAGTGAGGCCATAAAAACAAATGCGGATTATGTTTAGCATCAAGACGCCACCAATCCTTACCTCCAGCAGGATTGTAACCCAAAAATAACACCTTCGGTTGATAAATCAATTTGCTTGGAGAAGCATCAAATCCTAAATATTCAGGATAATCATATTGTTTCTCAGTCAAAAAGTCCATTATCGGGCGATATTCCTTTTGTAATGCATAGAATCTTATGCGCAACTCTTCTTTTGTCATAGCTTTCCTTTGAATGAGATGCAAAATTAGCAAAAACTATCCAAAATGATACGGAAAATCCACATCAACCACTATGTTGATATTATACTCCCGTACACGCTGCAAAGAAAAAGCAAGCCTGTGCCAAATCGCAGCACAGGCTCAAAGTTTTTTCAAAAAAGACGCTTTGAGCCTTTCATGCCGAAATAAATCTTACTTTTGCGTCATGGTTCTGTCCCTTCCACGGGAATTCCATTCCCGCCGCAAAAGCCCCAAACGAGAATGAACACCACCAACAACATACCCAACGAAACCTCCACATGGCAACAGCCCGGCGCATGGCGCAAGCCGTGCATAGTGCATGTGACAATGGTGGCCAAGGGACGAGAACCCATTTTCGGCAAACTCACCCACAACGGCACACGGGCCGAGGTGGAAAAGACGGCCATAGGCTGGGCACTCATCAACCAGCAACAACGAATATTAGCGCTTTGCCCGGAGATGAAAATCCTTGCCGACAAGGTCATGCCCGACCATCACCATATCGTTTTGCAGGTCAGGCGCACCATGACGCGCAGCATCAAGGAAGTGGTGCGGGGCTATATGCAGGGCTGCAAGGCTGAAGCCCGAAAATTGGGCTTTGAAGGGAACTTGTACGACGCGCCGCCATATTACCGTGTGCTTACGCATAAAGGGCAACTTCAGGCGATGATTGATTATGTGTATGCCAATGCAGAGCGGGCATGGCAACGCAAGCAAAATCCCGAACTGTTCAATATGCACCGTAGGACTGGGGCTTGTGGCCTACTATTCACCTCGATGGGCAACCATTTCCTTCTCGACTGGCCAGAGCGCCAATTGGTGGAAATGTCGCGCAATGCCAATGAAGAGCAAGTCCAAGAAAGGCTGAAAGCGGTGTTGCGGGCTGCGCAAAATGGAGCGGTAACCTATACGGCTTCCATTAGCAAAGGTGAGCAATTCGTCGCACGGACGCTACGGGCGCAAGGTTTCCCATTGGTCGTCCTTCTCAACGAAGGCTTTCCCAAGGAAGGTTCCCCACATGAGCGGTTCTACAAGCCTGGTGGCGTTTGTTTTGAGGCATGTTCACAAGGGAAGCTGTTGCTTTTGGAGCCGACAGAGCAGGCTTTCATCAATCCTTTCGTCCGCCAATCCGTTGAAGAAACGCTTCGCCGAAAAGCCGAGGCCAAGCGTCTTGAATATACGCCGATAGCAACGGATTCGTTGCGGTATCGTTTTGTCGCGCTTAATGAGATGGGGAAGAGGCTTGTTGAAGGGCGTGGGGCGGATGGAATCCGCCTTGAAGGGACGGAACATGAGTAGCATAGACCTCAATGCTCAAATCATTCCATGCTCTTCAATCAACTTGGCATGGGTGTGGTTTTCGGTTCAATATATGTGACAAAGTTTAACCTTCGCTTCAGGAATTCCCCGCTCTTCTACCGTCATTATATCGCGGTCAAGTATCACGAAATCAGCGTCTTTCCCTACTTCGATGCTGCCTTTTCGGGCTTCAAGGAAACAGCCTTTGGCCACCCAAATCGTGATGGAGCGCAAGGCTTGCTCGCGGGTGAGGGCGTTCTCCATTTGGAAGCCTTCGGCGGGCGTGCCGTCCAAATGTTTGCGGGCGACGGCGGCATAGAAAGTGTAAATCGGGCTGATGTCCTCGATGGGGAAATCAGTGCCGTTGATGACCCAGCCGTTCTGTTGCAGCAACTGTTGGTAGGCGTAGGCGTTCTTGATGCGCTCGCCAAGACGCTCGTCGGCCCAGTCCATATCGGAAGTGCAATGTGTTGTCTGGATGGAGGGGATGACGGAAAATTCTCCAAAACGCTGGAAATCAGCGTCGCTTACCGTTTGCGAGTGTTCGATGCGCCAGCGGAGGTCGTTTTTGCCTTTGAGGTATTCGGAAAAGATGTCCAAGATATGATGAACTCCGCCGTCGCCGATGGCGTGGCAACACACTTGATAACCAGCATCGTATGCCTTTTGGCAAACGTGGCGGTAGAAGTCGTCGCTTTCCAAAATCAAGCCGTCGTTTGTCGGGTCGTCGGTGTAGGGTTCAAGCAGTTTTGCGCCGCGAGAGCCTAAAGCACCATCGGCATAGATTTTCACGCTGAGGACTGTGAGCCTTTCCTTGTCGATAACACCTTGATTCATAAAGTAATCCATCGTCTCGTCGTCGGGGTTGACCATCGCGTTGACGTGCATCTTGAGCTGTCCGGCCTGTTGCAGGCTGTCGATAAGATTAATGGTGGCGATGTCTTGTCCCGCATCGGTGACGCTCGTCAGACCTACCGCCATGCAGTTCTCTTGCGCTTTCAGCAATGCTTGAACCCGCAGTTCGGTTTCCATTTTCGGCACCAAAGCCTTGGCGGCATCGGCCAAATTGTCCAACAACACACCCGTGCAGCGACCTTCCTTAACGATGGCCATGCCGCCGTCCATCTTCGTATTTTCGTTAATGCCCGCCAAATCAAGCACTTCCTTTGACACCAAAACGGCGTGACCGTCCACGCGGGTCAGCAGGACTTTTTTGTCGGGGAAAGCCTCGGCAAGTCTTTCATTGTCAGGAAATTCTGCCACTTCCCAAAGGTTTTGGTCCCAGCCGCGACCCAAGAGCCATTCGGAAGGGTAGAGGCTATCGTGGACTTTTAGCCGCTCAATGATTTCGTCGTAAGAGCGACTGCCTTTCAGGTTGGCCCAGCGGATGAGGTTTTCTCCGTAACCCGTGAAATGGCTGTGGCCGTCCATAAAGCCCGGATACACCGCATCGCCTTGTGCGTCAATGGTTTCCTTGGCTGAATATTGGCCCATGATGGTCGTTTCATCGCCCACGGCGACAAACTTTCCGTCTTTCACGGCAAAGGCTTGGGCTTTGGAGAAATCCTCGTCGACGGTATAGACGTTGGCATTGTGGACGATGAGGTCAACGGGTGTTTTTTGTTGGCAAGCTGTGCTCATAATCAATGTGATAGCGAATAATGCAATGGTTTGAATGACAATTCTTTTCATGGTTTTTGTGTTTCGTTAACTTATCGACTGCAAATCTGACAGTTTCTTGTAAACGCCGCCCAAGGCAATCAACTCGTCGTGCTTTCCGCGCTCGATGATTTGGCCTTTTTGCAGCACCACGATTTCGTCGGCATATTGGATGGTGGACAGACGGTGTGCGATGACGATGGAAGTGCGTTGGCTCATCACCTTCGACAAGGCATCTTGCACAAGTCGCTCGCTTTCAGTGTCTAACGAGGATGTGGCCTCGTCCAATATTAATATAGGTGGATTCTTCAGCACGGCGCGGGCGATGCTCAGGCGTTGACGTTGGCCGCCGCTGAGGTTCATGCCACGGTCGCCGATGCGGGTGTCGTAGCCTTGCTCCAAAGCCATAATGAACTCGTGCGCGTTGGCGATTTTGGCCGCCTCGATGACCTTTTCCTTCGAAATGTTTTCCATGCCGAAAGCGATGTTATTAAAAACGGTGTCGTTGAAGAGGATGGTGTCTTGCGAAACGATGCCCATCAGGCCGCGCAGGTCGCTGATTTTGTAGTCACGAATGTCGTGCCTGTCGATGCAAACAGCGCCTTCGCCGACTTCATAGAATCGCGGCAGAAGATCGGCCATGGTGGATTTTCCGCCGCCGCTCTCGCCGACAAGGGCGACGAACTTGCCTTTCGGAATCTTCAAGTCGATGCCTTTCAAAACCTCATCCTTGCCGTAACTGAAATGCACATTTTTGTATTCGATACTATTATTGAAGTTCTTGATTTCCAATGCATTTTCTTTCTCTGTAATCACCTCTTCGGCATCCAAAATCTCAAAGATGCGTTCTGCGGAAGCGATACCCTTTTGCACGTTGTAGTAGCCTTGTGAAAAAGACTTGGCAGGTGAGATAATCTGCGAAAACACAACGATATAGCTGATGAAGCTGCCCGCGTTGATGCTGTCGTTGCCGCCGAGAATCAGTTGGCCGCCAAACCACAAAACGAGAATCACCACCGCCGACGAGAGGAACTCGCTCATCGGTGAACTCATGTCGCGCTTGCGGTGGATGCCGCGCAGCACCTTGGTGTAGTTGCCGTTTTGCTCCTCAAACTTGTCGCTGGAATAACGTATTGCGTTGAATGCCTTGATGATACGAAGTCCGGAAATGGTTTCTTCCACGGTGGAGATGATGCCAGCCAGCTTGGTTTGGCCTTCCTTGGATTCCTTTTTCAGTATCTTGCCGACCTTGCCGATAATCAGACCCGCTAAGGGCAAGACAATCAACACGAAAAGGGTCAGTTTTGGGCTTGAGGTCACCATGAAGAGGAAGAAAAACAGGATGGTCAGCGGGTCTTTGATGAGCATTTCGAGATAGTTCAAAATCGAAACCTCAACTTCCTGAACGTCAGTGGTGATACGAGCCAAAGTGTCACCTTTTTGCCGACTATGGTAGAAGGACAGCGGCAGGATGAGGATTTTGTTATACACGTCGCGGCGCAGGTCGTGGACGGCCCCCACGCGCACGTTGGCCATGAAATAGCAGGCGAAGAAGCGTCCGAGGTTGCGGAAGAAGAAGGCCGCAAGGAGCAACAGGCACATGAAGACCAGCGCGTGGTGTTTGCCACCTTCGGCGATGAGGCTGCTCATAAACCAGTTGAGGTAGCCCATCAGGTAGTCGGAGGTGAAAGAGAATTCAGGTTTGGCCACGACTTCCACCGCGCCTTCCTTGAATAACAAGGTGAGGAACGGCCCTAACAAGGCAAAGCTGAACAGCGAAAAGAAAATGGTGATTAGGTTGAAGACCAGATTCAGGACGATGCTGCCCCAATAGGGCTTGACGTAGGTTAGGACGCGGGAGAAGGGTTTAGATGACTTTGACATTGTGCTTTTGATTGAAGATTTTATGCAGGCATGACCATATATTCTGTTTGATGATAGAACATTCCCATTTCTTCTTTGTGCTTTTCAATGCGATTATTTGCCAAATCACAATATGCTGGACTTATTTCTATTCCAATATAATTCCTGTTGTTTTCCATAGCGGCTACACAAGTGGTTCCACTTCCACACATAGGGTCTAAAACGATTTCATTTTCATTGGACCATGATAGGATATGGTCTTTAGCGAGGTCGTATGGAAATGGAGCAGGATGGCTTTTTGATTCTTGGTCAACAGCTTTTTTACCAACTACATATTCCCAAACATTTCCTTTGATTTTCTCGTTTTTTACTGGATTGGCCAATTTTGTTCTCGTTTGTTCGCCTTTTGAATAGTTCTTGTAAGTGGTACCTTTCAATTCCAAGCCAGCATGAAGACACGGAACTCTAAGAGCGTTGTGGGTGTTGATTGGCCCTTTGGAAAAGACGAACATATATTCAAACTCGTTGTTGTATCGTTTTCGATAGATTTGAGGTACAGGATTGGTCTTCTTGAAAATCATTGTGTCGTGCAAGTTAAATCCTACGTCTACAAATTTCAGTGCTTGCTTGAAACTGGTACAGGTTTCACTTCCGTTAATTGTGGCATCGGAAACGACCCAAACGACAGCCCCTCCTTGTTTCGTGACCCTAAATAATTGGCTTGCAATTTCTTCAAAAGGGAAGTTATACCCCTCGTATGTCCGCAAATTGTCGTATGGGGGTGAAGTGATTGTCAAATCAATTGAATTGTCTGGAAACAATTGCATGACATCCACACAGTTGCCGTTGATTATTTGGTTGAGGTATTGTTGGATCATCTCTGTAAATGATTAATGAAATTCCTGATGGTTTCGATTTTTGTGTCCAACTTCAAACTGCGAATCAACTCTTGAATGGCGGCGTCCTTATCCAAATTGCGAATACGGGAGATTTCGTTCATAAAATATTGGATTTCGGTATTTCCTCGGGCTGCTATTCCTTCTTTAATTCGAGAGAATAAACTATCAAATCTGTCAGATGGTATTTCAGTAAAGGTTTGGATATTAGCGTCTTGTTGTCTGAGAAAACTTTTATTGGCATCTTCAACAGTGATGCTTCTCCCAATTATCGCGCTTTGGTTCCATAGGGTGCAAAGATTGGAATCTTGGCTTTCTTTGATTCTTTCGGAAAGTAGAATGTAGAGGTATTCCCATGAAAAAAGAGCGACATTGCCATCCAAAGCAGATTTGTAAATTTGACTGTTGGATTTGGGATATTGAAAATATGGGCAGGTTAATACGGCATAATCACAATCACCCCGCCAGTGAACCATAGATTCTACTTTGAAGTCTTTGGCATTTTTGGCAGTGCGGCTTAATCTGAATGCTTTGGCATCGCCAACCAATGAATAGCCGTGAAATTTGCTTTGTGCAATGATGTCGGCACAGTTTGAACGTTCTCGAAGCACACGAACTTCAAGGTTTAAATCTTTCAATGCCTTGGCAAACAGAATGTCTGAGGTTTTGGTGTATAGTTTTTCCTCTGTTGAATCGTGTGCAATGTCTTCTGGTATGATACCTATTTCCGTAATGAGAGGAAGGGTCTCTTCTGTGCTGATATTGAAAAGGATATCTTCTAATTCATTACTTGCCTCAAAAAAATCATTGTCTATGTTGTTTCTGATTAAGATTCTTAATTCTCTGAAATCCATACTGTTGATGTTTTATTGAAATAACGAAGATTACTACTCAAAATTATACCCCGTATAGTTCTCCGGCGTAATGGCCATCAGCTCCATCTTGATTTCCTTGCTTACTGGCAAGCCTTTGATGAACTCGTCAATAACCTCTTTGTCAATGTGTTTGTTGGTGCGGGTGAGGCCTTTCAGCAGTTCGTAGGCACCCTCAATTTGCTCGCGGCGGAGGATGGTTTGGATGGCTTCGGCCACCACGGCGTAGTTTTGTTGCAGGTCTTGGCGGATTTTGTCCTCGTTGAGCAAGAGTTTGTCCAAGCCCTTCATCAGCGACTTGAGCGCAATCAAGGTGTGGGCCATCGGCACGCCGATGTTGCGGGTGACGGTTGAGTCGGTGAGGTCGCGCTGGAGGCGGCTGATGGGCAGCTTGGTGCTCAAGAAGGTAAGGATGGCGTTGGCCATACCGAGGTTGCCTTCGGCGTTCTCGAAATCGATGGGGTTCACCTTGTGGGGCATCGCCGACGAGCCGACTTCACCCGCCTTGATTTTCTGCTTGAAGTATTCCATCGACACATAGAGCCAGATGTCGCGCGAGAGGTCGATCA
>CACZDU010000024.1:0-63748 GCA_902780055.1 uncultured Bacteroidia bacterium | reverse complement strand
CGCCATCGTGAAGGACTACATCGAAGAGAAGATCATCCCTGCCGACCCGTTCAACACCCTCGACCAAGAAGGCGTTGGCCAACTCGTCAAGTTGGGTGTTCAGCGTGGCCGTAGCCAACGCGCCAACCTGAAGTGTGGTGTCTGCGGTGAACACGGTGGTGACCCCGCTTCGGTCCACTTCTTCTACAAGGCCGGTTTGAACTACGTGAGCTGCTCGCCGTTCCGCGTGCCCGTGGCACGTTTGGCCGCTGCCCAAGCCGCCATTGAGGAAGAGAGAGCCAAGTAATTGGGTTCATTCCTATAATGCAAAACAGCCTCCGAGAAATCGGGGGCTGTTTTTTTGGTTTTCACAGAATTTACTACTTTTGCGGGACGAAATAACCATACTATTTCTGCAAAGATGAAACGGCATTTATTAATAGGAATAGTTTTGCTGCTGGCCCTAGCCGCCTGCCACAGCCCGCAGCGCGAGGCGAGGCGCATGTTGCGCCAAGCCGAGCAACTGTTTGACACCCTACCCGACAGCACAGCGAGCCTGATTGACAGCGTTTTGCACATACCAGTCTATTTCAGCGAGCGGCAACGCATGGGCATGGCCCTGCTGCAAGCCGAGGCTCTGTTTGGCGACCGTGGACAGGAAATTCCGCCCGTGATGGATGACGATTTCTTCGACGACAAACCCTTCCTCAGCACCAGCCCCGACCTTGAGCGTGCCGCTGCTTACTATGCAGGCAAGGAGCAATACGACAAGGCCGCCCATGCCGCGCTCTACAGCGGCTTTGTACAGCAGCACTACAACGAAAAAAGCGCCGCCATGCAGTCGTTTAAGGATGCCGAGCGGTATGGCGGGTTTGTGGGCGATAGCCTTACGGTGGCGCAGGCGGAGTGCTTAATGAGTAGGTTGTTGTATGATGATGGCATGGAGAAAGACGCTCTGGATTTGCTGATAATAGCCGATAATTGTTTGGGTAAGCGTTATGCTGACAAAGCATTGGTACAGAACATGATGGCTGTGTGTTACATGATACAAGGTGATTATGAAGAGGCCGAAACATGTCTGCAACAAAGTCTTATGTTTTCGGAAAAAAGCCAAATTATAAAACTGAAAAGTAGAGCATTGAACAATTATGCAGTTTTGTATCGTCAGCAGCAAAAATATGACCAAGCCATTGATTGTTTAAGGCAAACAGCCAAAGATTCTGATTTTAATGATACAGAATCCTTTATTTATTATCTCAATATGGGTAAAACCTTTATGGCCAAAGACAATATAGATTCCGCGACGTTGTATTATCATTGTCTGGAAGAAATCTTGCCTACCGCCAATGTGAAAAATGAAACCAAAGTGTCTGCCTATAATGCGCTTTCTCGTTTTGCAGAAAGTCAGGGGGATGCGCCCAAAGCCTTGATGTGGCGTGAAAAACATGGAAATGCCTTATATGAGGTGATGTTTCAGAGACAAGAGCAAAACACGTATCGAGTCCAACAACAATACGACTATGAAAGCCTACAAAACGAAATGAATCGGAAACTAATTCGGAGACAGCATTTCATCACCTTCATCAGCGTTTTGTCCATAATTGGCTTGGCAGCATTGGCGGTTTCACAAATCCGTATAGCCAAAATCCGCAAACAGGAAGCCGAAGCAAAGGCAAGTCTGTTCCATTTCTTGCAGCAACACAAGGAACTGCAACAGAAACATGAAACCAGCGAACAAACGGTGATGAGCCTGTCCATGAAGCATAATGCCGATTCTAAGGCGCATCAAGATTTGATTGTAAAGTATGAAGAAACAGAAAAAGCCCGTTTGGAATACGCCCAAAGGCTTTCTGACGCTTTAACCAAGGAAGCGCTCATCATGCGAAAGTTGGGTATCTATTTGGACAATAAAGGAGAAAAAGCGTATTTAGGAGCATTGAACGATGCTGTTTTCGGAAGGGCTGACCGATGGGATGCCTTGATGGAAGTATTTGACACCCTTTATCCTGATGTCAGAGAAAACCTCAAATTGCAACATCCTGAACTGACCGAAATGGAGCAGAAGGATTTCATATTGTCCTATTTCAACATATCGCGCGAGGACGAAGCACTCATGTTCAACAAAAGCGTACACATGGTTGACAAGTGGCGCAATAGTGTGAGGAAAAAAATGCAGGCATCTGATGCAATACAGCATCAGAAAAACTGAAAAACTCAATATTCATACCCTTTTCCCGATTTGCAATTCTGAAAAAAGTTCGTAATCTTTGAAGAAAAGTTCGTAATGCGGATTTTTCATCTTGTACATTTACAGCAAATTGCGATTTTTTCCGACAGAAAAAGTTCGTAATGAGGTTCGGAGGCCATTATCCGTGCTGCATTTTTGCACCGTGAAAATCATCACGAAAAACAAATGTCACAACATGTAGAACAACAAAATTCAAACAACTATGAAGAAAAAAGCATTAATCCTCGCTGGCCTTTGCGCCTTTGGCCTCTGCACATGGAATGCTCAGGCATTAAACACAGAAAACATCTCCATAACTTATATGGAAGACAAAGAAAACCATGATTGTTTCATTTGAAATGCTCTTTCAACTTTTTGCTTTTTGTCTAAATAATCCCAAAAACATGTTCACCATGAAAAAACTATTCCTTTTTTCAGCATTTATAATGGCCATGTCTTTCGCCCAAGCCCAAGATTATTCCCGCGATTCTCTCCTTATGCGCATTGTCGGTGCCGATGGAAATACAGATGTTGTTTTCAACTTTCCCACTTTCGTAGAGATGCGCGACGGGACTCTTCTGATGGAGTTACCGTTGAGATCGCAAGCAGAAAACCGTTGCATTGGCGACTGGTTTTACAAAATCTCGCCTCAAAATAATTCTGTTCTCGACTCGGTTTTCGTTGAAACGGATAATGTTTTCATTGAAGACGACCCTCTATCTTTATTGGGACAAAATGTTGACAAGGACTTCCGCTATCGTTATGACAAAGGTTCTCGTTCCTTATTGGCACAAAACCCTGGAAGCAACGACTATATTTTTGCAAAACTCGTTTACAGTCATGTGACTTGTGCTGGCGACAAGGGCAATACTTGGCTGCGCATCAGCCAATTCGATGAGAACCTAAGTTTTCAAAACCACAATGATGCACTTATGGTACATCTTGAAGACACCATTGTTGAAAGGCTGTGTAGCATCATGCTTGACGATGATAATATCATTCTTATGTATTTATTATATGGAAAATGGAATTCTCCCATCATTGCCCGTGTAGGTCTTGACGGCACTCTGAAGGAGAAAACAGTTTTTCCAAACTTGTTGGGTAATAACACTAGTATTAGAGGAAGCCGTACCATGGGCGTTTTCAACAATTCACCCCGAGAATACGCCTTATTTGAGATGGTAGGAGGACCTGAACCCTTTATCAAGTATCATGTGATTGATTCTCTGTTGAACTACAAAGAATCTATTGTGATGGAAAACCATTACGGGGATGTATATCAGCCTTATCCAGACATTCAGTATACCGAGAACTACCCTCAACTCGATATCATGTTACTTGATGATGGAACTTTTCTTGAAGTCAGACAATACGAACGCCATAACATAACGAGGAATGGGGCTTGCATTATGAAATATGACAAGACAACCTATGAGTGTCTCGGCAATGCCTTGTTCGAATCTCAGCCAATCTACTCGAATTCAGCAATGTATGGCTATCCCATCGGATTAAAAAAAGCGACAGACGGCAATCTCTATTTCGCCTATCGCACCAATGCAAATTCTTCAATAAGCAGAGGATGGATTGGGATTGCGAAGTTGGACACCAATCTGAACATCATATGGCAGCGGTATTGCTTCGGATCATGGTATTCAACAATAGGCTACCTTCATACCTATTGTCGGATGAGCCTGACAAAAGATGGTTTTTTGATTGGAGGGAATGTCCAAATGGATGAAGAACCCTACAATTTCTTTTTGTATTTCGTCCACGACGATGGCACCATCGGCACTCCCGAGGCCGAAGCCATCGTCCGCCCTTACTTGTTCTACCCCAACCCAGCCCAAACCGAACTTCACTTGCAATATTCCCCCGACGTAAAACCCACAAAAATAGAACTCTACGACCTCCAAGGCCGCTTGGTGCGCACCCAAAGCAAGGGCTTGGAAAGCCTTAATCTGCAAGGCTTGGTGGCTGGTGCTTACACGATGCGCGTTGTTTTGGATAATGGGAAGGTGTTTTCGGACAAAGTAATAAAGGAATAGGAACCCTGTTCGGGCGGAATCAGAAATCCGCCCGAACTTCTCAATATTTGCTTAATCCAATAAGCATTTTTGAATAAAAAACACAAAATTTGCTTAATCTATTAAGCATTTTTGAACAAAATTTGCTTAATCCAGTAAGCAAAATGTGGCAAACTCAAATTTTGACCACCTCAATCCCATCCTCCAACAAATACACCAAATACCCCCGAATCTCTTTATCACTCAAACTCCTGATGGCCGCCATATAGTCATTCAGCTGCTTATTGTGTTTCAAGTCTTTCTTACCAGTCTTGTAATCAAGGAGATAGATGGCATCGGGCAATTCGGCGTAGCGGTCGAGGCGCTTAATTTCGCCTTGGTGGAGGATTTCACATTCGGTTTTTACTTTGGCCGTTGGCGCAAAGGCGTGGGTAATTTGCTCGTTATGAGCCATTTGGTTAAACTTCTCACGAATCCAGTTGGCGGATTCTTGGTCGAGGGTGCCGTCGGAAAGATAGGATTGCAGCACCTTTTCCGTATCGTCAGTTGTGCGGATTTTCGCCAAAATCTGATGCACCAATTCACCCCATTCGCGCGGCAGTAAACGCTCGTTTTCAGAACGCCAAAGCATGGTCGGGTCTGGGTCAACGGTGATTTTCTGGAACCAATCCGATGAAATTGAATCCATTAGTGTTTCCGCAACATCATTCACTGTTTTCTCCTTTGGATTCCTGAAACCATCATCTCCAAAACGATAGATTAAAGTCTCATCGTCAGGCACTTGATGGTCTTCCATGCCTTTTAGGAAATCGCGGATGATATTGGGCTTTTCGGACTTGTTTTGCTTTGCGATGATGTAAAGACGTTGCACGGCACGGGTGAAAGCCACATAGAGCAGGTTGAGATTGTCCAAACGGTTGCTTTCCTTCTCTTTTTCAACCTTTTGCAATGCCAACTCGCCCATATTTTCGGCATTTTTGTCCAATTTGAACAGCACTTTCTCCAAATTTGGAATCGGGACGAATCCCAATTCTTCAGGTCGCAGCCATTCCTCTGCCGATTTGCTTGGATTCAGCTTTTCGTCCAAGTCGATGATGGCCTCTGGATAGATGACCACGGGAAACTCCAAGCCCTTCGATTTGTGTATCGTCATGATATTCACCGCATTGCCGCTCACCGACTTCACGGCAAGCACATCCTGTTTCTTGTCCCAAAACGACAAGAACTCAGCAATGCCCTCCTTCGTTCCCGTCTGCCACTTGAAAACCTCCTCCATAAAGTAGTTCAAAAACGCATCGCGTACGGTGTCGAAATGGAAGATTCTCAGCAAGTTGGCGCAAAGGTCGTAGAGGCAGGTCGCTTTGGAAAGAGCGGCTTGAAACAAACCCGCTTCGCCAATGCCCAACACGGTTTCCATCGCTTTCTCGCCTTTCGCAATGGCTTTCACATCGTCAAAACAACCACTGACATCACCTTCAAAATCAGGATTTTGTGTCAGTTTCCAGTAATGCAACACATTGGCGATATTCGGTTCATTGTCGTCATAAATCAAATACCGCAATGTACACACCATCAACTGGACCTTATCGGACGATTTCAGCAAAATCGAGACTTGCGAAATGACTGGTATTCCCCTATCATTCAAGAAATTGGCCATTTCGGAGCCATAGTCCGACTTGCGTGTAAGCAAGGTGATGTCAGAGTATTGATAACCTTTGTTTTCGGTCAGGTCGCGGATGATGGCCTCTACCCTATCAAAGCAGTAATCAGGTTGGTTTTCAGCATCATAGAGTTCAACTTGCACCAAACCACCTTCGGTTTTGGCCTTTTTTTGGAAAATGCTCACGCCTTCACTGGTACCGGGCTTCTCTGCCACATACACTTTTTGCGATTCAGGCGCAAGTTGTTGATATGCAGCCTCAAAGAAAGCATTGTTAAAATCGACCACATTCGCAAACGAGCGGTAATTGGTGTCCAAATTCTTGAAGGCGAAATTGTCCTTCATATTCTGCTCATATTGCACAAAAGCCGCCTCGCGTTCATCCTTGGGCAAAGCGTAAATCTCGGGCAAATTGACGATTTGCTCCACCTCGCCACTGCGGAAACGATAAATGGACTGCTTGCCATCACCCACCACCATGCTCATCTGTCCGGCAGCCAAACCATTGTCAATCAGCGGCAAAAGGTTTTGCCATTGCAAAATAGAGGTATCCTGAAACTCGTCTACAAACACATGGCGGAAATGCTCGCCAATGCGCTCATACACAAAGGGAACCGAAAAATCACCCATCATGGTATTGAGCAATTTGTTGAACTCCGAAATGTGAACCACTTCTTCCTCATTGGCCAATTGCTCAAACTCAACCCGAATCTGCGCACGAAGGGCATAAAGATAAAGCAAGTCGCGCTGCGACCTGTAAAACAGGAACTTACCTAACTCCATTTCATAAAATGCTTTCAGCTCTTCAAGCACGGGCAGCAAAGCCGCATTGACAGCCTCGGATTGAGCCTTACCCAACTGTTTCTCAGCCTCTTTCGAGAGGCAATTCCGCTTTTCAAGCACCGCATTGTAGCGGCTGCTTGGCTGCTCATACACCTTTTTAGAGAGTTTCCTTACAAAACCCACAAAACCGTTTTTCCCGTAAGAATAATGCTCGTCGCGAAGGCCAAAATCACGCTCAAGCGTTGTGAACTTGTCCAAAAGATCCTTCAGGTGTTGCTCAAAATGGCGGACTTTACCATTCAGGAAATCAAGCGTTTGCTTGTATTGTGCTGCGTTCTTGATGTTGTTGTTTTCATCTTTCTGGTAAGCCTTCTCTGTCATCAGTTTCGTGATGAAGTCGGTGAGCTGGCTCTCGATGGCCGTCGAGCGTTGGTTGTCGAACTGGTTGTTGCTGAAATCGACCAACAACTGGGTCAGGAAATCGTCTTTATCGCTGATTCTCAGGCCTAAGTTCTCGGTAATTGTCTCCGCCACCTCGTCCGTATCGATGCTGACGGTGTATTGGCTCGGCAAACCCAAGTCGTGGGCAAAACTTCGCGACAGTTTCTGCACAAAGGCATCAATCGTGCTTACACAGAAACTGCTGTAATCGTGCATGATACGGGTCAACAGGCTTTGCGCGTTTTGTTTCAGATTCGCATCGGAAATGCCCAATTCCTCCACCAATTTCGCTTCCATTGATTTCGGGTCAAGTGCCTTGCTGTCAATGATTTCGCAAAGCGCGTTCACGATTTTGGCCTTCATTTCGTTGGCGGCGGCATTGGTGAATGTGATGGCAAGGATGTTCCTGAAATTGGCTACCGAACCTTCGTCCTTGAGGCAAAGTTTCAAATATTCCTTGATGAGCGTGAAGGTTTTTCCCGCTCCAGCGGAGGCCTGAAAAACCTTGAAATTGGCGGCTTTTTCCATGATAATCAGTTGTTTCCTTTCCTTCGGGGATTGATGAGCGGTTGGTTAGGCGCAACGGGCTTACGCCTCTTGAACAAGTCGCGAAGGGTGTTGAACGAGCGGCTGTACGACAAACCAAGTCCCTGCGTGTAGGGTGCCCTCTTGTCGAAGGCAATGCTGTTGAAGTTCGAGTTGTAGTTGGAATGGTTGTAGAAATGGGCTTGAAGTCGCCCATCGCGGGTTAACTTGTAGTACAAGTCAAACTCGCCGACAATGCTTGAAGCATTGCTCGCATTGGGATTGTTGGCGGTCATCATGCCAAGGTTGGTCTCGATGGTCAAGCGGTTCTCGAAAAGCTCGGTATGCAAAGCCAACTGATACTCGTCGTAGGTATTGTAATTGCCCGACTGATAACGAAGCCCCAAATTGAGGTTGTTGGTAATGTCAAACCGCGTGCTCGCGCCAATCATATTGGAAAGGCTCCATGAATCTGCGGCTCCACCAGCAACATTAGCGAAGGAACCCAACACCAGCAGCGACAACGCTTGCGAAGTCATCACCGCTTGGTTGGTAGTGTCGACAACCGAAAACACCGTTTGCGTGATGTCCTCGGAGGTATTAGGCAGATTCATTCCGAAAGTGATGGTCGGGTTGAGCAATGCACCTTTAAGGTGAATCAAACATTCCACATTGACATTGGAATTGGCGGTAGAGTCGATTGGCACGCCCAAGCCAGAAAGCGGTGCTTTAACGGAATAGGCACCCGTAGCGTCGATAATGCCTTTGGTGGGGTCGCCCGACCACGAAAGCGTGCCACCCGATTTCAGGTTGAACATCCTCGTAACCACGTCCATAAGGGTCAGTTGGAAGCGTCCCGACTTGATAGTGTAGTCGCCAAACATCGTAAAGTCTTCCGAAGTGGCAGTGTTCATCTTCACATTGCCGTTGCCAGAAGCCTCAATGGTGCCAAGTTTGCCCGGAAGAATGATTTTCAGATTGGCATCATCGGTGGCTTTCACGTTGAGTTTCATACTGAAATTGCTCTTCGGCTTTTCCTCTTTTTCGAGCATTTCTTCATCGTCTTCATCCACTGCCGCATTGTTGACGAAAACAATGAAGTCATTGTCTTTCACCGTACTAGAACGATTGAGCGGAATGGTGACATGGGTGCCTCGACGTGTTAGAGCGTCAATGCTCAATTTGATGTTGTTGAACGGTCCGGTCACGCTAATCAGGCCATCGGCTACTGCCGTGCCATAGAAGGTGTTGTTGTCCTTGCTCGAAGTGGCCAAAGCCAAGAAGTCTCGCGGATGGAGTTTCAAGTCCAAGTTGAAGTCTTTCAAATTGTTATGGTTGATTTTTCCCTCCACAATAGCAGTATTGCCTAAAGTATCGGTAAGCACCATATTCTCAAAAGCGATGGTCTTGTTGTCAACCTTGATGGTGGGACTGAAAGTGTAGAATGTGTTCAGGTAGCCGATTTTGCAACCACCGTCCTTCATGGATATATAACCTTGAATATCAGGTTGTTTAATCGAACCTGTAATGTCAATTTGACCATTTCCGTAACCTTGCATCCGCGTCACGACACCTGTCAGAAAAGGGCTGAGGATATTGAGTTGCAAGGAGTCCAATTCCACGGTAAAATCAAGGTTGTCGGTCTTTCGCGCCGTGTAATAGGAGCCGTAAACATTCAGGGTCTTTTTCCGCTGGTCGTATATGTTCGCTTTCAGGTCGATGGACTTGTTATCGTTGTTCCACAAACTCGAAACCAAGGCATTGCCTACCATGTCGCCATTCACCGCAATCCGCTGAATGTCAAGGTCGGCCAACACCATTGGATCTGCTTTCAAGCTGCTCACCAAAGCGTCGCCCGAAATGAACCCGTCAATGTTGAAGCCTTTGAAGAGGAAATCGAGGTTGGAAATATCGAACTTTTGGAGTTGCAACGAAATGGTATCGCTTTCATTCATGGGCACATAGCCATCAACCCTAATGGATTGCGAATGATGGGCAAACATCAAATTGGAGATGGCCACACGGCCATTGGTAATGTCGACAAAGTTGTTGGGTGATACCTTCCAAAGCGAGTCGTTGATGAGCATTTCCGCTGAGGTGATGGAGAAAATCCCACCATGCTCGTGGGGATGGAAATAAGTGTCAATCTGCGATTTGTTGTGGTCTTCTTCGTCCTGATCATCCCAACTGATACTTGTGGCGATGGTGTCGTTGGTCATTCTCGATCGTATCGAAAGGTTCTCTATTCCAAGCACAATCGTGTCTTTTTCGGAGATGTTGCTCCAAGCGATTTCGCCCACCGAAAGAGAGCCGAACAGCATTTTACGCGTGTTGAAATTTTTCAATTCAAAGTCGTTGATAGTCAGGTCGCCAAACACAATGCTCTTCGAGCGTGCCGTAAGGTTGAGTATTCGCGACTGCGAGGTGAATGTGGCGTTCACTGAGGTGTTTTTCGCCACCTTCAGCGAAGGCATCATCAGTCGGCTGATGGTCTTGGTGTCTTTCAGGTTGAGTTGGACGATGAAATCCTGCTCCACATCGTTTTTCTCCCTGATTTTCTGGAACTTTTCCATGTCACCTTTCCAAATGGGGAAGTTGACGAAAGAGTTGCCGAATTCGTTGAGCACAGGCATCAGGTGGGCGAAATTCACCTTGCCGGCCATCTCAAAATCGAGGAAGTCGCAGTTCACTTTGATGCGGCGTTGCATCAGGTTGTCGTCGATGATGGATGCGTTGAAGTCTTTCATGAAATACTGACCACGGCTATCGGTGTAAAGTGTGCTGTCGAGATGTAGCACACCTTCAAGGTTGTCGATGTCGAAGCCGGTCATGTTCACGTAGATTTTCGTGCTGATTTGCGAGATGGAGTCTTCGTTGAGAATCTTCAGCGCGTGCAGGTCGGCATTGCGGATGATGGCCACAAAGTCGGACTTGGGGTGTTTCGGGTCGACGAAATCAATCATGCCGTTGAAATCGAGGTAAAGGCTATTGTCGTTCACTGTCAAGTTGCCGTTGAAACGGTTCTCCTGCATCGCCCCGTCCATCTTGATAATGTCGATGCGATTGCCCAGCAATTCTGCATGATAGGCATTGCCGTCCACTCTAAACTCAGGTTTGCCGTTTTTGGGGAATTTGGCCATAATATTGGCATTCAGGTCGAGATCGCCAACAAATTTTGAGGCATTAGCCACCATTCCTGCCTTCACTCGCTCGGCATTGATGAAGCCCGAAAACACATTATCGCCCTTCGCGCTATTGGCACGGGCAATGGAGGCATCAATGTCGCCAATGCCAGAAGTGAGGGTAATGTCGGAAACGAAATTGCTGTACGAACCCTTAAAATTCAAAGAGATACGTCCCTTATCCATCGGGCGTAACGATTCAGGCATTGGAATGGTCTTTGTGTTGGAAGGAATATAGAAATTCGCCAAATCGTCATAAGAGAACTGCATATTCCTGATATTCAGCGTGTGATAGCCATTCTCAAAATCCAGCGGGTGCATACTGATGTTGCCTTGAATCATGGTGGACCTGCCGAATCTCACCTTAAAGTTATCGACGCGGAAATGCTCAATAGGCCCCGTAAAACGCCCCTCAAATTGCAGACGGTCAGGCATTTTGTACATTACTTCCGTAAATACGCCAATGTCGGAAAGCAGAACATCGGTCGGATGGATGGTCGCATCAAAGACAACGGAATCGACAAAACTGTCGAAGTCATCGAAACCGTTGAATAACATGCTAAGGTCCAAGTCGAAAAGGCTATTGTTGGTCTCCATCTGCAATCCGTTGAGGAAAATGCCTTTCTGACAGATGACTGCATCGGCCTTCAAGTGCTTCAGTTCCAGTCCGCTAAGTTCTTTCGCACTAAGCAGACCGATGTTGGCGTTAATGGAGTCGCCATACATGCTGAAATCCCTGACTTCCAGATTGATGTCGTCAAGGTCAAGGTGGGCATAGTCCATAAGGTTTCGCTCGGTTTTATCGGGTCGGTCCTTGTTTTGGTTCCAAAACACAAAATCGACGTTTTTCAGCGAAATCCTGTCGATGACGATGGCCATAGGTTTCGATTCCTTTTCCTTCACCGTGTCGGAGGCAAAGGCATCCACCAAAAAGGCGAAATTGAGTTGGTTCTCGCCCTCATATTGTATCAAATTGGCCTCCGTGTTGCGCAATTCCACGCTTCCAAGGTGGATTTTGCCTTCAAGCAGGTCGCCGATGTCGATTTTGGTACGCAAAGCACCGATTACTGCCAAATTATTGTTTTTCAAGTCCTTGACAGTAACATCATCTATAAAAATGCGCAAATCGGGCGTAACAGCCAAGCGTCCCACTTTGATGTCGGCTCCTGTTTTTTCCGAAAGGAAACCACCGGCGAAACGCACCGCAAACTTCTGAATGATAGGGTCTTGTATGGCAACGAAAACGCTCACGATGATGGCAATCAGCACCGTAAACAAAATCAGAATGCTATGGATAATCTTTTTTTTAATAATTTTGACCCTCCAAATTGAGACCCATGAACGAATACATTTTAGGCATCGAATCCTCGTGCGACGACACCTCAGCCGCTGTGCTTCAAGGCACCCGTGTACTCTCCAATGTCATTGCTGGTCAGAAAGTCCACGAGCAATACGGCGGCGTTGTTCCAGAGCTTGCTTCGCGTGCCCACCAGCAAAATATCATCCCCGTCATCGACACGGCCTTGAAGACTGCAAAGATAGAAAAAAATCAGTTATCCGCCATCGCTTTTACGCGCGGCCCCGGACTTTTAGGCTCGTTGCTCGTAGGCACCTCATTTGCAAAGGCTTTCGCGCAAACCTTAAATATCCCGATGGTGGAAATCGACCACATGAACGCGCATATTTTGGTGCATTTTGCCACCGACGACACCCATACCGAAGTGCCTGATTTCCCGTTTTTGTGCCTCACCGTGTCGGGAGGCCACACCCAAATCGTGGTCGTGAAGGACTATTTCGACATGGAAGTCATCGGCAAGACCATCGACGACGCGGCGGGCGAGGCCTTCGACAAGACCGCGAAAATCCTCGGCCTGCCTTATCCTGGCGGACCTGTCATTGACAAGTTGGCCAAAATCGGCAATCCCTATGCCTTCACCTTCGCCAAGCCCCAAATCCCCGACTTGGACTATAGCTTCAGCGGACTGAAAACCAGCATCTTGTACACCGTCCGCGACAACCTGAAACTCAACCCGAACTTCATCGAGGAAAACAAAGAAGACCTTTGCGCCTCAGTGCAAAAAACCATCATCGACATTTTGATGAACAAATTGGTGAAGGCCAGCAAGCAAACCGGCATAAAAACGGTGGCCATCGCTGGGGGCGTGAGTGCCAACAGCGGCCTTCACGATGCCATGCTTGCCCTCGGCAAAAAATACCACTGGAAAGTGTTCATTCCGCGCCTCTCCTATTCCACCGACAACGCCGCAATGGTTGCCGTGGCCGGCTATTTCAAATTCTTGAAAGGCGACTTTGCAAGCCAAGATTTGGTGCCATACGCTCGTCAGAGTTTGAATCCGACAAGGTAGAACCGTCAATCGGGTTCCTGTCCGACCAACTTGGACAGCAATGAAAACGCATACAAGGGCAAATCGATGATGTTGTTCCCCTTTTCGTAAGATGCCATCGATGTGCGGATTACAGATTCTGGCTTGTAGCGTTTGACAAATTCCTTCAACGACTTGGCTTGAAGGTTTCGTTCGGCCTTGACCTCTATTGGAATGATGGCGTCTTCCATTTGTATCACAAAATCGACTTCCGCAATACTTTGATCAGGTGTCCAATAATGGATTTTAACTTCATTGAACAGCATAAGTTCTTGAAGCACATATTGTTCGGTAAGTGCGCCTTTGTATTGCTCAAGAAAACCGTTCCCTTGCATCAACGACCGCGCACTCAAACCAGCCATCGCGCCATGCAAGCCAATGTCGAGTACATACAATTTGAACGAATCCGCGTCCTCAAAACCTGCCAAAGGCAAGTCTCCAGTCTTCACCCTCGTGACTTTATAGGCCATTCCCGCATCGCAAAGCCATTGCACAGCCGTTTCATAATCGCGCCCCCTCGCTCCCGATTTGATTGCTGAATAGATGAATTTTTTGTTCTCTTTGGCCAATTGGGAAGGAATGGCGTTCCAAAGCAGCGACATCCGTTTTGCAATCTCTTTGGGAGGATGCTTCGAGAAATCATGCTCATACGACTTCAAAATCGACAACTGTACTTTACGGACGGCTTTATAATCCGATTCGTTGACGAAAGCCAGAACTGCCTCTGGCATGCCTCCTACATAATAATATTGCCGCAACATATCGGCAAACTGCGAGGAAAAGGCATTGATGCTCACTGGGTCGTTTGATTTGAGAATTTGCGTCAGCCCTTCTTTCCCCAAAGCATCCAAAAACTCTTCAAAAGAAAGCGGGAAAACGTTCAAGAAATCAACTTTCCCGACCGGAAAAGAATCGTCTTTATGGTCGATGACACCCAACAAAGAACCAGCCGCAACAACATGATATTGAGGTGCTTTCTCCCTAAAATACTTCAACGAAAGCAAGCCGCGACGTGCATGTTGTATTTCGTCGAAAAACAACAAAGTCTCACCTGCCACAATCTTCTGACCCGTCGCCGACTGTATAGCCATAAGTATCCTATTGATGTCGAAATCCGCTTCAAACAGGCTTCGCATCTCTTCCACATCCTCAAAATTGACTTCGACATAATTCTTGAAAGCGGTTTTACCGAGTTCGCGAGCCAACCAAGTCTTCCCCACCTGACGCGCCCCTTCCAATATGAGCGGCTTACGTGTGTCGTCAGAAAGTGCCTTCCACTCCACCATTTTCTTCAATATTTTACGCCTCATAATTGCAAATTTTTGAATCAATGAGCAAAAATACACATTTTTAATGAATTACAAACAATTTTGGCAATTTTCTTGACGACTTTATCAAGAATTTGGCAATTTTCTTGACGACTTTATCAAGAATTTGGCAATTTTCTTGACGACTTTTATTCTTCAACGACCTTGCAATAGCATCATATCCACCGTCACCAACGCGGCCATAGCCTCCACCAACACCAAGGCACGAGGCAAGGCGCACACATCATGCCGCCCTTCAATGGCGATTTCGCAAGGCTCACCCAGTCGATTCACGGTTTGTTGAGGCTGGGCAATACTCGGTATCGGCTTGAAAGCCAAGCGGAAAACGATGTCGTTTCCATTGGTGATGCCGCCTTGGATGCCGCCTGAATGGTTGGTCAAAGTGGTGATTTGGCCGTCCATATTAATAAAGGTGTCGTTGGTCTCTGAGCCTTTCATCTTAGCCAATGCGAAACCATCGCCGATTTCAAAGCCTTTCACGGCTGGCAGGCTAAACATGGCATGAGCCAACTCAGCAGAGAATTTGCCAAACATTGGCTCGCCCAAACCAGCCGGAACGCCTGTAATACGACATTCCACGATTCCACCTACCGTATCTCCTTCTCTTTTAGCCTGTTCCGCATCGCCCATGCAAACCACTTCAGCATAAATCTTGATGCCCTTTTCATTCAAAATCTGTTTGGCAATGGCACCAGCCACCACCATCGGCAAGGTGGTGCGTGCCGAAGCCCTACCCCCACCGCGCCAGTCACGCAGGCCATATTTCTGTTCGTATGTGAAATCGGCGTGCGAAGGACGATAAACATCTTTCAAGTTCTCGTAATCCTCTGGTTTGCAGTCCTCATTGCGCACAATAAAAGCAATCGGAGTGCCTAAAGTGAAACCATCGAGCAAGCCCGAAAGCCATTCAACTCGGTCGGATTCCATGCGTTGCGAAGCGGTAGAAGATTGCGCCGTCTTTCGTCTAAGCAACTCAGAATCAATGAAATCGAAATTCAATTTCAATTGTGAAGGGCAGCCGTCGATGACACCGCCTATGGCCGCGCCGTGTGACTCGCCGAAAGTGGTTAGCCTAAAATTGTGACCTATCGTATTCATAGCGACAAAAGTACGGTTTTTTGGTCAGTTTCGCCGAAATTATTTACTTTTGCAGCCGCTATGGACAAAAAGAACACCAACAATATCAAGATAAAGAACAAACGCGCCTCGTTTGAATACTTCCTTGTGGAAACCCTCACGGCGGGCATCGTGTTGACCGGCACGGAAATCAAGTCCATCCGGGGAGGCAAGGCAAGTTTGGCTGATTCGTATTGCAGTTTCAAGGGTAACGAACTGTTTGTCATTGGGATGCACATCGCCGAATACGCCCAAGGCACCTACAACAACCACGACCCGAAGCGCGACCGCAAGCTGCTCCTCAACGCCCGCGAACTGCGCAAACTGAAAAACAAAGTGCAGGAAAAAGGCTTCACCATCGTGCCCGTCACCTTATTTATTAATGAGAACGGCTTGGCCAAACTCGACATCGCCCTTGCACGAGGCAAGCACTATTACGACAAGCGCGAAAGCCTGAAAACCAAGGACTCGAAACGTGAATTGGAGCGGATGTTTTAGTTGAGAGTTTAGAGTTGAGAGTTGAGAGTTATCAACAGGCGCAACTGCTAACTATCAACTGATTAAAAGCAATAGCCCACTCGGATCGTGAAGGGTGAGGCATAGGGAGTATCCATAGAGCTATTGGGTTGGAGAAGGCCCCAACTGAGATTATAAAGCGCCAAGAAATACACATAGCTGCCATTTTCGGCATATTGCCGGATTCCGCCGCCCACGAAGACCGTATTGTACCATTTTTGGGATACCGTTTGGCTGTTCCATCTTCTGATGCCATACAGAATCTCGTCCTCGGCATGGAGAAACAATCCCCTGTAAATCTGAATACTCGTATATGGAGCCACCCCAAAATAATGGCCATAGGAATTGCCATTCCACCTATCGAAAAAGCAGTCCATATCGTAGATACCACGAACTCCAATTTCCCAAGGATTGAAGATTCTGTAGCCTATCTGAGGCGCAATGGATAGTCTAAGATATCTGTTATTCAGGCCGAAGCCGAAGGTTCCGCCATAGACCACTTTCCCTCCCAAATCGGGAGTTCCTTGTAATCGTTGGGCAGTTGCATGACCGAGAAAGCCAAAAATCATCATGCCAATGAAGGCAATAATCGCGAAACGTTTCATTTTCTGTGAAATCTATAAATCAACAAAGTTTATTTTGCGCAAAAATACAATAAAAACCGATTCCGCTCGTATCAGATAATAGTTTATTTTTGCCGTTCAAGATTTTGTTATGAAAAAAACATATATCCTATTCATAATCAGTATTTTCCTATTGGCGATCACCTCTTGCAAGAAGAATAGTCAAGTCAACCCCGATTCCAGCTTGAAACTTGAGTTTTCGGCTGATACGGTGCTTTTCGACACAATTTTCACTTCTTTAGGCTCGACCACACACGAATTGAAAATCTACAACCGACATGGTGACGACCTGAAAATCAGTTCCATACGCTTGAACGGAGGCGATTCATCCCCTTTCCGCATCAACCTCAATGGCGAACCTGCCACCGAGTTCTACGACAAAATCATCCCTGCCAATGACAGCCTTTTTTCCTTCTTGCGCGTCACCATCAACCCGAATGACCTCAATACTCCTTTTGTGGTGGAAGACGAACTGGAGTTTGTCACCAACGGCAACACTCAGATTGTCAAGCTGTTGGCATGGGGACAAAACGCCAATTACATCGTTGCTGACAAGACCGTCAACTTGGGCGGGGTCATTTATCCTTATCACATCGTTGCCGACAGCCTGCAAACCACCATTTGGACGAAGGATAAACCATACGTCATTTACGGCTGGGCTCTCATCAATTCCTACGGCACCCTAAAAATCGAGGAAGGCACCCGAATCTATTGCCATCAGGGCGGCGGCATCTTCTCTTGGAGTGACGGGCAACTCATCATCGACGGCACTGCCGACGAGCCTGTAGTTATCCAAGGCGACCGGCTGGAGGCATATTATAAGAACATGCCAGGGCAGTGGGAACAAATCCTGATGATGGACGGTCGTGCCGGAGCCGACCACCGTATCAGCCACGCCGTCATCCGCAACGGCACCATAGGACTCAATTGCCAATCGAGCCTGAAAGTGACCGAATGTGCCTTGCGCATCGACAACACCGTCATCGAGAACCAAAGTGTCTACGGACTCCATTCCATCCTCTATCCCGTTGAGGCTAAGAACTTTGTCATCTCCAACTGCGGCTACTGCAACTTCTGGGCCTTCGGTGGCAACTACCGTTTTGTGCATGGCACAATCGCCAATTATTGGAACACCAACGAACACGACAACAACAAAAACGCTGTTGTGGTGACAAACTACGCCATCGACAGCCAAACCAACGAACTTTTCTATTATCCTTTCCACATGGAAATGGACAACTGCATCGTTTACGGCAAGCAAAAGGACGAAATCAAAACCACTTTTGGCCCCGATGCCGATTCCACGTTCATTTTCGACCATTGCCTGATCAAGTCAGAGCACTTCAACGGTAACATGGCCGGATTCAGCCATTGTCTCTTCAACTTGGAGCCTTATTTCGCCAATGCCATGGGTACTGACTACCACATCGACAGTATTGCCTCGCCTGCTATCGGAACTGGTAACCCATTGTTTGGCAACGAAATACCTTACGATTTGGACGGCGTTTCGCGTATTGGCTCACCCGATATGGGCGCATATCAATTTGTGGAGGACAAATAACAAGAAAATCCCAGCAAAAAAATGCGCCGGGATTTTCAAGAACCAAAAACCAAAATTTATGAAACCTTTTGTAGCCGTTCTCACGGCCACAGGTCTTAATGATAAGAACCGCTGCAAAAGTACTACTTTTTTAATTCACAGAAACATTTTATTTCAATTTTTTTCGATATTGGAAAATAAATCCAAAATCTGTGGATTTCAAGGGGATAATTTGTCTACTTTTTGTCCAATGAGGCAAATTTCCGTGTTTTTTTCCATCACCGACTTGACAAAAGAACAATTCTTTCCTATATTTGCAACCTGAAATCTAAAAACACAACAATATGGCAAAAGCAATGGACAAACTCACCGAAATGATTAAGACCAATGACGGTCTCAACGAAACCGAAGCCAAGGCAAAACTCAACTTGCTGTATATCAAGATGAACCAGTCTGAAATCAAGGAGTTCGTAGATGAATTCATCTTCTGGCTGATGAACGAGAAAAAACTCAATTACAAGGCCATCCTTCAAACGGCTGACCACGAACTGCACGACATGTTCTTGTTCGAGTACAAGCGTTAATACTCGCCGTGGCGCATGTCATAAAGATCGTCAAGATGCTTCTTGAGCCGACGCGCCATGGGTCGGAATGTATAGTAAGTAATTGTTGCAGAGATAGGTGCGCCCACCAAGGGTAGCACCTTTCCCATTCCTTTGGCAAAGCCTTCCTTGGTCATGTTGATGCCAATCCATTGCGCGATCTTGATGATGTAATGCGCCATGATGCCCTCCGAAATCTTGATGCCCGCATTCTTCGACATCTGCCCGACCACCTTGGTCAGTGCCTCCACAGCCAATTTGTTGCCCATCATCACACCGACGAAAAGGGTCATAATGTTCAGCGACTCGTCGTCCAATTGTTGGTTGACATTGGTCAGCGAGGGCCATCCATAGAGGTAAATCAGTTTTTGCATCAGCGAGAGGATGTGGCCGTAGAACTGGGTGAGGTCGGTGGGGATGGTACCTGCCATCCACCAACCGCCAGGCAAGCCCATCAAAGCCGAAGTGCCACACACCATAGTCAAGTGGTAGTTGATGCATTGGTTGGCCAACTTGTCTATTTCCTTTTTGTTCAACACTTTGAGAGGTGTGTCGTCCAAGGCTGTCATTACCTCCATCGGAGTACAGAATTTGGTTAATTCCTTGGTCAGGAACTCTTCGCGGTTCACCTTCACGAAGGGCAATCGCAGGCTGGTTTCCAGCACTTTGTTCCACAGACTGACGCTTTTTTCTTTGGTTTCTTCGCTCATATCTTCGATTTTTGCGCAGGGGTTTACACCGCCTGCCTATTATCTTTCATCCCTACGGGATTCGCTACAACGCCAAACTAAACATCTATCAACTGACTCTAAACTCTAAACACTCAACTCTAAACTAATACCCATACTTCTCCTTCCATTTTTCCCGCAAACTCTTCCGCAGTTCGCGCTCGCGCGGATTGTCTTGAGGCTCATACAAAACCGTGCCAGAAATCTCGGCGGGCAAAAATTCTTGCTCCACGAAATTGCCCGAATAAGCGTGTGCGTACTTGTAACCATCAGCGTAGCCGAGGTCTTTCATCAGTTTGGTTGGGGCATTGCGGAGGTGTAAGGGCACTGACAAATCGCCAGTTTCACGCACCAAGGCTTGTGCTGCGTCGATGGCGGCCACGGCTGCATTACTCTTCGGCGAAGAGGCTAAATAAGTGACCGTTTGCGCCAAAATGATGCGGCTCTCCGGCCAGCCGATTTTGTTCACCGCATCAAAGCAAGCATTGGCCAAAAGCAAGGCATTGGGATTGGCGTTGCCGATGTCCTCCGATGAGAGAATCAACATACGGCGGGCGATGAAAAGCGGATCCTCCCCTGCCTCAATCATGCGTGCGAGGTAATACAAGGCCGCGTTGGGGTCGCTGCCGCGCATACTCTTGATGAAGGCCGAAATGATGTCGTAGTGCATCTCGCCCTGCTTGTCGTACTTCACAAGGTTGCTTTGGATGCATTGCGTCGTGAAATCGTTGGTGATGACCAATTCCTCGGCGGTTTCGTCCAAGTCGTTCAGCGAAGTGACAACCAATTCGATGGCATTCAACAACTTGCGTCCATCCCCACCACTGATTTGCATCAATGCTTCAGGTTCCTTGACGGTGATTTTCTTGCCGAAATCGTATTCCAACGCCTTCACTGCCTTCGCCAAAAGAATCTCCAAATCCTCTTTTTCCAACGACTTGAGCACATACACCTGACAACGTGACAGCAATGGCGAAATGACCTCGAAACTCGGATTTTCAGTGGTCGCGCCAATCAGCGTGACCAAGCCGCGCTCCACCGCACCGAGCAACGAGTCCTGCTGCGACTTGCTGAAACGGTGGATTTCGTCAATAAATAAAATAGGTGCTTCGGGGAGCATTCTTGCGCGGTCAATGACTTCGCGCACCTCCTTCACGCCACTGCTGACCGCACTGAGTTGGAAAAACTGTCGTTTCACCTGCTTGGAGATGATGAAGGCCAAGGTGGTTTTGCCCACGCCGGGCGGTCCCCAGAAAATCATGGAAGGCACGCGCCCCGTCTCGATGGCACGGCGCAACACGGCATGTTCGCCGATGATGTGCTTCTGCCCGATGTAGTCGTCGAGCGAGGTCGGGCGCAGGCGTTCCGCTAATGGGATGGTGGATTGCATCTTTGAATATTTTGCGCAAAGGTACAACTATTTTTTGTTTGCTATCATTTTAGAAAAATTTACGGATTCAATTCCACGATTTTGGCAAAATTCATGGAATCAATTCCACGATTTTTTAAAAATTCATGGATTTAATTCCACGATTTTGGCAAAATTTATGGATTATATTCCAAAATTTTGTATTTTTGCAGCGATAAAACCACATGAGCCATGATACAACGTGTATTGAAGAAACAAATTAAAGACCAAATGTTTACGGGAAAAGCCATTATCCTGTTGGGAAGTCGTCAGACGGGTAAAACCTCTCTTTTGGAAGACGTCTTCCCTTCAGAAAAGGGTGTGCTTTGGCTTTCAGGCGATGACGTGGACGTGCAAAGCATGATGGAGACAATGACTGCGCAACGGATGAGAACGCTGTTGGGTGATAGGAAAATCGTGGTCATTGACGAGGCGCAGCGCATCAAGGACATTGGACTTCGTATGAAAGTCGTCACGGACCAGATGAAGGATGTGCAACTGATTGCAACGGGCAGTTCGGCTTTCGAGTTGGCCAACCGACTGAACGAGCCACTCACCGGGCGCAAATGGGAATACCAGCTATACCCGCTCTCGTTTGGGGAAATGGTGGCTCACCACGGCCTCCTCACCGAAAAACGCCTCCTCTCGCACAGGTTGGTTTATGGCTATTACCCCGAAGTGGTGACTTCTGTTGGTAAAGAACGAGATGTGCTGAAAATGCTGTCTGACAGCTACATGTATAAAGACGTGTTGGCCTTGGGAAGCATCAAGAAAAGCGATAAACTACAAACCTTGCTCCAAGCTATCGCCTTTCAGGTGGGCGACCAAGTGAGCTATTCGGAATTAGCCTCTACCGTTGGCATAGATGTAAAAACCGTGGAGTCGTACATTGACGTTTTGGAGAAATGCTATATCATCTTCCGCCTACCCTCTTTAAGCCGCAACCTTCGCAACGAGTTGAAAAACAACCGAAAAATATACTTCTACGACAATGGCATCCGCAATGCCTTGATTTCCAACTTTTCACCTATAGAGTTACGCACCGACAGCGGCGCCTTGTGGGAGAATTTTGCCATCAGCGAAAGGATTAAGTTCACGAGCTACAGCCATTTGTGGTGCAACCGCTATTTTTGGCGCACCCACGAGCAGAAGGAGATAGACTATGTGGAAGACCTCGATGGCCAGCTTTCCGCTTTTGAATTCAAGTATAGCCACAAGAAAAAGGTAGTCATACCAAAGCATTTCGCCAAGGCATACCCCACCGCAACATTCAAGGTGATTACGCCAGACAATTTTGAGGAGTTTGTGCTGAACGGTTGACTGCTGAGGAAACAAATCTCACATAAATCCTAAACAAATCTGCGGCTGCCACAATGTGACAGCCATACAACGCCGCGTCTGAAAGACGCAACTTCCCATAACCGTAGGTCGCGACCTACGGCAGCCACGTCTCCGCAACCCGGCAGGCCACATCCGCCATGGATGCCCGATATTGAGGCGTTTGGCATTGCAAAGAAACGAAAAAAAACACTTCAACAAACAAAACTGCAAGATTTTCACTATTTTTGTCCCATTAAATCAATATCGAATCCTTTATGAACACCATCAAATCCCTCCTCCTCATCGCCTTACTCGCCGCCTTCAACGCGGCGCAGGCCTGCACCAACTTCCTGATTACCAAAGGTGCCAGCGTTGACGGCTCCACGATGATCAGTTATTGCGCCGACTCGCACATCCGCTACGGCGAACTCTACTTCACCCCTGCCGCCGACTGGCCGGCGGGCAGTATGCGCGTATGCTACGACCGTGGCACCAACGCACCGCGTGGTAGCGTGCCGCAACCACCTCACACTTACCAAGTTGTGGGCTATATCAACGAATTCCAAGTGGCCCTTGGCGAAACCACTTTCGGCGGTCGAGAGGAACTTATCGACCCGACGGGCATCGTGGATTACGGCAGCCTCATGTTCATCGCTCTGGAGCGCAGCAAGTCGGCTCGCGAAGCCATCAAAGTGATGGCCGATTTGGTGGAAGAATACGGCTACGGCTCTGATGGCGAGTCGTTTAGCATCAGCGACGCCAACGAGGTTTGGTACATGGAAATCATGCCCAAAGGCTACACGCCGCAAGTAACCAAGACCGGCGACACCATCAATGCCGACCGTGGCGCGGTGTGGGTGGCCATCCGCATCCCCGACGGCTGTGTGAGCGGTCACGCCAACGCCGCGAGAATCACCACTTTCCCCTTGCGCGACAGCAAGACCTCCATCACCGACAAAGACTGGAAAAAACTTTACAACGAGCAAGTTGAGGTCATTTACAAGCACGACATCATCGACTTCGCCCGTCGCAAGGGATATTTCAGCGGCAAGGACAAAGACTTCGATTTTTCGGCGGCTTACGCCCCCATCGACTTTAGCGCAGCGCGTGTGTGCGACCTCCGCGTTTGGACGATGTTCAACAAGGTTTGTGACGGCATGGACGAGTATTGGGATTATGTCACTGGCAAGGATTTGACGCACCGTATGCCGCTGTATGTCAAGCCGAAGCAGAAAGTCAGCCTCAGTGATATGATGGCATTCCAGCGCGACCACTTCCAAGGCACGGAATTGGACAAAACCAAGGACGTGGGCGGCGGTCCCTTCGGTTCGCCCTTCCGTTTCAACCCGCTTTATTGGGAATACGAAGGCAAGCCTTACCTCAATGAAAGAAGCATTGAAGTGGTACAAACGGGTTTCTCCTTCATCGCGCAGAGCAGAAATTGGCTGCCCAATCCCATCGGCGGCATCATTTGGTTTGGCGTAGACGACACAAATTCAACGGTTTACACACCCTTCTATTGCTCCATCACCGAAGTACCGATTGAATACCGCGTGGGCAATGGCGACATTTTGACCTATAGCGACAACGCCGCATTCTGGGTCTTCAACCGCTTGGCGCACTTCAAATACCTATATTATAATAGGGTCATCGGCGACATTCAGGCCGTGCAAAACGAATTGGAAAGCGGCTATCAAGAGCAAGTGAACTATGCCGACAATCAGGCTTTGAGCCTTTACGAACAAGACCCGCAAAAGGCCATCGCCTACCTCACCGACTTCTCCAACCAAGCCGGACACAACACCGTGGCCACTTGGAAAGAATTGGACAACTACCTGTTAGTGAAGTATTTGGACAGCAATATCAAGCAAGAGGAAAACGGACAATTCAAGCGCAACGGCTACGGCTATCCAGCCCGACCGAAACAGCCCGGCTACCCCGATTCATGGAAAAAGGCCGTGATTGAACAGACGGGAGAGCGGTTCAGAAGGCCGGAATAAGGCTTAAAACAAGAAATCGCGGCGAGGAATGACCTTGCCGCGATTTCTTTTAGATGCGCCGCTCTTACAGCCTTTCGTTTACCACATCCCAGTTGATGATTTGCCAAAGAGCGTTCAAATGGTCTGGTCGACGGTTCTGATAATCAATGTAATAGGCATGTTCCCAAACATCGAAAGTCAACAGCGGCCTCAAGCCTTTTTGCACGGGATTGCCCGCGTTAGTTTCTTGGGTGATGACGAGTTTCCCTTCCTTATCGACAGAGAGCCACACCCATCCAGAACCGAACAGCGTGGCACCCTTTTTCGTAAACTCCTCCTTGAAGGCCTCAAATGAACCAAATTGTTGATCAATCCATTGGGCAATCACGCCTGTAGGCTGGTTGTCGGCTTTCGGGGTGCGGAATTGTGTGAAATAGAGGTTGTGGTTCAGGATTTGTCCGGCATTGTTGAACACGCCACCATCGGCAGTCTTCACAATTTCTTCCAAAGGCATTTCCTCATACTTTGTGCCTTCAATCAAGCCATTAAGGTTGTTGACATAGGCTTGCAAATGTTTTCCATGATGGAATCCCAAAGTCTCCTTGCTAATGACGGGTTCCAATGCGTTTGCCTCATAAGGCAATTGAATTAATTCGTATTTCATGTCGTTTCGTTTAGATGAATTTTGCGCAAAAATAAACAAAAGAGAGATTCCTTTTTCAGAAACCTCTCATTTTTTCACTGGTTCATGTACATCTGGTAGAGCGGAGAATTCGGCTCCGTCTTCAGGCGTTTCAGGGCGCGGTCGCGGATTTGTCGGGTGCGCTCGCGCGAAATGTTGAGTTTCATGGCAATCTCTTCCAACGAATACTCTCGCGTCGAGCCTAATCCGAAATACATGCAGATGATGGTGCGCTCCTTTTCGTTGAGCATATCAAGTGACCTGCGGATGGCCCTGCTGGTCGACTCCTTCTCTACTGCCGAATCGGTTTGCACCTCATCCTCAGTCACATAAATGTCCAAGAAGTTGGTGTCGTCTTGGTCGTCGATGGGGGCATCGGTCGAAACGGCACGCGAGTTGAGGCTCATCAGTTGGTCAACCTTGTCCTCGGGCAAATCCACCGCATCGGCGATTTCCTTGACGGTGGGGCGACGTTCCAACTTCTGCTCCAACATCGAAACGGCCTTTTTCACCTTCGCCAACGCGCCCACTTGGTTCATGGGCAAGCGGATAATGCGAGCCTGCTCAGCCACGGCTTGCAAGATGCTCTGGCGAATCCACCACACGGCGTAAGAGATGAACTTGAAGCCTCTGGTTTCGTCGAAACGCTGTGCGGCCTTCACCAAGCCGAGGTTGCCCTCGTTGATAAGGTCTTGGAGGCTAAGTCCTTGGTTCTGATACTGTTTGGCCACCGAAACGACAAAGCGCAAGTTGGCCTTCACAAGTCTATCCAAAGCGGCGCGGTCGCCGGCCTTGATGCGCTGCGCCAATTCGACCTCCTCTTCGGTGGTCAGCAGCGACTCCTTCGCAATGTCGGAGAGGTATTTGTCCAACGTCCCCGTGTTGCGGTCGGTAATCTGTTTTGAAATCTTCAGTTGTCTCATTTCTTCAAATCTTTTATTGTTTTAACTTTGTTTTGTTTCATTTTCTCTCATCATGCCTTTCTCCTCTGTTTTGATTTTCGCATAATCTTTCGGCTTGGGAGAAACGGCGCGAGGCTCGTCCCTCCCAAATCCAAAAGTAAAATATTATCAAAAACCGTACCGAAATCTCTGGATTTCAGGAAAATTTGAACTTTTTCTTCAATTAATTGAAGTAGAAGTTCACCACCATGCCGTTAGGATAAACGCCTTCCATGCTCGTGCGGCGCGAGCGATTGTTTTTCAGGGCGTTCTCCAAATCGGTCTTGCTGTTCACGGCGTTGCCGTTCACCTTCGTGATGACAAAGCCTTCCGTGATGCCCGAGCCCATGAAGCGACCTTGGCGGATTTCAACGATTTTCAAGCCGCTCTTAATGTTGAGGCGGCTCATGTCGTTTTGGTTGACGGGTTGCAGCATCAGGCCGAGGTCGGAGTTGAAGAAACTCTCGCCCTTCTTCACCACATCCACATTGCCAGCCTCGTTAAGCAAGGTCAGTGTATAGTGATGGTGATGGCCATCGCGGTTCACTTCCACGTCGATTTTGTCGCCCGGGCGGAATTGGCGGACGCTCTCCATCAGTTGGGTGCCCGTGTTCACTTTCTTGCCGTTGATGGCCGTAATCACATCGCCGTTTTTCATGCCTGCAATTTTGGCAGCACCATCCTCAATCACTTCCGCAACATACACACCGTCAATGTCTTCCAAGCCTTCCTTTTCGGCCAACTCTGCGGTGAGTTCGGCGTAGCGAATGCCCAAATAGCCGCGCTGGGTTTCGCCATAAAGCAAAAGGTCGTCGACCACCTTGCGGACAATGTTGGACGGGATGGCGAAGGAATATCCCTCGTAAGAACCTGTATGCGAAGCAATTGCAGCATTAATGCCGACCAATTCGCCCTTTGTGTTCACCAAAGCACCTCCACTATTGCCCGGATTGACGGCAGCATCGGTCTGGATGAAAGACTCAACAGATGTTCCTTCACCTAAAATGCTGAGGTTGCGGGCCTTGGCACTCACGATGCCTGCCGTGACCGTCGAAGTCAAGTTGAAGGGATTACCCACGGCCAACACCCATTCGCCGATGCGGACATTGTCGGAATCGCCGAAGGTAAGATACTCCAAATCAGAGGCATCCACCTTAATCAAGGCCAAGTCGGTGGTCGGGTCGGTCCCGATGATGGTAGCGGTTTTCTTCACCTTATTATTAAAGGTGACTTCCACCTCGTCAGCACCTTCCACGACGTGGTTGTTGGTGACGATGTAGCCGTCGGGGGTCAGCACCACGCCAGAACCGTAAGCCACCATCGTGTTGTTGCGGGTCTGTCCCGGATAACCATACAATTGTCCGAGCAAAGCACCGAAAAAGTCGTTGTAAGTAGTGCTTTGCCTCACCACTTTCGTCATAATATGGACCACTGCGTCAACGCTGCGCTCGGCGGCATCGACGAAGTCAGGAGTGCTTTCGGTGGGCACAAAGGCCACGCGCTGCACTTTGGATTGCTGAACCTGCTCTATTTCAGTGGCAGGCTCTTGCTGTTCAGTTTGGTTTTCGCTAACATTAGCGTTTTCGGGTTGATTCGCGCACGATGCCGCCAACAATAGTCCGGCAAGCATCAAAGTCATACTCACTTTTCTCATCTCTATTGGGTTTTAATTGTTTATCGTCTCATTAATGCTTTTTTTCCGCCATTATTGCGCCGAAAAGCGTATTTTTGTCGAAAATTTCAGCGGGTGAGGTTTATCAAATTATGTGCCAACCTGCTCACAAAAGAGGGTTTTTCAACGAATTAAGCGAAAAATGTTCATCAAAAATGACACAATTGCGCTTCGTCGCGCCGAGCCAGAGGATGCCGACTTGATTTTCCGCTGGGAAAACGACCGCGATATTTGGCGGGTGAGCGATACCCATGCCCCCTATTCTCGCTTCCAAATCGAGCAGTTCTTGTTGAGCGACAACGACTTGCCCTCACAAAAGCAACTCCGCCTGATGATTGACCTGACCGAAAACGGACAAACTATCGGCTGTATCGACATCTTCGACTACGACCCCATCAACAGCCGCGCCGGGTTAGGCATCCTTATCGATAAAACTTTTCGCCAACAAGGTTATGCCAAAGCCGCATTGGAGTTGTGCATCACCTATCTTTTCAACGATTTGCTACTTCATCAAGTGTATTGCTCTGTGGACGAGACCAATACGGAAAGCCAGAAACTGTTTCTCAGTCAAGGATTTGAGATTTGCGGAAGGCGAAAGGATTGGATAAAGACTTCGGAGGGTTTTATCGATGAGCTGGAGTATCAAAAGATCAAAAGCCATTGTTAGTACGTCAACAACTGGGTTTTCGACTTTTCGTCAACATAGGTAGTCTTGCCACTAAGACCAACATGACCGCTGATATCAATGCCAATCTCACCGTTATCCGGATATATATACCCAACCACATCATCACGCCATTTGCCCCAGAAGAATTTCCTGCACTGTACCTGCATCCGTATAGGACCGGAAAGGTATTGCCCCTTATCAAGGTTCAGCGGAAAGGTCTTCGAGCCTTTAAAACTGAGCTCATGCTCAATGCAGCGAAGGTATCCGTCCATAGCACAACTATCTTTAAGCACCTCAACCTCGACAAATTCACTGTTTTCATCCGCCTGTTCAAACTCCACCACATTATAGTCAATCCGCATTTTGAGTTTTGAACCCAAGAAATGCTTCGCATTGTTGCGGAAAGTACATGTCACCATGTGCGGCATAGGCATATACTCCACCGTCGTGTACTTACCCGTGGTCGTCACCTTGGCCGTCTTGCCCGAATCCAAGTAACGTACCGTATAGTAAAGTGGGGTCCCAGCGTTGGTTACAGCATCGATACTGAGCGATTTCGACATGGCAGTATCAATATCACTGCCGTTGAGCATCATGGCGGATGAAATCGGATCACTCCCACTGACCCACATCCATTTTTTGTTTACTTTGGAATTTTCCGCAATACTCTGAGCCGAAATGGCCGTCTGTCCGAATATGCTCAACGTATCGTTATCGAGAGAGGTGAACGCTGACGACGCGTAATCCTCGAAGCAGTAGGCACGGCGACCGTATGTCACGGAGGTGATAATGGCCAGGGGAGCCTGATTCATCTTTTCCAACACATCCTGCCCGGTTACATTAGCCCCGAAATACTTCGATTTGTCCACCTCCCAAGTGATGGAAGCCGTATAATACTGCTGCGAATAGTCCTCCACTTCTGTAATCGACGACTGGTTATTGGTGACAGAGGTCTGCACGTTGGCTTTCATTTCCAAGAAACTCACACTCACACCAAGGTTCATTGCCATTTCAGTTACGCTTGACACATACGTCTTCTTATAGTTCAATCCCACCGGAGGCCTATAATCCGACGACTGCAATATGCTGTAAAGGGCCGATTGGATGGCGTCGGCACTGTTCTTCACGCCGCTGACGGACGTAGACTTGCCTTTTCCCGTGTTGAAATCCACCCTAACAGTCACCGCACCATAGTCGAGACCAACCAGGGTGGGGTTGCCGTTAGCCAAGTCTTGGTCGGCGTAAACAACGGCGCCAGGATAGATATTGTCGAGATTCTCGGCAAAAATATCCTGCTTCGATTCGTTCACTTGGTGAACGACTGTTTTCAGTTTATACGCCACATTCCCCGAAATAAAGATTGTCGGCACCGCCTCCTCCTCTGGTATATGATACGACAGTTTCATCTCCTTGCCAACAGTTTGCTTCAGAACATCGTTGATGCTCTGATGTGTGCTATTCTGTGCTTGCACCGCGAGCACGGCAAAACTGAGCACGGCAACCAAAAGAAACAACTTTTTCGTAAAAATGTATGGTGTAATGCTCATAATACTGTTTTCGGTTGCAAACATACGACAATTTCTAAAACTATGGAAAAAAAACACATGTATGCTGAAACAAAAAACTCGTAATTTTGTAGCCCGAAAATACTTGAACCATGATAAAGACAAAAACCACATTGTTCCTTAATAAATGGCTATCTCGCTCAGAAAGAGGAAAATATAATTGATTAAAACAAAACCAAAACACAAATTATGATCGAAAAATACTTAGAAATCCTGAAAAGCCTCAATCTCAGGATGGGCCTTAGCCAAAGCCTTTCGACAAGCATTGCCGAAACGGTTGCCGCTTTGTCGGTGGTGATTGTAAGCATTATTATCTACTTCATAATCAAATTCATAATCAAGAAGACCGTCTACCGAATCATCCAACTTTCGACGAACAAATACGACGACCTTCTCATCAAAAACAAGGTCATCGGGCGCATTTGCCTGCTCATCCCCGCCCTCATCACAGGTGCTTTGGTTGACAACGCCCTCCCCCACTTCCCTGAAACGGCGGCTTTCCTTATGAAATTGGTCAACATCTTCGAAATCGTCATTTGCACCATGATTATCAGTGCTTTCGTCACGACTGGAGAAGATTTGTACAACACCCGCGAAATGTCGAAAACCAAGCCGCTTACCGGCATGGTGCAAGTCACAAAAATCGTGCTTTACGTCCTGACAGGCTTGGTCATCATCGCCTTTGTTTTGGGCACCAAAATCAGCAATATTCTCCTCAGTTTGGGTACCATGTCGGCGGTCATTCTGCTGATTTTCCAGGACGTCATCAAGGGATTCGTGGGCGGCCTGCAACTTTCCATCAACGACATGCTTCGCCTCGGCGACTGGATTGTGATGGGTCCCGCCGACGGCAATGTCATAGAAATCAACCTGACCACTGTGAAAGTGCAGAATTGGGACAACACCATCACCACCATCCCGACTTACAACTTGGTTTCCAATCCCTTTACCAACTGGCGTGGCATGTCGGAATCGGGCGGACGACGCATTGCTCGCACCATTAATATAGATGTTAACACCATCCGCTACTGCACGCCTGAAATGGTTGAGAAATACAAGCGTTATTCCCTAATCAAGGACTATCTCATTCAGAAAGAGGAAGATATAATTGAATACAACAAAGCCAACAACATCGACACTAACGAGATACTGAACGGTCGCCAACAGACCAACTTGGGCGTTTTCCGCGCCTACATCAAGGCTTACATCAACAACAATCCCAAGTTGAACCACAACCTCACGATGATGGTGCGCCAGATGCAACCTACCGAATTTGGCGTGCCGTTGCAGATTTACACTTTCAGTAGCGACAAACGGTGGGTCAACTACGAAGAAATCCAAAGCGACATCTTCGACCACATCATTGCCGCCGCGCCCATGTTTGACCTGAAGATTTACCAGAAGCATTAGTTTAGAGTTGAGAGTTTAGAGTTGAGAGTTTGTTTAATGTTGAAAGTATAATAAAGATATGAATGTAGGAATTGCCTTTACAGAGAAATATTTGAAACTGATGTTCAAGCAGTTGCGCGATGCCTCGCCTGAAGAAGTGCAGGAAGAATTGGAGCATTGCCGCCGCGAAAACCGCCGAACCGTGCGCATACCGCGCTATTTCAGGTTTTTTTTCACCGAAGAGGAAAAATTTGTCGCCTCAACAGTATTTGAGATGCAGGTTTTCAGGCATGACCACCCTTCACGAAAACTTATCCTTTACCTCCACGGCGGCGCATACATCTATCCGCCCGTGTTTTTCCATTGGCGTTTTCTGCACGACCTTTGCCTGCGCACGCATTTTGACGCACTGATGCCCGTCTATCCCAAGTCGCCGGAATACACTTGCGCGTTTTCCGTGCAAACTGTGTTGGATTTCTACAAAAGCATCTCTGAATCAAGGCGATACGACGAAATTCACCTTGTCGGCGACTCGGCGGGGGCTTGCTTGTGTTTGGTGGTAGCCCAAGAAGCCCACAAAAACGGCTGGCAAAAGCCCTTGACCACTACCCTGCTCTCCCCTTGCGTCGACCTGAGCCACAGCAAAGAAAAGGAAATGAGGGCGTTACAGGAGAAAGACCCCATGCTCCAACTCGACCGCGTCATCACTTTGAATGCCGTTTGGCAAGGCGATTTGCCCGCCCAGCATCCGTGGGTCAGCCCTGTTTTCGGCGACTTCAGCGGTGTCGACAACCTCAGCGTCTATTTCGGCACCGACGAAATCCTCCAGCCTGATTCATTGTTCCTCAAGGAAACCTACGAAAAAGCCGGCAAAACAGGCATCTTCAGCGAGTATGCTGGCATGTTCCACACTTTTGCCATGTTCCCGATTCCTGAAGGGTTTGCAGCTTTGAAGGAGATTGTTAGTGGAATTAAAAGACCTTTGAAAATGTAGAATCCAAAAAATGTCTTATCTTTGCACCGTATTTTCATTGAAAATCCGACTTCACTATCCTGATTTTAAAGAAAAATATGTACAAGCGAGTATTTGACATTGAGAATCAATTGGACGAGGCCATGTTTCTTTTTGGTGCTCGACAAGTTGGAAAATCCACCTTGCTGAAAGAGCGTTTCCCGAATGCAATCTATTACGATTTGTTGAAATCAGACCTCCGTCGGCGATTGACACGTAACCCGGAAACCTTCAGAGAAGCGCTTTCCTCCAAACCTGAAAACACATTGGTCGTCGTCGATGAAATCCAGAAAATCCCCGACCTTCTTGATGAGGTGCATTGGCTGATGGTGGAAAAGAAACTTCGCTTTATCCTCAGCGGCTCCAGTGCGAGGAAACTGAAAAGAAGCGGTGCCAACACTTTAGGAGGCAGAGCACAACCCAGAACACTATTCCCTTTAGTTTGGCCAGAAGTGACTGATTTCGAGATTGACAAAGCCGTGCAAAACGGCATGATTCCAAGGCATTACATGGCCAAGGATGCGCCCGACCGCATCGAGGGTTATGTCAACATTTATCTGAAAGAGGAAATCCAAGAAGAAGCGTTGGTGCAAAACATTGATGCCTTTGAGCGTTTCATGGAAGTTGCAGCTATCTCCGACGGCGAAATGATTAACTATGAGAACATTGCCTCCGATTGTGGCATCGCTGCAAAGACGGTGAAATCCTATTTCCAAATACTGAAAGACACCTTGATTGGCTATGAGATTCCAGCTTACAGGAAAGTCATCAAGCGGAGGTTGGTGCAGGCTCCAAGATTCTATTATTTCGATGTTGGGCTGACCAATTACCTGCTGGGGCGAAACTCGTTAAAACGAGGTACTGCCGACTATGGCCACGCCTTTGAGCATTTGGTCATCCAGGAAATCATCGCCTATCATGGCTATTCACGCTCAAGAGAGGTCGTCTCCTATTGGCACACTTACACTAACATTGAGGTCGATGTGGTCATTGGTGAGGCAAGGGTTGCCATTGAGATAAAATCGTGCGAAGAAGTCAAGACTCGACATAAGGCAGGACTGAAAACCTTTAAAGAGGAACACCCCGAAGCCCGTCTGATTTTGGTTTCGCTCGACCCCATCACAAGGCTTTCCGAAGACAAAGAACTTGTCTATGTAACGGATTTCTTCAAGATGCTTTGGGATGGCGAAATTTTCTAAAGTGAAACCGCGTAAATTTTAGCGCAAATTGCTCCATAAAACTTATCTTTGCCACGCAAAACCTACAGAACAACAATATATCATGCAAAAAATCAAACACTTAATCAAAGAAGACCTCAAAGGCTGGAAGCCTTTCGACATCATCTGGTTAGTGCTGGTGAGCGTCATTATCACGGTGATGTCCATCTTGTTCAAATACGACAAAGCCAGCGACCAATTCTATTGGATTCACATTGTGGCGGCGGCTTGCGGCATCATCAACGTGGTGCTGGGCGGCAAGGGCAAACTGTCCAATTACCTCTTCGGCTTCATCCATTGCTGCCTGATGATTTACATTACGCTGATTTCCAGACTCTATGCCGACTTTGGAGTGACCGTCTACAACTTCGTCATGCAGTTTGTAGGCTTCTTCACTTGGGCGAAAAACATGAACCACGAAACCCATGAGGTGATGAAAATCCACATGCCGAACAAGTCGAGATTCATCAGTTTGGCTGTCATCATCGTGGGCACAGTGGGGTTTGGCCTGTTGATGAAATATTTCACCAACGACATCGCGCCTTTTGCAGATTCGGCCAAGGCCGTGATGCAAGTCGTGGCCATGATACTGATGGTCAAGATGTTCAGCGAGCAGTGGTGGCTTTGGATTGCCATCAACTGCGTCAGCATTTTCATGTATATCAAAGCGGGAAACTTCCCTATTACAATGATGTATGTGGTTTATCTCATCAATTCCATCATCATGTGCGTGCGCTGGGAGAAGGAAGCCACTGCCAATGACAAACTATTAAGACAATAACACTATGCGACACCTTTGTTTTCTTTTCATGCTCTTGTTTGCCTTCAACTTCACCACGAAGGCGCAGACTACCCCGTTGGCGAAACATGTCGTTTTGATCGGCCTCGACGGTTGGGCCTCCCACGACTTTGAAAAAGCACACGACGTGCCCAATCTGTTAAGCCTCATAAATAACGGTAGTTACACCATGCACAAGCGTTCCGTCATCCCTTCAAGCTCGGGCGTCAATTGGGCGACCATGTTCATGGGAGCGGGGCCTGAAGTGCATGGCCACACCACCTGGAACTCCAAAACGCCCGACGTTAACCCAATGTCCACCAATGCCCACGGCATCTTCCCTACCATCTTTTCCCTTGTCCGCGAGCAATGCCCCGAAGCCGAAACGGGCTGCACCTACGAATGGGAAGGCATAAAGTATGTCATTGACACGCTGTCCATTAGCTATTTGAAGGATTTCAAGGAAAACTGGCAGTCGGTGGAGCGCAACTGCGACCATATCGTACAGTATATCATAGACAAAAAGCCCATGCTGTTCATCCCTGTCTTCGACGGCATTGATGGCACAGGACACAGTAGCGGATGGTACACCGAAAGTTATTACGACTATCTTGCCCGCATCGATGTTTGCGTGGGACGCATCATCCAAGCCATCAAAGACGCTGGCATTTACGACGACACCATCATCATCGTCACGGGAGACCACGGCGGTCACGAGCAAGGCCACGGCACTTTGGCTATGGAAGACATGGAGAGTCCTTTTGTCGTATTTGGCAAGAACGTGAAATCCGGTTATTTGATTGAAGCACCTGTGGTACAATATGATATTGCTGCCACCATCGCTTACATCCTTGGTTTGGAAACGCCTTCGGCGTGGCGCGGCAAGCCCGTTTTAAGTGTTTTCAAGCCATAACAGCAATTCAAAATGAAAGACAACCAACAAAATACAAAACTCATCGGGGCGTTGGCTGTGGCCCTCTCCGCCATGCTTTGGGGCGTGGACGGCATCCTGCTCACCCCGCAACTCTACAACCTCAACACGGCCTTCGTGGTCTTCGTCATCCACCTCTGCCCCTTCGCGCTGATGAACGTGTTCTTCTTCAGGGAATACCGCCATCTGAAGACCATGTCGCGCTCCGACTTGGTCTATTTCCTGCTCATCGCCTTGTTTGGAGGTGCCTTGGGCACTTTGGCCATCGTCAAGTCGCTGTTTTTGTTGCATTTCAACAGCCTGTCCGTCGTGGTTTTGCTCCAGAAACTGCAACCCGTCTTTGCCGTCATTTTGGCACGCATCATTCTGAAAGAACGAATCAAGAGACACTTTGCACTTTGGGCTTGTGTCGCCCTCATTGGCGGCTATTTCCTCACCTTCGGCTGGTCGCTCCCCGACTTCAGCACCGAAGGCATCACCACGGTTTATGCGGCATTGCTGTCGTTGTTGGCGGCTTTCTCCTTTGGCAGTTCGACGGTGTTTTCCAAGAAGATTTTGGGCAACTATTCCTTCGTCAGTTCCACCTTCTTCCGCTATGGCTTCACCACACTCATCATGCTCGCCATTGTGCTTTTTGCGGGCCATATCGGCGATTTCTCGCAAGTCACGCCGCGCAATTGGTTCTTCATCGCCCTCATCGGCCTGACCACGGGTTCGGGAGCCATCTTCTTGTATTACTACGGCTTGCGCCATGTGAAAGCCTCGCTGTCCACCTTCCTCGAACTGATGTATCCCATCACCGCCGTGGTGTTGGATTATTTCGTCAACGGGACAAAGTATTCCCCCGTGCAGTGGATTGCCGCTTTTGTGATGTTGTTCGCGATTGTAATGTTGAATGTGGACAGGAAATCAAAATAATTTGCATACTTTTGCAGCATCACCAAAAAACTGACATCATGGACAACGAAATCAAGAGAGTTTATTCCGGCTCAGTAATCAACGCGGAATACATCGGCAGCGTGCTTGCCAACAACGACATCCAGTTCCTCATACGCAACTTCCAAGAAGAGAGCCTCGTGGCCGGCTGGGCGGCAGGCACCATCCAAGGCGACGCCTCGGTTTATGTCTTCGACAAGGACTACGACAAAGCCATGCTGCTTTTGGATGAGATTAATGTCGGGGAAATGGAGGGGGAATAAGGACTCCAAACTTAATAGGTCATTCCAGCTAACTCAAAATGTCGGCAAGGATGGAAAAAGGTTATTGCACTAACCGAATTATAATGTTTTCGGTTAGTGCAACAACCTTTTTATAAATGAAATCGGTTGATACAGTAAACGAAATAAAAAGATTTCTTACTTTTGGAAAATCCTCACCATTCACCTACTCGGATATGGGATGTCTTTGAGGCTCGTTCTATACCGATGGAAAAGCTGATGTTGTCCTTGTCTGATTCGCCTTTGGGGGCTTCTATTTCGTTGCCCCAGATAGCGCTATAGCTATATTTTCTAGGCTCATGCAATCGAAATGCTTGTTGAACTTTTCCATAGCATATTGACACATTCACAAAGAGCCTCTAAACACCAACAATAGTTTCAACTGTTGGATTTTCCAAATGCTTCGTCCAATTCTTTTTTACCACCTCCTTACTGGTGTTAGCATAACAATAAACACACTGATGAAGACACGTGTTGTATTGTCCAATGTCTTTACTAATCATACAACCACAAACCTTTCGCTGGCCTTTGTCTTTCAGTTTTTCAGGAGTCAGTGCTGGCTGGGTGAAGTCGATTCCAAATAAAGGGCTGGGCATTTCGCCGTAACAAAGATAGTATAGCAATTCTTTGTCATCAGGCCATAACTGCTTCATTAATTCACCATCAATGCAACGGTTGTGCTCAATGCCATAACGGCTAAGGTCAATTTGTTCTCCACATGTAGCAAGCTGAACATTCCAGCCTTCCTTTGCCCAACGATCTCTACATTTTGCAAGACCATCAGCAATTTCGTTCATCTGCTGCTGAGTCAACTCTGACTGCTCGATTGTCTCTTTTGAGAATTGATTTGTTTCCTTCACAAGATTGTTTTGAACCTTGCGATAACCATTGATATCAATAAAACTGAAAACCAATTTATCAGTAAAACCTTTCAGTTTATTGCCCACATTCCATACCTTGATGAGCAAATCGCGTGTGGACAATTGTGGGGTAACAATCAGAGGGTCGAAGCGCCAAATCACGCGCTCCTTTCCAATCATTTCTGACAACTGGCGAAACGTTTCCACTCTTTGCTCAACACTAGGCACTTTAGGCTCGAAACCTTCAGCCACATAATCGTTCAATGTAAACTGGAAGTAATAATGGACGCCCTTTTCGTCCAGCTCATGCAAGTAAGGGATAAGTGGTTTGGGGTTCTTTGTCCAAAACACAATCACCTTCGTGTTCTTGAAAGAGATATACATGGGTTGCTGGTTGAACGGATTTTTCCATACGACATAACCCTTCCTGAACCGGTTGACGAACCAGTCGGCATAAAAGGCGGGAATGTCGGTGCTACGGCTCGCCGAGATGATGACGGGGGCGGTAGCTTCTATTTTTTCACCTTGTTCGGTAAGTACATATTCTTTGTTCAACATCCTAGTCAATTAAAATCATATCAGATTTAGACATCTCCAATTCATTTCCACATTTAGGACAACCATCATTAGGGCACCACATCATTGCGATTTCATCACATCTATTACATCTTACTTTCTTGAAAAGATTTAAGTATGCAACTTGTTTTTCAAACTCTGGTTCATTAACCATTTTCTTGATTTCTTTGACACCAATCAACTCAACATATTCTCTTCTACTCAGATAGGAGAAAAACTTATCCCAGAAAACACGTTTTGTCCAAGCAATATGACCATAATATTTCGAATCTTTGCCTTTTCTCACTTCATGTTGAAACCATTCTATATCCATTTTGAATGATTTTCTATGTTTTTCTGGCATATCCTTCGTGAATAGGTCAGCCAAAAACTCATCCTCTTCAAATGAATAATCGTTGACAGCTCGTTTTAAGTCCTCATTTGTCCACGCTCTTGCAAACAATTGATTGCATTGTGGACATTTATAATAATGACCAAATCTATAATGCATTAATGATAAGCATCCGTCGCTCGAAGTATATTCAGAGAATCCGCATTGTTTACATTGATATCTATATAATTCTCCCACAATAATTTCAAATTTAAAAACTCATACTTTGCATATTCTTATCCATAACGTAAAAAGCGGTGATTTTGTACTTCCCGAAGTTCTTGAAAATGATGTCGTCACACTCATCCGGCAAATCCGCAGGGATTTCTATAGGTGCGACACCTTCGACATCCATCACGATTGGACGGCGGATGTTGAGAAAATACACGGTGTCGTTTTCCGAAAGCGGAGTGCTACAGAACAATCCGCTGTTCTGGCGATAATATGTCGATATTGGTTCGCCGTCTTCAGCCATTACGTATGAATGACCGATGTCGGGAAGGACTTGGTATTTGGGCTGTTTTTTGAGCAAGTTGAACATGGTATTATAATTATATCGTTGTAGTTAGTTAATATCCAAATCGTCAAGTGACAATGATTCTATGCCTTTGTTGATTGGGGTTGCCCCTTTTAGCACTAAAGGATGATTACTTATATCGGTTGTCTTGTCAATAACATAAATTTGTTCAATATTTGATTCATCAATAATCCTATTAACTTCAGAATCGCATCCTGAATAACCAATTATGATAAGCATATTGGAATTATTTAGATTCTCCTTAAAATGGTCGAATAACTTTTTGTAAAGTATAGGATTACCATATTGAAGTATTTTTGAAGTTGTGCCCGACAAAAAATTAGGATGGTAGTTAATCCAACATTTATCATACTCCAATCCATCATTCGTATCTATTTCCTTTAATAGATTTGTGGTATCAACACCATATTTTGATTTCACTATACTACTTGGTATCAAATTGCCATTATTATTATCATAGAAGGTAAAATAATCAAGACTTCCATGTAGTTTGTACAATCTTATAGGTTTATTGTATATGTTAGTGAAATACTCTAATCTGCATTTGTATTTTCGTCCATGGGCTTCTATTTCGCCATAAAATGGAGAACCTAATTCTTCAAACCCATCACACATATTGCCATTTATCCATTCAGTGTTTTTTAGTCTATCAATGTATAAATCGTGATTCAATGTATGAATATCCACAATTGTTTCTTTTGAAAAGCATTCGACAGCATCTAAAAAACCTTGATACGGGAAATCATATTGTTGCCTCAACATAAATGGTTCGTTCGCGTAATCCCAATTTCCATTGCGGTCTTTCAAAAAATGAAATAGTAGTTGATTGTATAAATCTTCGCAGTGAAAACAGTATTGTTCATAAGAATCAGCCTTATACTCGTATGAATTATAGATTTGGAGCATATTGGCATCTTCTTTGAGGTTAATTTTAAGGTAGTCGTAAAACTTTTCGTAATCAAAGGTTTGTTCTTTGCAGTTGTTCTTTAGATAAATAGCAATTACATCCTGCAAAAATTCGAAATAATAATCATAGTTATTCCGATAACCAAAATCGGGTTTTGAACCATTTTTCCCCATGCACAATTGTCCACTTGGCGAAAAACCAATATTTCCAAAATCGCAACCTGAAATTATCTTGTTCAGCTTACTTGCGGTTGGATATCCTGCTGGCACCGAGAAACCGGCACCGAGTAGGAACGAAATATGTTTTGGTTTTTTCTTACACATAGTTACTTCAAATAAGTTCTCCTCAAAAAACTTTCCGTATTTTTGTATTTCTCCTTTTTTAGAAATATAAATTGCTTAATTATCGATTCGTTATCCATAGGTTTACCTTGATAGTACTTGTAATCCTCATGGTTTGGATTATGAGCATCTATAAACCATTTCAAGTCTTTTTCCCATCCCTTGATAGCAGAAACGAGATTTCTAAACTCCATGTTGTTTGTTAAGAAATCGTAATCAGTTAAGAACAATCCCGTTGATGCAATAGGGAACAGTGACAATGTATCCGTATTCATTTCGGTCACTGTCTTTTTCTGCTTTTGATTCAAAACTTTTATCGCATTTTGCCAATTGGTTTTCGATTTTGGATACTCAAGTTTTTTCAAAGCATCAATATAAACCTTGTCTATTTTCCCAGTGTATATTTTCAAACATTCAGTTTTGAAATACTGTTGTGCTTGTAACGATAATTTCTTGAATGCCTCACTTTCAAACATAACCTTGAGCTCTTCAGGAATGGGAACCACCTTACGTTCGGGCTGACCTTGAACAATTGGGCTATCCGCCTCTTGTATTTGTTCTACTGATTTCCCAGATAACGACTCAACTACTTTTCTACCGAATTCTTTTATTCCTTGCAAAATGCCCATAGGTTTTTCTTCTTTCTGCGTTCTATCCAAAACGCCTTGCAATTCAATTGCATGCAGTTGCTTATGAATAGTTTTGTAGCACTTCGAAAGATATTGTTCGTCTTGATCTTCAAACAATTCATTAGTAAGCGTCTTTGGCATTTCGGCAAAACCGAAGACGAGTCCCCATAGAGCAAACGCAATGCGAAAATCGCCAATGCCATTTGAGATAAGATAGTCTCTCAATTTATCAATGTCACTTTCGCCTTTTTGGCAAAATGCAGCAAAAGATTTCAGAATATCCGAATCGGTACTATTAATATCAAACTCAGTATATTCATTCAAGTTTTTTAGCAACGAATTGATGTAAGTTCTTGCTGGGCTGTTTTCCCAGTTGTCACCAGAAATTTCACGGAAAAGCTTTCCTCCAACTTTAGCAAATTCGTATCGAGACGACAAGAATTCTGTTCCATTCCAAACCTCGTCCATGTATCCGTTAAAGAGTATAGGAAGAAATTCTTTTTGCTCTGGGACTTCGACTACACGTCTGTTCTGAATAATGGGTAGTTTTGATATATCAAGTTTTGTTTTGACATCATAAGTTTGAATCATTCTTTCAATATTGTCAATATACCTATCAAGTTCTGAGACTTTGTCAGTCGGTTGATACGACAAATAGAAAGGTGTTATTTGACAGTATCGAAGACTTAATTGTGATAATTGTTTCTTAAACCATTCTTGATAAAGTCCTTCGCCCTTAAGTATTTCCACAAAAGTTGGGGCTTTATAGCATTCGATTTTTTGATTTATCACTTCGTTAATACGCGATTCAGCCCCACTAAGGGTATAAAAAGCCTGTTCTATGCCTGAATAGAGATTATCCAGTTGTTGTTGTTGAAAACGTGTAGCTCGTCCATCAGGACTTGCCAATATTGCAGATAGTACATTGCGGAGATCTTTGACCATCTTTTTAAGCGCAACAATTTCTTTTGAAGAAGTTTCATTAGCACCCATCAAATAGCCATAAAGCATCCCTTTAAGTTTGTTTACGGCAATGTCATAAGAAACGGCAATATTGTCGTAATCCGACAAATCATCCAAATTTATCGGGCACCAATTAAAGGTCTTAATCTCATCAGACAATACGACAAGTTGTCCTTGATACAATGGAATTAGTTTAGTCTCTATGCTTGGTTCTGCTTTTGACAAAGATGCCGTTCTCTCAGTTTCATTTCTAAAGATAATACGTGTTGAGAACGGGTTAAGATAGATTGTCTTAGATGTGAAGAAAACGCCTTCCTTTTCTTGAACACAATCATCAGGTATATCTTGAGTATCAATCTCAATTACCAAAGGATAATTCTCCAGTTCTTTGTCATTTATATCAAATATCGGGTATTTATCATATAGCAAAATCAGATTGTCAAAATTGTTGGGAGCAACTTTTTCAAAGCGTTTATATCCAAATCTCCTATTGACATAGAAAGCCAGCGGAGAAATGGATTCGCTCGACAATATATTTTTAAAGTTGAGCGTCGATGTTGGGATATATAACTTTTTAGGAATCATAGTTCTTCTGTTTGGCTTAATGAAGTATTATATAGATTTGTCGGGACGTCATCAAAGAAACTTGATAAATTTCCCGAATGCAAAATGTACAGAGATTGGTATGTTCTTGTCATAGCAACATACAACGGGTTCTTACTTCCATTATCACTACTTTCACAATTTGGCAAAAACACAGCTTCAAATTGAAGCCCTTTTGAACTATGGTACGTCATTAATTTAGGATTGTCGGAATTAAAGTTGAGTTCCGATGCGTTTTCTGTTATTTTTGCTTCAACATTAAAATGCTTTTTTTGTCTGTAATAATCTCTTGCATATTCCACTTCCTTGCGAGACCTGAAGAAAATACCTACGTCTTTAAATCCTCTGTTTTGAATTGTTGTTTGAATAAAATCAAGTTGCTGATCAATTGGACCTTTATCAAAGATGAATGGTTGTTCTGTGCCCTCATTTTTACATCTTTGAACAATATCATCGCCTTCAGTGTTTAGAAATACAGCCACGCGAGCTATTTTTTTGGGCAATCTATAATTGAATACCAAATTTTCATTGTGGATTTTGGTCTTATATATAATTTCGCTCATTGACGCAGGGGTGTTCCCTCCGAACTCCATCAACTGTTGAGCGGAATCACCATAAAAGAATATGTGTTTAGCTTTGCTTTTCAACAATAGTATATCTTCTATGGGCAGGTCCTGAGCCTCATCAACAAGTATATAATCAAATGTTCCTTTTATCCAAGGTCCTCTTATCCAATCATTATCAGGTTTTGACCATTTAAAACACTTATTAAAACTTTCCACATTCGCAGAATCAATACCCACCTGACCTATCCCATCATGCATAAACTGTTTTAATGAATTCATTTTAACGACAAAAAGGAAGGAACCTTTCTTCTCATTTTGTATTTGTTTAGCTTTCCACAGAGCAAGAATTGATTTTCCACTTCCAGCACAGCCTTGAACTATCAAATCAGACGCAGTGCTATTGATAATTTTAACCTGATAATCATCAAGTTCCGAATCTTTGATAAAGAAATTCCTTTTGGGCATTTTATTTATATTTTAGATTTTACTTTTGTATATGGAATTGTTTTTATTTTTAATGTTTTAGCTTTCGCTTGAAATCCATTATCTGATGTAACGAGTACGGGTGTGTATCCCATTCTTTTTACTTTCAAAACAACAGAGAGTATAAGATTATCAGGAGAACGGCGGTCGAAATCAGCAGGAAGCAGTCTGGCATCAGAAGTGGCGGTTTGCACACGACCGCTTGATATAGCCATATTGATAGATTTCAATGCTTTTTGAACCTTTTTCTTGTCGTTGCCCGACGTAACATCCTTACGATGGTCAAGTTCGTCAACTACTTTTGCTGATACAAATATGGGAAACTCTTCTGCAATCTTTTCTATTATATTAGGGGCATAAATAAAGGCATTGGTATCTATAACATAAGCTTCACCTAATTGTTCAGATTGATCGGTATTGGACTTTTCTTCTTTTGGTCCTTCCTGTACCATAACATCCTCTGTCTTAAGAATCGGGACATTCTGGACAGCCTCTAATTGTTTTACAATTATTGAAGGTTCTTCTTTTTTGAAAGCATCTTTATTAACTATAGGTGCCATATTTGGCAAATAAAACCCGTCTGCAACAAGATCGCCTTGTCCACAACATTTCTCTGGATGAATTTGGTATCGTGTATTCTTGTCTTGTCGAGTTAATTGCAAAGTTTGTGAAAATGCTTTCTTAACAAGTATTCGATACGCTACTCGGCTTTTATCGTTTGCAAATCTTGAATGCGAAACGGTAAATTCTTTCTGAGAGAAACATTGCACTTGGCAATTGTCTTTATTAGCACAAGGTATCGGAATAATAGAAACAAAATCAGGATGTTCGTAAACAAATTGGTTAACCTGTCTATTTAAAAGAATTGGACAGAACTCTGACGCACCTACCTTAGTAGTCACATCCAATATCAACATAAAACCTTCCTCCTTCAACATGGGCAAAAAGGCTTGAGCAAAATCATAATACGAATTGTCCATGCGCCCTTTTCCTTTATTGATAATCTCGTTAATCAATTTTGATGTTATTATAAAGTCAAATGAAGAATTGATGTCAATGGCATTAATTCTATCAAAAACTACTTGTCTGGTGAAAAGAACTACTTCTTTATGAAATTGACGATTTGCCTGTTCAATTATTTGAGACATTATATTGAGAGCATCTTCATTCCCGTCAACAGCAACCACATTTATTCTTCTAATTGAAGCAAAATGTTTGTTTATTATGGTGAGTAATCCCATAATATCTCCACCTGTTCCACAACCCACCGAAAGAATGCTTGTTTCTGTCTTCAACGCATATTTGGACTTTATTACATCATTAGTGAAAATATTGTCGAAGATGCAAAATGTTTCAGCGTAACTTCGCGGAAAGTATGTCCCTAAATACTTCAAATTATCTTCATGCGAAAGATTAAGATTGTATTCAAACCTTTGGAAATCCGGAGCATATTCTGCATTGAGGCTTCCAAAAATATAATTATCAAGCCACGCAGACAATCTTGTCTTTACTTTGAGATTATTCTTTGTTTGAGCAATGAATGGCTCTACAACAATTTCGTCAGTATGTACTTTGCTTATAATTGGCTCTCCTTCAAACCAATAGTAATGATTGTTATTCTTGAATAATTCTTTATGGATAAACCCTTGCAAGCAATCTTTATCAAATGTCGCATCGCAACACACAACGAACTCACTTGTCAATTCAACATCTTGCAACCAATCAGGCAACATGTCGTTTGCAGTATTAAACACAGAATATTCTGCGTTGATTTTCAACGCTTCAAATACTTGTTTAATATGTTGTATGAGCGCATTTTTCATTTGCCCGTGCTATTTTAGACCGATTTGAAATACTTGTCAATATTGACTGCAAAAATAACAAAATGTATGGTTTTAATAAAAGCAATGGATAAAAATGTTCAAAAACACGATTCACATCCAACGACCTCCCACTTTACTACGCCACCTTCATCACCATCCTCTCCCCACAGTCGCTGGTCGACGCCCATAAGGAGAGTTTGCGAAAGGCCTTGGAGCAGTATGAATGAAAAGCATTTTGAGAAATCTATTTTCGCGAATTTTCTTTTTTTAGTTCCAGCTCCCTCACCGTGCGCTCTACCACCTGTTCAAGCTGGTAGGTGGATACGCCCAGCGGCTTGTTGATGTCGCGCAACGACCATTCCACAACGGTCTTGTCAGTCGATTTGCAGATGATCAGGCCTACAGTGGGGTTGTCGCCCTCGCCACGTAGCAACTCGTCAACGGCAGTAACGTAGAAATTCAGCTTGCCAGCAAACTCGGGGATGTACTTCACCACCTTCAGCTCAATGACGACATAGCGGTGCTGCGGGATGTGATAGAACAACAAATCGGGGAAGAAGGTCTGTCCGCCAGGCATCTGCAACTCCATCTGTCGCCCCACATACGAAAATCCCTTGCCCAACTCCATCAAGAAGCGCGTGACATTCGAAACAAGCGCATCCTCCAAGTCTTTCTCCTCGTACTCCTCGCTCATCGAAAGAAAACCGAAATGATAAGGGTCTTTCAGTATCTCCTTGGCCAACTGGCTCTGCGGAGCCGGAAGCGTGTGCTCAAAGTTGGTCACGGCAGCCCCTTGAGATTGATACAAATGTTTGTCAATATTGGCATTAAGCCTGGGGCGCGACCACCCTCCGTCCACTACCTGCTGAACATAGAAAAGAGCTTCATCTAATGTCTCACATCTTGAAATAATATCGATATGCTGTCCCCATGGCACTCGTCCAAAAAGCTCAGGCATCTCTAATTGGTCAACGAGTCGTTGGCCTTTTTCGCCCTCTTCAATTTGGTCAGCAACTTGCTGACGAATTATAACTTCTAATTCGTCACCAGCCTGGTGACCAATTTGGTCAACGGGTCGTTGACCTTTTATAACCCGTTCATAATAAAACAGATACCATCGTTTCATGTACTTTACATTGGTATCTGAAAAGCCCGTTTCGTCAGGAAAGGCTTGGCCAATAAAACTCAAGCATGGCAGTGTTCACACGAACCGCCGCCTTGACTTGGCTTTGGCGGAAACGCTGCTTGATGTCGGCCATCCATTGCACATAGCCTTCATCGGCAGTCATCATGTCACGGGATACGAATGTCGGTTTGTCGCTCATCTTTAACGGGATTAGTGAAACGCAAAAATACAAATAAAACCTTTACAAAGCCTGATACGCATGAAATTGTGCCGCAACGCGGTCGCGCACCTTCTGCTGGATGTCGGCGGGCGAGAGCACAAAAGATATGGTCGGGCACCGCCAACTGAATTGTTACCTTTCAGAAAAGCATCACATTAGATAGGCAAATAGGTATTTATATCTTTATGAATAACAACCACTTAACACTTTTTCCTTAAAAATCACACCTAAAAAACACACTTTTTCCGAAAAACAGAACCCCAAAAAACACACTTTTTCCGAAAAGCACCGAAATTTACACTTTGAGAAAACACAATAAAAAAGCCAAGAAGCACTCACGCACTCCTTGGCTTTTTGCTTAACTTGGCAAAGGCTTAATTCCTGAAAATCAGTCCTTCGCCATTCACATCCACGATGATGGTCTTCGTCTTATCGACCGACTCGGCCAAAATCATCTTCGAGAGCGAGTTGAGCAACTCACGCTGCATCATACGCTTCACGGGACGCGCTCCGTACTGCGGGTTGTAGCTCTGCTGCGCGATGAAGTCCACGGCGGCATCGGTGATGTCGATCTTGATGTCGTTGGCAGCCAGCATCTTCTGCACGCTGCGGAACTGCATCCTCACGATGTCGGCTATCTGGCTCTCGTCCAAAGGCTTGAACATAATGATGTCATCGACACGGTTCAAGAACTCTGGCCGCATAAACTGCTTCAATTGCTCCATCACCTCGTTGCGGGTCTTCTCGAAGACTTCCTCGGCGTTGGCGTCGGTCAAGCCGGCGAAGTTCTCCTGGATGATGTTCGCGCCGATGTTGGAGGTCATAATGACGATGGTGTTCTTGAAATCGACGGTACGGCCTTTGTTGTCGGTCAAGCGGCCATCATCGAGCACCTGCAAGAGGATGTTGAACACATCGGGGTGGGCCTTCTCGATTTCGTCCAACAGGATGACGGAATAGGGCTTACGCCGCACGGCTTCAGTAAGTTGTCCACTCTCTTCGTAACCCACATATCCTGGAGGCGCTCCGATGAGTCGCGACACTGTGTGACGCTCCTGATATTCAGACATATCGATACGCACCATCGCGTTCTCGTCGTCGAACAGGAACTCCGCCAAGGCCTTGGCCAACTCGGTCTTACCCACGCCCGTGGTTCCCATAAAGATGAAGGATCCGATGGGTCGTTTGGCATCCTGCAAGCCCGCACGGCTACGACGGATGGCATCGCTGACGGCGGTGATGGCCTCGTCCTGACCCACCACGCGCTTGTGCAGTTCGTCCTCAAGGTGCAGGAGCTTCTCGCGCTCGCTCTGCATCATCTTATTGACTGGGATGCCTGTCCAACGCGACACGATTTCGGCCACGTCGTCGGAGCCGACTTCCTCATCCACAAGCGGGTGGTCGCCTTGCGCTTCAAGCAGGTCGGCCTTGGCCTTCTCGATGGCGGCCTCCGCCTCGCGAATCTTGCCGTAACGCAACTCTGCCACACGGCCATAGTCGCCGTCGCGCTCGGCCACCTCGGCCTGATGCTTGTAGGTCTCGATGTTATTCTTCTCTTTCTGAATGAGTTCCACATAATGCCGCTCGGTTTCCCACTTGGCTTTGATGGCGGTGCGCTTGTCGTTGAGTTCGGCCAACTCCTTCCCTATCTCCTCCACCTTCTTGGTGTCGTTTTCGCGCTTGATGGCCTCGCGCTCGATTTCCAGCTGGCGGATGGCGCGTTCCACGTCCTCAAGTTCCTCGGGCACCGAGTCGATTTGCAGACGCAGACGCGAAGCAGCCTCGTCGATCAGGTCGATGGCTTTGTCGGGCAGGAAACGGTCGCTGATGTAACGCACCGAGAGTTGCACGGCGGCGATGATGGCCTCGTCCAAGATACGGATGTGGTGGTGGGTTTCGTAACGCTCCTTCAAGCCACGGAGGATGCTGATGGCCGAAGCCTCGTCAGGCTCATCCACCATAACTTTCTGGAAACGACGTTCCAACGCCTTGTCCTTCTCGAAATACTGTTGGTATTCCTTCAAGGTGGTGGCTCCGATGGCCCGCAACTCACCACGGCTCAAGGCCGGCTTCAGGATGTTGGCCGCGTCCATTGCGCCTTCGCCGCCGCCCGCACCGACCAAAGTGTGGATCTCGTCGATGAACAGGATGACTTCACCGTCGCTGTCCACGACTTCCTTGACGACATTTTTCAGACGTTCCTCAAACTCGCCCTTGTATTTCGCACCTGCGAGCAAGGCACCCATATCCAACGAGAACACGGTCTTGCTCTTCAGGTTCTCCGGCACGTCGCGATTGACGATACGCTGGGCCAAGCCCTCCACGATGGCGGTCTTACCCACGCCCGGCTCACCTATTAATATTGGGTTGTTCTTGGTGCGTCGGCTCAAGATTTGCAGCACACGACGGATTTCCTCGTCACGGCCAATCACGGGGTCGAGTTTGCCCTGTTGGGCGAGTTCGTTCAGGTTCTTGGCGAAACGGTTCAGGCTGTCGTAGTTCTGCTCGGCATCCTGCGAGTCCACCTTCTTGCCCTTGCGGAACTGCTTGATGACGGTTTCAAGGTCGTTCTTGTTCACGCCTTGTTCCTTCATCATCTGCGAGGCAAGGCTGTTGCTCTCGAAGATGGCCAACAGCAGGTGCTCAATCGAGACGTATTCGTCGCCCATCTTCTTGGCTTGGGTCAGGGCGTCGTTGAAGATGCGGCTGACCTCCGAGGAATAATACAACTCCGTGCCGCTGCTGCGCGGTTGCGAGTTGATGGCTTGGTCGAGGGCATCGTTGAGCCGCGCCACATTGACGCCCAACTTTTTCATCAGGTTGGGCACCAAGTAATCGTCGGCGAGCAACGCGCCCTTCAGCAGGTGGATGGCCTCAACGGTCTGGCTCTGATGGCTTTGCGCTATCTCCTGGGCCTTCCCGATGGCTTCCTGCGCTTTGATTGTGAATTGGTTGATGTTCATATTTTGTTTCTCCTTTCTATTATTTTTGACGTAGGACTATGCGACGAGGGATGTAGGACATCCCAAATGTCACGCGGCGCAACTTATCAAAAACACGGCCAATCCATACGCAATGCAATTTTGGCTTGATTTATGACAAATTGTCAGTAAATCAAGGGATTAAGACTATGTTTTTACGACAAAATGGCAAGTTATATCCGTGTCTACCTTCTGAAACCAGTACATTTTAGCGTATTTAGACAGGGATTTTAATGCATTTTAGCGTATTTCGCGAGGTTATTTTTTGCATTTTAGCGTAATTCAGAAGGCAATTTTTTGCATTTTAGCGTAATTCAAATAGTTTTTTTTGCCACTAATACACTCTTTTTCAACTTCTTAACATTTATAAGATTTTCGCCAACATACAATATTGAGATGGAAAGAAAAACCATACGCATTGTTTCTGCATCGGAGTGGTTGCTGTTGGACAATATGGATTGACATCATCGAAATAGTTTTTTCTTCATACTTTTCCATTTTTATCTAAAAAACCTTATTTTTGTCGGCAAAAATGTAACTATCAAGATAATGAGTAGCAAAAAACATAATCCAATAAATATCAACAAACTAACATTCCTTCCATTATTATGCAGAAGGATGGAAGATAAAAACCATTGACGTTATGAAACAAGCATATCATAAAGAAATAATAGCTTTATTGAAAAAGCAAATTCTTGCTGAGAATAAATTTGCAAACATTCAAGAAAACTATTTATATGAAAGCAGGTATTTCCCTTCAATCCGTTTTGATTTGGTTGTTCTGTATGAAAAAGAAGAACATTATATAAAAGAAGTATACTATATATGTTCTTTTTCTACTTATAAGGGGCATTATCATACATTACGGGAAAAACTAATGCGTTATAATCAAGTCATTCAAGTTGGCTTTGATAACATTTATTTGGCTTTTAAAAATGAAAAGGGAGAACTACAGATAGTTTCATTGCGTGACTTGGATAGCTCAATGGAAGATATTAAACCACGTACAGCAACTATATCTTCATTTTCAAAGTTTTATAGTACAATAAAAAAGTGGAAAAGTGAGTATGATTCGGATGAATCAAGATTTTTCTTTAGGGGACTTTCAAAAACGTCTTATGTTTCCCTACCCAGTATATACAGAAACGACAGTTTAATTAGTAATGAGGATCGTTTATACCATGAAGCAATAAGACGGAACCCCACAGAATTCCCAGATGAAATGAATACTTTTGACAAATTAGTCAAAATGCAACACTATGAGTTACCAACAAGGTTGCTTGATATAACAACCAATCCTTTGGTGGCTTTATATTTTGCATGTAAGGATAATTTGAGATTCAATGGGAGTGTATTGATGTATCCCATCTTACAAGAAGACATCCAATACTATGACAGCGATTTAGTAAGCATTCTTGCCAATATAGCAAAACGTTCGAAAACTTTTACGATGTACCCTGAAGAATCTGAAGATGAATGGCGCGGTTTTATTAGAGATATAGAAAATGAATCTCCAAATGCAAAGAACTTGATTGATAAGCACATCGTTCCTGGTACATTATGCGTTTTACCGAAACTCAATAACAATAGGATTATTAACCAAGATGGTGCATTTTTCATTTTTGGAATAAATCATACAAAAAAACAGCCAGCACGTCTTCCTGATCTACCGAACATTATTACAATCAAGGCTAGTGCCAAACAGAGCATTTTGGAAGAGCTTGATCTAATGGGCATTAACGAGGCCTCTCTGTTCCCCGAGACAGATAAAGTTATGCGTCAAATCAAAGAGGAATTTTGCGGAAATTAATATATATGGTTAATTGAAAAACAAAAAGGTAGAAAGCCATGCATAAAAACTTAAAAGGACATATAACACTAGGGAACCTACTTTCAGTGATTGCTATCATCGTTTCCATTGCTTCTATCCTTATCAGCAACAGACTGAACAACAAAACAAATACATTGACTGAGAAAGTATACAGTAAGGAACATGAGATGTCTGAGAATTTGAAGTATGAAATTTTGAACATGATATCGACTTTAAGATCAATTGACGCAAAAGCGTCATGCGAGCCTTTTTACCCAGAGAAGGTGGATTATTCAAATGAGATAAAATCATTGGAAAAAATTCAATCAAGCCCAGAGTATCTTTTATTCTTAAAATCAATTAACGACAGTGATGAAAGATTGCTTATGGAATTAAGATTAAGATTGCTGACATTACATGATTTTTCAATAATGGAAAGAAGAGAATGGGTTCACATGATTTTAGATACATTGAGAGATCGATCAGACTTAGATGGCGTAATTGACAAAGTTAGTGAAGATTACAAAAACAATTGGAATCAATTAGTGAAAGAACTTTGTGAAATGAAAAGTATACTGTCAGTGTTTGACGCAGAAGCTTGGGAAAAAGCTGAACAAGATGAAAATGATCTAAAAAAGGCTTTCTTTGAATATTTATGGCTGAACGAAGGCAAAAATGATATTAATGTTCAATATTGGTATGGTTTACTGAATAATAAAGAAACACTCTATAATAATGCTCGCGATTCAGGTGCAAATCAAAGTCTTAGAGATATAATAAATAAGTATAAGGTTGAGTACGAAGAATTCTTGAAATCATACAAAGATGGAAATTAAAAACCTCTAGCTATGCATACATCCCAACCAACCGCAACTTTAAGGAGAACTGGAGGAAGATTGGCAAAAGCGAGTCCTATCAAGAGCATAAGTATTTCTGTTATCCAGAAAAAGCTTTGTCGAATTTTAGGTTGGGAAAAGATAAACAACACTTCTCTTAAGGTGCTATTGTTCATGGAAATGATAGAGTGAAAAGAGGACATGCATCCTATGAAAAAGAAAAGAGAAACCGTATAACAACATTGACTCTTTATATCATATATAGAAAAACCATAGTATTCTTTACCCCTTCAGACCCGTACTATCATGCAAAACGAAAAACAAGCCATAACCCAGCCCGAAACCACTATCACCCATTGCCTCAACTGCGGCACCGAGTTCGAAGGGAATTTCTGCCCCGAGTGCGGACAAAGCGCCGATACGGGACGCTTCACCATGCGTTTCATTTTCGAGAACCTATTGGCGGCATTCCTAAGCAAGGACGGCGGCATCTGGTTCACCTTCAGGAACCTGTTCACCCGCCCTGGAGCGATGGTCGTCGAAATCCTCAAAGGCAAGCGCAGACGCTACTTCTCCCCTTTCCCCATGCTGTTTTTCACACTGACGGTCTATATTTTGCTGTTCTCCATCACCGGCAGTCGTGGCGACCTGAAAACGATGGAAAAAGAGTATTTGGAAACGAAGGAAACGGTCGATGCCAGCCTTGACGAGAAAACCAAAGAGGCCATTTCAAGCGTCAACGAGCTAAAACGAGTTTTAGGCGTGGGTATGAAGATGTACAACACACACTACACCGCCGTCACCATGCTGACTATTCCCTTATTCCTCTTCGCCACGCGGATGTGCTATGGCAGAGCCAACAGAAAACGTTACTACCGGGCCGAGTATTTGATAGCCATCGCCTATTCATTGGTCATGGTGGTTCTCTACCGATGTCTGGCCAGTCTTGTGTTTCTATTTTCGGATAACGCTTTTGACACCATGGGTGATTTGATTCCTCTTGTCATTGTTGCGGCTTTCACCGCTTGCTTCCGTAAAATATTGGGATTCAATACAATAAAATCCGTGTGGCGAAGCTTTCTTGCAATGGCCTTGTATTACACGATTTTATTGATTGCCATATTAGCTATTTGCTTGATTATCATCCTCATCATCTATATTCCGATCATCAAGCAGAGGAACGGAGGATGAAAGGTCATTTCGCCCGCCAGAAACTCGGCGTGAAAAGCAGCAGAATGGTGAAGATTTCCAAACGTCCGACGAGCATATCGAACGAAAGGAGCCATTTGGCAGCATTGGGAATGGCGTCGAAATTGCCACTCGGTCCTGTAATTCCTGAGCCGGGACCGTAGTTGCTGAAACAGGTCAGGAAGGAAATGCAAGAGTCCTCCATCTTCATCCCCGTTGCAGTGAGCAGCGCGACATTGATAATGAACAATATGAAGAACAACGAGAAAAACGAAACGACGCGCTTCACCGACATCTCCTCGACCCGCTGGTCGGAAATCTTGATTGTATAAACACTTGAAGGGTGAATCAGCTCGTAAATGGACTTCCTGATGTACTTGAAAAGCACGATGACCCTTATCATTTTAATACCACCGCTGGTGGAGCCAGCACAGCCGCCCACAATCATCATCGCGACCGTCGGAATGAGGAAGAGGCGACCCCAAAGGTCGTAGTCGTAGTTGCTGCCTTGGAAACCCGTGTTCGATAGCACTGCCACCACATGGAACAGCGAAGTGCGCACACGCTCAGCCTCGCTCTGCGGATGGGAAGCCAATTGTTCATCAGTAATCACATCAAAATGAGGGGCGAAATAGAATCGAGCCATGAAAATCACCGTGAATCCGAGAATGGCAACCAAGTACCAATGCAGTTCCTCGTTGCGCCGAATCACATCGAAACGGTTGTTGAACAGGAAATGATACATGGCAAAGTTGATGCCCGCCAGAAGCATGAAGAAGATGCAAACATACTCGACATAACTCGACTGGAAATAACCGATACTTGCCTGATGCGTGCTGAAACCGCCTGTGGCAATGGTAGTCAAGGCGTGGCAAATGGCATCAAAAGTGTTCATCGGGCCAAGCCGATAGGCTATGGCGCAAAGCAGCGTCAAAACTATGTAGATGATCCAAAGCAGGCGCGAAGTTGCCCCCATCGTAGGTGCCAATTTCTCCACACTCAAGCCCGGCGCCTCGGCAGCGAAAAGCGACATTTTCTTGGAGCCTTTGGCCACCGACGGGATGAAGGCCAAAGTGAAAACCACAACTCCCAAACCACCCATCCACTGCATGATGCTACGCCAAAACAGGATGCCATGCGGCTGACTGTCAATGTTGTCGAGCACCGTGGCACCTGTAGTTGAAAAGCCCGACATCGTCTCGAAAAACGCATCGGTGACATTGTCCATTGTGCCGTACATCAAGAAAGGCAACATCCCGAAAAGGGAAAACAGCACCCACGACAAAGCCACCACAAAAAAAGTGTCCCGAATCTGCAAAGTGCTCTTTTTTAGCATGTTGCCAGTGTTGTAGAAAAGCAATCCCACCGCACCCGTAAGGCCTGCGGTCAGGAGGAAATAAGGGGCATCGCCCTCGCCCGCCGTGTGCTGATAGTGCAATGCCACCCCAGCCGTCAGCAGAAGTGCCGCAGCCTCAATCAGCAACAATACACCAAACAACTTGCTTTTCATATTGTTTCATTTATCCTCCCCGATGTTATTGACCCCGACGTTTCATATCGGGTTTTCTGCCCCGACGTTTCACGCCGGGTTGTGTTATTTCGCCCTTTCAGGGCTATGCCCTCCTCTCAAACAACTCCCAACTCTAAACTCTACACTCTCAACTCTCAACTAACCCCACGGTTGCGCCCATCCCTCGCCATAGTCGAAGTCGTCGCCATCCTCCCCCTCATCCTTTTCCTTATAAGAATGGTCGTCGTAGGGCTTGAGCCATGTTCTGAACTTGTGCGAAGGTATCGCGGTTATCTCGCCGTCGGCCTCGGGCGAAACGGCAATGTCAATCTCATCGTTGGCCAATTCTTTCAGCCAGTGGCTCAACTCCGAAAAGCCCATATCAGTCACGGTGTAGCCTTCCCAGTCGCCTTGCGCGGCTTTCGCGGCCAATTCCTCTGATTCCCAAAGCGGTATGTAGGGTTCACCGTCATTGTCCTCCAACATGGCGAAAAAGCCTTCCTTGGCCTCAAGCAGCCACACCTTGCGCGTTTCAAGGATGGCGTCAGTGAATCTTTTGAGTTTGTTTTCCATCGTTAGCGTCTTTTTTGTTGTTGCTGCAATTTGGCCTGCTGTTTTTGGGCTTCCTCAAGGCGTTTCTTGAAATTCGACTTCTTCTGCGGCTTCTTCTTGTTTTCCTCGATGGTGGCACGCACCTTGTTCTCGTCAATCATCCTGCGGAAAATGAACATCTGGATAAAGGTGATGATATTCACCAACATATAGTAATAACTCAGGCCAGAGGAATAGTTGTTGAAGATGGCGAAGAACATGATGGGCATGAGGTACATCATCCACTTCATGGGCTTCATTTGCGGGTTGCTCGTGTAGTCCATCTGCTTGTTGTTCACCCAAGTATAGATGAGCGTGGTGATGGTCATCAGGATGGTGAACAGGCTGAGGTGGTCCATGCCGAGGAATTTAGGGAACTCAACGATGCTGTCGTAGGTCGAGAGGTCTTCGGCCCAAAGGAAGGGCTGCTGGCGCAACTCGATACTGGCCGGGAAGAAGCGGAAAATGGCGATGAGGATGGGGAATTGCAATAAGGCGGGCAAGCATCCCGAAGCGGGACTCACGCCTGCCTGACGCTGCAAGTTCAGAATGGCTTGTTGCTTCTTCATGGCATCCTCCTCCTTGGGGTATTTCTCGTTGATGGCCTCCATTTCGGGCTTCAGCACACGGGTGATGGCCGACGACTTGTAAGACTTGAACGCCAAGGGGAACAGCAAGGTTTTGATGAGGATAGTAAGAATCAGGATGACGATACCATAGTTCCAACCATAACTGCTCAACCAATTGAACACGGCAATGACACCGTAGTTAATCCACCTGATTAAGAAGAAGTTACCCAAGTTGATTTGATCTTGCAAACCAATGCCGTAACTGCGCAAGGTCTTGAAATGGTTGGGGCCGAAATAGAGTTGCATCGGGATAAGGTTGGTTTCCGACCGCGTGTCGTAAGGCACCTCGATATTGGCCGACATCGACTTGAAATAGCGCGGATTGTTTGACTTGCGGGTGCGCATGGCCATGTGAGCGTTCTCAAACTCTTCCTTGGCCACAATCACATTGCAGAAGAAACGCTGCTTGAACGACACCCATTTCAGTTTGCTGTTCACCGTTTGCTCGCCGTCCTTCTGCTCGTTGAGGTGGTCTACATCCTTGTCGGTCAACGACCTGTAATACACCGTTTCGCCTGCAAAGCGGTCGGTGCTCTTTTCTTGTTTCATCAGGTCTACTTCCCAATCGATGGTCATGTAGTCGGCGTTGGTTGCAATCACATCCCTCAGCCCGACCGTGCGGATGTCGAAGTCCATCATGTAGTTGTCGTCGTGGATGGTGTAGACATATTCAATGTATTTGCTGGCATCGTCGGTGGGCAAGCGCAAGGCAAAAACAATGCTGTCGCCCTCGGCTACGGTCATATCGCCACCCTTGTATGGCCTTCCGTTCATGTAAGGCTGGAAATAGAACTGAGAAGTGTTCACAATGCGGTTTTGGGCAAAAAACGACAGGTCGAACTTCACCGTTTCAGGGTCGAAGGAAATCAGCGGCAGCGAGTCGTAGGTCTTGTAGTCCTTCAACTCAACCTGTTTCAAAAAGCCGCCTTTGTTGCTGAAAGTCAGCTTTTGGAGTTTGTTTTCAATGGTCCAAGTCTTTTCCGCGCCTTCCGCTGCAACGGCGAATATGCCGTATTTGTCGCGTAGGGTGTTTTGCACAAGTTGGGCTCTGCCAAGAGAATCCAAACCTTCCAACTGAATCGTGTCCGATTGCAGGATAGCCAACTTGACATCAGCTTGTCGGCGTTCAGCTTCACGAATCGAGTCCAAAGCCATTTCTTCGAGCCTTACGCGCCGAATGGAGTCTTGAATACGCTGTTGCTCAGCCAATTGCTCCTTCGATGGGGTCATAAAATACATCCAGCCAAAGAGAATGGCCGCGATGAGAACAAAACCAATTAACGTGTTTTTATTTTCCATGGGAATGATTTTTCAAAATGAGCGGCAAAGATACGAAAAATAGTGTGACGAAGGCTTGATTTTCAATGAAAGCAAAAAGAAATCACATGAGATAAAACCGAATCAACCCTTCAGTCGGTGACTTCATCACCTCGCCCAACGTGAGGCCATTGGCGGACATGGTTTCTTTCAAGATGTCTTGGAAATGATAGGCGATTGAGCCTATAAAACTGACTTTCATCGATTTGCAATCCTCAAAACGCAAAACAAAAACCTCAATGAAGGCTTGGAAACAGCGTTTCACCAAGCCGTGAATGAAAGGATTCAATTGGTTTTCGCCAGCAAACTTCGCAAACGAGGCCAAATACTTGGAAGGCTGTTCGTTATGATACAGGTTTTGAACGAAATCCTTCAATTCCAAACGGTATGCTTCATGGAATCTTTGCCTTAATTCCTCTGGCATGAAACCATAAAAATAGGCTTTCGTCACCTCCCTGCCGATGTACATTCCACTGCCCTCATCACCAACAAGATAGCCCAATGAAACGGCCTTTTCAACAATTCTTTCACCATCGTAAACACATGAGTTTGAGCCTGTTCCAAGGATGCAGGCGATACCTTTTTCGTTCCCAAAAAGGGCGTGGCAGGCAGCCATAAGGTCATGGGTGACATGGATTTCGGCCTTTGGAAAATGGTTTTGGAACGTCTCTTTTATTAATTGGCAGTTTTGTTCGCTGCCGCAGCCTGTGCCGTAATAATGGATGGATTGGATTTCGCTGGGAAGAGACATGCCATCGAACATCACTACAAGTGTTTGAATGTCAGCATAATTCGGATTAAAGCCTTTGGTCAAGAAACGGCTTTTCACCACGTTTCCGTCCAAGAGAATCCATTCCATTTTAGTGGAACCGGCATCGACAATCAATCTCATTTGTAGAATTATTTTGTGCAAAAGTACGCAAATTCAAGTGACAACCCATATTTTTCTTAGTTTTGCACCCAATTTAAAAACTCAAAACCCAAACGAAATGAGAAAATGGCGCATTGAAGACTCCGAGGACCTTTACAACGTGAAAGGCTGGGGCGGCAACTACTTTTCCATCAACGAGAAAGGCCACATGACCGTGACACCCAAAGAAGGCTGTGCTTCTGTTGACCTTCCGGAACTCGTTGACGAACTGTCACTTAGGGATGTTTCAGCCCCGATGCTGCTGCGTTTCCCCGACATCCTCGACGACCGTATCAACAAGATTGATTCCTGCTTCAAGGAGGCTGCGAAGGAATACGAATTTAACGGGCAAAACTTCGTGGTGATGCCTATCAAGGTGAACCAAATGCGCCCCGTGGTCGAAGAAATCGTCAGTCATGGCAAGAAGTGCAACATCGGTTTGGAAGCCGGCTCGAAGCCCGAACTCCACGCCATCATCGCGCTGGGCACCGATTCCGACTCGCTCATCGTGTGCAACGGCTACAAGGACGAGGAATTCATCGAATTGGCCTTACTCGCCCAAAAGATGGGACGCAAGATCATCATCGTCATCGAGAAACTGAATGAGTTGAAAATCACCACCAAAATCGCCAAACGCCTGAAAGTCACGCCAAATTTGGGCGTAAGAATCAAGTTGGCCAGTTCAGGCTCCGGCAAATGGGAAGAGTCGGGCGGCGACGGCAGCAAGTTCGGCCTCACCTCCTCAGAGCTTCTCGAAGCTCTTGATTTCCTTGACGAACACGACATGAAAGACTGCCTGAAATTGGTGCATTACCACATCGGCAGCCAAGTCAGCAAAATCAAGAAAATCAACGTGGCCCTTCGCGAAGCGGCACAGTTTTACGTGCAACTCTACAAGATGGGCTACCACATTGAGTACGTCGACATGGGCGGAGGCCTCGGCGTGGACTACGATGGAACGAGTTCAAGTAGCGCAAGTTCTGTCAATTACAGCATTCAGGAATACGCCAACAACGCCATCTACACCATTGTGGATGCCTGCGACAAGAACGAACTCCCCCACCCCAACGTGATTTGCGAATCGGGACGTGCCCTCACTGCCCACCATTCCGTGCTGATTTTTGAGGTGCTGGAAAAGACCTCGTTGCCCGAATGGGACGACGACGAGGAACCCGAGGAAAACGACCACGAACTCATCAAGGAACTTTATGATTCTTGGGACGAACTCACCAAAAGTTCCTCTTTGGAGATTTGGCACGATGCGCAAGAGATTCGAGAAGAAGCCCTTAACTTGTTCAGCCTCGGTTTATTAGACCTCAAGTCAAGGGCCAAGATTGAACGCTTGTTCTGGAGCATTGCCCGCGAGGTGAACCATATCGCCAACAGCCTGAAACGTGTCCCCGAGGACTTCACTTCGCTGCCCAAATTATTAGCCGACAAATACTTCTGCAACTTCTCCCTGTTCCAGTCGCTGCCCGACCTTTGGGCCATCGACCAACTTTTCCCCATCATCCCGATCCAAAGGCTTGATGAAAACCCAACGCATCTTGCCACCTTACAGGACATCACCTGCGACAGCGACGGCAAAATCACCAATTTCGTTGCCAAATCGACGCAACACACCATCCCTTTGCATAGTTTCACCGACAAGGAGCATTATTATATAGGTGTGTTCCTCGTGGGCGCGTATCAGGAAATATTGGGCGACTTGCACAACCTTTTCGGCGACACCAACGCCGTGCATATTTCGGTGGACGATAAAGGCTATTACATTGACCAAGTCATTGACGGCGAAACCGTTGCCGATGTTTTGGAATATGTGCAATACAGTCCGAAGAAACTCGTCCGCACGGTGGAAACATGGGTCACGAAGTGCGTGAAGGAGGGCAAAATCACCGTCGAGGAGGGCAAGGAATTCTTGTCCAACTATCGGTCGGGGCTTTATGGATATACTTATTTGGAGTAGACGAAGAAATAAATTATGGAGTTACAATATAATGTTTTTAATCCATAATTATTATGTTCATTGAAAGTCGTTGACAACATCTTGAGGGAGAAACACTTGGCTTGTGATTCCATCAAGGGATGGATGTTTAAGAAACAAGGCAAGTACAATTTCTTTACCTTTCACGAAAGGCAACGACTTTGCCTTAGTTTCGAGTTCACGGAAAAGTAGCATTGCGTTTTCGCCTTCCGTCCATTTACATTCTCCGATGAGCATTTTCCGTTTGTCGGTTGACTCAGCGACTACATCTAATTCGATGGTTTTCTTTTCGTTGTTTTCGATGACGGTTCCCCACCAGCGGGAGGCCATGCCCCAAGTGCTATCCAACAAGCGGTTTCCGCTTACGGCATTGCGGCAAAGCCGTTCCCAATGCAAGGCCACGAAATCGGAGAATGTGTCGCTAATGGTTTGGGCAACAATATTATGCCTACGAAGGTTGATTAAAGATCGGTTGGGAACCACATAGCGATAATACATTCTCATAAAAGGATCGCAAATCTGATAATAACTGCGTTTGCTGTTGCGTGGGCTTTCTCCAAAAGGTGTTTCTCGCTCAATATAACCGAGATTGATGAGTTTGGCCAAAGGTCCACTAAGGTCGGTGGCATTTTTTTGCATCCTACCCGCAATTTCTGAAAGCCGGTTGACACCATTGCCAATCAGCGACAACAATGCTGCCGATTGCGTTGTATGCTGAAAATCATCAATAAACAGTCTCGAAGGCTCATCGTAAAGTATGCCATTAGGGTCGATAATGTGTTGGGTGATGGCTTCCGTCAACGAAGACGATTGTTCCCTGATTTCCCAATAACGAGGCACACCACCCCAAACAGCAGATTCCTCAATGGTTTGGATGGCATCGCAACCTAATATTTCCTGCAAAAACCTGACTGGAATAGGCTCAAGTTTTAGTATGGCATCCGCACGGCCATACAAAGGCGAGGCCGCATCAAGCACAAAACCTTGCATCATTTGTTGCGACGAGCCACAAATGATGAGATTGAACGGCAATTGATGGGAGTCGATATGCCGTTGCAGCACCGAAGGCAGGCTGGGACACGACTTGACGAGATAAGGGAATTCATCGATGCAAAGCGTGAAACGTTCCTTTGCACGATGGGCAAGACTGCTGAAAAGGCTATCCCAATCAGGGTAAAAAACCTTGTCGAAATCGGGGAATCTTGTGCCAATCGTTTTCGCCATCAACGCAAGTTGTTGACTCTGTTCTGTTTGGTCGGCCATAAAGTAAACATCTTGATCGTCAATCACATGACGGATAAGCGTTGATTTGCCCAAACGTCTGCGTCCATAGACAATGACGAATTTGGCATGTCCGTCTTTGCCAAGTACATGTTTCAGCCTCAATATTTCGTATTCCCTATCAACAAATCTCATACTATCATAAATTATGTCCGGCAAAAATAATGTTTTTATTCCATAATATGAGTTTTTTCTGAAAAACATACAAAAAAAGGAGCCTCGCGGCTCCTTTTTTATTTATGCAAACATCTTCTCAATCACGTCCTTGTATTTCGCTGTGATGACTTTGCGCTTGGCTTTGAGCGTTGGCGTGAGCAGGCCGTTGGCGATGCTCCACTCGTCGGCGAGAAGGACTTGTTTCTTGATTTTCTCAGTCTCGCCCAAGCCCTTGTTCAATTCGTTGACTTCCTTTGCGTAACGCTTCAGCACTTCGGGATTCTTGATCATTTCCTCATTCGTCGTGTAAGGAATCTTCTCCTTGGCGCACCATGCCTTCAGGTCGGCGAAACTCGGTATGATGAGCGCACCGGCAAACTTCTGGTTTTCGCCCACCACCAAAATCTGCTCAATCAACTTGGAGGAACTGAACTTGGCCTCAATCACATCGGGGTTGATGTACTTGCCGCCCGAAGTCTTGAACAGGCTCTTGATGCGGCCCGTAATCTTCAGTTGGTTGTACTGGTTGAATTCGCCCATGTCGCCCGTGTGGAACCAACCATCGGCATCGATGACTTCCTTCGTGAGCTCAGGTTGCTTGTAATAGCCCATCATCACATTGTGGCCACGGCAGATGATTTCCCCGTTTTCGGCAATCTTCACCTCTGTGCCGGGCAAAGGTTGTCCGACATAACCCACCTCGCGTCCATGCGGATTGCGGTTGCTGACGGCAATCACAGGAGAAGTTTCGGTCAGGCCATAGCCTTCAAAGACAGGCATTTTGATGGCGGAGAAGAATCCGGCAATCTTTTGCGAAATGGCGGCGGCACCCGAAACGATGATGTCGAAATTCTCGGCACCGATGTTGGCCCTGATTTTGGAATAAACGAGTTTGTCGGCAATGCCCAACTTGATGTCGTAGAACCAATGGCGGCTGTCGGACGAAATCTTGTAACGCTCGCCAAGATGCAATGCCCAGAAGAAAATCACCCTCGCAATGCCTTTCTGCTTCTTTCCCGACTGGTAAATCGCGTCGTAGAAACGTTCCAGCACTCGCGGCACGGCACACATCATCGTGGGATGGATTTCGCGCATGTCGTTAGCGATAGTGGCCAAGCTTTCAGCGTAATAGATTGACATTCCGCGATATTGGTAGCAATAGTTGAGCGCACGCTCGTAGGCATGGCACACGGGCAGGAAACTGAAAGCCTTGTTGGAATGGTCGCTGATGGTGTAGTGGAAGTTCTTGAACTGGTTCATCAGGTTGTGGTGCGAAAGCATCACACCTTTGGGTGTTCCCGTGGTGCCAGAGGTGTAGATGATGGTGGCACACTCCATTTCGTCAACGGCGGCCTTGCGTTGTGCCAGTTCATCGGCGTGCGGATGTTCCTTGCCGAGTTGCAGCATTTGGTCGAAATAGGGATATTTCTCGCGGTCGACCATGGTGTACACCATTTTCACGTTAGGAGCATCGGGCAGGATGTTGGTCACCTTGTTCATCACGGAAAGGCCGTCGATGATGACCAGTTTGGCATCGCAGTCGCTGAGGATGAAGCGGTAGTCCTCCTCGCTGATGGTGGGATAGACCGGCACGGTGATGGCCCCAACTTGGCTGATGGCCATGTCGAGCATGTTCCATTCGGGACGGTTGGTCAGAATCATGGCCACCTTGTCACCTATTTCAATGCCCAACTCAATGAGGGCATAACTCAATATGTCAGCGTTTTCCTTATAGGAATTGGCACTGTAATTCACCCATTTTCCATCCTTTTTGCCAGCAAGCGCGACCCGCTGGTTGGGATACTTCTCAACATAATTGTCGAGCAAGTCGAATACTCTTTTTATTTCCATAACCAAATTTTTCTCGTTTCAATAAGGCCACAAAATTAGGAAAAAACCTTTAATGTCAATTTTTTTTCGCTAAAATCACAATTTTTTCAACGTTTCGATTTCTTCCTTTTCTTCATCAAATACTCCCCGCTAAGGACGACCAACACCAATAGGCCGTCGCCGAGCGGAAGGTATTGGTCGGAATCGAGGCCTTCTATCGGGACAATGAGGCCAAAGTCCTCGGTGTTTTGGCGCATCGTGCCTTCAAACTCATCGTCCATGAT
>CACZDU010000023.1:0-48419 GCA_902780055.1 uncultured Bacteroidia bacterium | reverse complement strand
CTCGTAATAGGCCTCGTATTTGGCGATGTCGTCAAGTTCCTTTTCGCCGAAGTCGAGGTAAGGAATCGAGGCGAAGAAGGCTTGCATCAGTTTCAAGGCACCTTCTATGTCGTGGTGAATCAAACTGGCGTAGAAATTGCCTGCAAAACCTTGCGTGTTAGCGTTGTAGATACCCATCATCGAGGAGAGGAAATTGTCCATGAAGCCCACTTTCACCTCGGCATTGGGAAAGTCGAGCGTGTAGTTCCTGCTGTAGAAATCATATCCTTTGATGGTGAGATAGCCTGCCTGATAGAGCAAGGGCAAGGCCGAAGTCATGGCCTCGGTGGGCACGTCGAACTGCGACGAAGGCACGTTGAGTTGCTCCAGTTCAAGCAAGTTCGTGTTGAAGCGTTTCATCGCATCGAAAAGGAAAGTGGGCGTGCCGCTGCCGAACCAGTAATAGTCAAGCCATTGGTCGGTGAACACATTCATCAGGCTAAACGGATTGAAGATGTCGTCCGAATCGTTACTGAAGTGGTAGCCGTCATACTGCTGTTTCAACATTTCAAACATTGTTTCTTTGGGGCATTTGTATCGGTCTGCTAAGGCTTGGATGTCTTCGTCGAAAACGGTTTGCAGTTCGGTCTTGGTGATGCCGCACAGCGCCGAATATTGGGGCATCATGGAGATATTGCGAAGGTTGTTCAGCGTGGAGAAGATGCTAAGTTGGCTGAACTTGGTAATGCCCGTGATGAATACGAACTGCTCGTCCTTGTCGCAAATTTTGACATATTGATAGAACTCCTGCATGATGCGTCGCACTTCGGACAGTTTTTCTGGATTGTGCAGGTGGTCGAGCAAGGGGGCATCGTACTCGTCGAGAATGACAACGGTCTTCATCCCCGTTTGCCGATGGGCACGTTGGATAAGCCCCCTGAACCGCACGCCAGGATTCTTCTCTTCAGGCACCCTGCCGTAAATTTCTTCATAATCATGCAACTGCGCATCCAAGGCATTGTAGATTTCTTCCTTTTCGCGTACATTCTTGCATGCGCTCATGTCGAAATGCAACACGGGATACTGCTTCCATTCCTTCTCCAACTCGCCGATGGCCAAGCCTTCAAACAAGTCCTTTCGGCCTTGGAAATAGTATTTCAATGTACTGCAAAGCAACGACTTGCCGAACCTTCGCGGGCGGCTAAGGAATACGAATTTAGATTCTTTTGTCAGTTTGTAGATAAGGTCTGTTTTGTCCACATAGATGCGTCCGTCTTGTCTGACGCTTTCAAAATCGGCAATGCCGGCGGTATAGAGTCTCATGGGTAGCATGGCGATATATGTTTTTCCGCTGCAAAAATAGCATTTTTTTGGCTTTTTGCCTCTTTTGGTGCTCCTCTTTTCACTAAAACAACGCACTCGGGTTGATTTGCAGGAATTCCTCGGCCTTGAGGCCACCATCGCCAATGACAATGGTTTTCGCATCCTTATACTGCTTGCGGAACTCGCCCAAGCCGGAATTGCTGTCGTCAGTGTTGCTTTTCACCTCAATGGCAAGGAGTTGGCCGTTCTTTTCCAGCACATAATCCACCTCGCGCCCGGTTTTGTCGCGCCAATAATAGGTTTTATAGCGTCCTGCGTTGGCTCCATTGACGATATAGGCACCAATGGCCGACTCGAACAGCCTACCCCATAGCCTTGAATCGACAATCGCGTCACGAAAACTCTTGCCGCAATAGATGTTCTTCAAAGCATTGTTGAAGACTTGGAATTTCGGCACACTGTTCCGCTTCCGCGCTCCGTCTGAAGCGTATTTGCCCAAGGTGCGTACCAAGCCCGCCTCACCCAAAAGGTCAATATAAGCGGCCAAGGTGGTCACATTCCCTGCGTCCTGTAGTTGCCCCATCATCTTGGTCAACGAAAGTTCCATGCCCGAATAAGACGAAGCCAATTCAAAAGCCTGCCGAAGCAAAGCGGGCTTCATCACCTTCACGCCTTGCAAAATGTCCTTGTTGATGGTGGCCTCGATGATGGAACCTATGATGTATTCCAGCCAACGATTCTCATCGCCAACCAAAGGAGCGGCACCCGGGTAGGCACCAAAATATACGTATTGTTCCAAAGTGAAGCCAAACGCCTCGCGCATTTCAGGATACGACCAATGCGGCATCACAATGCGCTCAAAGCGCCCCATAAGGCTGTCGGCCAAGCCATAGTCGAGCATCACCCGCGACGAGCCAAGCAACACCACCTTGATATTCACACCATTGAACGTGTCGGCATCCCATTCTTTCTTGACGGCCTCGCTCCACGAGTCAATCTTTTGCACCTCATCAACGACGAGAATATACTCCGTTGCGCCTTCCGCCTTCATCTTGCGCCTCACCGACTCCCAACATTCACTAATCCAAAACATGTTTCCCGCCGGCACCGCGTCAGCCGTAAACATGGAATAAGGCTGCGAAACATCGGCCAAAACCTGCCGCACCACCGTCGATTTTCCCACCTGACGAGGCCCCATCACCACTTGAATAAACCTTCTTGGTTCTTCAAGTCGTTTTTTTATCACTTGATAATCAATTCTTTGAAACATATTATGTAATTTTACTCAATGGATTGAGTAAAATTACTCAATCCGTTGAGTAATTTTACTTCACGGGGCAAAATTATGAATATTTCCGTTAATCGGCAAGCGAAAGAAAACAATTTTCTGTCACCTCAGCCAAAGCACCTGCCCTTTGCTGATGCGGGCGTCTTTCTTCATTCCGTTCTTTTTCAGGATCTTTTCGGGCTTCACGGCAAAACGCAAGGCCACGTCGCGGAGGGTTTCGCCTTCGGCGACGGTGTATTTCTTGGCCTTCCAGTTGCTGTTGCGCAACTTGGAGAGATACACCACATCGCCGCTGTGGAAGACCATCTCGTCGGGGCGTTTCAGCAAATTGTAATCGCAGAATTTCTTGAACTTCACGCCAAATTCCTTGGCCAATTGCTCTGGCGTTTCGCCCTCTTTGGCATAGACGAAGCGCACGCCGTTGTTCTCATAGATGAAACGCTTTTCGGCGGTCATGTCGACCAACTCGAAGGCGGCGCGGTTGGTGGGCGAATAGGCCAATTCAAGGAGTTCGTCCTCGGGGGCAATGTCGGGCAGTTGGTTGTCGTCGGTCATCAGGCCGAGGGCGATTTGGTCGTATTTCGTCAAATCATAAAGTTCAATGCGGTCGATGAGAAGTTGGGCGTATTTCGGATTGGTGGCATAACCAGCCGCTTTCAGGCCCTTCGCCCAGCCACGGTAGTCGGTGATTTCGAGGTCGAAAAGTGCGGAATAGCGGCCTCGCGTGCAAAGAAACTCGGAATGGTCGCGAAAAGATTCCTCGGCGCTATTGTACCTGCGGAAGCACTCGTCCTTCTCGTCGTCGTCCATGTGGTAGGTCTTGCCGTCCCAACCTTTGTGGCACTTGATGCCGAAATGGTTCTTCGCCTCGCGTGCCAAGGCGCTGTTGCCCGCGCCGGATTCGAGAATGCCCTGCGCAAGCGTGATGGAGGCCGGAATCTTATGCTCGCGCATCTCGCGCATGGCGATGTCTTTGTAGGTCTGGATGTATTCCTCGGGCGTGATGCGTTGCGCGGTGAGAGCCAGCGGAGCCAACAGCAAAAGTAAAAGTGCAGCTTTTTTCATGGTGGTTTCTTTTTATGACGATGGCTCATGGCTATTGACAATGGCTCGCAACAACAGTAAAAGCAAGCCATTGTCATAGGCCATTGGCCATAGTAAAACAACTTAAAACCAACCAAAATCGTATAATTCCCAAAGAAAAAACTCCGCACCTCAAAAAAAAACCGTAATTTTGAAGCCAATTTTTTGCGGTATTATGGACACAAACAGCCTTTTCCAGTATTTCCCCGACCTCACAGAGAGGCAGAAGAAGCAATATAACCAACTGAAAGACTTATACTTGGACTGGAACAGCAAAATCAATGTGATTTCGCGAAAGGACATGGAGCACTTCTATGAGCACCATGTGTTGCATTCGTTGGCCATTGCCAAATACTTCGAGTTGCTCCCCGGCATGAAGGTCATGGACTTGGGCACGGGCGGCGGTTTTCCGGGCATTCCCTTGGCCATTCTGTTTCCTCAGACCGATTTCTACCTCATTGATGGTACGGGAAAGAAAATCAAGGTGGTGAACGCCGTGAAGGAGGCCATCGGATTGGAGAACGTGGTGGCCGAACACAAACGCGCCGAGGAGGTGAAGGAGAAATTTGATGTGATTACCGGTCGCGCCGTGATGACCTTGCCCGAAATCGCCAACCTCGCGGGCAACAAACTGAGAATCAGGGGCGACATGGAGGCTGGCGGCATCCTTTACCTGAAGGGCGGCGACCTCACCGAGGAATTCAAAACCCTGAACCGCTATTGGAGGCACAAACAAGTGGCGATAAACAAGTGGTTCAAAGAGGATTACTTTATAGAAAAGTTTGTAGTACATTTATATTAAAATTCAACAAAATGAAAAAACTAACGCTAACCCTAATCGCAACGCTGGCCTTGAGCGCAACCATGCTCGCCCAGCAGTATGCCGTGCCCTTCGACCCCAACGTCAGAAGAGGCAAATTGGAAAACGGATTGACCTACTACATCCGTCACAACGAGAAACCCGCCCAACGCGCCAACTTCTACATCGCGCAGAAAGTCGGTTCCATCCTCGAAGAGGAAGACCAGCGCGGTCTGGCCCACTTCTTGGAGCACATGGCCTTCAACGGCACAGCCAACTTCCCCGGCAAGGCACTCCTTAATTATATGGAGCACAACGGCGTGAAGTTCGGCGAAAACGTGAACGCTTGGACCAGCATCGAGCAAACCGTCTACATGCTGACCAACGTGCCGACCACCAATCCCAACCTCATCGACTCGTGCATCCTCATCCTTCACGACTGGTCGAGTTTCATCTCCTTGGAAGGTCCCGAAATCGACAAGGAACGCGGTGTCATCCTTGAGGAAAAACGCAACCGCAACGACGCCCAGCAGCGCATGTGGGAAAAGATGTTGCCCGACATCTACCCCAACAGCCCCTACGGTCACCGTATGCCCATCGGCACCGAGGAAGTCATCAGCGGCTTCAAGCACGATGCACTTCGCGCCTACTACCACAAGTGGTATCGCCCTGACTTACAAGGCATCATCATCATCGGCGATGTGGATGTGAATGTCATTGAAGGCCGCCTGAAGGCCATCTTCGAGGACATCCCCGCACCCGTCAACCCCGCCGAGCGCACCCGTTTTGAGGTGGCCGACAACGCCGAACCTATCGTCAGCATCTGCACCGACCGCGAGGAAACCAACTACAACATTTCGGTTTTCTACAAGCACGACGTGGTTCCGAACGAGGAAAAAGGCGACATCCAATATTGGCTGAAAGGCTACATCGACAACCTCGTTTCCACCATGTACAACAACCGCATGGAAGAACTGACGCAAAAGGCCAACCCACCTTTCATCTTCGGCTACGGCTACTACGGCACCTTCTTCGTCAGCGACACGAAGGACGCTTGGTCGTGCTTTGCCTATGCCAAGGACAAGGACGGCATCGACGAGGCCATGAACGCCATCGTTGCCGAAAACAAGCGTATGCAACAATACGGCTTCACCGCCTCCGAGTTTGAACGCGCCAAGGCCGACTTGATGAAACGCATTGAGAACCAATATGATGAACGCGACAAGCAAGAAACCGGACGCTACCTCTACCCCATCCTCAACCACTTCCTCACCAACGAGCCACTGATGGGCATCGAGAACGAATACATGCTGCTCAGCCAATTCTTGCCCGCCCTTCCCGTTGAGGGCATCAACGAATATGCCAAACAACTCATCCGCGAAGACAACATCGTCATCACCCTGACCGCCCCCGAAAAGGAAGGCGAAGTGCTGCCCACCAAGGCTGAACTTTTGGACATGTATAAGAAAGCCAACCAAGTGGAAGTGGAGCCTTACAAGGAAACCGTCAGCAACGAACCGCTGATTGCCACCCTTCCCGTGAAAGGCAGCATCGAGAGCAAGAAACACGACGACACCTTCGATGCCACCATCCTCACCTTGAAGAACGGCGTGAAGGTCATCTACAAGCCCACCACTTTCAAGGACGACGAGGTGCTGATGAGCGCCTACAGTTTCGGCGGCTACTCCGTCATGGACCAGAGCGACCCCTACACTTTGCAGGAAATCAATACTTTGGCTACGCTTGGCGGCGTGGGCAACTTCAGTGCCATCGACCTGCCGAAGGTTTTGGCTGGAAAGAAAGCCAATGTCACCCCCAACATCAGTTCGTTCACCGAGGGCATGAGCGGCAACTGCTCCGCCCGCGATTTGGAAACCATGCTGCAACTCACCTATTTGTATTTCAACTCGCCCCGCAGCGACGAGGAGGCTTTCCAATCCTACATCACCCGCTCCAAGTCGATGTTGGCCAACATTGAATCGAACCCCGACATCGCTTTCCGCGACAACCTCATGTTTGCCCTCTACGACAACCATCCGCTCATCAAGCGCATGAAAGCCGAGGACTACGACAAGATCGACTACGCCAAGGCCCTGAAACTCTACGCCGACCGCTTCAAGGATGCCAACAACTTCGTTTTCACCTTTGTAGGCAACATCGACCCCGAAACCTTTGAACCCATGATTGAACAATACATCGGTTCGCTGAAGACCAAGAAAAACGACGAAACTTGGACCACCAACGCGCCCGCCATCACCGACAAGGACGTACACAGCCACTACACCAAGGCCATGGAAAACCCGAAAGTGACCTGCTACATGGTCTACAACGGCGACATGGAATACAACCGCAAGAACCAACTGACCATGCAGACCTTGAGCGATGTGATGGACATCGTCTACACCGAGAAAATCCGCGAGGACGAAGGCGGCACCTACGGCGTTGGCGTCAGCGGCAACCTCATGCTGCGTCCGAAAGAGTCCTTCATGTTCCTCATCGGCTTCGACACCAACAAGGAAATGTACGAGAAACTGATGGGCATTGCCATTGCCGAGTTGCAGAACGTGGCCAACAACGGCCCGCGCCCCGAAGACCTCAAGAAGGTGAAGGAATTCTTGGTGAAGAAACACAGCGAAGACATGGAAAGCAACCGCTACTGGATGAACTGCATCCAAACCATGGACCGCGACAAGCAAAACCCGATGAAGGACTACAACGACATCATCAACGGCATCACCGCCGACGATGTGGCCAACATGGCGAAGGCAGTGCTGAAGGGCTACAAGAAGGAAGTGGTGCAAATCCCTGAATAATACGAAGGCCAATAGCTTATGGCTTATGGCTCGCTTCGTTCACAGGCACGAAGTTTCACTCCTTGGAAGAAGCAAGCCAGAGGCCATAGTCAGAGGCCATAGTCCAAATAATGAAATCACAAATCTTTAAATCAAATAATTATGACAGAAAAACTCACATTGAGAGACAACCCGACCATGCGTTGGATTGCATTGTTGCTCTTGGCCTTGGCCATGTTTTGCAGCTACATCTTCATGGACATTTTGTCCCCCATCAAAGACCTGATGCAGACCGAGCGCGGCTGGGACAGCCTCGCCTTCGGTACCATGCAGGGTGCCGAGACCTTCCTGAACGTGTTCGTGTTCTTCCTCATCTTTGCAGGTATCATCCTCGACAAGATGGGTGTGCGCTTCACCGCCGTGCTTTCGGGCGCGGTGATGCTCGTCGGCGGCTTGATTAAGTACTACGCCATCAGCGAGTCGTTCTACGGCAGCGGTGCCGAGACTTGGTTCACCAACAACCTGAACTACATCCCCGGCTTTGAGGAATTAGGCGTTTCGCCGTTCTATCGCGGCATGCCCGCTTCGGCCAAGTTGGCCGCCCTCGGCTTCATGATTTTCGGTTGCGGCACCGAAATGGCCGGTATCACCGTGAGCCGTGGTATCGTGAAGTGGTTCAAGGGCCGCGAGACCGCTTTGGCTATGGGTTCGGAGATGGCTTTGGCCCGTTTGGGCGTGGCCACCTGCATGATTTTCTCGCCCTATTTCGCCCGCCTCGGTGGCACCATCAACGTGAGCCGTTCCGTGGCTTTCGGCGTGGTGTTGCTCTGCATCGCCCTCATCATGTTTGTGGTTTACTTCTTCATGGACAAGAAGTTGGATGCCCAAACCGGCGAGGCCGAAGAGAAAGACGACCCGTTCAAGGTCAGCGACATCGGCAAGATTTTGTCGAGCCTCGGTTTCTGGTTGGTGGCTTTGCTCTGCGTGCTGTATTATTCGGCCATCTTCCCGTTCCAGAAGTACGCCGTCAACATGCTGCAATGCAACCTCACCCTCACTTCGCCAGAAGCGGGTTCGTTCTGGGCCGGCGACACCGTCACCATCGTGCAATACATCATCATGCTTGTGGTGGCTATCTGCTCGTTTGCCAGCAACTTCTCGAAGAAGAAGAGCCTGAAGTTCGGTTTGATGGCTGTGGCCGTCGTCGCCCTCGTGGTTTACTGCTACATGGGCTACATGCGCGGCACCGCCGAAACCATCTTCGCCGTGTTCCCGCTGTTGGCTGTGGCCATCACGCCCATCCTCGGCAGCTATGTCGACAACAAGGGCAAGGCCGCCTCGATGCTGATGATTGGCTCGTTGCTGCTCATCCTCTGCCACCTCACCTTCGCCTTCATCCTGCCCATGTTCAAGGGCAATGCCGTCGGTGGTGTGGTCGTGGCGTATGTGACCATCCTCGTGTTGGGTGCCTCGTTCTCGTTGGTGCCTGCCGCCTTGTGGCCGAGCGTCCCGAAGTTGGTGGACGAAAAGATCATCGGTTCGGCCTACGCCCTGATTTTCTGGATCCAGAACATCGGCTTGTGGCTGTTCCCGCTGCTGATTGGCAAGGTGTTGGAAAACACCAACCCCGGTGTTGACGACCCCGTTGCGCTCAACTACACTTGGCCGTTGGTCATGTTGGCCTGCTTGGGTGTTGCCGCCCTCATCATCGGCATCATCCTGAAGCGCGTCGATGCCAAGAAGCACCTTGGACTTGAGGAACCGAATATCAAGTAATTTTGGATTTAAATCCAAAAATTTTAGATTGTAGAGGGTGTGTCCATACAGGCACGCCCTCTTTTGTTTTATTTTTAGGTCAATTTTTTCCGTTTTTCTTGCTCAATACAAACTAAAAGCATATTTTTGCGCATTATTTTATCCTATAAACCGAAATAATTCAAGAAAATTACCATATATAAGTTGAAAAAATCCTGAATCATGGACAAGCAGGTCATCAAGAGAATCATTGCAGAGCGACACCAAGAAATTCGTGAAAGACGACTTGTGGAACGACCACAGTTGTTTGAACGCAAGATGAACTATGCGTTGGTGGGCATCAGAAGGGCTGGAAAATCGTGCCTAATGATACAAGACATGCAACAGCGCATCGCCACAGGAGAAATCGCCATTGAGGATTGTCTTTACATCAACTTTGAAGACGAGCGCATCCGCTATATGCCATCCACGGAACTCGGACTTATCCTCGACTGCCATGCCGAAATGTTTGGCGACCGCAAGCCTTTGATTTATCTCGATGAAATTCAAGTCATTGAAGGTTGGGAACAATTTGTGCGCCGCCTTGCCGACCAGCAGTACCGCGTCATGGTGACGGGCAGCAACGCCAAGATGCTCAGCAGCGAGATTGCATCCACCTTGGGAGGCCGCTTTGTCATCCGCGAGATTTGGCCATTTTCTTTCCGTGAATATTTAGCCTATCGCGGCTTGGCTTTGGAGAAGAATTGGCAATATGACTCAACCACGCTTCACGAGATAGCCCGCCGGATGGAGGAGTATTTCTACTTTGGTGGCTTCGCTGAAGCCTTCGATCTTGTTGACAAGCGCGAGTGGATCAACAGTCTCTACCAGAAAATACTGATGGGCGACACTATTGCGCGTCACGGCATACGAAACACACGTTCCATCCGCCTTTTAGCGAAGAAATTGGCCGACAGCGTGATGCAACCTACTGCCTTGTCGCGCCTCCAGAACATCATCAAATCCTCGGGCGAGAAAATCGGGCTTGACACCGTAAAGGACTATTTGCAATACTTTGAAGAGAGTTACCTAACTTTCTCATTGCCCAACTTCGTGTCGCCCATCACCGACCAAGAGACCATCAAGAAACGATACTACGCCGACAACGGATTGTTGAACATTTTCCTCTTCAACGGCGAAACCAAACTATTGGAAAACCTTTGTGCCATCCATCTGATGAAACAGTTTGGCAACACCGACGAACCACACCTATTCTATTACAACCGTAACATCGAGGTTGATTTCTATGTGCCAGAAGCAGGAGTCGCAGTACAGGCCTCCTATGACATCAACGATGATGAAACCCGTCGGCGCGAAATCTCCGCGCTTGTATCGCTCAACAAGGTTTTCCCCTTAAAGAAGGCCATCATCGTCACACGCGACCATGAGGAACAAATTGAGGAGTTGGGACTCACTATCGAAGTCGTTCCCATTTGGAAATGGCTGTTAGACTGATTAATTCCTTCATGCACGCCTCAAGACATTCGCGCTCAGATTCGTGGTTTTCGTAATCGGCATCGGCCAAGTTGTAAAGCACACTCGCAACGGCATTTTTCTCTTCTGAGGTAAATAATCGAAAAAACCTCGCTAACGTGAGGTTTTTTCGTTTGTTTTTGGAAATTCGTGTTGGCGAAACGGTTTTTTCCGTAATTTTGCCGCCTCAAACCGAAATTCGGTGAATAATCTGTGTAAAATATTGATTATCAAGCAATTAGGGGGGGGCTAAATCTCCTTTCCAAACTTTTGCATATCCTCTATCCAAGGCAGGGCCAATGGGCTCGGTCTTGGATTTTTTTGTATCGGAACTACGGATTAAACAGATTAAACGGATACCCGTATCCGTCCGCTGCGAGGCAGCATAATTACTTCTGTATCCACTCCGTAAAATCAGTGTAATCTGTAGTTGAATCTTGAATCTTTAAATCATCAACTTATAAATCGTCAAAAAAAATGAACAACAAGAAAAAAATGAAAGCCATCGTGCTTTCGTTAGGGCTGGCGGCCATGACGCTTCCATCGAATGCCCAAGTCATCAACAGGGGGCTGCTTCAAAATCCTTACAAGGACGAAAGCATTAAAAAACATGGAATGATGAACCCGCAAGGCAACCGAAGCGGAGGCTCAACCTTGGGCAATGAGGCCTTTGGCACAGCCGGAAGCCAGATTGGCAACGAGCCGTTCGGCGCTCCTTTGGGCGGCGGCCTCGGCATACTGCTTGCCGCCGGCATGGGCTATGCCTTCATCCAATCGAAGAAAAACAAACAGAATTAAGTAACAAAAAAAAGAAGAAAAAATGAAGAAACTGAGTTTGATCGCCTTGGCCTGCCTGATGGTGCTGGGCCTGGCACAATGCAAGAAAAACGAACCTACAAACAATAACACTGCCGACAACGGCAACCGTGTGAGCATCACCCTGACGCTCGACAAAGGCGGACAAAGGGTGCATCCCGAAGAGGAAAACGGGTTGGCCAACGTGGTTTACGACAACGGCGACATGGTGTATGTGGGCAGCAACGGCAAGTACAGGGGCTACCTGACCTACAACGGCGACAGCCACTTGTTCGCGGGAAGCATCAGCACTTCGGCCACCGAAGGCCAGCCCCTGCAATTCGTCTTCATGGGCGGCCAAAACTTCCACGCCAACCTGACCGAGAACATCACAACCGAATACCTCTTCAACATCAGCGACCAAAGCAATGGCATTGCCGTGATTTCGTGTGCGGCCTCCAACGAGAACTTCAGCGCAACCAAACTGGACTACACCGCTACCCTGCGCAACAAGTGCGCCTTGGTGAAGTTCGACTTGGGCGAGGTGAGCGCCGACGCTGCGATTACGCTCACGGGCGTGAAGACCCAGGCCACCATCGGCTTCGACGGCACGGTGACCAACGGCACGACGACGGGCGACATCGTGACCTACGGCACAGGCTCGACACGCTATGCCGTGGTGCTCAGCGACCAAGCTGCGGTGACCAATGGCACCATCAGCGCGGAAGGCTACGAGGGCACGTTCAGCATCCCCTCGGCGGCCTACACCAACGGCTTCCTGACCGACGCCACCATGACGCTGACGGCTACGTCATCCGTTCCCACAGGCGCCATCAACGGCAAGTTCACCATAAACAGCAATAACGGCCAAGTGTATTTCTCGCAAGGCAACCTGCAATACATTGGCAGTGCCGCCACGCCTTACTGGAAGTTTGCCAACCACCAGTGGGATTATCTTGGTGATGTACAGGGCGGCGGCGTTGCGACCGCCGATTACGACCTCTTCGGCTGGGGAACGAGCGGCTACAGCCACGGTGCCACCTGCTACCAGCCTTGGAGTTATGATAATAATTCTACTAAATATTATGCCTACGGTGAGTACAATAAAGACCTGTTCAACGAATCCGGCAAAGCCGATTGGGGTTACAACGCGATAAGCAACGGCGGCGGCGAGGAACACAAGTGGAGAACGTTGACCCGTTACGAATGGGTATATATCCTCGAAACCCGCGCAACGAGCACAGGCATCCGTTATGCCAAGGCCAAGGTGAACGATGTGAATGGCGTAATCCTGTTGCCCGACGACTGGAGCAGCGAAACCTACACCTTGAACAGCACCAACGTAAAGGATGCCAGCTTCAGCAGCAATACTATCTCGGCTTCGCAATGGAACACCTTGGAGCAAGCAGGTGCGGTCTTCCTGCCGGCTGCGGGCAAACGCAAATTCACTGATCACACTAGTTTCCACGATGTGGGCAGCAAAGGCTACTACTGGTCGGCCTCGCACGAAGATAAATTCGGCGCGAAATGCATGTCCTTCGAAGAGTCGAACCTCCAATCGTACGTCATATACGAAAGGTGCCACGGTCAAAGTGTGCGCCTTGTTCGCCCTGTCGAGAATTAGTTTTATGTGTTGGCAGAGGCAAGGCGTTTGGCACCCCGTTCTTCCAAATCTGCAATTCGGAAGCGGTAAATATCGGCATTTGCAATGCTGGAATGAAATAAAACCCGTTCTTGCGAATTTGCAATTCGCAAGCGGTGAGGAGGGAATTTTCAATTCCCACATCATTGTAGAGGCGCCACGTTGTGGCGTCTCTGCTTTTTTTGTTTTGGGGTGTGCGGCTGCCATGGTGCTTCGGCAGGGGTTGCATTACATTTCACCCCTGCCTAATATCCGCCGTCACTCCGTGACTTGGGCAGGGGTGCGGAGGAACCCCGGAGGGGTGGCAGCAATGTAGGCAGGCGGTGTGAACCCCTGCCGATAATGCGACGTAACCCCCTGCCGAATGAAAAACACCGAGCAACCGTAATTCTGAAGCCGTGGGTATCATCATTTGCAATGCGGCAACCGCGTTTTCATTTCACCGTGACATCGTGAGCAGGGACTGCCGTCGCCTGCACATTATCATCTATGCACAAAAGGCACGTCACACATCACCAATATCTCCTTTACGAAGGCCCGCTCACTGGGGCCGAAGTGCGCATCGGAGCGCGAGAGGCGCGTCATCATAAGTGAAAAGGCGCGTTTCTTTTCCTTCGTCATACGCTTCAAGGTTTCGTAAGCCCTTTTTTGCATCTCGTTTCTCGGAATCGGGACGAAGCCCGTGGCATCAAATTCCAATTCCTTCATGGAAGCCTCAAGACATTCTCGCTCAGATTCGTGGTTTTCGTAATCGGCGTCGGCCAAGTTGTAAAGCACACTCGCAACGGCATTTTTCTCTTCTGAGGTAAATTTTTCATCCATAATGACAAATTTTTCTGCAAAGAAACGATTTTTTCTAATTTTGCAGCAATAATCGTCTCAAAAAATCGGTAGATATGAAAAAACTATCTTTACTATTCTTGGCTTTAGCCTCGTTAGTAACGCTGAAAGCCCAATGGGTCGACGACACCAACAGCAACACTCACATTGCCAATTGCAACAAGGCTGCCGCCGAGGTGTATGTTTCAACCGACGTAGCGACTGGTGACTCATACGTGCAATGGCATTACCAAGGCGAAAATGGCTGGTCGCCGTGGTTGCAACGGCTTGATTTCAACGGCGTTCCGCAATGGCCTGCCGACGGCATCCATGTCACCACGCCCGACTTCGCCACATGGTCGCCAGGCTATTCCATGACTGCTGTCAATGGAGGCGTGGTCACGGTGTTCCGCACCCTTGGGCCTCATCACTGGGCGGTCAAAATCAACGCCGACGGCACGTTCCCTTGGGGCGAACATGGCCTCATGCTCTTCGACGGCGAAGGCGGAGGTCGCTCCGAAGTGTTGTCAACCTATTATTATGACCATGACGACGGTGTATGGGCCTTGGGTACAGACATGGACAGCACCTTCCTGCAATATATCGATGCCGACGGCACGCTGCGCCCCAAGACCACCATCAAAGCCCCTGCAAAAAAATGCTCCAATGGCCTTTTGCTGCCTGCTGAAAACGGTGTCTTTGTAGTGTATTCAAAGCACACCCTCCAAGGCTACACCACCTACAACAAGGAAATCCACGTTGCTGGCTACAACAAAAACGGCGAACAGATTTTTCCCGAAACGCTATTGTTCGGGCTACAGGCCGTAGGTGCCAGTTATGTGCATTATGCCATTCCCGACAACAAAGGTGGCGGCTATGTCTATCAATTCCACAACGCCATAGGCGGCGTGTATAACACCTATGTCACGCATTTCGACGCGAGCGGCACCCCCACCATCACCGACCCCAACGGCATCGCTGTGCATAGTCCCGACTACGGCAACTATTACACCAATGCCTACGCCACCGTCGATTCCAAGAGCAATGACCTTATTATCGCCTATCTCCAAAAGGATGCTGGCTCTCAAACCCAACATCGAGTCTTTGTCAACCGCATCACGGAAACAGGTGAAAAACCTTGGGGCGACGGAATTCTTGTGGCTGACTACACAGGCCTGTCCTATAGTGACATACATATTGATGCCATTGATGCCGTAGATGGATTCGTCGTGACCTACGGCACCAGCCAAGGCAGCATTGAGGCTGTAGGCTACGACCACGAAGGAAACCTGCAATGGAACACTACCATGAGTTCTACCGGCTACAACAAAACCATCAGCGAAAACACTTCTGGTTTTCATAACGGACAAAACATTGTGGCATGGGTCAACGGTGATGATGGCGGCGTCTATGGCCAGAACATCGGCTGGGACGGTGCTTTGGGTGAGGTCAGTCCTCTGCCACCACCGCCAGTCCCTTGCTGCTACGCACCCGAAAATTTCGAAGGTAACTATTTATACAATGAAGAGACTGCTTCATTCGGTGCCATGCTCACATGGGAGGCTCCAACCTACAGCGTTCTGCACTACAACCTCTACCGAGAAAATCTTGAAGATAATACAATCGACATCATCGAAATTGATGCCGAGGCCTCGTCCTACTTCGACGAGACAACACCAAGCACGTATAAATACCAACTCACAGCCATGTACGATGACTTTGAGTCGGAATTCGCCCAAACCCCAGATGGATTGGACTACATTATAATAGAAGTAACCTCAATTCCTGAAAACGAAACCGAAAATGAAATCGTAACGCTCTTAAAAATCTATTCCGCCAGCGGCCAAATCATTCGCAATGCTAACTTTGGCGAGTTGACTTCTGGCGTTTACATCATCCAAGGGCTAACCTCCACAGGGAAACTTGTCACAAAGAAGGTCGTTCTAAACAATGAATAAAAGGTATTTTAAAATCATATCATCATGAAAAAAACTGTACTATTCTTTGCAGGCTTATTCGCTTTTTCAGCCTTGCAAGCACAATGGGTCGACGACCCGGCCACTAACACTTTCCTCGCTAACTGTGGCAACGACGACGGTGAACTCTACATGGCCACCAACCCCAACACCGGTGACACCTATATCCAATGGGAAGGATTCGGCACCAATGGTTGGTCGCCCACCTTACAGCGCATCAGCTTTGAAGGTGTTCCGCAATGGGGCGACGATGGCATCCATATCGGCGGACATGAATTCTCGTCGATGTCGGAAGGTGTCGCCATGACCACCACAGTAGATGGCTGCGTGGTGAGTTGTTTTGCCACTTACGACGGCTTCTCATACGCTGTGAAGATTGATCCTGACGGCAATTTCGTTTGGGGAGAACAAGGCTTGCAACTTTTTGGTGGCCTTGGCTTTTCGCGCACCGAATTGACTGCCGGCGATGATGGCGGTTTCTGGGCCTTAGGCTTTGACTACCAAAACCTTTATCTGCAATACGTCGGTGCCGATGGCACTTTGGGACCCACCACCACCATCAGCGACAGCGGCGGATACAAGTGCATGTTCGGCCAACTCACCTTAAGCCTCAACAACAATGTGCTGCTCACCTACGAAAAAGTGGGCTCCGGTTTTTATACCGACAAGGAGCTTTATGTCGTCGCCGTCACGCCCGATGGAACCATCCTCAACCCCGCTTCCCTTCTCATGTCTTCCCAGACTTTCCAATCCACCTATATCCACAAGGCTGTAGCTGATGGCATGGGCGGCGGATATGCCTACATTTGGCATCCTGGCATCGGAGGAGCCTTCAACACCTACGTCTTCCATTTCAACGAGTTTGGCGTTTCCACCATCAGCGACCTTAACGGCATCGCAGTGCATTCCACCGACCCGATGAACTACTACGGCTATGCATGCGGCACCGTCGACCCCAACAACTATGACCTCATCGTCACCTACGAGCAAACCGACGCTTCCACGCAAAGCCAGTCAAGGATCTATGTCAACCGCATCACTGCCACGGGCGAAAGAGTGTGGGGAGAAGGCATCCTGTTGGCCGATTATGTTGGCGTCTCATACGCCGACATCATGGTCGATGCTTTTGAGGACGGCAGCGGCTTCAGCGTGATTTACACGAAAAGCAGCCCCAGCAACTCCTACTTCACCACCATCGAGGCCATGGGCTTTGACATGGACGGCAACCAACTCTGGGCCAAGACCTTGTGCTCGAACGTCTATAGAAGGACGGTATGCGACAACACCCCAGGTTTCGTCATGGGTCAAAACATCGTGGCATGGGTGAACTGCCTCGACGGCGGCATCTATGCTCAAAACATCGGTCCCGACGGCACCCTTGGCCCCATCGAGCCACCCGTCATCACCTGCCTCGCTCCCGAAAACTTTGAAGGCGAGTATGTCTACTTCATGGAAGATCAACAATTTGGCGTCAATCTGACTTGGGAAGCACCCGAAACACTGCCTTTGCATTACAACCTCTATCGCTCGGATTTCTCCACCAAAGAAGAAATCATCATCGAAGTGGCAAGCGATGCCACCTCCTATTATGACGAAAGCAGTGTGGGACAATACAAATACCAACTGACCGCCGTCTACGAAAACTGCGAGTCGGACTTTGCCCTCACCCCTGAAGGCGAAGACTTTGTTCTCATCGAGGTGACAGGACTGCAAGAAAACTCCGACGAAGAAATCGTCACCATCCTTAGGATGTTCAACGCCAGCGGACAAGCCATCAACAGCAAGACTCTTGAAGGGCTGAACACGGGCGTATATATTATACAAGGAGTGACAAAAGACGGCAATTGGGCGAGTAAAAAAATAATGATAGAGAAATAATTTTGAACAAAATAGGGAAATATTTCAATTGGATTGATTATTTCCCTATTTTTGCGCCCAAATTTTCAATTTATCAATTTAATTACTAAAATAAGTTAAACTTCATGAGAAAAAAATTACTTCTTCCGGCATTGTTGTTGTCGCAAATCCTCTGGGGACAAAACACCGCCGATTTAAGCAATCAAACCAGTGTGATGGTCAACTCACAGGATGAATATGAGATGAGCACTTACTACGACAGAGCCACTCCTATCTTAAATGAAACTTTTGAGTCAATTAGCGGAAATAGTATTCCTTCTGGCTGGGGACGTTGGATGGGATTAATGGACAATGTTCTTTATCACGGTGTACAACCAAATCCATCCAGCACTGCTGAAAACCACTGGGGATTTGTGCGTTACAATAACAATGAGTTGGTTGAAGGTATCGGCCTAAGTACCGGACATATGGCCATCGGAACAATTACCAATTCAATTAACGACTGGCTCTTCACCCCTTCAAAACAAGCGACTGCAGGTTCATACTGTCTTTCATTCGATGCATCATACAATAAACATAAAAGCTTAAATGCCCCCGATCTCAGTGCTACTGATGACATTTTTGCCATTTTATATAAAGAAGGCAATGGAAATTGGCAATTATTGGCCAAATGGGACAACCAAGTTGGTTCAGAAAGAGTCCTTAACTCTCTCGACCAATTTCCTCAAACTATTACTTTGCCCATTAATGTCAGCCAAAACACCACCCTTCGTGTTGCATTTTATGTAGAGTCGACTATCAACAACTCCAACAATATGATTCATATTGACAATGTGAGCATTTGGAAGACAACGGGGAATAACTATCCATCAAACATCTATGTCACTGAAAAAAGCCAAAACAGTGCCTTGATTAATTGGGATATGCCTGAAGGGACAAACACTTGTAACTTGCAATACAAGAAAGTCAATAGCTTCTCGGCATGGACTACAATTCCTTCCATTAGTCAATCATCCTACTTACTGACAAATTTGGAGCCGGAAACATTTTACAGAGTGAGACTTTGCTCAAACAATGCCCAAGGTGAAAGCATTTGGAGTGATGCTTTAGTTTTCAAAACTGCATTGAATTATGACGACTACACTATTCCTTTCACAGAAATATTCACCTCTACTTCAATCCCACAACAATGGAAACTCTTGACCGATCCTGTCGAATATGTGTATTCATGCGGTGGTTATCACCCTAAAGATGGGCAAAGTGTTAGTGGGAGATGGAGTTTCACTAATAATGGCAACAGTTTCGGTCGTTACCATGCATACGCTTACTGTCGCTTGTCAAACACCACATGGTTAGTGACACCAAACATCGACCTTTCAAGTGCTAACAATTCGAACAATTTATGTTTGATATTTGATGTTGAGTTGACAAAGCATCTTCAATCCACGGCCCCAGCACCAAACATTCCAGACGATGATGATGAATTCAGAATTATGATTTCGACTGACGGAGGTGAAAGTTGGCTTCCCGAAAATAATGTCATCACATGGAAAAATGGTAGCGAACACAGTTTCGATGAAATTCGCAACGGACAAACTACCGTGAGAATTCCTTTGAATGAATTTGCAAATAAAACCGTAATGATAGGGTTTTATTGTAGTTCAAAAACGGGAACCGAAGGTTTCGACCTTCACATTGACAACATCTTTGTAGGCGAAGCATCACACATCTTCCTCACTGACGGTAACTGGAACGTTGCCCAGAACTGGCAAGGCAATATCATTCCTAACTCACCGAGCAATAGTGTTCTGTTGAAGGCTGATGCCACCATTCCTGCGAGTTATACTGCCCATGTTAGCAGTGTTGCCATGATGAACGGTTCGCTCACCATCGCTGATGGAGGCCAACTCATCCACGACAACGAAGGTGTTGTGGCTACAATCCAAAAGTCTATCACCAAATTTAACAGCGATTCCGACGGGTGGCAGCTCATCAGCCATCCCATGAGTACGAAAATCCAAGCTGAAGATGTTACCCATCTGATGGAAAACATTTACGACTTGTATGCGTTCGACATCAATGAATCCTTGGAATGGAGAAACTTCAAGAGCATCTACAACTTGACTGCTCTCAACGCCAACGAAGGTTACCTCTATTCAACCAACACCAACAAAACCTTGTCATTCAATGGAACTTTGAATCCCGCAAGCGCGATTACCCTCGACAACTTGCAATACAACGGAAATGCCCGACTGAAAGGCTTCAACCTCATTGGCAACCCGTTTGCTTGCAACGCTGTCGTCAACAGACCTACCTATGTGATGAATGATGCCCACAACAACATTATTGTTGCCAGCAACTATGAAATCGCTCCTAACGAGGCCGTGTTTGTTTCCGTCACATCGGATAATCGTACCGTCACCATCACGCCCGCCTATCTTAATCAAGCCAACGGAAACGGAAATGGAATCTGCATCGAGGTGAGAAAAGCCGACAACACGAGAGGCCAAGGTGTGCTTGACAGAGCACTCATCAACTTCAGCGAGCAAGACAACCTCGAAAAATTCACGCTTAACGCCAATGCCACAAAGGTTTACATCCCACTTGACGGTGAAGACTTTGCCGTGTTGCAGGCTCAAGAGGAAGGCGAAATGCCCATCAATTTCAAGGCTGAAGACAACGGCAACTATGTTCTCAACATTTATCCTGAAAATATGGAGATGAGTTACCTCCACTTGATTGACAACCTCACGGGAGTCGAAACTGACCTTTTGGAGAACCCGAACTACACATTTGATTCCAAGACGACTGACTACGCATCGAGATTCAGATTGGTTTATTCAGCCGATGGCAACAAGGAAAACTTCGAGAGTTTTGCTTATTGCAGCGGCAACACGCTCAAAATCAACAGCCAAGACAATGCCATCGTTCAAGTCATTGATATTTTGGGACATGTTCTTTCGAGCGAAACCATCAATGGCAATTGTGAAAAGGACATGAACCTCTGCCCAGGTGTCTACATTCTTCGTTTGGTCAGCAACAACAGTGTGAAGACCCAGAAAATTGTCATCGAATAACATTCCCGACATAAAGGAATAGAAAAAGCCGCTGATTTTCAGCGGCTTTTTTGTTGTGGGAACTGTTGGACTCGAACCAACGACCCCCGCCTTGTAAGGGCGATGCTCTGAACCAACTGAGCTAAGCTCCCTCGCTTTCGGGCTGCAAAAATAGGACTTTTTTCTGTTTTTTCCGCAAAAATTGTGTTTTTTTCTAAGTTTTTCCTATTTTTGTCCATCAATCAAAAACGAAAACATGGTTGTTGTCTTGATGAAAACCCTCAAAATCAATAAAATAAAAAGCGTGACCTCACAGCCACGCTCCCCTTGAATATTCAAGTCCCATGAGCGAATAACGGGGTTCGAACCCGCGACCCTCAGCTTGGGAAGCTGATGCTCTACCAACTGAGCTACATTCGCGTTTGAGGCTACAAAAATACACATTTTTATCATGCAAAGAATTATTTTTGTCAAAATCTTTAATTTGAAATCTGAAATCTTGAAATCCTAAAACTATGCCCATTACCGAAAAAGACGAAAGAATCATCCACGACAGTTTCCACCCAAAGTCATGGAACGACATCAAGAGCCACGACTCGTGGTCAGTGTTCAAAATCATGTCAGAGTTTGTGACTGGCATGGAAAAGTTGGCCAAAAACGGTCCTTGCGTGGCTATTTTTGGCTCGGCACGCACCCAGCCCGGCGACAAATACTACGAAATGGCGGTTGAAATCGCCGAAAAATTGGCCGACTACGGTTTCGGCACCATCACGGGCGGCGGCCCTGGCATTATGGAAGCCGGCAACAAAGGCGCACAACAAGGCGGAGCACAAAGCATCGGCCTGAACATCAACCTGCCTTTCGAGCAGCATTTCAACCCCTACATCGACCACGACAAGAACATCGAATTCGAGTATTTCTTTGTCCGCAAGACCATCTTCATGCGTTATGCACAAGGTTTCATTGCCATGCCCGGCGGCTTCGGCACCTTGGACGAACTCTCGGAGGCCATCACGCTCATCCAAACCAACAAAATGGTAGAATTCCCCGTTGTGTTGGTCGGGAGCGAGTATTGGGAAGGCCTCATCGACTGGTTCAGAAAAACTTTGCTCGCAAACAACATGATTAGCGAAGAGGACTTTGAGATTTTCCACGTTGTCGACACCGCCGACGAAGCCGTGAAAATCATCAAGGACTTTTACAGGAAATACGCCATCAAGCCGAACTTCTGATGATGCGACGCTATATTGAAGTACCGCTGCAACTGCTTGACATTGAAGGAGAAGGCTTCCATATCATGGTTCAGGGAATGATTCATGGTAAGGAAGCCCGCTTCCTCATCGACACGGGTGCCTCGCGCTCCGTTTTCGACCCAAAGACCATCTCCACCTTCATCGACGACCTTGTTTTTGAGAAAAAAGAAGGCATGACCGCTGGCGTGGGCAGCACCAACTTGGAGAGCGCGACCTTCAAGATTGACGCTTTCTCGATAGGCGAATTGGAAATCAATAATTATGAAGCTGTTGCCTTGGATTTAGAGAACATCCATGAGATGTACGGCAAACTCCATCTGCCACACATTGATGGCATCATCGGCGGGGATTTGCTGAGGCGGTATAGGGCGGTTATTAATTATAGGTGTAAGAAAATGCGGATTACGCCATAATTATTCCACCACGATTTTCCGCGTTTCGCCGCCCAAAGTCACAAAATACAATCCTTGCGGCAATTCCACCTTCGCCTTGCCCTCGATTTCCTTGGTCATAATGGTTTGTCCAAGGGTGTTTGCGATAGTCAAAGTGCCTGTGCCTTCAATAGTTACAAAGCCTTGGGCTGGATTGGGATAAACAGCAAAACTTTCCTCAATGCCCTCAGACACACTAGTATTGCTCCTTACACGGGCAAACAAATGCACGTCGTGGTCAACAGTAAAAGTATAAAGCATATCGTTTGAAACCACCATTCCGTCTTCTTCCCAAGCGACAAAGACATAGCCTGTTGCAGGTTCGGCTTTTACAATGGCCTCTGAATCGTCACATGTAGGATGCTGCACAATGCTTACTGTACAATATTCAGGTTCAAGAGATTCAACAGTCACAAGGTGCGAAAACTCTTCAACATAGTTCGTAAAAGAATTCCAATACAATGCGTTCTGATATGCTTCCATTGTACCACACGGTATTGTAACAGGAATATCGCGATTAACATCATAAAAAGTGTTGATTTCAATAGAAGGTGGAGTTTCTGCAAGACTATTCATAGAGGTAAAGCCACTACAATTATAGAAAACACCCTGATCCATTGAGGTCACGGATTTGCCGATAGTTAAATTACCTGTGAAACCATTACAGTCTCTGAAAGCCAATGTTCCTATTGTGGTCACGGAATTGCCTATTATTAGGTCGCCTGTAAAACCGCTGCAACCCCAGAAAGCTCCATAGATTATTGTGATTACTGAATTCGAAATGATTAAATCACCGGTGAAACCAGTGCAATCTCTGAAAGCTTCTTCCCCTATTGTGGTCACAGAATTGGGAATAATCAAATCACCAGTGAAGCCACTACAATCCCTGAAAGCATAAGTACCAATTGAAGTCACTGCATTGGGGATTATCAGGCTGCCAGTAAAACCACTACAACCCCAGAAAGCCAAATGACCAATTGAAGTCAATGAATTTGAGAGGATTAGGCTGCCTGTAAATCCACTACACCCACTAAAAGCAGCATCATCTATCCAAGTTACAGAATTTGGAATAATCAGACTGCCTGTGAAACCGCTACAGCCATAAAAAGCATCACCACCTATAGTGGTCACGGAATTTCCGATGGTCAGATTACCCGTGAAACCTCTGCAATTCTCAAATGCTTCAGAGGCTATCTCTGTCACGGTATTGGGGATAGACAAACTACCCGTCAAACCTCCACAGTTTATGAAAGCATCTCCTCCAATCTTTGTCACGGTATAGGTGCGGGTAACAGGAACTTGTTGACCATTTACCCATTCATAAGATGTGTAAGTCACTGTGGAAGGAATGGTGAGGTTTCCCGTCGCATTTATGCCATCTTTGTGCCCTCTCACTGTCGCTGTCAGTGTATTGTTATCCAAAGAATACCATAAATCGCCAATTACTTGCGCGTAGATTTTTGTCATTCCCACCGCACTCAGCAGCAGGACAAACAGGGCTGTACGCAACACCCTTTTCTCATGTAAATTGCCGGTTTTCATTTCTAATAGATTTAAGTTTATCATTATTGTATTTGTTTATTCACTAACATTGTTTCAAGCATAAAAAAAGCGTGGAATCGATTTCTTGTTTGAAACTCAGGGCTACCACACCCCATACACCTAACAAGTATTCCACGCCGTGCCACGCACGGCATTTGATAACTTGTTCTTGGTGTATTTGCCTTCAACGAAGGCGGTTGGTAGTTTTGAGTTTCAAGAACTTGCTACAAACGCTATTTATAATATGTCAATTTGATGATTTACATTTTGTTATTGTTTAGAGGGTTAATTATTTGTTGGTTGTAATGTATTTAAGTTTTGTTCCACATAACGTTCCCGTGCTATGGCGACAGCACGTTGCAACCTTTCAGCAAGCAATTTCTTGTCAGGCAGTTGGGTATAGTATTGGGCCACTTTTATTGGGCTGTTGTCGTCCAACATCAGGTATTCAACATGTTCTGTATTACCTTCGCTACACAGAATCAGTCCTATGGGCGATTCTTCGCCTTGTTTCCTATCGTTTTTGTCAAGATAACGCAAATAAAGCAGCATTTGTCCTTCATGCTCAGGCTTGAACTTTCCCAATTTCAAATCAATGGCCACTAACCTATGCAGCGAGCGATGATAGAAAAGCAGGTCAATGTAATAATCCACAGCATCAATAGTAATACGTTTCTGCCTACCCAAAAATGCGAAATCCGTTCCCAACTCACAAATGAAATCCTGCATTTGCGCAACGATGGCCGATTCCAAATCCTTTTCTGTATAGAAGTCAGGCAAGCCCAACATTTCAAGAAAATAACTGCTGCGGAAAACCAAATCAGGTTGCAAGGTGTTTTCCTCTTTCAACTGCGAGAGTTCTTGCTTTATCAGTTCCTCTGGCTTTCTGCTGATGGCTGTTCTTTCGTACAATTGTGCATCAATTTTCGCATCAAGTGTCCGGGTGTCCCAATGCTCAATGCGGCACATTTCCATGTAAAACTGTCGTTTGAGCGGGTCTTCTACGAACATCAGCGACCGCAAGTGCGTCCAAGTGAATTGTCTCCGCACTGCGTATACAATTTCTTCCTCGGAAAAAGTATACGCGGCGCGTATACAATGTACCAACGTCCTGTCACTCCATCCATTACCGTATTTCTCAGTAAGTTTCCGCGCCAAATTCTTGACGACTTGTTTGCCGTACTCTGCCCGTTGGTTGTATAGTACATCTTCTTTTATGCGCTTGCCTACATACCATTTTGTCAGGCAAATCTCCGAATTGACATGAACGGCTATGTGCTTGCGAGCATTGTCAATAATGCCGCAAACGTCCGAAAACAAAAGGTTTTCTCCTAGTCTATCATCCAATATCAATTCCGTTCTATCCATTTGGTTCGCAAATAAAACTCACCCTGCAAAAATAATATTTTTTCCAATATACCCCGAAAATCACTCCTCCGAAGTGCTCTCGGCGGGCTTCTTTATCAACTCTGGCACTGATTCTTCCTCCTTCTCCTTGACATACCGTGCATCCAAGCAAAGCCTGAACCCGCCGAAGGAGTTCTTCAAGTCGGGGAGGCGTTTGCCGCGCCACGACACACGGCATGAGGTCTTGGGCAACTGCCACGCGCCGCCACGGATGCAGTACATTTGGCCGTCCTTGCCCAAAGTGGCATTGCGCTCATTGTCATAGAAACGGTACTTCGACTCGCACCATTCCCACACATTGCCAGACATGTCATAAACACCTAACTCATTGGGTGTGCGTTTCTTGACCTTCTTGGTTTTGGAGGCGTTGCCATTATGCCAAGCCACGCGGTCCACCTCTTTGCCACCGCTGTAAACATAGCCTCGAGAGTTTTTTCCGCCACGAGCCGCATATTCCCATTCCTCCTCGGTGGGCAGGCGGAAGTGCATCCCCGTAATGCTGTCGATGCGCCTCAGAAACTCCTGCACCTCAAAGTAATCGACGTTGGTAACAGGGCGTTTCGGACACTTGTACTTGCTTGGATTATAGCCCATTACGGCTTTCCAAAGTTTTTGTGTCACCTCGGTTTGCCCGATGTAAAAATCCTCGTGCATCGTCACATAATGCACGGGCAACTCGTCCGTTTGCGAATAGCGGTCGTAATTGAACTCGGCGGTGTCCTTGTGCTGGGCACCCATCCAAAAGCCACCCTTCTCAACTCGTATCATATTGAAAGACACTTTGTTGACACGATAGGAAGTCGGCGCGGGAAGGGTGTCTTGAGCAAAAAGCATGGTTTGCACGAAAATCAGCAAACCGAAAAACAGGGAGATTTTCTTCATTTTGATTCAATTTGAAGGCAAAAGTAGCAATTTTGCGTCAAAATACGCTATCTTTGCGCAAAATTAAACACAATGCCAAGAATACTCATCATCGACGACGAGGCTCCCATCCGCCGCGTGTTGCGCGACATCCTCGAAAACGAAAGTTACCAAGTGGACGATGCCGCGACAGGCATGGAAGCACTGCAACATATTAAGGAACAAGACTTTGACGCAATATTCTGCGACATAAAAATGCCCGAAATGGACGGCATTGAGGTGCTTGAAGCCATCAGAAAAGAGTCGGATGTGCCGGTCATCATGCTTTCGGGCCACGGCACCATCGAAACGGCGGTCGAGGCCATCAAGAAAGGCGCTTTCGACTTCATCCCCAAGCCCCCCGACCTCAACCGACTGCTCATCACCTTGCGCAACGCCTTGGACAAGAAGAACTTGGCCACCGAAAACAAGGTGCTGAAAAAAGCCGTGAAAATCCAGCACCAAATGATTGGCGAATCAGAGCCGATGATGGCGGTGAAAGACATGATTGAAAAGGTCGCGCCCACCAATGCGCGTGTACTCATCACGGGAGAGAACGGCACGGGCAAGGAACTCGTCGCCCGACAACTGCACGACCTCAGCGCAAGAAGCAGCGGCCCGTTCATCGAAGTGAACTGCGCCGCCATTCCTTCAGAATTGATTGAAAGCCAGTTGTTTGGTCACGAAAAAGGGGCATTCACCTCCGCCATCAAGCAGCGCAAGGGCGACTTTGAGTTGGCCGACGGCGGCACCCTTTTCTTGGACGAAATCGGCGACATGAGCCTTTCGGCACAGGCCAAAGTTTTGCGGGCATTGCAAGAAAACAAAATCACCCGCGTAGGCAGCGAAAAAGAGATTCCTGTCGATGTCAGGATTTTGGCGGCCACCAACAAGAACCTGAAAACCGAAATCGAGAAAGGCAACTTCCGCGAGGACCTCTACCACCGCCTGAGCGTCATCGTCATCCAAGTGCCACCGCTGCGCGAGCGGAAGGACGACATTCCGCTGTTGGTCGGCAACTTCTTGGAAATCATTGCGCAAGACATGGGCAAACCCGTTCCGAACCTTGAACCAGAGGCAGTGGAAGCCCTGAAGCAATACCAATGGACAGGCAACATCCGCGAGTTGCGCAACATCGTGGAACGCCTCGTGATTCTTTGCGGCAGCGACATTACCGAGGAGGATGTGGTGCGGTTTGGGAACCCTTTGAATTAGGTAGGAGGTGGGAAGTAGGAGGTAGGAATTGTAGGGACGCAATGATTGTGTCCGAGGATTTTTTTCAGCAAGCCCTTGCGGGGTATCGAAATTAGGTGTACTTTTGCAGTCCGTTCTTTGAGGATGACAACCTTAACTGTAAACTAAACAATTTGTACGGCTGCCCAATCCCCCAGCCCCTTTTGGAAGGGGGAATCGTGACAGCCCTACAACTCTAAACTCTACACTCTCAACTCTCAACTAAAAAGGGGATGTATGGTTTTGACAGCAAGATGAATTGTCATGTAAGCATGTCGAGCCTCGCAGTGACGCTCGTAAATCTTGACTGCAAAAAAGTAATTGGCGAAAACAACTACGCTCTCGCTGCCTGATTGAAGCACAGTAGATCACTGGCTTAATCCCTTCACAAGGTGAGGGGACGAGACATCCCGCAGGTGGAGATTCCTGATTCCGGCCTGAGCCCGGGGTGCTAAGCAATTTCGGGATAGCCTTGTCGGCGCTCCGACAGCAAGGCGAAGCCTTAGGAGATAAGGTCGCGTTTAGGGCGTTCGCTCCCTTGCACGGCACGAAAACCAACAGCGGAATAAGCATGTAGAAACCATGGGGGTTCCTTGTTTGGACGAGGGTTCGACTCCCTCCATCTCCACAAAAACCGATAGCCTCGTCGGAAAACCGGCGAGGCTATTGTTTATTCCGAACATAATCTCCCGATTAATTCTGCATATTTTGGAAACCGCTGTAATAGTGTCTCTTTGCATCCAAGCTCGAAGTTCTCAAAGGTGAAGGCAGGCGCCACTGCACAACCCACCAAACAGAATCCCTCTTTCGAGGGGATTTCCGCTGCAAACCATTGTTCAGGATGGATTACCACCTGCATTTCACCGTCAGGCGACAGGTTGTGAACGACCAAATTCCCTTCGGTATCAATGACATAGAGGTTAAGCGATTCGCCTGCATGATAATACCAAATCTCCGTCACGCCGTGTAGCCTATGGAAAGCCGACATGTCGTCACCTGTAAGCATGTAATAGATGGTGGAAATATCCTTTTTGCCTGTGTCGTCATTGCCGAACAACTGACGGTAGTAGCCGCCTTCAGGATGTGGCTCCAGCCGAAACTTTTCGATAACACGCTGATATTCTGTATTGTTTGCCATCTCAATCGTTATTTCATCTATGCCGCAAAAAATCATTCATAATGCCTAATCCTCACCTCTACCCCATCGGCTTCCAATTGTGAGGGGATGCCGCTCACATCCGTCTGGCCGTAGTGGTAAGGGAACAGCTCTTTCGGCTTGACCATCCGTGCGGCGTTGATGAGTTGCTCGGGGGTCATGGTGTAAGGCTGGTTGCAAGGCATGAAAGCAACGTCGATGTCTTTGATTTCAGCCATTTCGGGGATGTCTTCTGTGTCGCCGGCGATGTAGATTCTCAGGCCATCAAGGGTGAGAATGAAGCCGTCGTCTCTCCCCTTGGGGTGGAATTGCAGATGCCCTTCGGTGGTGTTGTAGGCGGGAACGGCCTCAACAGTGAAGTCGTCGGCGATTTGGAGCGTATCGCCGTTGGCCATCACGGTGCCATAGCCAAGCATTTCGGCGCAGCGTTGGTTCGTAATCATTTGGGTGTTGTCGCCCATCAGCATTTTGATGGCCGTCGTGTCGAAATGGTCGTGGTGTTCGTGAGTGATGAAGATGTAATCCGCTTTGGGCATGGCGGCGTAGTTGATGGTCTTCTCCCCTAACTTCGACACGGGGTCAATCTGGATTTCCTTTCCATCGTATTCGATTCGGATGCTGGCGTGAACCAAGGCGTGGAACTTGACCGTCTTGCCGCTCTGGGTAGTGAAGGTGTCCACGTCGTAAGCATCCTCGGCCATAGCCATCGGCATCCCCGCGTTCTTCCAAGCCGTGATGCCACCCACAAGATTCACGACCTTGAAACCTTCCTCGGCAAGCATCGCGGCGGCATTGGCTGAGCGTTTTCCGCCTCTGCAATACACGGCAATGGTCTTGTCAGTCGGCAGGGTCGACTTCGCCTTTTCAACAAAGCCTTCCTCTTTGACATCGATGTTGAGGGCATTCGTGAGGTGGCCTTCGCCAAACTCCTCGGCGGTTCTCACGTCGAGCAAAACGACGTCGGGGCTTTTGATGCGTTCAGCAAACGTGTTGACCTCTGCATTTTCATAACTCTGATGGCCGCAGGCGGTGGCCAATCCCAAAAGGGCAAGTAAGTTGGTGATAATCTTTTTCATGGCAATTGAATTTGTATGGTGTATATTTACTTGTTCACTCTGTTTTCCGTAATCGTTGTTGCAATATTTCCATCCGTTTCAGCAAATCATCAAAGTTCAGCGAATGGCCGTGGATAAAATGCTGTTGCAAATCCTGATAATCCTGCCTCCACGCTGCCAAACATGAATCGGGCGGAACTATGGTGATGTATGGAGGGTAGTTCTTGTCGTAATCGGCATACGAAACATGATAGAATTTCCGTCTGTGTTCCACGATCTTCTCGTACAAAACCCTATCAGAGAGGGCTTTTTCTCCAAATATGGTGCGCAATCTGTTTCAAACAAAGCTTTCAACGCCATCGTCACCCACCAGTCTTTTTCAACAGCATAGTCGGGAAGATGGATGCTGTCGGCGACTTGTTGAAGCATCACTTTCCTTTCTTCGATATTATGTTCAAGCCAATTCATTTTCGTTCTGCTTGATGATTTCAGAAATAAGTTTTCTTACCCAAATGGGAGCGGTTTTCAAATCGTCAATAAAGGTACTCTTGTCGAGGTGCTTTTTCAACAATGCTGCTATCGTTTGCTTGTGTTCCTCGGTTACGTTATCTTTGTCGATGGATTTCAGAGCTTGTATCAATGTCGCCATAAAAGCGTTTTTGCAAGCGAAATTGCGGGGAACGCTTCTTTTCAGTGTGATGATTTGCCCTCGCAACACTATTTTTCGTGCAGAGCCAGAGGTCAAGTAGACATAACGGGTTGGCACTTGTGTTGACAAGCCCAAGCGATTCTCCGCCGTTGCGCCAGTGGGCAGTATTTGTGCATTGTCGCGCCGTGCTATCGCCTTGACCAGCTCCTCAACCGAAGGATACAACACGCCAAATTTCGTTTCAATCGGTTTGTAATAGATGCCATTGGCGACGCGAAGCAGCAATCCATCATCGACACATTCCGAAAGTAAACGACTGATAAACACATCGTTACCATGCCGTGCGAAGTCGGAAATGAAATATACCGTTCCCGCTTTATCACGCTTGATTCGATTTCTGATGTTTTCTGCAATACACATCGATTGACAACTTTTCCAAGTAGAATATTTTTGCAAAATTTTCTACCTAATTCAGCCGCAAAAATACACATTTTCCGAAAAACAACAAGAATCCCGAAGTAACCCAACACAAAAAACAAAGCCACCACGGAAAAGTGATGGCTCGTTTATGTTGAGGCTCGAAACGACCGTAATGGCCATAAAGGTTGTCATCCTTTCTGCGAATTCCTCTGATTGACGCTGCAAAAATACTACTTTTTTCGTTCTCCGCAACTGTGTATTGTTGTTTTTTTTATCCAAACACGAATTGCCACCAATTTGCCACGAAATCAAAGATTAGACGAAGTCAATTTTCAATAATTCATTTTTAATTCGTGAATCATTCATGGAAATTCGTGTTGAAAAAAGCCTTACCTCCGCAACTTGATTTCCTCATCGCTGCATAGCTTATGCACCTCGTTTCGGATGTAGTCTTCAAGGCTTTGGACGTTTTTCTTGTTGGCCTGTCATCAAAGCAGTTGCGTCAAATCAGAATGAAACATGGCTCGAAAAAAGTCTGCATCCGCTTTAATACGCTTTCTTTCCTCTTCCGACGCTTTCTCGTTCTTTTCCATTTCAGCAAAGAAAGCGAGAGCATCCGAGCCTTCCAACACTGGTGTTGCTTCTATCGGTTTTGCCATAGCCTTTTCTCCTTTCTATGATTTCCGCTTGCAAAAATACACAATTTCCGAAAAACGGCAGAGGTCTGTTTTTAGAAAACACGAATCACCATGAATTAGCCACAAATTTTTCAAAAATTCATTTCTGGAAATTAACTCCGTTGAAATCTCCGATTCGGCGCTAGCCAACCTTCGATTTCGTGAATCATTTATGGACATTCGTGCTGAAAAAAAGCCTTATCGCCGCAATTTGATTTCCTCATCGCTGCAAAACTTATACACCTCGTTTCGGATGTAGTCTTCGAGGCTTTGGACGTTTTTCTTGTTGGCCTGTCATCAAAGCAGTTGCGTCAAATCACAGTGAAACATGGTTCGAAAAAAGTTGGCATCATCCATTTCCGCCTACAAAAACACATATTTTCCCCATAAATAGCATTGCAACTATTTTTATATCAACATAGAACATGTATGTGGTCAAACACCCTAATCATCCTTGGTTTATCACAACACGAAATCCAACATGAACGTCTGGTCTTTCAATACTTTTTTTACTATTAGTTCGACAATGAGAAGATATACTAAGGTATCCTCCACCATATACCAAGTTTGAAGCATGTCCGTATGGTAACCATAACTTTTCTGTCATTTGATTCATTTTATTTTTGATTTTATTTTCATTTTCTTCATTATCAATAAGTTGGTACAAGATGTTGTTTTCATCATTGAGAATATCTTTTGCATAAACAAATTCACTTGTGTTATTCTTATTATTCATAATTTCACTTATTTGGGTTAATAAACTCGTATGCCCAGTAATACCAGTAATATTTTTTGTATATTCCCAAACATTTCCACTCATATCATAAATGCCTAATTCATTTGGTTTCTTTTTCCCGACTGGATGAAGATAATTCCTACTATTCTTATTATACCAACCAACTTCATTCATATCATTACTGCCAGCATATATATAACCCTTACTTTTAATTCCACCACGAGCAGCGAACATCCATTGTTCCTTCGTCGGCAAAGAAACTGCCCTACCTGATTGAGAGGCTAATTCGCCTATAAATTTTAAACACTCATCGTACTTTACACCGACTACAGGGAAATCGTCTCCTTTTGAATTGCCAATGCTTTCACCAATAATATTTTTCCATTGAAGTTCAGTAACAGGATACTTTCCTATCCAAAAATCCTCTATTTTTGTTCCATCGTCAAGGCATCCGCCTTTAACTTTTACAAACTGGACCCCCAATATTTCAATGACAGTATTTGTTGAAGTCGAAGACTTCTCATCAACAATAAAGTTTTCAATATCACTAATTTGAGGGATTCTTTCCGATTCATGCAAAGGACAAAAAATCGCTCTGAAGCCACGATGGTTTTCCCCGAAAATCCTATATAAATTGCTGATTTGTTCCTTGAAATTTACCTCTATCCCTGGAGAGCCTGAATAATAATAGTATTTGATAAGTTTACAATGTTCATTATCAAATATCTCATTCAGCAAAGCTCTATCACTATTGGCACACGAGTGTCCTAAAATATAGACCTCATAATCATTGCTGCCATAAATATAGGGGACAATCCTTTGATATTCACCACTTCTTGCATATAGTACCGCTTTGTTGAATTCCAAAAATGCGTTGTCTTTGTTTTCTTGAATATTCAAAGAATTGGAGTCCAACTCATCACCATACCCAAATATTATCGAATCTTTATCTTTTAGATTACCATGAATATAAATGATTTCGGCGTTTCCTTTTTTCGTTTTACTTGAATCTGAATATCCATTTGATTCCAAAGTAGGTGTATAATTAAAACTAATGAAAACTGTCTTCTCTATCTCATAACCATTATTGTCTTTGGCTTCAAAGATATTTTTCATTCTATGTGTCAATTTGATAAACTCTGGTCTGTCTTTATCTGCCGAATCATAGACGGACTGCAAGTATTCAAGAAGTTTAGCCCTCAATACCCGAAATTCACGATTGAGTTTAATAATTGACAATTCCTCGTAATTCTTTTCTTCTTTTTCAATACCAAAATGGTCATTACACTTCAACAAACAGTCGTAGTAAACATCCTCAATATCTGACCATTTTGGATCTTTTAGTTCATTCCTTTTCTTCTCCAATGTTTCCAACAAGCCATTCTTGTATGTAATCCATCTTTTCAACTCATCGGCACTAATTAACTCATTTCGTTCTCCCACTTCAACAATAAACAAATTGTCTTTGTCAACTATTGGACTCTTAAACTTAAACCTCTTAATCCTCTTCTTCACCTCATTGATTTCTTCAACTTTCTTGTCCCAAAGCCAATCAATAAAGTTCCGATAACTGGTTTTTAAACCATGTGCCAAATCAAAGCCATTGCCGATTATAATAATTCGATTGCGTTTGTTCGGTTTCTCCATACAGATTCAATTTTGTTGCAAATATACATAAACCCATGGAATTAATATGGCATAATCCAAGTTCTATTTTCTTTCGAAAAAACTCGCCTGCAAAAATAGTCGTTTTTCAGACCAATGCTCAGTTTGTCGATATTTTTTCTTCAGACGATTCATTGCCTGTTGTTTTCCGCAAAAATAGCGGCTTCCCGCCAAACGGCAATGAAATATAGTGAATTATAGTGAAAAATAGCGTTTGGCAAACATCGATTTGTCAGACAAACGAAACAAATGTTCCGCCAAACTTTGCTTTTTTTGGCAAGTTTGGCGGAACATTTCAAGAAAAATACTACCTTTGCAAAAACATTAGAACGCTATGGATAAGATTATTGGACGCGATACAGAACTGGCGAAGCTGTCGGCCTACAACCAAAGCGGGAAGTGCGAATTCGTCGCGTTGTATGGAAGGCGCCGCGTTGGCAAAACATCCCTTATTCGTTATTTCTTCAAGGACAAATTCGACTTTTTTGTCAGCGGCGTGTTGGAAGGAAACCGTGAAGACCAAAGGGATGCCTTCTTGTCGGCCCTGACCAAATATGGCTACGACGGCCCCGAACCGAAGAATTGGAAACAGGCTTTTGAGGCTTTGGGAACCATTATCGAGAAAAACAAGCGCAAGAAACGTTGTGTGGTTTTCATCGATGAAATCTCTTGCTTCGACTTCGAGTATTCCGGTTTCGTCAAAGAACTGGGTAGGTTTTGGAACAACATCGCTTCGTGGCACGACAACGTGTTTTGGGTCATCTGCGGAAGCGCCACCTCGTGGATGATTCGCAACGTCATCGAAAATCGGGGCGGATTGCACAAGCGAACCACACACGAAATGCATCTGCGCCCCTTCAACCTTTACCAGTCCGAGATGTACTTCAAGGCCAAACACTACAGGTGGGACAGGATGACCATCCTTCAGCTTTATTTGGCATTGGGCGGCGTGCCCTACTATTTCTCCTTGCTCGACCCGTCCAAGAGTGCGGCCGAGAACATCGATATGCTGTTTTTCTCCACCAATGCGGAATTCAAGAACGAGTTCCGACGCTTGTACACCTCCCTGTTCAAAACCCCTGAACGATACATGGACATCATCCGCCTGCTTTCAAAGAGCAAGGAAGGGTTGACAAGGGGACAGATTGCCACTGCCCTCAAAATGTCTTCGGGCGAGGAATTGACCAAGATGCTCAAGGATTTGGTTTATTGCGACCTCATCATCCACCATAGTGACGGGGGCAAAAAAAACTCCGGCATCTACAGATTGATTGACTTCTTCACCATCTTCTACCAGACTTTCTGCGCCTCCGAAACCATCACCGACCGCGCTTATTGGAGGCACACCCTCAACACACCTGGCCAAAACACTTGGTATGGACTGGCTTTTGAACGCCTATGTATGTATCATATTTGGGAAATCATACAATCCCTGCGCTTGGACACCATCCTCACCTCTTACTATTCTTGGCGTAGCCGCAAGTCCACCCCGGGGGCGCAGATTGACATGATCATAGACCGTGCCGATGGTGTTGTTGATATTTGCGAGATGAAATACTCCCGCTATGAATACAGCCAGGATGCAGAAGAAAGCCAAAAACTTGGAAACCGAATCAAGACCTTCCAGGCTGAAACCAAGACTTCAAAAGCCATTCGGACTGTCCTCATAACTACCAAGGGATTGGCTCAAGGTGAACATAGTGATGATTTTGTTAAAGTACTAACAATAAACAACTTATTTGTTGAGAATACCGAGGAAGGTTAAGCCAAACTTGCCAAAAAATTCAAAGTTTGGCGGTAAATATCTCTTTTGTGATTACTTCTTAAGCTCACAAACCTCTGGATAAAACTACAAAAACATGGTCATATAAAACGGCAAGTATTGCACCCTGTTTTCTCTCTTTTGCCAAAAATCTCACTTTTTGTTTTGCCAAAAATGTCAAAAATCGCAAAATGTTTGTCTTTTTTGTCATTTTTTGGACTTACAGATGGAAGGATAATACATCCTGATTTAACCACTTTTGCCATTTTTTAGGCCAACACCTCCTACCCTATCGAAAAAAAGTGTACCTTTGCAGATTAATTAAAACCTAATCCGCCATGGCATTTGATAACGAAAAAATCATTGGTGAAGGCCTGACCTACGACGATGTTCTGCTGGTCCCTTCCTACAGTAATGTTCTCCCGCGTGAAACGAGCTTGAAAACCAAGTTCTCGCGCCGCATCGACCTCAACATCCCCGTGGTCTCCGCCGGTATGGACACCGTCACGGAGAGCCGTATGGCCATCGCCATCGCCCAAGAAGGCGGCATTGGCGTGCTGCACAAGAACATGACCATCGGCAAGCAGGCCGCCGAGGTGCGTAAGGTGAAACGCGCCGAAAACGGCATGATCAGCGACCCCGTGACCATCCACGTCGACGCCACCGTGAAAGACGCCCTCGACCTGATGAGCGAATACCACATCGGAGGCATCCCTGTAGTGGACAGCCACAATGTGTTGGTCGGCATCGTCACCAACCGCGACCTGCGCTTCGAGCGCGGCTTGGAACGCCCCGTCGCCGAGGTGATGACCAAGGAAAACCTCATCACCACCACCGAGGTTTCTTTCGAGAAGGCCGCCGACATCCTCCAACAATACAAAATCGAGAAACTGCCAGTGGTCGACAAGGACAACCGCCTCGTCGGCCTCATCACTTATAAAGATATAATTAAGGTGAAGGCGCGCCCCAACGCCTGCAAGGACTCGCGCGGTCGTTTGCGCGTGGCCGCCGCCGTGGGCATTGCCGCCAACACCCTTGAACGCGCTGCAGCCTTGGTTGATGCAGGCGTTGACGCTTTGGTCGTCGACACGGCACATGGCCATTCGCAGGGCGTGATTGACATGGTGCGCAACCTGAAAAACAACTATCCTGAAATAGACATCGTGGCGGGCAACATAGCCACCGCCGAGGCCGCCAAAGCCCTGGCCGAGGCAGGTGCCGACGCTATCAAGGTGGGCATTGGTCCCGGCTCCATCTGCACTACGCGCGTGGTGGCTGGCATCGGTGTGCCGCAGCTCACGGCGGTTATGGATGTGGCCAAAGCCTTGGAAGGCACGGGCATCCCGCTCATCGCCGACGGCGGCATCCGCTACACGGGCGACATCGTGAAGGCCTTGGCCGCTGGTGCCTCGTCCATCATGGCGGGTTCGCTCTTTGCGGGCGTGGATGAGTCGCCGGGCGACACCATTATCTACGAAGGCCGTAAATTCAAGACTTACAGGGGAATGGGTTCGCTCGAAGCCATGCAGCAAGGTTCGAAGGACCGCTATTTCCAAGACAATGTGGAAGACGCGAAGAAACTTGTTCCCGAAGGCATTGCAGGGCGTGTTCCCTACAAAGGCACTCTGTCCGAAGTCGTTTACCAGATGGTTGGCGGCTTGCGCTCGGGCATGGGCTACACCGGATCGCACACCATTGAGGAACTCAAGAAGGCTAAGTTCATCCGCATCACCAATTCAGGCATCCTCGAAAGCCATCCGCATGACGTGACGATTACCCAAGAGGCACCTAATTATAGCAAGAGAAGTTGACATGAAAGCATCAATTACTTTTCCCGAACTACAGTCGATACTGCAAGAAAAGACCAACCAACAGATTTCATTTTCTACCGTGGATTCAAAGACCGTCCGCGTGACCTATCCGCTTAATCTGGGTTTCGTCAAGAAGGACATCTCCGCCAACCTTACCATTATCGAATTGATTGGCAGCGACTTATTGGTAAGCATCGACGCGGGCTTCGGCACCGACACCATGCTCAACACAGTACTCGGTCTGCTGAAAAACAAGATTCCCGAAGGCTTGATTGAGAAGCGACCCGACAAGCGATTGATGCTCCATCTCGGCCAAATCGAGCAGGTGAAGACTGTTTTTGAGGCCATCCAAGTCAACGACATCAGCGTATTGGCCAACGGATTGGAAGTGGACGGCGGATTGAAATAAAATCCACCGTTTTGCGTTATAGGAATAATGAACAAACAACTAATATCAAGAATGAAAAACCGTAACTTTTTGAAAATGTTTGTGTTGGCATCACTTATCATGCCAGCCTTTTTCGCCCAGGCACAGTCGAAAACCGACAAGGAAGTGCTGATGACCATCGGCGACCAAAGCATCACCGTGAAGGATTTCACCGATGTTTACTACAAGAACAACCTCAAAAGCGATGTCATTGAGAAGAAGTCCGTCGACGACTATCTCGAACTTTTCACCACCTTCCGCATGAAGGTGATGGAAGCCGAGCGGCTGCAATTGGACACCAGCGCGAAGTTCAAGAAGGAACTGGCCGGCTACCGCAAGCAATTGGCCAAGCCTTTCATGAGCAGCGACGACATCACCGACGAACTGATTGAAGAGGCTTATCAGCGCAAACTCAAGGACATACGCGCCTCGCATATCCTCATCCGCTGCGACAAGAACGCCCTGCCGTCGGACACCCTGAAGGCCTACAACAAAGCTATGGACATCCGCAAGAAAGCCCTTGCCAAAGGCGCGGACTTCGGCGCGTTGGCCGACCAATACTCCGACGACCCCTCGGCCAAAGGCATGAAAGCCACCGACCAAAACCCTGCCCGCCCGGGCAACCACGGCGACCTCGGCTATTTCACCGTTTTCGACATGGTATATCCTTTTGAGACAGGAGCCTACAACACCAAGGAAGGCGAAATCTCCATGCCAGTGCGCAGCGATTTCGGCTACCATATCATCAAAGTGAATAGCGTGACTGATGCTATGGGCAGCATCCAAGCCGCCCACATCTTTCTGCAACTGCCCTTCGACGCGCCCGCCGAGGATGTGGCCGCCATGAAGCAGAAAGCCGACAACATCTACAAGGAGCTGATGGCCAAAGACGGCAAGAACTGGAACGAAATGGTGAAGCAATACACCGACGACAAAGGCACTGTCGCCCGCAACGGTGCATTGAGCAACTTCACCGTCAGCCGCATCGTGCCCGAGTTCATCGAGGCTTGCAAATCATTGGAAATCAACGAAATTTCAAAACCAATACGCACCAATTACGGTTTCCACATCATCAAACTGCTGGGCAAGTCGGGCGTAAGTTCGTTTGAAAAGGAAAGCAAGGCCCTGAGCGAGCGCATCGAGAAGGACCAACGCTCGAAGAAGTCGGAAGAGGTAGTGCTCAAGCAGGTGAAAACCGAATATAAGTTCAAGCAGAACGACAAGAACCTTGAAACCTTCCTTGCCACCATCGACAGCAGCATCCTCCGCAACGCCTACGAACCCGCCGCCGAAGTCGACATGAACGCCACCCTGTTCAGCTTGGAGAACAACCCTACCAAAGTGAGCGACTTTGTGACCTACATCAAGGCCAACATGACCACACAAAAATACGTCACGCCAGCCACCTACGGCTACCAATTGTATGAGAACTTCCGTAACGAAACCGTGATGAACTACGCCGACGCCCATCTGGAGGACAAATATCCCGAGTTCAAGGCTTTGGTTCAGGAATACAAGGACGGCATCCTGCTCTTCGACCTCATGGACCGCGAAGTGTGGAACAAGGCCGTGAAAGACACCGTCGGCCTCGCCGAGTTCCACAAGCGCAACGCCTCCAAATACATGTGGGGCGACCGCGCCTATGCCACCATCATCACCGTGACGCGCCCCGAGGCGCTGCCCAAAGTGAAGGCTTTGCTCGACAAGGGCGTTGAACTCGACAGCCTCAGAAACGCCATCCAACGCGACTCCATCACCAATGCCATCGTGCGCAAGGGTTACTACCAAAAGGGTGACAACCAATTTGTTGACCAAACCGAATGGAAGGTCGGGGTGAGAAACGAAATCCCTTCCACCGTCGACCAATCTACAGTCATCGTGTGCATTCGTGAGGTGCGCAAGCCTGAGCAAAAGACACTCAAGGAAGCCCGTGGCCTCGTCACTTCCGACTATCAAGTGGAACTGGAACAAAATTGGGTGAAGTCGCTGAAGGAAAAATATCCCGTAAAAATCAACGAGAGCGTGTTGGAGAAGGTCAGAAAGATGTATCAATGAACAAGTTGGTGGCTCTCATCGGTATCGTCTTCCTAATGCTGCTGGGCGGCTGCGACTACTTCCAGAAAAACTCGAAGGAAGTGGTGGTGGCCGAGTGCTACGGCAAATATCTCTATGAGTCGGACCTCATCGGGATTGTACCCGAAAACACACCCATCATGGACAGCATTCAGCGCGTGAGCAACTTCATCGACTCATGGATAAAAAGGCAAGTGCTTGTGCATCAGGCCGAAATCAACCTCAACAAGGAAGAACTCGACCTGAAAAAGCAACTGGAGGAATACCGAAACTCGTTGGTCATCTATGCCTATGAGAGCCAACTCATCAACCAAAAGTTGGACACCGTCATCAGCGAAGACGAAATCGCCGACTATTACGAGCAGAACAAGGAGGATTTCCAACTGCGCAGCACGATGGTTCGCGTGGCATACGTCATCCTCAAGGAGGACTGCAAGCAAAAGGCCGATTTCAAGAAACTGCTGTCAGACCGCGACACTTTGTTGCTGCAAAACATTGACATTCAAGCCACTTACTATGCCGTAAAGAGTAATGTCGATGTGGACAAGTGGGTACGCCTCGACGAGTTGACCAACATCATCCCGATTGAAATCTTCAATGCCGAGAGTTTCCTGAAAAAGAAGAAGTTCGTTTGTTTCGACATGAACGAATACACCTACATGGTACGCTTCGTCGATTATCTCCTTGAAGAAAGCATCTCGCCGCTGGAAATGGTGAGCGACAACATCAAGAGCGTCATTCTGGCCCAACGCAAAGAAGCCCTGCTCGAAAAGATGAATGTCGCACTCTATGAAAAAGCGAGAAAGGAAAGGGCGTTTGAGGTGTATGTGGGTTCACCAACATTATACAAAGCCGACCAATAGAATGTCGTTTCGAAAGGCTCAACAGCCACAGAATCAACGACATATCGAATCTTTGAATTATGAATCTAAAATTTAAATCTTGGAATTTTGAATTGATGAAAAGAAACTGGATTATCATAGCACTATTGTTCTTGGCCTTGCCGACGATGGCGCAAAACCGTCAGCCCCAAGTCATTGACAAGGTGGTGGCCGTGGTCGGGAAGAACATCATCCTGCAATCCGACATCGAGAACCAATACATCCAATACCGCGTGCAAGGCATTGCCGAAGGCTCGGGAAAGGAAATCAGGAGTCGTATTCTGGAAGACCTGCTGCTGCAAAAGCTCATGCTCAACCAAGCCGAGATGGACAGCATCACCGTCACCGACGAGCAAGTGGAGGCAGAACTGAACCGCAGAATCCAATGGTTTGTCAGCCGCTTCGGGTCGAAAGAAAAGATGGAAGCCCAATTCGGCAAGAGCATGGCCGAAATCAAGGACGAAGTGCGGCAAGCCTCGAAAGACAACATGCTTCAAGAGCAGGTGCAAGCCAAAATCATGGAAAACGTGGTGGTGACGCCCAACGAAGTGAGAATCTTCTACAACGACATCCCGAAAGACAGCCTCCCGACCATCAGTCCCGAATATGAAATCGTGCAAATCGTGAAGCGTCCGCCCGTTAGCATCGACGAGAAACTTCAGGTGAAAGACCGCCTCTACCAAATCCGCAAGCGCATCCTTGAGGGCGAAAGCAGTTTCTCCACCATGGCCGTTCTCTATTCCGAAGACCCCGGCTCGGCGCGTCAGGGCGGCGAACTCGGACTCACGGAAAGAGGCGAATGGGCCACCGAATTTGAGAACGTGGCCTTCAACCTACGCGACGGCGAAATCTCTGACGTGGTGGAAACACAATTTGGTTTCCACATCATCCAACTCATCGAAAAACGAGACAACATGGTCAACTGCCGCCACATTTTGCTCACCGCGAAAGTGCCAATCGAATCGCTTGAAAAAGCCCAAAACCAGTTGGATTCGGTGGCACAACTCATCCGCAACGGCGACATGACCTTTGAGGAAGCCTGCAAGAAATTCAGCGACGACGACTCGAAGAGCAACGGCGGCTACCTCACCAACGCCGCCACAGGCAGCAACCGCCTCAGCCTACAAGACTTGCAGGAATTGGAGCAAAGCTACTCCGAATACAAGAACTTGGCCTTCGTCGTCAGTCGTCTCGAAGTCGGTGAGGTGAGCGACCCCTTGCCCATGACCACCAACGAGAACAACGACGCATTCCGCCTCGTCATGGTGAAAAGCAAGACCGAAGCCCACCAAGCCAACCTGAAGGACGACTACAACCTCATCCAGAGTTGGGCCTTGAACCATAAACGCCAGCAAGCCATCATAAAATGGGTGAAAGACAAGGCCGCCAAGGCCTACATCCGCCTTGACGACACATACAAAAACAACGACTTTTATTACGATTGGAACATTCAATAATGACAAACTACACTTCAGACGTCGACGGTGCCAAGGCATTGGTCGAGAAATATGAAACCCTCCGCAAGGAAATCGGAAAAGTGATCGTCGGACAGCATGACATCATCCACAACACCATCCTGTCCATCTTCTGCCAAGGCCATGTGCTGCTTGTGGGCGTGCCCGGATTGGCCAAAACCTTGTTGGTCAATACGATAGGAAAAGCCTTGGGCTTGAGTTTCAGCCGCATCCAATTCACCCCCGACCTGATGCCTTCCGACATCGTAGGAACTGAGATTCTGGACGAGTCGCGGCAGTTCAAGTTCATCAAAGGCCCCGTGTTCGCCAACATCGTCCTTGCTGACGAAATCAACCGCACACCGCCCAAGACGCAAGCCGCCCTTTTGGAAGCCATGCAAGAGAAGTGCATCACCGTTTCGGGCAAGACCTACAAGTTGCAGGAGCCGTTTTTCGTCCTCGCCACGCAAAACCCCATCGAGCAGGAAGGCACCTATCCCCTACCCGAAGCCCAGTTGGACCGTTTCATGTTCAACCTTTTGCTCGACTATCCATCCTATGAGGAGGAAATCGACATCGTGAAGAGCACCACTGTGGGCAAGGTTGCCGAGGTGAACCCAGTGCTTTCGCCTGAAGAAATCCTGTATTTCCAGCAATTGGTGCGCCGTGTGCCAGTGCCCGACAATGTGTATGAATATGCGGTGAATCTGGTCGCGAAGACCCGTCCGCACACCGCGAAAGCCCACGACTGGGCCAACCGTTACTTGAGTTGGGGTGCCGGACCGCGTGCCTCGCAATACCTCATCATCGGTGCGAAAGCCAACGCCCTCTTGACAGGCAAATACTCCCCCGACATCGAGGACGTGCAGCGCGTGGCCATCCCGATTTTGCGCCACCGCATCATCCGCAACTACACCGCCGAAGCCGAAGGCGTTACGATTGAGGCGATTATCGACACCTTGAAATAAGGTCATTCCTGACCACCTATGAACTTGAAGCCCCAAAAGGGATTTGCTACCATTTCGGGAATTGTTTCACCCGCCAAGCGCACTTTCAATCTCGCCGTCATCCGCGACGAGAACACGCCATAGCCGCCCGGGATGAGCGAGAATTCGTTGTCGCCCGGGTTGAAACCAAGGGATGCGTCATTATTGTAAATGTATTGCCGCAGATTCTCCCCTCCCGCCGCAATGGTGACCTCAACGGGGAAGTCGCTGATGTAGCGTTTCAGGCCGGCCACAGCCGTGTCGGCACCGAGAAACTCACGCAACTCGTTGTAAAAATCCGCAGGATGGTACGGGAAGATATAGGCATCGCCTTCGGTGTGGAGGAAGAAATAATCTTCTGTGAAGGTGCCGATTTTCCAAGTGAAGGAGCGCGACACCGAGTCATCGTCGGGTGTGCGCTGCTCAAAGAAAGTGAACGACATGCTGACATCGTAGAAGGTGGCAGCCTTAGCAGGTCGAAACAGGAACTGCCTTGGAGGTGCGCCGAAGTAGGTGTATTGCTTGGAGAAATTCACGGCCAGACTTTGCGGCCCAAATGCGCTGTTGCCTACCATATCGGTCGTGGCGACCAAAGTGCGATGGGGCAAGACGACCTTCAATTCGTAAGCGTATTCCTTGCCCGATTGGTTCATATTCAACGGCTCAGTGGTGTAATACATTTTCTGGTCGGGCGAATAGAACGTGCCCTGCTGCTTGCCGTGGAGCGTGATGGTGTCGAGGATGATTTCGCGGACGCTGTCGCCGTTGCAATACTCGATGAGGCGAGCGTCAAGTTTGCCAGCGTAGTTGCTCGAATCGGGGTTGAGTGCCGACTGGTAAGCGTCGCCCTGCACATAGAAGGCTCGAGTGATCTTAACGAAATTGGTGTCGGCGGTGGCATCGAGCAGGCCGTAGATGATGGGCATTTCCTTATACTCGGCGTAAAGGTCGACATCGGTCGAGCAGGAGAAAAACAATGTCACGAAGGGCAAACAAAGCAGCAGTAAAGTTCTTTTCATCTTCTTAAACAATTTGATGATAACCGCTGCAAAAATACGGATTAAATTGTTTCAAACATTTTTTTTTCGTTTTATTTTGAAAATTTCTGACTCTAATCACCAGTCGCCATCAACGATATTGGCAATGACCTTGTCAATCGGTATGTTCACACCACATTATGGGCAGGGGTGGAATGTAATGAAACCCCTGTCGAAAAACAAACACATCCCCTCCGAAAAAAAGATACTTTTTTTTCACACGAATTACCATGAATGTACCACGAATTTCCATTAATTTTCCGTGTCGGCAGGGGTTCACACCGCCTGCCTACATTGCTGTCACCCCTATGGGGTTTCCCCGTGCGTGCCGACACAAAGTCCCATAGGGACGACATATCAGTAAGCAGGTGACGTCAGCCCCTGCAAAGACATCGGTCTCAACACTCAGCGACAATCCAATCCTTGATGGTCTTGCTCTCGGTCGAGAAACTCACTCCCGCCTTCACCACATTGCGCCCATCAGTCTGATAGGCAATGGCATAGCCCTTCGTGTCAATTTGCTTCAAAGCTTCAGCAGCGGTGCCGTTCACCTTCAGTTCGAAGACATAAACCATGTCGGGCATGTAAACAACCATATCGATGCGGCCTCCCGCACATTTCACCTGTGTTTTTGCATAAACGTTCAACATATTGAAAATCAAGTAGAACGACCATTCATAAAAGCCTTCGGCGTTGGAAATGTTTTCCAACTTCTTCTTGAAGCATTCAATGTAGGGCAATCCCTCCAAATAGGCCTGCATCTCCCTCAAGGCAAGGTCGAGGTCTTTCGCCCTCAATGCCCGCCAAAACTTCAAGGCGAAGCCCATTTGCACATCCGCACCATCGAGGCCGATGTAGGTCGGCAAAAGCCCGTCGACAAAGCCCAAGCGGACCTCCTGATTGGGAATGCCTAATGTATAGGCCATCGAATCGCGGTCATAGCCTTTAATGGTCAGATAGCCAGTTTGATAGAGCAACGGCAGCGCAGTGGTCATGGCCTCGGTTGGACGGTCGAAAGCCGTCGACGGCACTTCCAAATCGTCCATGGTGGTGATGTCGGTGCGAAAATGTTGCATTTGCCGAATGAGGAAGGTCGGCGTGCCGCTGTCGAACCAGTAATTGTCTATCTTCTTTTGTGTGAAGCACTTGAGCAGGCTATACGGATTGTAGATGTCGGGCGACTCTTCGGAAAAACGATAACCGTCATACTGCTGCTTGAGTTTGGCGTGCATCTCTTCAGCCGTACAACCATACTTTTGGGCCAGCATTGCAATGTCGGGAGCCATGACGGTGGCAAACTCCGTTTCGGTGATGCCGCAAATGGCCGCATATTCGGGCTGCATCGAAACGTTCAGCAAATTGTTGATGGTGGAGAAAATGCTCAATTGGCTGAACTTGGTGATGCCTGTGATGAAACAGAACTTCACCATAGCCTCTTTGGCCTTCAGCTGAACATAAAACTCCTGCATTACATTACGGAATTGCTCGAGTTGCTCCGATGCATGAAGCATATCGAGCAGCGGCGCGTCATATTCGTCGACGATGACGGCCACTTGCTTGCCAGTTTGCTCGTATGCCCTGTGAATCAATCCGTTGAGCATTTTCCCCGGTGAGGTTTCCAATTCATTCCGGCCATATTTCTCACACAAAGGATTCATCAGCCACATCAACGCTTGCCTCAGTTCGTCAGCCGACGGTTGCCTTTTGGCGACGCTCAAATCCAAGTGGATGACCGGATAGGTTTCCCACTCTTGCTCCATCTGCATGATTTTCAAGCCTTCGAACAGGTCTTTCCTACCTTGGAAATACGCATCCAATGTACTGGAAAGCAGGCTCTTGCCAAACCTGCGCGGACGGCTGAGGAAGTTGTATTTTGCCTCATGGACCAGCTGCCAAACGAGGTCGGTCTTGTCGATATAGACATATCCACTTTCCCTGATTTCCGAAAACGTCTGAATCCCAACAGGATAGCGTCTTACCAATTGTGCATTTTCCATTGTCGTAAATGTCTTTGGGTGCAAAGATAATAAGAAAAGGATTGTGAATGTGGAAAACCGATTTTTTTCTGCCGCAATGCAGCATAAACAACAGCGAATTTGCAGATTGGCTTATGCCGAATCGGAGATTTTTTTTACATGAATGGCCACGAATGTGCCACGAATTTCCATTAATTTTCCGTGTCGGCAGGGGTTACACACCGTTCATCGGTTGGGGTTCACACCGGCAGGGGTTCATAAACCGTTTTTCATTTGGCAGGGGTTGAAACCGCCTGCCTGACCTATCGTCACCCTTCCAGGGTTCCCTCGTGCCGCCAAAGTCCTGAAAGGACGACCCGAACACAAGCAGGCGACGACAGTCCCTGCTCGCAACGGAACGGCCCGAACCCAAGCAGGCGACGACAGTCCCTGCTTGCAACGGAGACAGCCCTACAACCTCCAACAAAAAAAAGGCGACCCGAAGGCCGCCTCCCTGTTCTCGTTCCTATGTAGGTTTTTATGGCTGGGGCGCGTAGGTGTACGGGCTGTCTTTGATAGCACCAACCACGCCGCCGATGGTCACCGTGCCGCAGGAGCCACCCTCGCCTGCGCCTGCGCCGATGCTGTAATAATTATCGGAACCGAAATCAACGATGTCAGCACCCTTCGTGGCGGTCACCTGAGTCACACCGTTAGTGATGGTGATGTAGCCGCAAGAAGCATTGTAACCACTACCGATGCCGGCAGCATCCTCACCGCCAGTAGCCGTGACGGTGCCGCCAGTGATGAAGATGTTTTCACATCTTCCATTAAGACCGCTACCTATGCCAGAAGCCCCTAAACCGCCTTTAGCCGTGACGGTGTCGCCCGAAATGGTGATGGCTCCACAACTACCATCAGCACCACTACCTATTCCGGCAGCTCTACCACCGCCAGTAGCCACGATGGTGCCGTCCGAAATGGTGATGGTTCCACAACTCGTAGCACCACCTATGCCGGCAGCTGCCTCACCGCCATTAGCCGTGACGGTGCCGCCCGAAATGGTGATGTTTCCACACTGTCCATATAAAGCACCGCCTATGCCAGAAGCCCCATAACCGCCTGTTGCATTGATAACGCCGCCCTCAATACGGATGTTGCCGCAGCTTATACCTAAACCGCCGCCAATGCCGGCACCATTGCCGTTGCTGCTGGCAGTAAGCGAGCCTGTGCCATTGATGGTGAGCGTGTAGCTCACAGGGACATGAATGCCAGGATAATTTTGATTGAATCCCTTCACGATGTTCGTCGTTCCGCCCTTCAGGATGATGGTGGCATTGCCCTCGCAGTTGAGGCCGGCCCATTCGTAGTTGTTGTTATTCACGCCATTGATGGTTACGCCGCCGAGCGTCACCGTGGCGCCGGCGGCGATGGAGATTTTCACATTGTTGGCCAATGTGCCTGTCAGCACTTGGCCGTTTGTTGCCGTGTAATCGTTAGTAAGTCTATTGAGTACAATGAGATTACTGGCTTCGGAATTGTTAATTGCATCGAATTGCGGGGCAAAGGCATTATCTTCAATTTCAGGAATGTCAACAGTATAGCCATAATACCCAACGGCAACAAGTGCATCGTCAACAGCATCCTGTGCCAAGAGAATGGCCCATTTTTCGGTATTGGATGCCCCGGTATGAAGCGTGATTTCACCCGCAGCGCTTGGGGTGACGACTCCCGGATTGGCGAAGTCGATGGTTGCCTTGGTCATCATTCCACCCACGGCAACTGCATCCGTTGTGCCACTGGCAAGGGTAAACTTCACCAAGGCGCACTTGTTGAGCAGCGTGGTACGGTAGGTTCCAGCGCCATCATAGTCTTTGTTGGAAGTGCCGTACGAAATCACGGGGTAGTTGGAGGTTTGGTTGCTGATGTCGACGGTGTACTCGCTGCCGCTGACGGTGGGTGTCAGGCTGCCGCCGAGGTAATAGAAGTGAAGACGTTGCGAACCACTTTGGGCGATGGTCAGGTTGCCGCTGAAGCTGCTTGTGGTGGTGCTGTAGGTCAGTTCACCTTCCACTTTGGCATTGTTGTAGCCGACGTAAAGTTTGTCGCCGTCTTTAAAATCGTAGTGGCCCGTGGATGGGTCTTGGATGTCGGCCCTTGAGCCGTTGTTGTTCACGTTCACGGTGATGTGTACGGTTTCGCCTTCTGTGATTTGGGCGTTGGGTTGTTCCTT
>CACZDU010000022.1:0-52055 GCA_902780055.1 uncultured Bacteroidia bacterium | reverse complement strand
CAATTACCGGACTTCCACCCAAGTGAAGGTGGCGCGTGGACGCACGGATGTGGTGGTCTTCATGCGCGACGCGGTCTATGTGATGGAACTGAAGATGCGAGGCTCGGCACAAGAGGCTCTTGACCAAATCAACTCGAAGGACTATGCCATCCCCTACCAAGCCGAGGGCAAGCCTATTATTAAAATAGGTATCGCCTTCTCGCAAGAAACCAAGACCGTTTCGGATTGGATAATTGAACGATGATTGTTCTTGTGTTTTTCCAGAACGCTCACACCTTCCGAACTTTCCAATGTTACTTCCTAAAATGCTCAAACACAACCTTGGCCTTCGCCGGTCCGACGATTTCAGAAAGCCGCTCCAGCGAGGCCTCCTTGATGCCTTTCACTGATTTCAGTTCGAGCAAAAGTTTTTCAGCAGTCTTCTTCCCCACCCCCTTGATGTCGGCCAACTCGGAATGGATGAAACCTTTCTCGAACTTCTTGCGATGGAAGGTGATGGCGAAACGGTGAACTTCGTCCTGAATGTGCGTCAGCAAGCGGAACACTTCCGAATTGGGCTTCAAGCCCACCACACACGGCGGGAAGCCAAACAGCAACTCGTTGGTGCGGTGGCGGTCGTCCTTGGCCAAGCCCGCAATGGGAATGTTGACATGAAGTTCATCCTCAATCACTTGCCTCACCACTTCCATTTGGCCTTTGCCGCCGTCGGTGATGATGAGGTTGGGCAAGGGTTTCTGTTCCTCAATCAGCCTTGAATAGCGTCGGCGCACCACCTCTTTCATTGAGGCGTAATCGTCGGGGCCTTCCACCGTCTTGATGTTGAAATGGCGGTAGCCCGCCTTGTTGGGCTTGCCCTTCACAAACTGCACCATGCCTGCCACGGCGTAGTCGCCTTGGAAGTTGGAATTGTCGAAACACTCGATCACTTCGGGCATTTCGTCCAATAGCAAAGCCTCTTTCAATTGGTTGAGCACCCGTTTCTGGTGCCGTTCCGGGTCGACCAAAGAGCGTTGCTTTTCGAGGTCGATGCGGTATTGCATGGCATTGCGGCGCGAGAGGTCTAAAAGTTTCAACTTGTCGCCGCGTTGCGGAACCGTCACTTCAACATTCTCGATTTCGTAATCCAGCTTCATCGGCACTATGATTTCGGAAGCGTGGTCGCCAAACTGCTGCCGCAAATCCATGATGGCCAGCAAAAGAAGCTCGTCGGCGGTTTCCTCCAACTTGCGCTTCATCTCAAACGAATGGCTCTGCACCACCGCCCCGTCCCTGACTTTCATGAAGTTCACATAAAGCGTCTCGTCGTCGTCGACATAAGAATACACTTCCACGTCGTGAATCGTCGCGCTGACCACCGTCGAGCGGCTACGATAGTTCTCCAACAGGTCATACTTCACCTTAATTTCCTGCGCCTGCTCAAACTCCATCCGCGAGGCGTAGTCCATCATCTGCGCCTTCAGGTCGCGCATCACCCCACTCATGTTGCCCTTGATGATTTCGCGGATTTCAGCAATCATGGCGTTGTAATTCGCCTTGGAAATCAGGCCTTCGCAAGGGCCGTTGCACTTGTGGATGTGGTAATCAAGGCAGACTTTGTACTTCTTTTTCTCCACACCGATTTCCGTCAGCGGCGTGCGGCACGAGCGCACCTTATATACTTGTGTAAGCAAGTCAAGCAGGATATGCGCGGTGCGCACCGAGGGATACGGGCCGAAATATTCCGAACCGTCGTTGACCTTCCTTCGTGTCAGGAAAACACGTGGAAAAGCCTCCTTCTTGATGCAAATCCACGGGTAGGTCTTGTCGTCCTTGAGCATGATGTTGTAGCGCGGCTTATACTGCTTGATCATCGTGTTTTCGAGTAGCAAAGCCTCTGATTCCGAGTCGACTATGCTGTATTCAAGGTCGGCGATTTTGCTGACGAGGACGCGCGTCTTGCCGAATTGTTCTTTGTTGAAATAACTGCTGACGCGGCGTTTGAGGTTCTTGGCCTTGCCCACATAAATCAGTTCGCCCTTTTTGTCGAAATAGCGGTACACGCCGGGTTTGTTGGGCAGCGCGGCGAGTTTTTGTTTCACTATTTCGGGAAGGTCATTCATGTTTCCTCATGTGGTCCCAGCCCTGCGCCTTGATGGGAATGACATGGTTATCGGGAGTAATCATTTCGGCAATGCCAACATTGTCAGTCATATAACCGATGACGGTCACATCCGCCGAAAGGGTTTGTATCTTCTCATAATCCTTCTGGTCGATGGTGAAAAGCAATTCGTAGTCCTCGCCGCCGCTCAGGGCCGCCACCGAAGGCACGATTTGGAACTCCTTGGCCATTTTGTCCGTAGTCGGGTCGATGGGGATTCTTTCTTCATAAAGCTGGCAACCCACGCCCGATTCCTTGCAAAGATGCAGGATTTCGGAAGCCAAACCATCGGAAATATCGATCATCGAAGTGGGTTTGATGCCCAAATTCTTCAATTGCTCCACAATGTCCTTGCGGGCTTCGGGTTTCAGTTGGCGTTCAAGCACATAGTCCAAGCCTTTCAGTTGGGGCTGCATGTTGGGGTTGGAGAGGAACTCAACCTTCTCACGCTCAAGGATAAGCAGACCGATGTAAGCTCCACCCAAGTCACCGCTCACGCAAAGCAGGTCGTTCTTCTTCGCGCCGCTGCGATAGACGATGTCCTCCTCCTTCGCCATGCCGATGACCGTGATTGAGATGACGAGGCCCGTCTTGCTGCTTGTGGTGTCGCCGCCCACCATATCCACATGGTAACGCTCGCAAGCCAAACGGATGCCGGCATAAAGCTCGTCCAAGGCCTCGACGGAGAAACGGCTCGACACGCCCAACCCAACCACAATCTGCGTCGGGATGCCGTTCATGGCGTAAATATCAGAGAAATTGCTGATGGCTGCCTTATAGCCGAGGTGCTTCAAAGGGCAGTAAGTCAGGTCGAAATGTATGCCTTCGATAAGCATGTCGACCGAAACGAGCGTGCGATAGTCCTCATGGTTGATGACAGCGGCATCGTCGCCCACGCCTTTCAATGAAGAGGCGTTGCGCAAGGGAAAATCGGCAGTCAATTGGTCGATAAGGCCAAATTCGCCGAGTTCGTCCAAATCAGTTAAAGTCTTAGGGTTATTTTCTTGTTCCATTTTTTGTCAAATTATGGGATGCAAAGGTAGAAAAATCCCCCATTTGCCGACCTTTCAAAGGCGGATTTTTTCTAATTTTGCGCCATGAAAACCATCAAAGACATTTACAAGATTGGTGTAGGCCCTTCGAGCAGCCACACCATGGGGCCGCAAAAAGCCGCCCATCTTTTCAACAGCCGTTTTCCCAACGCAGCCTCGTTTGAGGTGACACTTTACGGCAGCCTCGCCGCCACGGGCAAAGGCCACATGACCGACTTGGCCATCCTCAGCACCCTTCAGGCACCCACGGAAATCGTTTGGAAACCCGAAATCATTTTGCCGTTCCATCCTAACGGCATGTTATTCAAGGCTTTCGATGCTCAAAAGAACCTTCTCGGCGAGTGGCAGGTGTTCAGCATCGGGGGCGGCAACTTGGCCGAAGAAGGCCAAACGGATGAGTCGCATGAGATTTATCCCCTCTCGAAAATGACCGACATCCTCAACTGGTGCGAGCAACGCGGACGCACTTATTGGGAATATGTGTACGAATACGAAAACCAGAAGGAGATTGAGGATTACATGCAAGAGGTTTGGCGGGTGATGCAGGCGGCAGTGGAACGAGGTTTGCAGGCCGAAGGCGTCCTGCCCGGACCACTCAACCTGAGCCGCAAGGCTGCCACCTACCACATCAAAGCCTCGGGCTACACCCACACGCTGAAAAGCCGTGGCTTGGTGTATTCATACGCCTTGGCCGTTTCGGAAGAAAACGCCTCTGGCGGGGTCATCGTCACCGCGCCAACCTGTGGTTCGTGCGGCGTGATGCCTGCTGTATTATACCATTTATCAAAGAGTTACGACTTCACTGAGCAGCGCATTGTCCGCGCCTTGGTTACAGCGGGATTGGTGGGCAACATCGTGCGCACCAACGCCTCCATCTCAGGTGCCGAAGTAGGTTGCCAAGGCGAAGTGGGCGTGGCCTGCGCCATGGCCGCCGCAGCCGCCAACCAACTGTTTGGCGGGAGTCCGGCCCAAATCGAATATGCTGCCGAAATGGCACTTGAACACCACTTGGGCATGACGTGCGACCCAGTTTGCGGCCTTGTGCAGATTCCTTGTATCGAGCGCAACGCTTACGCCGCCGCCCGCGCCTTGGACTCGAACATTTATTCCACCTTCTCAGACGGTCACCATCGTGTTTCGTTCGACAAAGTAGTGGAAACGATGAAAGAAACTGGAAAAGACCTGCCTTCCCTTTACAAGGAAACCTCGCAAGGCGGATTGGCAAGGGATTACACCCAAATGGCTTGAAGACAAGCGTTTCACACGTCTTTTGTAGTGCAAAAAGAAAACCCCTATCTTGAAACTCATCAAGTTAGGGGTTTGTTTTGTGGTCCCACTAGGGCTTGAACCTAGGACCTACTGATTATGAGTCAGTTGCTCTAACCAACTGCGCTATGGGACCGCGAAAAAGCGCGACAAAACGAAGATTTCCGCCTTTTTTCTTGCTTTTTGCGCTGCAAAGTTACAATTTTGCACCGAATTAGACGGAAAAAATCATCAAAAATGAATACAAAAATCAAAAACATCATCTTTGACCTCGGCGGTGTCATCCTCGACATCGATGAAACCATTGTGTATAAGGAACTCGAAAAGATGGGCATCAAGACTTCGGAACTGGCTCATTCAAAGGAGTTTATCGAAATCATGAGCAAATTCGACACGGGCATTTACACCGCCCCGACCTTCCGAAAGAGGATGAAAGCTCTGCTCGGATTGGAAAAAATGACCGACGAGAAATTCGACTCCATCTGGAACGCCATGCTCCTTGACATCCCCCGCGAGCGCGTCGAAGCCATCGAAAAGGTGAAGAAGCACTACAAGATTTTCCTTATGAGCAACACGAATGTGATTCATTACGACTTGTATGTCAGGGATTTGCAGTTGCGTTTCGGCTATAACGAATTTGACGAGCTGTTCGACAAGTCGTATTTCTCCTTCGCCGAGCATCTCGAAAAACCCGACCCGCGCTTCTTTGAGTTGATTCTCGACCATGAAGGCCTGCTGCCCGAAGAAACATTATTCATCGATGACACGGAAAAGAACATCAACATCGCCAAGTCATTGGGAATCAACACTTATCATATTAGCCGCGAGGAGTTGGTGCGCAACTTGTTTGAAAATGGAGTACTTAAAGATGGTATTGTTGGCTGATTTCATCCAAAATCTCCATGATTTCACCAACTGAAAGAACCTCCATCAACCTCATTTTAAACGGCTTAAAGTTAGGCAGACCCTTGAAGTAAGAAGCCCAGTGTTTCCTGATTTCAAATATGGCGATGCGCTCGCCTTTCCATTCCACCGACCTCTGCAACTGAATCTTGCTGACGCGAACACGCTCCGCCACATCAGGCAAAGGCAACTCCTCCCCTGTTTCCAAATAATGTCGTATCTGGCTGAAAATCCACGGGTTGCCATAAGTGGCGCGACCAATCATCAGGCCATCCACGCCGAAAGTGTCCTTGTAGTGTTTCGCCGAAGGGCCGTCCACCACATCACCATTGCCAATGATGGGAATGTGCATACGCGGGTTGTTTTTCACCGCCCCGATTAAAGTCCAGTCGGCGGATTCGCTATATTTTGTGGTACGCAAGCGTCCGTGTATCGTCAAGGCGGCAATGCCCACATCTTGCAGTCGCTCAGCGATTTCCACGATTTCACGGTGCTGGTCATCGTAGCCGAGGCGCGTTTTCACCGTCACAGGCGTTTTCACGGCCTCCACCACGGCCTTGGTGATGGCCACCATCTTGGGAATGTCGTTCATAATGCCCGAACCAGCACCTTTCGAGGCCACTTTTTTCACAGGACAGCCGAAATTGATGTCGATAATGTCGGGATGGGCGGTTTCGGCATATCGCGCCGCTTCCACCATCGGCTCAACTGCATTGCCGAAAATCTGTATGCCTACAGGCCGCTCAAATTCTTCAAAATCAAGTTTTTTGATACTCTTTACCGAATCGCGGATAAGGCCGTCAGCGGAGATGAATTCCGAGTAGACCACATCCGCGCCGAACATCTTGCAGACATAGCGGAAAGGCGGATCCGACACGTCCTCCATCGGGGCGAGGAGGAGCGGATAATGCTCAAATTCGAGGTGGGCAATTTTGTACATAATTACAAGTTTACTTTAACTACAGATTGTACAGATTTCACTGATTTATTACCGACAGAATTTGGCAACTTCGTTGCGGATGGATACAGATGGGTTTTCACCGATTGAAATCTGTATTAATCGGGCGCTTGCGCCTTACATTTATTATTGCTCATCTGTTTAATCTGTATAATCTGTAGTTTGCTATTATTTCAGCGGCAAAATTACAAAAAGTGTATCTTTGCAGCAAAATCATCCGTCATGCAAGACAATTTGTTTATCGAAAACCTGAAACAATCCACGGGGATGAGGATTTTTATGTTTCTCATCATTTTGTTAATCAGCAGTTTAATCGGCGTAGCCATTTCGTTTGCATTCATGTTTGCAGGCGATACTGGAATGAAAATCGCGCAAGGGCTTTCTTCCATAATGATGTTCGTGGTGCCACCCATTGTGTACTATTTCATCACGCGCAAAGAGCACCAAATGAAGGACTTAGGATTCCGTGAAATAGCTTGTCCGTGGTGGCTTTTATTAATAGGTGTGGCCGTGATGTTCGTTTCGCTGCCCGTCACCAACCAACTGACTGCATGGAACGGGGACATGAGTTTTGGATCGGCCCTCGCGAAACTTGAGGAATATTTGAAAACCTTGGAGGAAACTGCGCAAGTCGCCACCGAAAAGATGCTGAATGTGAACACTTTCGGAGGGCTATTGCTCAACTTGCTCATCATCGCGCTCATCCCCGCCATTGGCGAAGAAATGACCTTCCGGGGTGTGCTGCAACAATCGTTGACCCGCAAAATGAACCCGCACCTTGCCATTTTCCTTTCGGCGGCCATCTTCTCCTTCATCCATTTCCAGTTTTACGGCTTCCTGCCGCGCATGTTCCTCGGCATCCTGTTAGGCTATATGTTTTACATCACCAACTCACTATGGGTCAGCATTTTGATGCACTTCGCCAACAATGGCACGGCGGTAATTCTCTATTACCTGTATTACAATGGCATCGTCAATATCGACCCTGACCATTTTGGCGCAACGGAAAGTGTGTGGGTTTTGTTCGCAAGTGCCTTGGTGACTTCGGGACTGATGGCTTGGAGTTGGTGGAAAAGCCAGCGACCCCCGCAAGGCAGCGTTATTCCTTCATCGCCTGCCGGATGGCCTTGGCCAATTGGTCGGGGCAGGAAGTGCCTTTGAAGCCGCAACGGATGCCTTCCAACTTGGCGACGACATCCTCTGCCTTCATGCCTTCCACGAGGGTGGCCACGCCTTGCGTGTTGCCGTTGCAGCCGCCGTAAAACTGCACATTCTTGACAATGCCGTCCTCGATTTCAAACTCGATGGCTTGGCTGCAAGTGCCTTGGGTTCTGTATGTGTATTTCATTGGATTTCAGTTTTTTAACTACGAATTTTACGAATAAGACGAATTGTTACGAATGGATAGACGCATGAATGATTTGTACAATTCGCAGCCTTGGCTGCAAAATTCACATAACAATATTCGTTAATTCGTGTAATTCGTAGTTTGTTTTCATTGTTCTATAATTTACTCATAAACTTCTCGCTATCAACCACAAACCTCTCATGGATGCCTTCGCCGATAAGCGTTTCACACTCGAAGCACTTCACTTCAAAGACCAATCGGCGGCGGTCCACTTCTGTAAGTTCAGCCTCGCAGCGGATGGTCGCACCAACAGGGCTGGCTTTCAAGTGTTTGATATTCACCGCAATGCCCACAGTGGTGTTGCCTTCGCCAATTTTGTCGGCTACGGCTTCCAAACAAGTTTTCTCCATCAGGGCAATCATGGCGGGAGTGGCAAAAACCTCCAACGCGCCCGAACCATAAACGGCGGCGGTGTCCTTATGCTCCACCACGAGCGTTTCGCTGTGTCGGAGTCCTTTCAAGTTGTCGTATTCCATCAGCCTTGGAAATTCATGGTGATGTTCACGATGACGTCGGGATGCAGCGAGCGGCCCACGGGACAGCTTTCGGCGGCGGCCCAAAGCAGGGCTTTCTGCTTTTCGGTGTATTCCTTTTCGGGGAAGTTGAACACGAGGTCGATTTGCCCGATGCGGCGCGGGTCGGCGGCCATGGTTTTGGTCACTTCGTAAGTCGTGCCTTCGATGTCGAATTTGTGACCTTGCGCACTGATGCCCATGATGGTCATCATGCAGGCGGCGAGAGCGCCGCAGGCGAGGTCGGTGGGCGAGAAGGCTTCGCCTTTGCCGTGGTTGTCGGTGGGGGCATCGGTGAGGATGGTCGCGCCCGATTGCACGTGGGTCATCTCATTGCGGAGATTGCCTTTGTAAGTTCCTTTGATTGTTGCCATATTTGTCTGTTTTTTATCTCACAAAACCTGCAAAACCCTCAAAACCATTTTTGTAGGTTGTGGGAAGCACGCCAACCGGCTGCTTCCCTGCGGCGACACGGTTGTGGAGCCGCCCACGTTTTCTTTGGAGTTTTGCCAAGTTTTGTGTGTTTTGTGATTAATTAATTTGTTCCAGAATTAACCCCGCCAAGCGACTTGTTCCCACTCGGAAGAGGTTCGGGTTGAGCCACTGTTCGCCGAGGATGTTCTTCACTAAATAATAATAGGTGAGCGCGTCGACGGGCGTTTTCATGCCACCGGCAGGCTTGAAGCCGACTTTCTTGCCCGTGGCTTCATAGTATTCCTTGATGGTGTCGATCATAACGATGGCGGCCAAAGGTGTGGCGGCAACTGACACCTTCCCTGTCGAGGTCTTGATGAAGTCGGCTCCCGCGAGGATGGCCAGTTCGCTGGCCTTGCGGATGTTTTCGACGGTTTTCAGTTCGCCCGTCTCAAGGATGACTTTCAGGCGGGCCTTGTCGCCGCAGGTTTCCTTGATGGTTTTGATTTCGTTGAAGATCTCATCATAGCATCCCGCGAGGAATGTGCCGCGTGAAATGACCATGTCGACCTCATCGGCACCTTCGTTGACGCAATATTCCACCTCCTTGACTTTCAGGTCGAAAGGCATCATGCCCGAAGGGAAGGCGCAGGCTACCGTGGCCACTTTGATGCCGCTGCCAGCCAACAGCTGCTTAGCTTGTCGCACAAACGGGCTGTAGATGCAGATGGCGGGCACGCTGAGGTGCGGCTTCTGTTTCGGGAAAGCAAGAGCCTTCTCGCAGAAGTCCTTGATTTTCGCCTCGTTGTCGAAGGCCTCCAAGGTCGTGAAATCAATGCTTTGGAAGATGGTTTTCAAGGCTTCCTTTTCGTGGCCTTTTTTCTTCTCTTCGTTGAGAATCAGTGTAATGCGCTCATTGAGCGCGGCTTCGCTATGGTTGTAGGGGGTGAATTTCATGGTGATAAATAATTTGGTCATTCTTCTTTCGATAGTTTTTCAAGTAATTCCCGGCCTTTTTGTGTCAGATAGTATGACTGCATCGGGTGGTTGGGCTTTTCGGGATAAAGCATGGCGATATAACCCTCTTCAAGACAAGGAGATATATAGTTGTTCAAAATGCTTATGCGGCTCTTGAGTTTCATTTTATCCATCAAAGTCTTCAGATTTGCTCCATTATCTCCGATAAAGGAAAGAAGTGCTTTCAAACGTTTTTTCTTTCTGGCAGAGGTTGTGGGGTTCTGGGGTTGTGGGGTTGTATGTTTTCGAGGTTGTATGTTTTCGAGGTTGTATGTTTTCGAGGTTGTGGGGTTTTGAGGTTGTGGGGTTTGGGGGTTATGGGGTTGTTTGGTCGTATGTTCTTGAAATTGTGTGTTTTCAAGGTTGTGCGTTTTCGAGGTTGTATGTTTTCGAGGTTGTACGGTTTCTGAGGTTGTACGGTTTTCGAGGTTGTACGGTTTTGAGGTTGCACGATAAAATGTAATCCAAACAAACAATCCGTTTGTTCCGTATTTGGGCTCGGGCAAACCTGCTTCCACGCAGGCTTCCATCATGCGGCTCACACCACTGCCCCAATTTTCCAGGAAAGTGGTCTTGAACAAAATATCAGCTATGAGTGGGTTCTGTGCAAATGATTGATGGTTGGTTTTTATGGTTTCCACCGTCAGTTCTTCAGGTAGATGGCCGGTGTTCTCAATCTCTACACGGTCGTCATAAATGGCAATGCCGACAGAACCACTTGGACTATGAAATTGCCTGTGGCAGAGCGCGTTGGTCAGTGCTTCACGAAGGGCAACGGCAGGAATTTCCAGTTTCTCCTCTCTCATGAAGCCCACAATCTTGCCGTTTAACGACAAATGCTTGAAAAAGAAAGCCATGCCAGCATCCAACAAATCGAAAAAGTTGCCGTATGCCCGTTGGTTGTCGATGAACTCCATCTTGTCCGTTCCACGGAAACGAGCCATTCGCAGCAGGAACTGGGGGAAATCCCTCGTGTCGCGCAAAAACAAGGCGGCGGCGGCATTCTTCAACTGTCCTTTTTTTGTAAGTTTCAACTCCTCTACAAGCCGCTCTGTCGTGTCGGTGAGCGATGTGGCGGGCATTCTCCCGCGTTCCACACCAAGACGCACCGACCCTCTAATGCGTTGCTCGTCCAAATCCGCAATGGTGATGTCTTCGCAGATTTGGCCTTCCCATGGATAGTGCTTCAGCCTGCTTCGCATCAACCTTTCCTCAAAAATGTCGCGAGGCATGACAATCGTTGTGCTTTCCACGCGCAAATAGGGTTTCCCGTCGTAGGTATAGGGCACCTCACCAAAAGAGGCTCCGTCCAAACGCATGGCAATGACTTGAAACCCTTCTCTGTCAGGAATATCGACATATTCAACGGGCAGGTCGATGGATGGCTCAAGTTTGGTGAGTTCGTGGGCGATTTCCCTGCGTGTGCTTTCCGTAACTTGTTGGCCTAAAATCTGTAAAGTGGTTGGTGCAATCCCAAACAACAGCCAGCCGCCTGCCGTGTTGAGAAAAGCACAGGCAGAACGCATACCGTCTTTCAACTCGCCCGTGGTCTTTTTCAGTTCCAAGGTGCGGGTCTCGTCGTTTTGTATCAGCCGTTGGATGTCGTCGATGGTCATGTTTGAATAATTTGCTACAATATGCCGCAAAATTAGACAAAATCCTGAATTTGTACCTTGAAATCAATAGAAAATCGTACTTTTGCGCTCATAAACCCCTAAACCGTAATTATTGGAAAAAAGAACAAAAGCACAAGCACATAATCATTTAGAATAGCATTTCAAAAACGAATTCTTGAACCATCTTTTTCCACATCGCCTCACCGCGAGGCACCATATCAAGAGCCGTTATGGAACGCCAATTCTTTTATTGGCGTGGATGGACTTGTTGATATGGTGGGCGTGGAAACCCGATGGTTCGGCAAGTTGAACAAATTCCACGCTTTTTCATGCACATCGGGCAACATATAAAAGAGGTGATGCGGCAGCAAGGCACGACGGCCACGCAGCTGGCCGAAGATGTTTGCTGCACCCGTACGCATATCCACAAGATTTTCCGCAAGGACAATATCGACATTGCCCTGTTGCGCCGCATCTCCGATGCCTTGAACCATGATTTCTTCCATGACCTTTCGGAGGAATATAACGATAAAGTGTAACCGAAATGGATACTGTGTCCAATGTGGTTACTTGGGATTTGGCTTTGTTTTTTCCAAAGGCTATATTTTTGCCTCAAAATTCCTAAAAACTGCGGGCGACAGGATAAAGACTGCCTTGAAAGAATGAGAAAACCGTCCATTTGTCTATTGTCTCTTATAGGGATGTTTGCATTAGCAAGTTGTGGAACCACGAAATCCTTGCAAACGGCCATTCCGGCTAATTTGGATACCATATCTTATGTTTCAACTGGATTGAAGCATGTCAGAGGCCAAGGCGAGAACATGGAATACAGGCGAAGTTCACTCTGTTCTATTCTCATTAGACATCCCGAAAGGAAATATGATTTCGACATTGCGCAAATTTTCCCTACCATACCCATCCCAGACAAATACAATGACCATAATTTGGATGAGAGGGAAGTCATTTCGACAATGATAAAAAAGAACAAAAGCGTGAGAGGCAAGAAGGTGGTAGACAAGACTATCATTCCCTATGTCGAAAAAGAAGGTATTGGTAAACAATTGGTTTCCAAATGGTTCAATAGGGATGATGGTTTAGGAGGCGATGGTACCTTCGATTTGGATTTGGTCAAGGAAAGAGGCTTATATGATGCTGATTATTTTGATGAACAAATTGCATTACAATCTGTTAGGGGAAAAAGTTTGTTGGAAGATGCTGGAGAGGATTTGATAGGTAATACTTTTGTGATTTTCAATGATATTGAGTATTTGGATAAGGAAGAAGCTGCTGCCTGGGCAAGTGTGGGAGTTATGCTTGCTAGTGGCATAGCGCAAGCGGCAGTTGGTGACGCGGACTTGCGTAATAGCATTAGCGATTTAGAGAAAAGCATCACCGATTTGAATAAAGAGATTGGAGGTTTCCGTGTCACTATCACTACTTATCTCTACCGTTTGCGCTGGGATGAAGAAACGGCTGGAACATTTTATTCACAATACTATATGAGTGAACCTGATGCTACGAAAAAGGCCGCATATAATCGTGACAAAGGGACTTTCCATTTGGATTATGTCGGTTCCTACAAAGTGAAAACAAGAAAAACCACTTTAGGCGGTGTCAAGGATCAGCATGGTATGATTCGTAAAGTGTGTCAACGTGCCATCGACAAGAACATTGCCGAATTGCAAAAGGAATTTGAGGATTTTCGTGTGAAAACGCCGTTGTTTTCAACAACTCCGCTTAGCGCAAAGATAGGTCTAAAGGAAGACATTACGCCTAACTCTAAATTTGAGGTGCTCGAAGAAGTTGAGGATGCTGAAGGCCGGACTCATTATAGACGTATTGGAGTAGTCAAACCCATCAAGGGCAAGATTTGGGATAATCGCTATATGGCTGAATATGAAAAGGAAAACGTGGGTAGCACTCGCACTGCTACCGAATTCAAGGTGGTGAGTGGAAGAGGATTTTATCCAGGTATGTTGCTACGTCAGATAAATTAATGTATTGAGAGTGAAAAGGATACTATTGTCAATATTGTTGTTGGCTGTTGTGTTTGCCGCTGCTTCGTGTGGAGTAGCACGAACAGCGGTTGCCACACCGCCTCCAGCGACTACAACTTTGGAATGTACGCAAATCACAAGCGATGGCAATTTTATCGTCGAAGTGGTAGGCAACGGGAAAAATGCTGATGCCGCCACGGATAATGCACTTGTTTATGCTGTTAGAGGAATGTTATTCGATGGCATCCCAGGGTCGACGGCCAACAGAATCCAGTCGCAGAAACCGCTCGTGCAAGACGCAAGCATTCGCATGGCCAAACAAGCGTATTTCCAAAACTTCTTCGACAATGGAGATTATAAGTTTTATGTTGAGACACTTCCTAATACCTTCCCAAGGGTAATCAAAGTAAACGGTGGCTATAAAGTCAAGGTGTTCGTAATCATGAAGAAAAGCCTCTTGCGGCATAGGTTAGAGAAAGACGGCATCATCAAATCGTTGGGGTCGCCATTCCAATAAACAAGGAAAACAAATATTAAATCTAAAAATCATAACGAAATGAAAAAAGTAATCACGTTGTTTTGCGCCGTTATCTGGGCCGTGTGTTTTGTACAAGAAGTGCAGGCGCAATCCTATCAAACGGAATGTATCAGCGTTGAGCAAGACGGATCGCAAACGCTTCGTATTTTCGGCAAGGGAAGAAACCGCAAAGATGCTGTTGAGCAAGCCAAGAAGGATGCCGTTTACGAGGTTCTGTTCAAAGGAGTCTTTAAAGGTAACAAAGGTTACAACCTTCGCCCCATTGTGACTGAAGTCAATGCCCGAGAGCGTTATCAAGACTATTTCGACATCTTTTTCATGGATGGCGGAGAGTATCTGAAATATGTGAGCATGGCTGACCGTCGCCTTGGCTCAACAAAGAAAGTCAAGGACAGCGATGCCCAAGTTGGCTATTTGGTGACGGTGAGGGTGCTGATACCTGAACTGAGAGTACGGCTGACGCAAGACGGAATCATAAATACGCAGGGACAATGAAGAAGATATTGATTATCGTCACATCCTTGTTGGGTTTTGTGGCTACGGGATTGGCCCAACACAACCAAAACATCACCCTCCCCGAAAAGCCAAAGCGGGCCAAGTATGTGGATTATACCGTCAAGCAGACAGGTTGGTGGTGCGCAGCACAAATAGGTGGAAGCTATGCCACGAATACTGGCAGGTTCTTTGGACAGTTTGACTTTGTAAATGGTTACCGTTTTTCGGAGTTCCTGAAGGTGGGTGTTGGTATTTCGCCGAGGATAGGTCTCAAAACCATCCCCATTTACGCCCAAGCGAGAGGCAATTTCATTTCGCAGGAGGATACCATGTTTGCTTTCTTCTGGAACGCCGACTTGGGCTACGCCATTAATGGTGGCATTTATGCCTCTCCCAGTGTAGGCATGAGGTATGGTGGCATTCGTCACAACGTCCTTCTCAGCCTCTACTATGCTCTCGAAGGCCAGAAGCCTGAAACGTCAGACCAACCCATGCATTTTGTGGGCTTGCGAATTGGATATGAATTCTAAACAACAAACAACTATGACAATGAGGAAAAGTATTTTCACTATTTTTTTGGTTCTTATGTGTATGGCCGTATTTGGTCAGGCAAAAAAGCCTACTATCATGGTTGTGCCAAGCGATGTTTGGTGTGTGCAGAATGATTTTAGTTCTACATACGATAACCAAGGTGTGAGCGAAACCGTTCCTGACTATGTCAGGGCTTTACAGAACGATGCCAATCTGCTCCTTGCCATTGGCAAGATCAATTCGATGATGACCGACAGAGGTTTCCCGCTGAAAGACCTTCAATCGGTGACGAAGTCCGTGAACCAAAAGAACGCGGAGGACAATATGATCCAAAGTAAGACTTCTGGAGCCAGCCTTGCTGAGAATCCCATTGACCGTTTGCGTCGTGTGGCCAAGGCCGACATCATCATGCAACTCACCTACACGATTAATACGATGGGGCCTAAGTATTCGGTTACCTACAACCTGCAAGGTTTGGATGCATATACTAACAAACAGATTGCCGGAGCACAAGGGACGGGAAAGCAGACATTCACGGCCGAGCTGCCCGTCATGCTGGAAGAGGCCGTCATGAACAATATGGATAACTTCTGTGACCAACTGATGGCCTATTTTGAGGATATTCAGGAAAACGGTCGTGAAGTGGCTGTTGACATCCGAGTGTTCGACAACGGAAGCGGCCTTGACCTTGAAACAGAGTTTGGCGGAATGGAGCTGACCGAAATCATTGACGATTGGATGTCGGATAACACCGTTAGCCATGTTTTCAACAAATCGGATGGAAGCGAAACTTTCATCCAATACGAACAAGTCCGTATTCCTTTGTACAAAACGAATGGTCAACAGATGGATACGGAATCCTTTGTGCGAGAGTTGAGGAAATTCCTCCGCGACAATTACAAGATTGAAAGTAAGGTGATGACGCGCGGCTTGGGCCGTTGCATCCTTGCCATTGGCGAAAAATAATTCCTAAACGATAAAAACCAAACAGACTATGAATGTAAAGTTATCAATAATGATTGGAGTATTGATGTTGTTCGGCACAATGCTCCAAGCCCAAAGCCCTGATGAACCAGTTTCGGGCAACATTCCGATTGCCGTTGTCGGTGCAAACCAAGAGGTTGTGCCTGATGGCGTCAACAGATACATGGAAGACAAACTCCAACAGGTGGTAAGCCAAAACGGATTAGGATCAGCTGACTACTATGGACGTTTTGTGATCACGGCCTCGATTCTTCCTGTAACCAAAGACATTGTGCCTGGCCCTCCCAAACAATTCGCCGAAAACCTTGATGTGACCTTCTTTATCGTCGACAATATCGACCAGAAGATTTTCAGTTCCACCACCATCTCAGCGCGGGCTGTCGATGGCTCAAAAGAAAAGGTTCTCAACAAAGCCATTCGTTCCATCAATGTGAAGTCACCTCAAATGGTTTCTTTCGTCAATGAAGGAAGGGAAAAAATCGTCAATTATTACATGGGTCAAGCCGATAGGATTATCGCTACGGCGCAATCATTAGCTCGTCAGCGGAACTATGAAGCCGCTTTTTACGAACTTAGTGCTATTCCCCAAGCCTGCGGAGCTGCCTATGACAAGGCAATGGCCGCCGGTAATGTCATTTTCCAGGAATATGTCGATTACATGTGCGACGTGAATTTGGTTAAGGCAAAGACGGCGTGGATGGCCGAGCAGAACTCGCATGGCGCATACGAGGCGGGAGAATACTTGAGCCAAATCTTGCCCGATGCAAAATGCTATGGCGGTGCCGAGGCCTTGTACAAAGAAATCAAAGCCAAGGTGCTAGACGACTGGAAGTTTGAGATGAAGAAATACAATGACCAAGTATCTCTGGAGCAAGCCCGCATTGATGCTTGGAGGCAAGTCGGTGTTGCATACGGAAAGAACCAAAAGCCAGACACTTATAATGTGACATGGCTTGTCAGGTAATTGTTATTGTTATGGCAAATTCTAACAATCCTTAAACTATAAGACAATGAAAAGTAAACTTATTAAACCATTTTTGTTCATTCTTGCAGAATTGGCAATGGTTTCGGCATCAGCTCAAGAAAGCATCACGTTAAGGTTTCGTCCTCAACCAGGTTTGGTATGTAGCATTGATTCGAAAGAATTAACGCTGGTTCAAAGCAATGGCTTTGAAGTGTCCGTTAATAACGAGATTGTGACAGATGTCTCTGTTAAAGATGTTGCAGGAACGCAGGCTGAAATAGAGGCTCAAATAGAGTCTTTAAAGTCCAACACATCCGCCATTTTGGGAATAGGAGTCAAGTATGATTCTGACCATCCCAAAAACAATAATCCCGATTTGGCCAAGCAGTATGATCCTTTAATCAAGAAGTCGATGAATGTTATTTACGATGAGATGGGCAACACTATAAAAGACATCCCGGAAGAGTATGAGAATTTGATTTCTAAAGTGTTTATGCTTGTTTTCATTCATTTTCCGGAGGAGGACGTTGGCATCGGAAATAGTTGGAGTTTCGATACACCAAAGAGCGGCATCTCATGGACTTACACGATTTCCTCTATCTCAAAGAAGAAAGTAGAAGTTAGTTTCGTTGGCATTATGAAAACAGACAATATGAGCGGAGTGATTGAAGGTTCTGCTAGCATTCATCCCACAATGGGTGTGGTCACCAAGAGCAATTCCAAATCAACAATATCTATGACCGATGCTTCAGGAAATAACTCATCTGTAGTCATAAATACTACAATCAGTGTAAAAGAATGATAAAAATAATAGGTTTGCAATGGAAATTAAAGCCAGAGTCCCCCACGCCTCTGGCTTTTTCATTTTCTTTTCACCATTCATTGGCTGCCATTGTGGGTAAGAACGCCTTTGGAAATCATTGTAATTTGTTCAGGTAATCTACAATTTGTGGCCTCAAAAGACGCAAATCCTCCTCAATTACTTTCCAGACAATGTCTTTTTCCACCTGATGATAGCCATGTATGAGGAAATTCCTCATTCCTGTAATTTGTCTCCACGGTGTATGCGGATGGCTTTCACGAAATTCAAAAGTGAGCATGTTGGCAGCCTCTCCAATAATCATAATGTTGTAAACCACAGCATGATAGCGCATGTGGTCGGCGACAAATGCTGCCATGTCGTCATTTCCCACATATTGGAAAATGTTGTCGATGGCTTCCAAAATGTCAGCAAGCCTTTTCGGGTCTTTACGCGGTTCTCTCATAGATTAGTATTTTGTCTCGGTCGGCACTCTCGCGGGCGAAAGGCAAAAGGCCTCCAACAGTAATCAAGTCCACCTCGCATCCCAACAGGTCTTTCAAGTCCTCATACATGCCACCCAACGTAAATAGGCTGAAATGCTGCGATTTGTCGGGAACGAAAAGAATGTCAATGTCGCTGTCGGAGGTTTCCTCACCTCGGGCATACGAGCCGAACAGCCATGCTTTCAACACTGGTTGGGTCTTGAAATAATCTGCTATAATGGATATTATGGTTGGAGTACTCATGGCAAAATCGAATTGTGTTTTCAACCGCAAAAATACATTTTTTTCGATATAGATACATATATTCCTCCAAAAACAGTATGTGTAGCAAACAAATTCTTCCAAAACTCCCTCCATGACAAAACAGGCAATCAAATTCTTTTGTACTTTTGCCCCCAGAATTCATCAATTTAAAACCGATGCCCCGATGGTATATAACGGCGGCTTAATCGAAATGAAAAAGTGTTTGGTTGTTCTTTCTGCTTTGGCGTTTTTTGCCTTTAGCGGTTGCCAAAAGTTTGCAGGTGAGCCTGTTACGAAGGATTTTAGCATTTCTGGCAACTACACTGAGCTTGAAGTGCAGAATGCGTTTGATGTCACTGTGAGCGATGCCGTTGAAGTTGTCACTGTCACGGTTGGCGAGAAAGTCATGCCGAAAGTCATGGTGGAAGTCGTCGACAACACACTGAAAATCCGAATCAAGGACAAGGTTAACTTCTATGGCGGCGAAATGAAGGCCGTTATCCCTTACAATGCCAACTTGACGAGTGTTGACCTGTCGGGTGCCTCGGAGTTCCGTTCGGAATACGGCCTTGAGGGTGAGAAAGTTGAAGTGGACTTGTCTGGGGCTTCCGATTTCTATTGCGACATCAATACGGACGAAATCAACATGAATCTGTCGGGTGCATCCAAAATCGAGGGCGTTGTTTCGGCCACCGACCTTGACCTTGACTTGGCCGGCGCTTCCGATGCCACGCTGACGGGTCAAGTTGCATCGCTTAAAGTCGATTTGTCGGGTGCGAGCAACATCAAGAAAACGGTTGTGGGCGATCGTTATGGTCTCGTTTGCGACCAATGCGAAGGCTCGTTGTCGGGCGCAAGCAATGCCTACATCCATTGCGATGGCACCATCAAAGTCAGCCTTTCTGGGGCCAGCGACCTGCACTTTACCGGAACCGCCTTCACGGGAGATAGCAGCACTTCAGGCGCTTCGGATATTATTCATGATGTGTTGCCGTAAGTCGGGTAGGGCTTGAAAGTTTAAAGCCAGAGCTGTTAATGGTTCTGGCTTTTATTGCCTCAGCCAAAGCCCGAAAAACCTGTCATAAACACTATAGCCGTCCTCGTCTTCGGCAATCAGTTCCTTGTCGATAAGGACGCGGAGGGCGCTCCTTACGGTGCTGCCTGCGCCGAGTTGGTGTTTTTGCAGAAATCCCTTTCCGCTTATTTCCTTCACTTTGCCTTCGTGGGCGATGGCTTTGATGAGCGACAACTGATTGGAAGTAAGCAGCTTGCAATAAGTTCTAAAGGTTTCTTTGTATTCGGTTAGGATGTCGTTTATCGCCATTTGCAATGCTTGCCCGTCGATTTGGCGCGTTCCGTATTGGTAAAGCCGGTTGAGCAGGCACTGGATGTACCATGTGTGGCCGTAAACAGTCGTGTACAATTCGTGGAAAGTTTCTTGTGGCAAGGTCTGCTTGTTGCGCTCAAAATGGCGTTGCGCGAAGGCAAAATATGGCTCTTCGGGAATTTCGTAAAGCGGAAACATCTGCGTGCTTTGGAAAAACGGACGCTTGGCGGCCATGAACATTTCCGTCATCAGGTGTTTTTGGCTGCCCGCGAAGATGAAATTGACATTGGTCAGGTGCTGGATGTGGCTGCGCAACAGGGCCTCCATCTTAGGCTCGGGATATTCCGCAATGACTTGGAACTCATCGAAAGCCACATAGCACGGCAGTTTTGACTTTTCGAGCCAACCGAACAGTTCCCTCAGCGAGGCTTCAGCCGCCGAGGGCTGCACATCGAGGCTGATTTCGGGCGCACCAGTGGCGGGATTGGCGGTCATGACGGGTCGCAGCGACTTGAACCACGCCAAAATCTCCTTCCAAACGCGCCCCGACTGCATCCCTATTTTCTCCAAAACCACTTCACCGAAGGCTTTCGCCATGTCAGCAAGGCAGGTGGTTTGGTCCAAATCGACATAGAGGCAAAGGACTTCTTTGGAGTCAAATTCTTCAAAAACATGCTTGATTAATCCCGTTTTCCCCATTCTTCTTGGGCTAATTAGGGTCACATTTCGACCGTTTTCAAGGGCTTTTTTGAGTTGTTTTGCCTCTTTTTCGCGGTCACAGAAGTATTCCCCGCCATGATAAGCGAGTACGGAAAACGGATTGAAATCCTGTTGTTTAGCCTTCATTTTTCTGCTTTTATAGGTCATTCATTTTGCTTAAAATAGAGCGAAATTTTCGCGCCAATATTTTCGCGCCAACTTTTTCGCTGCAAAAATAGATATTTTCCCCAATACAAAACCAAAAACACAATAAAAAACACATTTCCATGTTTAACAAAAAGGCATAAAACTGTACTTTTGCGCCAATTTTCAATCAACCAATCAAAAACCGATGCCCCGATGGTATATAACAGCGGTCAATTTAAAATGAAAAAGTGTTTGTTTGTCCTTTCAGCCTTGATTTTGTTTGCTTTCAGCGGCTGCCAAAAGTTTGCTGGTGACCCTATTACCAAGGATTTCAACGTTCCGGGAGCCTATACTGAACTTGAAGTTCACAATGCGTTTGATGTCACCGTCAGCGATGCTGTTGATGTCATTACCATCACGGCGGGCGAAAATGTCATGCCGAAGGTGATTGTGGAAGTCGTTGACAACACGCTGAAAATCTATCTCAAACCCATTACCAATGTCTATGGCGGTGAATTGAAGGCCACCATTCCTTACAATGCCAACTTGACGAGCGTCGACCTGTCGGGTGCTTCGGAATTCCGTTCGGAGTATGGCCTTGAAAATCAAAAGGTTGATGTGGAATTGTCAGGTGCTTCCAATTTCTATTGCGACATCGATGCCGATGAGGTGGATATTAGTATTTCGGGTGCTTCTAATTCCTTTGGCGACATTTGGGCAGACCAAATTGACATGGATTTGTCAGGTGGTTCCAACATCAATGGTAATGTGGCTGCCAATGACCTCGACCTTGAATTGAGTGGTGCCTCGAATGCCAAACTTTTAGGTCAAGTCGGCATGCTCAAGGTTGACTTGACTGGTGCCAGCAATATCGTCAAACAAATCGTGGAGAACCGTTACGGCCTTGTTTGCGACCAGTGCGAAGGCTCGATAACAGGTGCCAGCAATGCTTATATTCATTGCGACGGCAACATCCGCGTCAGCCTTTCGGGTGCCAGCGACCTGCACTATACGGGCGATGCCAACACCACGGGAAGCACCACCTCGGTGGCTTCAAACATCATTCACGATGTGCTGCCGTAAGTGATTCTATCGTCATCCTCATCCGCCATTTCCACTGGTTTTTGGCGTTTGCAGGCACATTGATTTGGTCGTCCGCAGGGTTGGGCGACCAATTTTTTTCGTCCAAGTCCAACAAGTCTTGCAGCGGGTAGATGTTCCACTTCGATGGGCTGTCCTGATGCTTTTCCATGATTTTCTTGAGCGTCTTTGCCGTGACTTTTCGGTCGTCAAGGTCAAGGCTGTCAAGGAATTGGCGGGTTCGGACTTTGTCTTCGGCCAACCAGCCGCGCAAGGTGGGCATATCGTGGGTTCCCGTGGTATAGACGCAGTTTTCGGGTAGGTCTTCGGTCTGCACAAATTGGTGGCCAAAGACCTTGGGCATACGCTGTACTTCAAGGCTCATGATGCCCAACCGTTGCATCACTTCAGGCACACAAGCGGGAATCATGCCGAGATCCTCGCCGCAGGCAATCATTGGGGTTGCATCGATTAGAGCCGGCAGTTTTTCCAAAGCTTTCTGTTTCCAAAACTCGTTGTGGCGATGGTAATAGAAATCCTCGTAAATGCGGTCGATGGCCTGTTTTTGGTCGTCGCTGAGGGTTTGGTAGGCCTTGGTTTTTTGCAGTTCGATGCGGGGATGGTACTTTTCGCTTTCGTGCGGGTCGGGGATGAAAAGCGTGTCGATATTGTTCCTTAAATGCTTGCTTTTGATGAAATGAAAACCTTGGTCTTCAATTTCTTCCATACTCAAAGGCAGGGCTGGACTGAAATGCCCCAACAGGCCCGACTTGGCGGTTTGGGGAATCTCCCAAATGCGGAAAAAGCCCAAGATGTGGTCGATGCGGTAGGCGTCGAAATAGCGGGCCATCACTTGCAGGCGACGTTGCCACCAAGCATAGTCGTCCTTGGCCATTGCCTCCCAGTTGTAGGACGGAAAGCCCCAATTCTGACCCTCGGCGGCGAAGTCGTCGGGCGGCGCGCCCACTTGCACGTCAAGGTTGAACAAATCGGGATGCGATTTCACGTCCACGCCTTCGGGATTCATGCCAATGGGGATGTCGCCTTTCAGCAGTAAGCCCTTGTTGTGCAAGGCTTTGACGGCCTCGCGCAGTTGCTTGTCGCAGTGGTATTGCAGGAAAAGGTGGATTTCTGTGCCGGTGCCGTCGCGCTCGGCGCAAAATTGGGCGTAGTCGGGCAGCCAGTCTTCGTTTTCTTTGACAAATTGCTGGAAATCATCGCTGTTTTTCAGCGTTTCCCATTGCTGCCCAAAGGCGATTTGGAAGTATTTCCATTTGGTTTTCAGCACTTTGGGATAATCGACAAAGTCCTTTCCGTTGAGCAATGTTCGTGTCCTCTTGAAAGCGGCATCTTCTTTGATTCCCAATTGTTTGAGGTTCAAATAAATCGGATTCAACGCAAAGGCCGAAATGGCGTTGTAAGGATAGGAATCGTGCCAGTCATAATGCGCCGTCGTGTCGTTGATGGGCAGGATTTGGATGATTTTCAAATCGTTGGCCACGCACCAATCACCCAATTTGGGCAAGTCGGTAAATTCCCCGATGCCAAAATCATCCTCCGTGCGCAGGCTGAATAGCGGCACGGCCACGCCTTTCATCGATTGCCTTTCCGTGAAGCCGAACCAATCCCAAACGCGGTCTTTGCCTTCGGGCAGGATGCGGTTAGGACCGTCCTCCCAGCGGATTTGGCTGTTTTCTCGGATGAAATATTTGTATTCGGTCGTCGGCGTTACGTCGGTTTCCACAGACCAAATGCCCGGCCCTTCATATTGCATTTTCACGGCCTTGTTCGGGTTCCAAAGGCCTAATTCTGAGGTGTTTCCCGTGAGGAACAATTCTTCTCCCCAGCGGCTGTTGTATCTTAATCGGAATAGGGCTTTCATGGCGCAAAAATAAGAAATAATCTCACGCAGAAATCGTAGATTCGACGAAGTCAATCTTGGGAATTATGAGAAACCTATCGGACGATGTTTTTGCGTCGCTTTGCGCTTCCCATAATTCTGCGCATTCTGCGTGAAGCAACTTTTTACTGTAATTTCATTTTGTATAGGCTCCGTCTGTCCCGTCCGTTGGGCTTCCGGTCGTTCAAAAACAAATAATACACCTCGCCATCATAGATTTGGATGTTTTGCGGGAAGGTATGCTCCGAGAGACGGATTTCGCGTTTCGTCTTGCCATCGGCCAAGTCAACTTCTTTCAGAGTGACGATGCCATTCGCCCCTTTGAATTGGGCATACATCATTTTTTTGACGGGGTCGAAAATCAAGTTTTTGTCCCACGGATTGCTGGAAACCAAGTGTTTACTCAATCCTGCGCCGAAGACCTTATGGAAATCCAACTCCATTTTGCGCTGCAACTGACCGATTTCGTCGAACACAAAAAGTTCATCGGTGGGGAAGGCAAACAAATAGAGTTCGTTGCCGATGCCGAACAGCGGACAATACACCGAGCGCAACATAACCCGTTTTTTCGCACTGTCCTTTAGGTCGCTGACCTCGCCGCTAGCCTCTTCATGAACCCCGAAATCGCGCATAAAGACCGAATGGCCCGAGCCAGCCGCATCTATCACCGCATCACGATAATTGTCATAAGCCCAATTTCGTGCCATTTCCGCCGTTGTGCCGCCAATGTCTTCGAGGACAAACCTCTGACCATTGTTTCGGTTTGCAACGACAAAAATCACCTCTTGACCATAATTTTTGCGCACTTCAAACACGAGGAGGCTGTCCGTGGCTGCCACAAGCGGCTTCAGTTTCTGCCAGAAGGTTTCTTTCGAATTGCCGTACAGAAGATGAAGTTCCTTACCGTCGCAATAAATCTGATAAGTGGAATCGGGGCCTATGAGATGCAGGTTGTCGAAAGCATCGCGATAGAGTTCTTGAAACTTGGGCGCAATGGGCTTGCGCGAAATGGTATCTTGCTCGAAACCAAGGTGCATCAGCACGGACTCGTCGCCATTGCCTGCTACCATATAGATGCCGTCATGCTGCACCTTGTAATCGATTACCCAAACCGTCTTGTTTGCGTAGGCCAGATGCGGCGCGTTTTCCATGACGGTGACTTCTGTCAAAGTATTCGTCTTGCGTTGCATCACAACAAGCATCGATTTCCGTCCGTCTTCGTTGTCAATCAGTGATTTGTCTTCGATTCGGACGGCTTGTTTCTTGAAACTCAGGTGGGAGAGATATAGTGTTTCGCCCATGCGCGTTGCAATGCGGGCAATGCCGTCGCGGTCGGTGACGCTGCGGAGGTTGTCTTTCGCGTCATACACGGCCACATCCTTGATGGCCGCGCCCATGGAGTCGCACACCAAGGCTTCCAGGGTGAAGACTTCCTTCCCCGACTGTGCATAGAGTGCGGGGACAAGGAAAAGCAAAATCAAAAGAGTGTAAAACTTCTTCATAGAGCAGATCTTTATAGGTTAAACCGTATAAAACACAGGTTAAGCCGCTACAAAAATCATGCCGATTTGTGCTTTATCATCTATCAATCTCATGCGCCTTGTGGTTCTCTTTCATGTAAAAGATGCCGTCAAAAGCCCGTGCCCATTTGCCCGACTTGCAGTCATAGCCCAAAATGGTGCTATTGAAAACCACATCGGCCCAATCTTTCTTTTGGCTCAAATCACAAAAGCCGTATTCCATCTCGCGCTGGCTCAATTGGAACTCCATTGATGTTGAATCTGGTACAATCGCCGTGCTGTCGTTCACATAGAAATAGCCCTCGCTACCGCCACCCGAAGTGAAAGCCAAGGAATACACTTGCCCAGGGAAAGCCTTTTCAAGATGCTCACCACAAAGCACATACTTGTTGTACAAATCCGGATCAGGCTCCTTGCCGTAATTGATTTGGTTGATTTGCTTGGCACCGTGAAAGTTGGCTGTCCAAATGATGACTTTTCTTTCGGGGAAATGGTTCAAGTACCATATCACATTCTCGGCCATTTGTCGGTCGCGGATGTTGATGCCTTCGTTTTGTGCATCCCAATCGGTGAATCCCAACCTCACCTGTCCCGAAAACGCCAAGGCGTTGTCAATGGCCATGTCAAGGATGGCCTTCTTTTCCAAATCGGTTTCCTCTTCCAAGGCTTTTTGGGCTTGGCTCATCTTCGAATCAAAGTAATCCAATTCGTTATGTGTCAAAGTGGTATCCATGCCCATCATGCGGTCATGAATAGCCATCAGGGAATCAAAAGCACTTCCTCCTAACACGCTTGAAACGCTTGGTGAGGAAACCAACAAATATGGGATGAGGAAATAGTCACCGAGGGAAGGATTGCAATCCATTCCCCAATACCTCACCTTGCCGTTGCGCATGGCCTCCACTAAAGGAGCGGCTTCTTTCGTTTGACTCCATAAACCATACCAGGCATTGGCAACATCAAGATAGAGGCTGTCGATGCACAACGATGGCAAAACGCCCTGCAATACAGCGCCATCAAGGAATCCCATGCCTTCCAAAATGACATCATATTCATTGTCCGCGTTGAGATATTCAATCAGTTCTGGCTTGATTTCAAAGGTCCTTCCGTCGGCATGTCCTGCCTCGCCTAAAATGACGATGCGCTTGTCCTTGACGGCGTTTTTGATTTGTTTAAAACTGGTGGATTCATCCGAAAAAGCGTGAAATTCATCGGCGATTTGTTGCTCTGTTGTTTTCGTACTGCAAGAGATGAGCAGTGCAAACAGCGACATAATTGTAATAAAGAACATTTTTTTCATGATGCGATTGTAATTATGAGTTTTAGTCTTGCAAACTTAAAAAACACCAATAAATGAGAATGCCGCAAAAAGCAAAAGAATGTAAATCTTCTTCATAGAACGTGATTTTTGAGGGTTAAACCTTGTCAAACACGGGTTAAAATGCTGCAAAAATCATTCCATTATTGCAAAAAACAATCGGCAATAGATATGTTGAAAAGAAAAACTTCCTATTTTTGCAAAATCATTATTTCCTATGGAAAAGTGTGGTCAAACAACACAAATCAATACGAAACGGTGTAAATTATGCAAATTAGAAGAGATATTGAAGCCTTGTTTTTGGCTTGGAAGCAATCGGAGAACAGGAAGCCTATATTGTTGCAGGGAGCGAGACAAATCGGCAAGACTTGGGCTATGGAGAAGTTCGGGAAAGACCATTACGACTATTGCGTGAAGTTCGACTTCGACCGCCATCCCGAGTATAAAGACGCTTTTGCGAATTCCAAAGAGCCTGAACGGGTGCTGAAGGAGTTGGCCATTTATAGCAACGTGCCTTTGCTCCCCGAAAAGACACTTGTCATTTTCGACGAAATCCAGGAATGTGAGGAGGCGTTGAACAGCCTGAAGTATTTCTATGAGGACGCGCCACAATACCACATTATGGCGGCTGGTTCGTTGCTTGGGGTGGCTGTCAAAAAGCGGAGGATGTCGGTGCCCGTTGGGAAGGTGAGGTTGGTTAGAATGTATCCCGTTTCGTTCCGTGAGTTCCTCCAATCTTCTGATTCAAAGACGTTTGAGTACATTGAAACCATCCAAACGGCGGAACATCTTCCTACTATGGTGCTCAACAAACTATTGCTTGAGTATAAGCGGTATATGGTTTGCGGCGGTATGCCCGAGGCGGTGGTGGCTATGCTCGAAAACAAGGGAATGGCCGCCGTCGATGAGGCCTTGCAAGGCATTTTGGACTTGTATGAGTTGGATTTCGCCAAATATGCCGACCCGATGGAGATACCTCGAATCCGTTCCATTTGGCATTCGTTGCCCGCGCAGTTGTCGAAAGAAAACCGCAAATTCATTTACAAGGTGATACGCACGGGCGCACGCTCGAAAGATTACGAGGATGCCTTGCTTTGGCTGAATGATGCTGGAATGATAACGCAAGTGTTCAATGTCTCCAAGCCGGGCATTCCGTTGAGCGGCTATGCGGAGCGCGATGCTTTCAAGGTGTATGCCTGTGACTGTGGTTTGCTGCGTCGGTTGGCTCGGGTGGCTCCCGAGGTCATCACAAACGGCAATGCGGGCTTTACGGAGTTTAAGGGGGCAATGGCTGAAAATGCGGTGCTTCAGTCGCTGATGGCGCAATCCGATGCAGAAGTGCCTTATTATTGGACTTCGGGCAATACGGCGGAAGTTGAGTTTGTCATCCAGCACGGGGCGGAAATCGTTCCGATCGAAGTCAAGGCGGAGGAAAACGTGGGCGGCAAGAGCCTGACGGTTTACAACGAGAAATACCATCCGAAATACCGAGTCAGGTTCTCGTCCAACAACCTTCAACGGAACGGGAATATGCTCAGCATCCCATCGCCGATGGCCTGCTGGTTATGGAAGTTTCTTGAATGATAGCCTCGCTTCTATTTTATATTTGAGGCAAAATGGCCAACAGTCGTCTTCTACCGACTATTCCCGTTTCTTGAAACGTCGCTCCAAATCTTCCATACTTGCCATTAGTTCGGCGAAAGTCGGGCGCGGGCCGTAGATCATCGAATCGCACATTTTTTGATAGTCTTTGCGCCAATCGTCCAAATGCTTTTCAGGCGGAACGAGACGGATTCGACTGCGGATGTCGCCGCTATAATCTACTCCAACAATGGACGTGAACATCTCCCTGTGGTGGCGGATGCTTTCCCACAAATGGTCGTCTTGGATAGCAGCTATTGCGAAATCCTTGTCCATCATCCGATTGAGGTCGTACAAATGCCTAGAGCGACGATTGGCAGGAAGTGTTTCGTGGTCGATGGAAAAGAGTTCGTGAAGAAGAAAAGCCTTCTCCAAAAAGGTCTTTTGTGGTGCGGCGGTAATAACTTTCGCTTGGATGATGTCAGTGCTGATTTGCGGCAATGTTTCCTCAATGATAGACTTGACTTGCAGTTCGACTGTAGGTTCCATTAGCGACCTTGCCCCTACTTCCAAGACAATCATAGGCTTGACATAATCGAGGAAAATGGGCAACACGGATTGGTAATAGATGTAGATGTGGCGCGGCTCAGGATAAGTGCTATCACCTTCGCCGTCAGGCTCAATGGCTATGCTCAAGAAATCCTGTAATCCGTACCGTTCTATTTGTTTGGCGATGATGTTTGCCAATGCTTCCCTCACAAATAGTGATGATGATTTGCGCAACTTTTTCAGTTGTTTTTTGGTCGGCTCATCGTTTAGCCCGAAATAGGTGTAATTCACGGCTAAATCAATGTCTTCAGAGAATCGTTCAATCAAATTGCCGTTCTTGCTCAGCGAAGTTCCGCCCTTGAAAATGATGTGCTTGCTCAAATCGGAGTCGAAAACCAGTTGCAACATAACTGTTACCCAGAAATCTTTTTCAACGGCTTGCTCGGGCAACCCCATCAAGTTCTTGCATTGCATCAATACGGTTTGCTGCTCCGTTTTAGTGAGTTGTAGATAGTTGTTCATACAATTCCGTGATTAAATTCCTAATCCATAAAGGCATCAGTTTCATATCGTGTGTCGTAAATGGCTCTGGGTGGCGTTCCAGCACTTTTTTCAGTTGGTGCTTATGCTCATCGGTAACGTTTTTTTCTCCCATTTCCCTCAAAGCAGTGGTGATAAGCATGGCTAATTTGTCTTTGAACGCTAATTTTTTCGGCGACACATGGCGAAAGAGGATGCCCCTCCCATTCTTGATGTTCACTTTTCGGTTGCTGCCGTCGGTCAGATACACCACATTCATCGGCACTTGGGTCGATAGCCCCAACATGTTTTGGGCCAATGCTCCGGCGGGAAATATCCTAACTTTGTCGCGTTTAGCAATCACTTGGGCAATGGTTTCAAAAGTGGGGTGTAGTATGCCCAGCCCTAATGTTTTGTCCACTTTTGGGTAGCAATAAATGCCGTGGCATATATGCAGCAATGTGCCTTTTCGCGCCATACGGCTGAGGGCTTTTTGCACCGTGTCAGGGTCGCCATAATGGGCGTATTCTTCCGTTGAAAACACAGTGCCCTTGCCGCGTTTTTTTAGTGATATAAGTATTTTATTATCAATTGAATCTGGCATTATTTTTTGCAATTTTTGTCGGTTTTATATCAAATAATTCCGACAGCAAAAATACATTATTTTTCCGACAAAACACACCTTGTGGCCATTTTTTTCATTCCACCCTCACCTGATACAACGCCTTCCTTTTATTAATCCCCGTCGGGTAGATGAAATACAAAACCCCGTCGTGGATTCTCATATTCTGTGCAAAAGGATAGCCGCTGAGGTCCATGACGGAGGTGACGGTGCCCGTCTTCAGGTCGATACGCTTCAGGGTATAGATACCGTCGTTGATGAAGAAGGTGTAGAACTCTTTCCGTGCCGCGTCCACCATCATTTTCTGTTTCCAGCGGCGGTCAGGTTCCATCTTGCCGTTCCATTTGCGGTATTCGTGGAAGGTGAGGGAATAACGTTCAAGTTCGTTGCCCGCCGCATCGAAGACGATGGTTTCGTGGTCGGTGTAGGCGAAGAGGTAGAACTTGTTGCCGATGGCGTAAATTGGGTTATAAATCGGGTCGGCGACCCAAAAGTTGGCACCGATACCGCCTCTTGTATGCGTTAGCAGCCAGATGTCGTCGCGGCCTTCCTCGTCCACGATGTAATGGAGCAGTTCAGGCTCTTCGTCGCTGCCCAAACGATGGCGGTAATAGGCCATCTCCTTGTTGTAATAGAAGTAACGCCCTGTAATGAAAATGCTGTCAATAGCGGCCAAAATGGTGGAGAATTTATCTTGGAAAGTCTTGCGTGACATTGAGTTATAGAAATTCATCTGGCCTTTCTTCCCGTTTCCGTACTCAATGAATCCCAGCTGACTGGCTTGGTAGTCGTTGAGGGCGTAGATGTCGCCGAAAGCGTCCTTGTTGAGGTACTTGTAGCGTGATGAAATGGGCATTTCGTGCAGCGTGTCTCCGTCAAATGAGAGGTGGAGCAGGGCGGAGTTGCGGCGGCGATACACAATCAAATAGATACCGTCCTCGCGGATGGTGTAATCAATGACGGTCATCACGGGATTGTCGAAAACGATGTGAGGGGCATTGGCCGTGATTTCCACCTCAAGCAGTTCATGGCTCTTGGTTTTCATCTTGATAGTCAGGTTCTTGCCGTTGATGTCCTTCTCATTGATGGTGTAATAGGCAGGCTCAAAGACCATGTGGGCGAAGCGGAGTTTTAAGCCCGATTTGGCCAGACTATACGTGAAACGTCCTTGCTCATCAGTGACCGAGACGAGGAGCGAATCATGTACATAAACACTCACGTTTTCAATAGGTTTGCCGTTTTCGTCCTTGCAGTAGCCTTGGATGATTTGGCGTTCTTGGGCAATGGCCTGATGGATGAAAACCATGCCGAAAAACAGCAAGAATAGAGTAGACTTTTTCATGGTACTGAGTTTTTTGACAGGCCAAAAATAGAAAAAAATTCAATTAGAAATAAATTTATTCCGTTTTAATTGACTTTTTTCAACAAAATGCCATCACATTCCATTTTTATTCATGCGCCTCTCCCCTCATTTCTCCATAATCCGGCAAATGGTCGAGGGGGGATATGGATTGGCCTTCCACTTGATAGCAATAAGTGACCGTGCCGTTGGTCAACAACAAATAGCGAGGGCGCAATGCGGAATGATAGCGCACGGCCTGCTCCAACACGGCTTGAGTGAGTGGCACAGTTGCGGCCTTGCACTCCACTATCATTATTGGATGGCCTTGGGCACCGAAAACAACGGCATCGGCACGCTTGTCCAAACCGTTCACTTTCAGCGAATACTCCACAGCAATAAGCCCAGCAGGCACTTTGAGATGTTCCACAAGCAAATACAACACCTTTTGCCTCACCTCCTCCTCGGGCGTGAGCAGCACAAACCGCTTCCGTAAAGGGTCGAAAACAAAGTTCCGTCCCTCGCGCTCCTCCGTCTTGAACCATTGCAGCCGATTGCCTTTCATGAAAAACAGTTGTTTTGAGCGAACAAAAGTAAAAAAACTTACCTTTGCCTGAAATTTAGCACCATGAAAAAACAGATTCTTTTCCTTTTGGGAACTTTTCTCGCGCTCTACGCTTGCCATAACGACTCTCCCTCGCTCATCGGCACTTGGACGGTCGACAAAGTGAATGTCCAATTCGATGAACGGCGCAGCACGCCCGAATTGGTGAAACAAATCGGCGAAATGGAAAAGCAGAATACCATCGTCATCGGTCCAGACTCCCTGCTGACTTTCAATAATTTGGAAGGCGAAACGCAAGGTCGGATGACGCTTTCAAAGGATGGCACGATGACTTGTGACGGAACTGTTTTCGGGCTTTGGAAAGAAGGCTGTATCGTCACGCGAACAGACTCTCCGCTCGGGGAAATCTTGGTGACCTATCGGAAGAAATAATCTCACGCAGAATATGCAGAATTATGAGAATAGCCCGATAGGATTCCCAAGATGCTGCGATTTCTGCGTGGAAAAAACTTATTCCTCGGTGAATTGCAAACTATAAGCTATCGATTCCAATTGCAGCAACTGGTTGCGTTTCTTTTGGTTAGGCTCGTAATAGTAGCCTTCCACCGTGACGAGGTTGCCCGTGCGATTGTCGGCGAAGGTGTAGGAAACGAAGGGGCCTCCCATAAAATCGTTCACCACACGCCACATGCCACGCATCTCCACAGTGTAGCCAGCAGGAAAGTCCTTGACATTGGTCACCATAGGCGGCACAAACTCCGTTTCGGTGGCCATGTAGGAGCCTTCCAGCGGGCCGGGGATGTATTGTTGCATCATCATGTCACGCATGGCCACGAGGCTGCTCGTGCTGAACTGGAGCGTGTCTTTGTAAGGTGTCTGGTAAATCACGATGCACGCGCTGGAGCGTTCCTGTTCCTTGCGAATCCACATGAAGTCAGGCTCGTCCTTGGCAATGAAAAAACCTTGCGGAACGATGAGCGTGAAGCCGAATTTCTTTGCGATGGCTGCCGCAATGCCTTCATCTTTGGTGGGACGAAACACATTCATGATGCGATCGCGCTCCACCTTGTCGAACCACTGCTGGTAGACTTCTTTCTGTCTGTCAAACAGTTCCACCCACGAGGTGATGTCAGGCGCACTGATTTTGATGTAACGCTGCGGCGCGGCCCAAAGGTCTTCAGCGGTCTCGGCCACGGCCTTCTCAAGGCTCGGCTTGATTTCAACCTCGATGATGTTCTTGTGCTTCTTGAACATATCGGAAAAGCCTGCCAAGTTGATATGCGCCAACTCGTTGCGCGACTCAGGCTGGGGCAAACCATACTGATAGTCAAGGAAAAAATGGCGGAGCGAATCGCCAATGCGACCATTCCATTGCTCATCGTTTTGGGTGACGACCATAATTTCTGAAGTACCGCCTACCGAACGGTCTTTCTTCGCTGTGCGCGATTTGTCGCCGCACGAGGCCACGAGCACGACCAACGCGACGATTGCGATGATATTGAAATGCCTTTTCATAATATTGGATGTTATTTCTTGATTTTCAACTTCTGCCCCACCTTTAAGTTATTACTCTTCATGCCATTCCATTTCTTGATGTCGGCAACTGTACAATGGTATTTCTTGGAGATGGAGGCCAACGTCTCGCCCTTTTTCACCACATGCGTCTTGACAGTCGGAGTCGTCACACTCGATTTTGCCTTCTGACTTTTTCCTGTGCTTTTGCTCACCTGAGCCATAGGTGAACCCGATCGATAGATGGTCAGCCTTTGTCCGACATGGATGGTTTCGCGCTTGAGGTGATTCCAATGCTTGATGTTTGAAACGGAAACATGGTATTTCCTCGCAATGCTGGCTAAGCTCTCCCCTTTCTTCACCACATGGACAAAGCTGTCGCTCATGGCCTCCACCTTCTTTTCGATGATTTCCTGCTTCACTACGGCCTTGCTCTTGTAGGCATAAAGACTGTCTTCAAGTTGTGCGAAACGCAGGCAGTATTTCATCGGAAGGCGCAACACATAAGGGTAGTCTTTCGAGCCGGGAATGATGCGTTTGGTGTATTGCGGGTTGAAGAAAACGAGGTCTTGCATTGACACGCCGATGCACTCGTTGATTTGGTCGAACCCTACGCGGTCATGCACCAAAACCGTGTCGGTGCCATGCAACAACAGGCCCGGATTGACGGGATAAAGGTTGTGTTCGGTGGAATAATTCATCAGGTAGGTCACGGCGATGAAGGCTGGCACATAGCCACGGGTTTCCTTGGGCAGGTAAGGCCAGATGGCCCAATAGTTCCTCACGCCGCCCGCACGCATGATGGCCTTGTTGACCGTTCCCGGACCAGAGTTGTAGGCCGCCAACACGAGAAACCAGTCCTCGTAGCGGGCGTAAAGGCTTTGCAGGTATTGGCAGGCCGCCACGGTTTCCTTCATCGGATCGTAACGCTCGTCAACCAAAGTCGTGACACGCAAACCATAGTATTTACCTGTCCCTAACATAAACTGCCACAAGCCTTTGGCACCTGCCTTCGAGCCTGCCGTAGGATTCAACGCCGATTCCACCATAGCCAGATATTTCAGTTCCAAAGGCAGGTTGTATTGGGAAAGATACTCCTCAAACATCGGGAAATAGACATAAGAAAGGCCCAACATTCGACTTGACTGCTGGCGGCGTCGAACCGCGTACAATTCGATGAACGACTTCACATGGCTGTTGAAAGTCAAGGGAATAGTGGTTTTGCGGGCCAAAGCCTCAATGCGCTGCTGATAGATGGAATCATCAAATAGGGGCACCTCGTCTTTGTCGTAGTCGTAGATGTTCATCACTGCGGTATCAATATCGAGGTAAACATCCTTGAAATAACTGATGCTGCCCACCAAATCAAGCATTTCCATCACCGCCGACTCATCAACGACCGCCTTGCCTGAGTTCAAGTCCTTGATTTCCTGCTCTTCGAGTTCCACTTCGAGGCTGTCGGGAACGGAATTGTCAGGCACATTGACTTGGGCAAAAAGGGAAGCAAACGGGAAAAGCAGTATGAAGACAAGATGCACGTATTTCATTGGATAGGGTTTGATTATGATTTGTGAAACTTCTATGAAGCAAACGCAAAATTAGGAAAAATCATATACAAAAGGCAAAAAAATATGATTTTGGAGGTACAATGACATGCGGAAACAACCACTGAGGCAAATCAACAGCGTTTCTGGAAAGCCAGCCGCTCATTGCCGTCCAAAAGGTAAATGATGCCGCAATAGTGGTAGCCGTGCCGCTCCAATCCCTTGCGCATGATGATGTTGGCCTCGTGCGTATCGATGCGGATATTGGAAACTTGGCTTTCGCAATAATCCAAAAGCGCATCCAAGATGCCGTGCGAATCGGGCGTGCTGGCGATGCGGTGGATGACATGATACGGCTCGTCGTCAAGCCATTGGCCGTCATAAATGACATTGTAAGTCACCTCGGGGCTGGGCAGCAAGGCGAAAGTCCCAACTATCTCTCCCCTATCATCAAGCATGACATGGCTGCCTCCTAACTCAATGTCTTTCTTGAACATATCGTCGCGAGGATAGCCGTCGGGCCATTGGAAGGTGTTGCCATAGCTGCGCATAATCTCTCGGGCTTGGTCGCGGAGGTTGAGGATGGTCGGCAGGTCGGCCAAAGTGGATTTGCGGATAGTGTAGCTCATTTCGTTCCAATTTCAAAAACCGTCAAATCAGCCACTTTCATGTCCACCACTTGAATCAAGTCCTGCGGGTTGAGCTTGAACTGCAAGCCGCGCACGCCTGCGCTAACGTAAATGTAATCAAACAGTTCGCAAGTCTCGTGGATGAAAGTCGGGAACTGTTTCTTCATGCCCACGGGCGAGCAGCCGCCACGGATATAACCTGTCAGGGGCAGCAGTTCCTTCATCGGGATAAGGTCGCAGCTTTTGTTGCCCGTGGCTTTGGCAGTCTTCTTCAGGTCGAGTTCGTCGTTGCCCGGTATGACGCAGACGAAATATCCGATTTTGTCGCCTTTCAGCACCAAGGTCTTGAACACTTGGTCGATGTCCTCGCCCAATTGGTCGGCGATATGCTGCGCCCCGAGGTCATTCTCGTCCACCTCGTAAGGAATCAATTCATAAGCCACCTTCCTCTGGTCGAGGATGCGGCAGGCGTTGGTTTTGTTTATTTTTTCTTTGGGCATATTCTTAATTTTTATGATTCAAACAAACCATCCATCGTCACCTCACTGTTCACGATGCTTCGGTACATTCCGTCAGCAACTCCAAACGTGGTGACAAATGTGTGTACAAGTGATTTTGTTGTTTTCGTTTGCGTCCGAAAAGTTTCCATCCTGTCGCGTAACAGTTTTTCATAGTCCTCCGTAATCCGATAAGGATGTTCCGAAAACTTCATCTCGCAAAGATTGATGACACGGTCAGCCCTGTCAATCAACAAATCGACTTGTGTTCCTTTTTCTTGGCTTTTGGCAGCCTTCGGTGGCACATATCGCCACGCCGATGCTTCGGTCGAAATTCCACCAATGCCTAAACTCCGCTTCATTTGTCGTAGATGCATAAGGCATACCAATTCAAACGAGAAGCCTTGCCACGCCCCCACACCGCGCGACTGGAAATTGTGGCTCCACCATTCCTCATCCTGACCATTAAAACCCTCAACGAAGCGATAATAAAACAAGGTGTAGAAATCCACCAAGCGGTAAATGGCCCCCTTGTTTTTGTTGCCAAATTGGGAATAGCGGATGACAAAATCGCAACGTTCAAGGTTGCGCAACACCTTGGTCAATACTGTGCTATCCATACCCGTAGCCGTCAACATTTCATCACGGGTCAAACCCTCGCGCTTGTCATTCAGCAACTTGACAATCTCGGTGTATTTTTCCGTATGACTGAACAAAGAATGATACAATTCCTCAAACTCCGTCTTTAGTTCTCCGTTCTTTCGGAAAAACAACCTATCCACATTCTGGACGAGGCTCTCTTTCGGATTCAAGAGGCTATAATAAAAAGGAATGCCGCCAAGAATCATATACGCTTGAAGGATTTGGTAACGGTCCCACGAAGCTTTTCGATGGGCCAAAAAGACTTCGGTTTCATGCAAGGTGAAAGGCCGCACATAGATATTGCTGGTGATTCGCCCGTGAAGTCCACCTTGATTTTCAACGAGTTTGTCAATCATCCATGAGGTTGATGAACCGCTGGCGACAAAGACAATGTCGCTTCGCCGCGAAGCCCAGCCATTCCAAAACATCTCCAAAGCATCGACAAACTCCGACTGCGGCGTGTCAATCCAAGGCATCTCATCGAAAAAGATGACTTTACGCTTGTCGTCAGGCATGGTTTCCAGATATTCCTCCAAAGCATCAAAAGCATCGTCCCAGTCGGAAAACTTTGGCTGACGTTCCAACTTTGCATAATTCTTCAAGGCTTTGGCGAAGTTGCGCAGCTGCTTGGCCTTGGGAAGCCGATGGCCTCCTGTATAGGCAAAGTCAAATTGGTGATGAAAGAATTGGTCAACAAGATAAGTTTTGCCGACACGGCGACGGCCATACACGATGACAAATTCCGACCTGTCAGAATCCACACAACGTTGAAGTTCAGCCTTTTCTCGCTCGCGACCAATCAGGATATTCTTGTTATCCATTCCGATTTAATTTTGCTGCAAAAATAACAAATCCATCTCTCATAGCAATAAAAAATGCAAGCAAAATTACTCAAATCTCTCTTTTTTTCATAGATTTGAGAAGATTTGCTCAGACTTTTTCGTCAATCCAATGGCTTACTTCCTCCTCTCCTCCACCCATTTCCGCGCATTCACAAACGCCTCCATCCAAGGCGAGACTTCGTCGTTCTTGCGCTCGTCGGGATAGTAGGCCCACTGCCAGGGCAAGAAGGCTCTTTCGAGGTGAGGCATCATGGCCAAGTGGCGTCCGTCGTTGGAACAAACCGCCGCCGTGGACCAGTCGCTGCCATTGGGGTTGCCTGGGTATTCGTCCTGACCGTAGTTCATCACGATTTTGTACTTGTCGCGGAAATAGGGGAAGTAGAAACGACCCTCGCCGTGGGCAATCCACACACCTAATCTTCTGCCCGACAGCGACTTGAGCATCACGCTCTCGTTTTGGGCAATCTCCACATTGAGGAAGCCCGACTCGAACTTGTGTGAGTCGTTGTGCATCATCACAGGGTGCTCTTCGTGGTCAGGATAAAGCAGGCCGAGTTCCATCATCAGCTGGCAGCCGTTGCACACGCCAAGACTCAACGTGTCCTCGCGGGCGTAGAAGTCGTCGAGGGCTTTCTTGGCTTTCTTATTATAAAGGAAGGCTCCCGCCCAGCCTTTGGCCGAGCCGAGCACATCGGAGTTGGAGAAACCACCGATGAAGGCAATCATATTCACGTCCTTCAAGTCCTCGCGACCTGTGGCAAGGTCGGTCATCGTGACATCGCGCACGTCGAAACCGGCGAGATAAAGCGCGTAAGCCATCTCACGGTCGCACTGGCAGCCTTTTTCGCGGATGATGGCCGCGTTGATGCCCGTAGGCTTGCGGCGATGCAGGTCGATGCCGAGGCTGGCCGCCGTGCCAGTGAAGTTTCGGCCAAAACTATAGTGCAGATACTGTTTCTTGTAGTTCATAAAACGTTCCATCGCCTTGCGCGGACCGCTCTGCTTGCGGTCGAGGAGGTACGACGACTTGAACCAAGTGTCGCGCAGCGCGTCAATGTCGAAAATATAGTTGTGGTCGGCGTGCAAAATGTTGATTTGCCGCTTGGCTTGTGGCTTGCCAATCATCTTGAAACTGATGCCAAGTTCGCGCAACATTCGGTTGGCGATACCGTCGTTGGAGACTTGAATCACCACCGAAGGCTTCTCGCAGAACAGCACGGACATAAAGTCTTCGGCGTTGAACGTGCTCAAATCGAGGTTCATTCCATAAGTCGTGTTGGCAAAGTTCATCTCCAACAGCGTGGTAATCAGGCCACCTGCCGAAACATCGTGACCGGCCAAAACCAAATTGTGCTCGATGAGTTTCTGGATGGCATTGAAGCATTTCTTGAAATAATTGACGCTCTTCACATCGGGCACCGCCTGACCGATGGCACCAATGCTCTGCGCGAAACTGCTGCCGCCGAGTTCGAAGCCGTCTTTCGAGAAGTCGATGTAAAGGAGTTCGGTGTTTTCGTCGGCTTTCATCACGGGACGCACCACTTGGCGGATGTTGGAAACCTCACCCGCAGCGGAGATGATGACCGTTCCCGGAGCCACAACTTTCTCACCGTCAGGGTATTTCTGCGTCATTGAGAGGCTGTCCTTGCCCGTCGGCACGTTGATGCCCAAGGCCACGCAATAGTCGCTCAAGGCTTTAACAGCTTCATAAAGTCGGGCTGTCTCGCCTTCCTGCTTGGCAGGCCACATCCAGTTGGCACTCAGCGAAACGCCTTCAAGATTGCCCTCAATCGGTGCCCAAAGGATGTTGGTCAAAGCCTCGGAAACCGAAAGGCGCGAAGCGGCGGCAGGGTCAATCAAGCCCGCAATCGGAGCGTGACCCAAGGCCGTGGCAATGCCGCGCTTGCCGTTGTAGTCCAAGGCGCTGATGCCAAGGTTGCTCAGCGGCAACTGAATCTCACCCACGCACTGCTGCTGCGCCACGCGACCCGTCACGGAGCGGTCCACCTTGTTGGTGAGCCAATCCTTGCAGGCCACGGCTTCCATTTGCAGCACGTTGTTGAGGTACTTGTGAATATCGCGTTTGGTGTAACTGATTTTCTTGAAATGATAGGGCTTGGTCTTGTCGTGCAAAATCGTTTTGGGCGCGCTTCCGAAGAAATCGGAAATGGCCAAATCGATGGGTGCCTTGCCTTTCTTGCGGACGAAACGAAGTCGCTCGTCGCCCGTCACCTCGCCCACTTCATAATAAGGTGCGCGTTCACGCTCGGCGGTTTCCTTGATGATTTCCTTGTCTTTCTTATTGACTAACAAGCCCATACGCTCTTGCGACTCGTTACCGATGATTTCCTTGTCGGACAAAGTCGGGTCGCCGACGGGCAGGTTATCAACGTAAACCACACCGCCAGCATCTTCGATGAGTTCGGAGAGACAGTTGAGGTGACCGCCCGCGCCGTGGTCGTGGATGCTTCGGATGGGGTTGCTGTCGCTTTCGGCCATCGCGCGAATCACGTTGCTCACGCGCTTCTGCATCTCGGGGTTGGCGCGTTGCACGGCATTCAGCTCAATGGCGTTGCTGTATTGACCCGTATCGACGCTCGACACGGCACCGCCGCCCATACCGATACGGTAGTTGTCGCCGCCGAGAACGATGATTACATCGCCCTCTTCAGGTTCCAACTTCTTGGCATCCTTGACTTTAGCGAAACCGATGCCGCCTGCCAACATAATGACCTTGTCGTAGCCCAAAGTCTCTTTCTCGCTATGCTCAAAAGTCAACAAACTGCCGTTAATCAGCGGCTGGCCGAACTTGTTGCCGAAATCGGAGGCACCGTTTGAGGCCTTGATGAGGATTTCTTCCGGTGTTTGGTAAAGCCATTTGCGCGGCTCGATGTCCTTCTCCCACTCGCGGCCTTGCTCCGTGCGGGGATAGGAAGTCATATAAACGGCCGTTCCCGCCAACGGCAAACTGCCCTGACCGCCAGCCAAACGGTCGCGGATTTCGCCGCCGCTGCCCGTGGCTGCGCCGTTGAAAGGTTCAACAGTGGTCGGGAAGTTGTGCGTCTCGGCTTTCAGCGAAATCACCGTCTCGATGGGCTTGATTTGGAAGGCCGAAGGTTTGTTGGGCTCGGCGGGGGCAAACTGCTCCACCTTGGGGCCGAGGATGAACGCCACATTGTCCTTGTAGGCCGAAACGAGGCGGTTCGGGTTCATCTTCGAGGTTTTCTTGATGAGGGCGAAAAGCGTGTTGGGCATCTTCTTCCCGTCGATGACGAAAGTGCCGTTGAAAATCTTGTGGCGGCAATGTTCGGAATTGACTTGCGCAAAACCATACACCTCACTGTCGGTAAGTTTGCGCCCAATCTTTGCGGATATGCCTTTCAGATATTCCATTTCTTCCTCGCTCAAAGCCAATCCTTCCTGCTGGTTGTAAGCCTCAATGTCGTCGATGTATTTCAGCGGCTCGGGCTTGCGGTCGATGGCGAACACGTTCTGGTCGAGATCCTTGTAGCGGTTTTGCAACATCGGGTCAAAAGGCGCGTCCTTCGACTCCACCTTTTGAAATTCCTCAATGCGCACAATGCCCTTGATACCCATGTTTTGGGTGATTTCGACGGCGTTGGTGCTCCAAGGCGTAATCATCTCGCGGCGCGGCCCGACGAAGTGGCCTTTCACCGTGTCTTTTTGAATCAGTTCGGCCTTCCCGAAAAGCCAAGTGAGTTTGGAAACGGTTTCCTCTGAAAGAGGAGAATTGGAATCAACGGCGATAATCCGCTGATTGTCAGGTTGGAAAAAGCATATCATAAGCGCAAGGTTTTATGCATAAAACGATGGCGCAAAGATAGCGGATTTTGTTGGGAAAATGTGTCATCTGTCTTGCAAATTGTCAAATTTTGTTGTATGGGCGGAAAATAATGCAAGAAACCGTATCTTTGTGGCCATTTTAATTTTGGGATAAAATGGAAGATCAGGAACGAGCACTCAGATTAGCCACCGAAGCGGGACACATCCTGCTCGAGAACGGAGCCGAAATCAGCCGAGTAGAAAACACCATGCAGCATATTGCCAATGTTTACGGCATTGAAGACGAGCATTTTTTTGTACTCAGCAATGGCATCATTTCTTCCGGCAAGCACTTCGCCCGCGCCGAACACATCCCCCTCAAGGGTATGCAGTTGAGCCGTGTGGTTGAGGTGAACCAAATCTCGCGCGACCTGAGCGACCATCCCATGTCGCTCGATGAGTTGGAACGCCGCCTGCAAGCCGTCCGCGCCGCCAAAGGCAAGCCGTGGTGGGAGACGATTCTCGGCACTTCCTTTGGAGTGGCCGCTTTCTGCATCATCTTCGGCGGTAGCATCCTCGATGCCGTTGCCACTTTCTTTTGCGGCCTGCTGCTCGGAGCCTTTATGACGTTTGTCGCCTCCCACATGTCGCGTCTTATGGGCAACTTTGTCGGAGGTCTTATCGGAGGATTGCTGTGCGTCATCACCTATAAAATCCTGCCCTTCGGACTGCATCTGCCCAATATGATTATCGGCACCATCATTGCGTTAGTACCTGGCGTACCATTCACCAATGGTATGCGCGACCTTGCTAACGAGGCCTATATTGCCGGCACCACGCGCCTTACCGACGCTTTCCTTTCTTTCCTTGGTATTGCCCTTGGCGTGTCAACAGCTTTCGTGATTCAAGGTGGACTATTGGGCAGCATCATTCAGTTGGGCACACCCGAAATCGACCCTTTGACCTCGCACTGGGTCATACAGTTGGCGGCAGCTTTCGTGGGCACGATGGGCTTTGCGGTGATTTTCGGTGTTCCTCGCAAATTCTATCTCGACAGCGGCTTTATCGGAATGATTGGTTGGGGAGTGTATATCTTTTCAGGTTCAGCCTTTATTGCCGCTTTTGTTTTGAGCATCGTTAGTTACCTTCAGGCCCACATCCGCCGTTGCCCGGTCACGGTTTTCCTCATTTGCGGCATCATCCCATTGGTGCCCGGAGGCGGCATTTTCTGGACCGCCTATCATATCGTGGTCGACCATTTGCGACTTGCTGCCTCCACAGGCTTCGAAGCCATCAAAGTAACCGTCGCCATTGCCGCAGCCATCATCATCGTCGCCGCCATATTCAATAGGTTAATCAAACGGAAAAAGCAAACTCCTTCCCCAACGGCATGATGCTTTCTTGAATTCTTCGAAAGATTCCGCAACTCAGGCGTAAGCTTGGCTTGCGGATTTTTTATAACTTTGCATCGTGGAACTCAACGAGCGAAATATCATCATCGACGATAGTCTTAATCGCATCGCGGAGGCGGGTATGGAAAGCTATATCACCCATGCCTACTGCTCGGCGGGCGAGTGCGAGGTGTGGTACGGCGGCAGCCAGCTCCACTTCTGGAAGGGCGACTGCATGATTGTGGTGGCCAATCGGCAGGTGACGCGAATAAAGCCATCAGTGGACTTTCGTGTGAGCGTTGTCTATGTGGATCTCGACTTCATCAACGTCTGCGCCACACATTCCAACTACGGCACACGAGGCGGTATGTCACTCTACATCGACCCCATCATGCATCTCAACGAGGAGGAGCAACAGCTATGCGAACGCGACTTCGAGGAGGTGTTCCGTCGCATGAGGCATCCGCACAAGTATTTTCACGGCGACGAGATGATTGCCGTGCTTCAGACGCTTTTCATCGACTTCTTCGAGTTCCACTCGCGCATCTACGGCGAGGCGGATCTGTCGGCGCAGACAGCATCGGTGATGGACCGTTTTGTGGCGATGCTGGAGCACAGCGATTACCGCGAGCACCGCGATGTGGCATGGTACGCCAGCGAGTTGTGCGTTACACCCAAGTACCTCTCAGAAATCTGTAAGCGCGTCAGCGACCAGTCGGCCAACTACTGGATCAACCGCTACGCCGCCATGGAACTCTCGCACCTACTCAAAGACCGGAGCCTCACGCTCACCGACATCGCCGACCGCTTCAACTTCGCCTCCCTCAGCCATTTCTCGCGCTACGTCCAAAACAATCTTGGGGCTTCGCCGAGTTCGTTTAGGGAATGAACGAACCGATGGCGACATTTTGAAAAAAGTTGTATTTTTGCGCATCATTGGAAAATAATTGGAGTCGTATGCAGAACAATTCATCACACAACGGCTTGTATATAAGCGATTTTCATCGGCAAAACAGTATGGCAGCTCAATGGGAGGTACTACGCATGTCATTGCATCCCTACACTCGAGAGCAGAAACTGCGGCAGATAGAGGAGTTTCGCAAGGACTCACTTTCAAAGAGGAGATAAGCAATTTGTAATTCAGAAAACAAAAAAGTATTAAAAATGAGAGCGTATAATCTTGGTTTTATTTCAGATGAAGACATCTATAATCATGTTAAAGAAACTGTTTTGCGGTATAGTGCTAACATTGACCTCAAGGGGTTTAACAAAAACATCATAGACCCCGTCAAATTGGCTTTTGACGCAAAAGTTTATGGGAGGACGATGGAAGAAATTGTAGCTTCGGAATGTATTCGTCAGATGGATAAATCCAACAATAATCATATTGGATACTTCCATCAGAATCTTTTCCGATACGCAGGCAACGGATGGTCTGTTCCTACACATGGTTTTGATGTTGTCAACGAGGAAAGACATATCTTTGCTTGTCTAATAGAAAATGTAGATATTCTTCCCTCCAAAAAAAGAAATGCTTTATTTATTCATTGCTTTGATAGACTATTAAAAGACAATAAGGCCATTTGCTATATAGTCAATTTAAGCGACTTTTCTGGTACAGAAAAGTTATGGAATGTGATAGACCAAAATGATGCTTTCTCATCAAATAACTTGAGGCTTGTTTCAATTAATCGTTTCTACGCAATCGTGTTCGATGTAATTGATGCATATCAGAAAATTTGCAATTCACTTCCTACAATTCTTGAAGACATTAATTAATATATTTTATAGCCATGAACAAATGGAATGACATTGTGCTTACGCTTCGCGAATTGAAAGATATAGGTGTTGATGAGTCAGTATATCAGAAACGGATCGAAGAGCAATTTAAATTCCTCGGTTGGAGTATTGCTGGAGGATGCGTGGAGTCAAAACCAATCCTTCCCGAAGGCAATTCCAAATCTTTAGTCCCTGATATCGTATTGAAAAAAAACGGTGAACGTGTCTTGGCTGTAGAAGTAAAAGAACCTAACAATCATTTAAAAGCACGTCAAGAAATCCAGTTGTTTTCTTATATGCGCCAATTGGAGTTGCGTGTTGGTTTGTATATCGGCGAGAAATGGCAACTTTACTACAATGCCCCGGATGACAAAGAGAATCCTCACCCCGTACTAACAGCAACACTTACTCCTGATTTGGAGGATGGTACAAGATTTTGTGAATTATTAACTTATGAGAATTTTTCGTTGGAATCGTTAGAATCTTTTTGCTCAAAACAACTACACAGGCAACGCTATAGGAATAGCCTGCATGAAGCACTTTCATTATTGAATGAAGATGACAAAGGTACGACATTGTTGTTTGATTTATTACGAAGGAAGTTAATGGAAAAGGAAGTTTTTGAGGATATACTTGACGATGAGCTTCAACTGGTAAAATTAAGTTATGAATTTGGTAAAGTCACAAAACTGAAACCTACAAAAGTTAAATCTCCTACGGAAAAGAAGAAACTCATAAAATACTCACTGAATGGTGGCCCTGCTATGTTTATGACAAAAATTGCATTAGAAGCAGTGCGTCAATATGTTAAGCGTAATCCAACAGCAACATTTGCGGAAATAGAAGAAAGATTTCCCAAATCTCTTATTGGTGGAAGGGCTATGGTCAGGAAATATTCCGAACTTCGGGATTTGATGGAAGCAGGTTCGAAAGAAATTAACAGGTATTCTGCTTCACCGAACGAAATATTGACAAGTGCAGACAATGTGGAATTTGTCGTATGTACTCAATGGCATGCAGGCAATTTCCCAAGATTGGTTAAAACTCTCAAAGAATTAAAATGGATTGTTAAACGTGTATAATTTTTTAACATTGTCGTCCCATATAAACCCGTCCTTTGACGGTTCGAGAATATGCCCGCATTCAAACCTTCCCAGACAATTGGGTGTTTGAAGGAAATGTTTCAGAACAGTACAAACAAATTGGCAATGCCGTGCCTGTAAATCTCGCATACGCAATAGGACGTTCTCTAATTAGGCTGTTTAATGACATTGATGCACAAAATCCTGAAGAGTCACAATTCGAAGATGCAAATCGTATAGCCAATGAGATGCTACCACCAGAATTGTTTCCCATTGACCTAATTGATATACAAAAGGCTTATCCCGAAGACATCGTCAGAAATGTTTATAGAAAAAGAAAGCGTGTTAATAATGTTGACCTTGATGACTCAAAAAACGTGTTGGTAAGTTTGGTTACTGGCGAGAATATCGACCCATTTAACCAACAAAATGCCAAGCTGTACTACACAGGAAAGAAATTCCCATCAACCGTTAAGTTGAATAAGCTCTATTATTTCATGCCATATACTAAAGGCAAAGGGATTCGGGATTTGTATATAATCAAAGTGGCTCGTGTGGGAACCAAACATGAAATTCGCCAAGAATACGATGAAAATGACATTCGCATTGTTTTTGAAATAGAGTTTATAAAACAGCTTTTTGAAGACTATAAACCCATCAAGTTGATGATTTGGCATACGTTTACGGATACAAATTTGAGGGCGATTCTTGCGATGTAGATTGTTTTCTAAAGGATTAAATAGAAAACCGCAAAATGTGAAACTTTTCCCGAAAAATCCATAACAGCCATGATGAATGATGGTTGTAGTTTTGCATTGTCAAACAGTTAGAAATCATAAAACATCAAAACTATGCAAAACATCAGACTATACAACGGCGTTGAGATGCCGGTTTTGGGCTACGGTGTATTCCAAGTGCCGCCGCAAGAGGCGGAGCGTTGCGTGAGCGACGCATTGAGTGTGGGCTATCGCTTAATTGATACCGCACAAGCCTATTTCAATGAGGAAGGCGTTGGCGAGGCCGTCGCCAAGTCGGGCATCAAGCGCGAGGACCTGTTCCTCGTCACCAAGGTATGGATCAGCAACAACGGCGAGGAGAAGGCCGCCCGCAGCATCGACGAGAGCCTGCACAAGCTGAAAACGGACTACATCGACTTGCTACTCATACACCAGGCATACGGCGATGTGTTCGGCACCTGGCGTGCAATGGAGGACGCCTACCGCGACGGCAAAGTGCGTGCCATCGGCGTGAGCAACTTCCAACAAGCCCGTTTCTTCGACTTCGCCCACTATGTGGATATGAAGCCGATGGTAAACCAACTGCAGTGCAACGCGATGATTCAGCAACGCGAAATCGAGCCTACGCTCAACGAGTTCGGCACCAAGATGATGGCATGGGGACCACTCGGCGGACAAGGTGTGGATGGCATCATCAAGAGTGACCTGCTGGCCGGCATTGGTGCCAAACACGGCAAGACCGCCTCGCAGGTAGCCCTCCGCTGGCTCACGCAACGCGGCATCGTGGCCATCCCCAAGTCCACTCACAAAGAGCGTATGCAGCAAAACCTCGACATCTTCGACTTTACCCTCACCGACGACGACATGGCTCAAATTGCCACGATGAACCAGCACGACACTGGTACAGTCAACTTCAACGACATGAACTTTGTAAAATATTTGATTGAAAATTACGGATAAACTAATGACTATGAAAAGAACACTCATCATCGCGACATTGGCCATCATGAGCCTTTTCGGCACCACGGCCTGCGCACAAAAGAAAGGAGAAAACATGAACAGTTTGAACAACAAGAAAGTACTGGTGGCCTACTTCTCTTGGAGCGGCAACACCAAGGCGGCTGCCGACTACATCGCGCAGAAACTCAACGCCGACCAGTTTGAAATCGTCCGTGAGGCCGACTACCCCACCGACTACGACGAGTGCGCCAACGAAGCCAAGGCCGAGAAAGATGCCAACACACATCCCGCCATCAAAGGCACTGTGAGCGACATGGCACAATATGACGAGGTGCTTGTCTGCGTCCCCTGCTGGTGGTACACTGCCCCGATGCCCGTCTTCACCTTCCTGGAACAATACGACTTCAGCGGCAAGACCGTCATTCCGTTCTGCACGGCCTACACCGCCGAATATGAGACCCTCAAAGACATCGTCAAGGCCACGCCCAAGAGCGACCACCGCGACGGCATCTGTGTCGTCACCAAAGAGATGAACGGTGTCGGCATGGACAAGAAGTTCGGACAAATCGACAAGTGGCTAAAAGAAATCGGTTTCTAACGCTAACTTTGTATATTTGCAGCAAATATCAAAACATTGGATCTATGAAAAAAACACTAGTATGAGTACCATGAAAAGACTTATAAAAATCGCAGTTATAGCAGTAGCTGCTCTCGCTTTCTCCGCCTGCTGCAACCAGAAAGACGAGCCCGTGCAGACAGGCCTCGTGATTGAGAAGCAAGGCGTATTCTCGTCGGGCGGACGCATCACCGACCCTATCCCAGGCGATTACGATGCCACACAAAATTGGATGGACCAATCGCGCAAAGGCACCACCACGCATGTGGACCATGCCAACACCTTCTACCAGATTCCCGCCTCGGGCAACGGCATCCCGATGGTGTTCCTGCATGGCTACGGGCAGACGCGCACGGGCTGGCAGGCCACTCCCGACGGACGTGAGGGTTGGAGCGACCTATTCCTGAAGAAGGGTTACTCCGTATTCCTCGTCGACCAGCCGCGTCGTGGTGCCGCTGCCGCCACCGAGATGATCGTCACCGACCCCGGCGACGTGGAGGACGGCAAGTTCAAGGTAGGCGAACAGGCTTGGTACACCCACTTCCGCATCGGTCGCGTAGCTCCCGAACGCTACGAGGGCTCGCAGTTCCCTGCTGGCGACGAGGTGCAGACACAGTTCTTCTGCCAGATGACACCCAACACGGGCAACTACGACGAGTCGCTCTTCGGACAGGCGATGAGTGCCGTGTTGTCAGATGTGCAGAAGATGACCGGCAAGAAAGCCGTCTATATCACCCACTCGCAGGGTGGTCGCGTAGGTTGGCAGACCGATACGGAGAACATCGCTGCCATCGTGGCCATAGAGCCGGGTTTTGCACCCATGGTGGGTTCGCCTGAATACCAGAAGTTTGTTGAGGCCAAGGTGCCGATGCTCTTCCTCTTCGGCGACAACATCATGAATGGGCCAGAGGATATCCAATCGACAGGTTTTTGGCAGATGGTGCTGAACCAATGCCGCGATTTCGCCGAGCATTATAATCAAGACGGAGGTGATGCCACTGTCGTCCATCTTCCCGACATGGGCATCAAAGGCAATAGCCACTTTATGTTCCAAGAGATGAACAATGCCGAGATTGCCGATTTGGTAGCCGAATGGTTGAACAAACATAGCATTGACAATGGCCGCCTGTGGAACGCAATCCACTAAAGAAAACGCAAAAGAAATGAACACACTCACCTTTACTACCGAGCAGGCGGCCTTCATGTCGGCCATCGCCTGCAATGAGGCCAAAGCCGACTATACCGCCTTGGCCGAGACCATCAACGGCGGCTTGGATGCCGGACTGACGGTCAGCCAAATCAAGGAAGCCCTATCGCAACTCTATGCCTACACAGGATTCCCGCGTTCTATGAATGCCCTTGGCACTTTGCAAAAGGTATTGGAGCAACGCAAGGCCGAAGGCAAAGTCACCGAAGAAGGAACAGACGCCTCTCCCCTGCCCAATGACTTCGATGCCTTGAAAGTAGGCACCGAGGTACAGACCCAGCTCAGCGGTCGCCCTTTCAACTATGACTTCTGCCCTGCCGAGGACTACTATCTGAAAGCCCACCTCTTCGGCGACATCTTTGCCCGTGACAACCTCACCCACGCTGACCGCGAGCTCATCACCGTGAGTGCGTTGAGTGGCTTGGAAAACGTGATGCCGCAGCTGCAGGCACATGTGCGCGGTGCCTTGAATATGGGTGTCACAGAGGAGCAGTTGCGCAGCATCCCAGTGGCTTTGAAAGCCGCAGGGTTGCAGGCCGAGGCTTTGCGTTGTGAGGCTGCCATCGCTGCCGCTGTGGACGGCAAGAGCGATGTGGTGTGTGCACAGTCGCCCTGGCCCATCGGAGAACCCAACACTGCATACGCCCAGTATTTCATTGGCAACAGCTACCTCGCCGTCCTCGACCCTGCAACGGGCCTCTGCAACGTCAGCTTCGAGCCTGGTTGTCGCAACAACTGGCATGTTCACCACGGTGCCGTGCAGATGTTGATCTGTGTGAGCGGTCGCGGCTGGTATCAGGAATGGGGCAAGGAAGCCATTCCGTTGGTCCCTGGCACCGTCATCGCCGTTCCCGAGGGCGTGAAGCACTGGCATGGCGCCGCCAAAGACAGCTGGATGCAGCACCTCACTTACCATGCCAATGCCCAACCTGGCAACAGCAATGAGTGGTTGGAGCCTGTCAGCGACGAACAGTATGACACTTTGAAATAGAAGGACAAGGTACATAATACCAAATGAAAAATCCGCAATTCGGGCGAAGGCTTGGGTTGCGGTTTTTTTGTACTTTTGCAGCAAAACAACAGCAATGAAGAAAGAGATTGATCCTAAAGAATCACCGCGCGGACGGGCGTTTGAGCTATGGAAAACAGCTGGTATGCCGAAAGTGACGATAGTCAAAACCTTTGATGTCGGCAGGCTAGTCAGGGTTGCCAAACGTAACGGGATGAAGACGAATATGCTGATGTGCTGGTGTATCGGTCAAGCGGCCAGCGGCATTCAGGAGTTCTACACACTGCCTGTCGGAGAGCACTTATGGCTGTACGATCGCCTGGCTGTGATGACCGTCGTGAAGACCACGAGCGGTGACGCCCACCTTTGTGACATCCCGTTTTCAGCGGATCTTCGCCAGTTCAATGAAGATTATTTGCGCTTGACGCACCAAGTTCACGAAACAAACGAAGACCACCTTCTTGGTGACGACTATATGGCTATCGACACCTCGGCTTTGGCAGAATGCGAGATTGACGGGGCAAAACGACCTTGCCCATCTCGTTCCAGTTTCATCATGCCCAGATGGACGGCTTCGAAGCCGCCCGTTTCCTCAACGGCCTTCAGGAGGTAATCAATAAGCTTTCTTGAATGAAGTATTACTGCTATAGTATTGAGGAGAGGCTTGGTGGCTATGTGGTTTGTGAAAAACCCGCAACTCAGGCGAAGGCTTGGGTTGAGGATTTTTTGTTTCTATTTCTACAGTTTTCTGAAAAAATGCTTATCTTTGCCATCGATAAACGGAAAGGACTTGATTATGAGTTACTCGGAAATGGCACAATTGGAACTGATGAACGCGGCTGCCAATGTTACTACAAAGGAGGATTTGGACGCGCTGAAATTGACTTTGTCGCTCTTCTTTGCTGAATTGGCGCAACGAGCCATCGACAAGTTGTGGGATGAAGGAAAGTTTGACCAAGAAAAGTTGGACGAACTGCGTGGGAAACACCTGCGTACACCTTACAACGACACTTTGAACTGATGCGTTACGTTGTACTTGACACCAATTGCCTCGTTCAGATTCTACCTTCAAGAAGTCTATACCATAAAATATGGACGGATTTTCTTGAAGGCAAGTTTTGTTTGTGCGTGAGCAACGAGATACTGATGGAATACGAAGAGATTCTATCCATTCACGCTTCTCCAGAGGTGGCACAAAACATCGTTGAGGCCATAGCAAGGCATCCAAAGACTCATTATCAAGAATCTTACTTTCATTTTCACTTGCTTTCCGACGTTGACAAAGACGACAACAAGTTTGTGGATTGCGCCATTGCCGCAAGTGCCGACTATATCGTCACGGAGGATAACCATTTCAATCGACTCAAATCGCTTCCTTATCCAAAATTAAAGATCTTGACTTTGGATGAATTCAACACTATTGATAGGGAATCGTGATTGCTTGAACGAAATTGCGATAACAAAAAAAGCCTCTTACGAGGCTATATTTTAAATGGGTAGTGTCGATAAAGGCTTGCCCCTCGCGGGAAACTTACCCGGATAGCCAATCCTCAGATTGACACTGCAAAGATATGAACTTTTTTGTTTACATCGCAAGTGTTTTGGTGAAAAAAAGTAAAAATCGTCGTAACGGCAACAATTGCTCGTTTTCGCATTACAAATGCTCATGTTCTCCACTTCCGCATTACAAATGCAGAAGAACGGGGGAGACATTAGAGAAGTACAGGATGAAGGACGAGATATGCGAGAAGGGCTACTGCGGGCTTCCGCTGACCGAGGAGCAGAAAGAGTCGAACAGGGAGAAGTCGAGGACGCGGTGCCGCGTGGAGCACATCTTCGGCTTCATGGAGAACACGATGAGCAGGCTGTACATCAGGACGGTAGGTTTGGCGAGGGCGACGGCGGTGACAGGGCTGATCAACCTGACCTACAACATGTCGCGCTACGAGCAAATCGTCAGGCTGAACCTCTTGAAAAGTGACAAAAAACGGCACAACTCTCTGATATATACCTACACACGCGAAAAACTCAAAAAAAACGAGCAAAAAGTTTGTCAAATAGAACAGAAACACATATCTTTGCACCGAGTTGAAAAGTCCTGCCCAAACAGGACTTCGGCTTCCTGACAACTCTAAACTGAGAAAATCAAGTATAATTAGAAGTCCCCATAAAAGTAAACAAGAAAGAGGTAAAGCGTTATGGCAAAAAAGAAGATAGAAAAACCTGCCTATGTAAAAGCCCCATTGAAGATAACAAGGGAAGAGTTTACGAAACTTTTGTCCAAGCAGATTGAAAAAGGATCAGAGTTGCTGAAAATGG
>CACZDU010000021.1:0-53196 GCA_902780055.1 uncultured Bacteroidia bacterium | reverse complement strand
AACAAAGCGATTTGGCCTTCTGCTGAACCAGTATCGGCAGCGTTCTTGCCGTATTGGCTGAAAATCTCTGATTTCTTTTCTGCAGTTAAGTACATAATTCTGTTGTTTTTACGATAAATTTGTTGTTCTAAACGGGCTGCAAAGATACGAATAATTTTGAAAGTGGGTGGGTTTTTGTGTAAAAAAAATCTTTCGGAGTATACTCCCATCCAATCGCCGTCCTCATGGCCAGCATGATGGCCTCTCCAACCAAGGCCACATCGGCAAGCAGATAATGACTCTTGCCTCCACTGCGCCAGGTAGTTCCCGCAAGTTCTCCCGTCTTCAGAAGATTTTTCCGTAATGCCCAATCCTCGAAATAGGTCACACTACCGACGGCAAAGGCTGTTCCCGTTGGGCTAAGGTTGCAGATAATAGGCCCAGCATCGATGTCCATCCCAAGCCAACATCTTCTGTCGTGGTATTCCTTGAAGCCTGTAATAGGACGCTTCTGCAAGAAGTTCGTCTTCAATCTCACATACTGGTCTTGGGCAAATTCTTCATCAACGAAGGTCAAATAATAGCAACTCAACGCCGAGTAAGAGCCTTTGATGGGTGCTTCCTCATACATTCCTTCCCTGTCGTCAGGCAAGAACGACGCGAGCATCCCGGTGCTCTTGTCAAGCCAATGCTGTTTGGCCTCGGCAAGCCATTGATAAACGGTTGAGTAATACTTGCCTTCATATTGCTGAGAATAAACCGAAAGTGCCACAATGGCCACCAGCATATCCGGCACATACACGCACTCGCCTGGATAAGTGGGCAGATTCATGTTTGGACTTTCAAGGATGCGGCGGTTCATGGTCTCGCATAGCCGATGATAAAGCTCATCGTATTTGTCGCCTCCGCCGATGCGCTTGTAACCACTAATTATCCAAGCCAAATGGCTGAGATAAGAGACATGGCACTCTTTGCCAACCAATGCTTCCAGCGGATCTTCGCCCCATCGCTCGCGGTCATAAGCCCGTAGTTCTGGCGACATAACAATTTGGATGAGGCTATCGATACGGGCAATGTTCGCTTCCCTATCCTCATCATATATCAACGTGGTATTCACCAACGCCGCCGACAACATCGAGCATGAATACAACGCCCACTCCCCTTGGAATTGAGACCCAACGATGGCGGGCATTTCATCGATAAGCTTTTGCGGGTTGGTCATCACCTTCTCTATCAAAAAATCCCGCCGCGCCATGATGTCCGCCTTCTCGCTCTCAAAGTCGCCGTTATGCCTTGTGGCGATGCCGACCCAGATGGCCTTAACCACGATAATGGCAACAATGATGGCCAAGCAGACAAGTAGGACTTTCATGGATTTCTTCCGTAGTTTCATAGGTATGGGTTTGAATGATGATATGCTCGTTTGTCTTGCGACCTTGAAAAGTTAATGATGAATAATGGTGTTTGAGTTATCCATAGCTATAAAGATAAACTGAAGAGTATAGGTGATTTAGATTTAGGTTAGAGATCAAAAAATTGCATTATGTTAAAGTGTCTTACAATAAAAAATTGTCACTAGTGGCAGATTTATTAATGACCTATCCTACTATTGCTGTTCGCAAATCTTGTAACAACAAACAAAGTCGTCACACTATTGGAAATTGTATCCTAATTGCGTTACGCAACACCTCAATACTTTCTCTTATCAAATTCTTATCATTAAATTGATTGTTGTTCAAATACGCTTGGTGTTTTTTTGAGTCATTGACATCGTCAACCAATGGATGATCGATATTATTACGAACGCAGTACGGCAAACTCTTCTTATCCTTGGTCTTTTCTAATCTATTAGTGTCAAACCAGTTAAATAAGTGTGTGTTTTTGACAACCCCAGAGCTTTTCAACCAATTATCTATTTCCTGTACATTTTTATTTAATTTGTTTTGTAGGTATCCATATAATTCTATATGATATTCAATTGATGGCTCATCAAATGCAATATATATGTATTCGTTCATAGAGACATAGGGCAGCACCCTATCGCTCTTTTGGCCAATCTCTGATTCTTTACTTCCTTCTTCTTGATTAACCACTATTGGCTCAATACCATCTTTAGCAAGTTCTTTTACAATGAATGGCGAGTGTGTTGTAATTATTACTTGATATCTTGGGTTGTCAGAAAGAGCTTTTATGGTTTCATACATCTCTATTTGAGCAGACGGATGCAAATGGGTTTCTGGCTCTTCGAAAGCAAGAAGTAAGTTCCTTTTGTTCTCCTTTTCGGCCAGTTGTCTAAACATTTGGCTTTGGGCAAAAAAACGAATCCCATCTCCACGATTTGCAAGAGGAATACTTTTCCCCTTTATGGGAGTCATAAGATTGTTATCAGAAAACAAAACGCTTGAAATACCGAATCTCATTTTTTCTTCTCCATTAATATCGAATTTGTTTATTTTTCTAATCAAGCTTCTAATATCTTTTGAAAACCGCATTTTGATGAATTCATCCTGTATTGTTTCAAAAGGGGTGTCTGCTGCTAATAATTTGAACTTTGGCAGCGTGGAAAACAATCCAGACAAAGAAAGTGGTTGAATATCAGAAATAGGAATATAAATGTATTCACCTTCCATTTGGAGCTTTGCTTGGACTGGAATGCGATAATGCTCAAGATATTTTGTTTGTTTCAATTGGTTTTTCGACAGTTCTCCTTTGTCAAAAAATGATTTGTTTACCGCAATGCTATAATCGTACGGATATTTGCTTGATATTGGCTCTATTTCAAATTGTTTTCTGACGGTAAGTGTTCCATTAATTATGAAAGGGGATAGCTTTTCGTTTTCTCCTTCGAAGCATACCGACACACTAATCGGATGGTATTTTGTCTTTTTTTGTAAGTTCATGCCATTTAGAAAACCAATTACACCATTATAATCATATTCGTCAGCAATGCCATCATAGTTAAAAAACAACCTCAATGCCTCTAAAATCGTGGATTTGCCACTATCATTCTTCCCTATTAGGCATTTGAAATTGTAATTGGAATTGTCAAAGTCTATTTCAGCATGTTTAAATGCTCGAAAGTTGTTGATTATTAGCTTCTTTATCTTCATGTTTTTATGTTTAATATTAAAATGGCAAATCGTCATCCATGTCTTCAGCATTTACATCTGCTTTTTCGAGATAATACAATTTATCCCATAATTCTTTATCAAGTATTTTCTTAAACTTCGCTCCGCTTCCCTTTGGTATTAATATAGCTCTTAAGGACTTGCAATCCTCGAAAGCACAACTCCAAAACCAATGCCTCCGATTCCCAACCCCAATGCTTTTTACACTATTAGGGATGACTATGGATTGAAGAGATTTGCAACCCATGAAAGCCCAACCCCCAATGTTTGTCACACTGTTTGGAATGGATATGGATTTAAGGGAATCGCAACCCCTGAAAGCTTCTCCCCCAATGCTTGTCACGCTGTTTGGGATGACTATGGATTGAAGAGACTCGCAACATTTGAAAGCACGATTCCCAATACTTGTTACACTATTAGGGATGACTATGGATTGAAGGGACTTACAATCCCAGAAAGCCGACTCTCCGATGCTTGTCACACTGTTCGGGATGACTATGGATTGAAGAGATTCGCACCATAAAAAAGCACAATTTCCAATGCTTGTCACACTATTAGGGATGACTATGGATTTAAGGGATGTGCAACCACAGAATGCATCATCTCCAATGTTTGTCACACTATTTGGGATAACAAAATGATAACCTTTGCTGAAGCAGGCAATCAATAGTTTTTTCTTTTGATCATATAACGCTTCCCTGTCAACAGTGAAAAACTTTGAATGACTCACAATTGAGCGAACACCACTATTTACAAAAGGATTCGCTCCAATACATGTCACGCTTTTAGGGATGACTATGGATTGAAGAGACTTGCATCCTAAGAAAGCATTTTCCCCAATGCTTGTTACATTATTTGGAATGACTATGGATTGAAGAGACTCGCAACAATTGAAAGCATGATTCCCAATGCTTGTTACACTATTAGGGATGACTATGGATTGAAGAGACTCGCAACAATTGAAAGCATGATTCCCAATGCTTGTTACACTATTAGGGATGACTATGGATTTAAGGGATTTGCAGTCTGAAAAAGCCGAATCCCCAATGCTTGTTACACTATTAGGGATGACTATGGATTTAAGGGATTTGCAGTCTGAAAAAACCGAATCCCCAATGCTTGTTACACTATTAGGGATGACTATGGATTTAAGGGATTTGCATTCTGAAAAAACCGAATCCCCAATGCTTGTTACACTATTAGGGATGACTATGGATTGAAGGGACTTGCATCCTGAGAAAGCTTCTTCCCCAATGCTTGTCACACTATTAGGGATGACTATGGATTGAAGGGACTCACACCTCCTGAAAGCCGACTCTCCGATGCTTGTCACGGTTTCAGGGATAAAAATGGATTGTAATGATGGTATGTAAAGAAAACCTTCATCTCTTTCATCATATGCAATGGTATCATCTAATGTAGATGCATTATCACAGATAACTTTCGTTCCATTTTTAATGCTATATACCTTCAAACCATATTTTTTAATTCTAAGCAACCTTTTTCTGTCTTTACTATACACAAACCCAAATTCATCTTCAATTCCATCCTCAATATCTTCATCGGTCACCTCTGTCGATAAATTCTCATCCGAAATAGAGTAATCTAAATCGCCAACACCAAAGCACCTCACCATACATGTCCAACTATTGTCTTCATCCAATTTGTAAGCATCGAGATCCTCCGAAATTATCTCTTCTCCCTTAAAGTATTTGGCAAAGGAATCCATGTGCTTACCTCTGTCCTTATCACCGAAATATGGGCCTACACAAACGAACAAGTTGGAAGGTCCTATGCTCTTTTTCACCAATTTTTTGAATTCGATAAGATTAAAACACTCCAGGTCAAGCACATTGGAGAGCAAATGCAAAGTCGGCACATCCTCATCACAAACTATGTCTTTGGTTTCCAAATCATCAAATCCTTTGTTGATGGTGACAATCTCGGCATCGGGGAAGAAAACCGAAACATGCAAGGCGGCACGTTTCAATGCCGCTTCCGAAGGCTCAATCAGCGTAACCCGCCTGATCTTCTGCTCATAGCCTTGTTTCCGAAGGAAATCCGCATAACACATTGTCGCCACGGCTTGCCCACAACCGTAATCGATGATGTTTATTACTGGTATCTCGAAGAATGTCTCTGGCAGATGCTCAAAAGCATAATTGAGTTTTGCCTTGTGCATCTTGCCGTAAGCGAACAAGTAGGCGGTCATTTGTGGCTCGGAGTCCAAGATGTCAATGCCACGGTTCAAAGCCTCAAAGAGTTCGTCCTGCAAGGCTTGTGGCAGTTCGCGGTAGAATTTGGTGGACAAATCCCTCACTTTGTCGAAAGTGGGATTGTCCATGTATTTCAGCTTGTAAGCGTAGTTGGTGTTTTGTTCTATCATCATAGTAGTTCCTCTTTTACAGCAATTTCTTCAATTCCTCAATGTCCGGCAAGGCTTTCCGCAGTTCTTCTGGCATTTCGGCGGTGGTTTTGTAAGTGGCCACGCCTATGGTTGTCTTTCAATTCCCGTTCAATTTCTTCAATGCTTGGCAATGTGCCTTTGAACTCGGCAGGGTAGAGTTTTGAAAGCTCGTATTCTGAAATGCCCAACGGCTGGCTGTAACCTTCAAGCGCATATCGGGCCAGCACATTGTCCTTGCTTTTGCAAATGAGCAAGCCAATGGTCGGATTGTCTCCTTCGCGGCGCAAAAGATGATTGGCACTGGAAACATAACCGCTCAATTGCCCAAGGAAAGCATTGTCGAACTTTTCGGTTTTCACTTCTACCACCACATAGCAATGCATGAAAGTGTTGTAAAACAGCATGTCACAAAACAATTCCGTTTCACCTACCAACATACGGTACTCACGCCCCATATAAGCAAAGCCGTTCCCCATCTCAAGCAGGAAATGCTCAACATTTTTCACCAATTCGTCTTTCAACTCTTTTTCGTTGTATCTTTCGGTGAGTTGCACAAAATCAAAGCAGTAGGGGTCTTTGAGCAACTGTTGGGCTAAGTCGCCATGTGCATCAGGCAGCGTTATTTCAAAGTTGGTAATGGCTTTGCCCTGCCTTTCAAACAGGTCCGTGTCAAGAAAATTGAGCAACACGGAACGCGACCAGTTGTATTTTAGTGTTTGCTGCACATAGAAAAAGGCTTTTTCGGGCTGTCCCATCAGTTTGTCAATGATGAGTTTGTGGTGTCCCCACGGCACGCAACACATTTGGTCCATCAATAGTGATGCCATTTCGTTGCTGTTTCGATAACTATCTGATTTTGAGACACCCCCAACTTGAGGGTGTTCACCATTGACTATGGCTTCTTCCAGAGCACCCCCAACTTGGGGGTGTTCGGTCGCTTTCATTGAATATAGCAGATAAAACCTGCGCGTGTATTGAAGATTGGTAATGGAGAATCCTTTTACACCTGGCAAATAGGTTTGCAAATCTCGGCTCAAGTTTTCCCAAAAGTTTTCCGTCCAACGCTCCTCTGCTTTCATTTCCACTATATCTCGTCCCAATTCCCAATAAAACCGGATGAGTTCGCTGTTTACCTTGACGGCAGCCTTGATTTGGCTTTGCCTGAATCGCAAGCTAACGCTTTTTATCCATTCTGCATAACTTGTGTCCGCTTTGATTAACTTGCTCATATCTTGCTTGTTTTGTCCTGCAAATATAGATTATTTTCCCGTTATCGTTTCTCCCAAAGGATTCGTTTCGTGTTTATTATAGTTCTCTTGCGCTTTTTCCTTGCTCGCATTCGCATAGCAATACTCGCACAGATGCGGGCAGGTGTTGTACTCGCCGATGTCCTTGCTCACCATGCAGCCGCAGAACTGCCGCTGGCCTTTGTCGCGGTTGTCGCGGTGCTTGATGACGGTCGGTTTGGGGTCGAAGAGGTCGCCTTCGGTAATTTCCACGCCGAGGAAGTCCATCAAGGCCTTGTCGTGATGGGCGAAGCGAATCATCAGGTCATCATCCACGCAGCGGTTGTGCTCCACACCATCAAGATTGACCGCCTCGCCACAGGTTGCCAAAGCATAGTTCCAGCCTTTTGCTTTGTTCAATTCGACCAACCGTTTGGCAAATTCCACCATCTGCTCCGGCAACCATTCCGAATAATTGATATTGCTCTTTTCTAGATTGGCTTTTACCTTCTTATATAGTTTAATATCAGCATAGCTAAAAACGAGCTTTTCCGTGTAGCCTTTCAGTTGGTCGCCAATGTTTTCCACTTTTCTCAACAGGTCATCCATGCCGATTTGGTCGGTCAGAATCAAAGGGTCGAAGCGCCAAATCACACGGCCTTGGCCTAACTGGTCCACCAACCTTTTGAAAGTGTCAATCCTTTGCTCCAACGGCGGAACGCACTTTTCCAAGCCTTCTTTCTCGTAGTCGTTCAACGTGTATTGGATATAGCAGCCGATGTTTCTTTCCTTCAATTCGTCCAAATGCCCAAGCAGCGGCTTCGGGTTCTTCGACCAAAACACGATGAAGCGGCATTTCTCATACGAAACGAAACTTTTCACGCCATTGAAAGGATTCGTCCAAGCGGAATAGCCCACCTTCAACCGATGAAAGAACCAGTCGGCATAGAAAGCGGGGATGTCCGTGCTCCGGCTTGCGGAAATGATGACTGGAGCTTGCGCTTCGGTTATCATTCCGTTATCGCGCTGGATTTGTGTCTTTTGCCATTGTGCCATGCTGTTGTTTTCAATCAGACTGCATCCGCAATGTTGGAATTGTCCTCAATCCGCAGGTTATCAATGATGAATTTCTGCCGTTCCATGGTGTTTTTGCCCATGTAGTATTCCAACAACTCCTTGATGCCGAAGTCGTAGCGAAGAATGACAGGTTCGAGGCGCATGTTGGGGCCGATGAAGCCACGGAACTCGTCAGGGGAGATTTCGCCCAAGCCTTTGAATCGCGTGATTTCGGCCTGCTTGCCGCATTTCTCCTTGGCGGCTGTGCGTTCCTCGTCGCTGTAGCAGTAATAGGTCTCCTTCTTGTTGCGCACGCGGAAAAGCGGCGTTTGCAGGATATAAACGTGACCGTTGCGCACAAGGTCAGGATAGAACTGGAGGAAGAAGGTGAGCATCAGCAGGCGGATGTGCATACCGTCCACATCGGCATCGGTGGCGATGACGATGTTGTTGTAGCGCAGGTTCTCGATGTCCTCATCGATGTTCAAGGCGGCTTGCAGCAGGTTAAACTCCTCGTTCTCGTAGCACACTTTCTTGGTCATTCCCAAGCAGTTGAGCGGCTTACCGCGCAGGCTGAACACGGCTTGGGTCTGCACGTCGCGGCTCTTGGTGATGCTTCCTGATGCGGAGTCGCCCTCGGTGATGAAGATGGTGCTTTCTAAGCGTTTCTCGTGGTTGGTGTTGAGGTGGATGCGGCAGTCGCGAAGCTTGCGGTTGTTCAGGCTTACCTTCTTCGCGCTCTCGCGGGCGGCCTTCTTGATACCAGCAATCTCCTTGCGCTCCTTCTCGTTGGCTTGGATTTTCGCCTGCAAAACGGCCACCGTTTCAGGGTTTTTATGCAGGTAGTTGTCCAAATGCCGTTTCAAAATGTCGAAAACGTAAGTCTTCAGGAAGGGACTGTCGTTGGTGCCATCTGGATTGTTGGGTGCAAGGTGGGTGGAGCCGAGTTTGGTTTTGGTTTGTGCCTCAAAAACAGGCTCTTGTATCCTCACGCACAAAGCGCAAATCAAACCTTGGCGGATGTCGGCAGGTTCGTATTCCTTTTGGTAAAACTCGCGCACCACACGGGCATAGCCTTCGCGGAAAGCCGACTGGTGCGTGCCGCCTTCGGTGGTGTGCTGTCCATTGACAAACGAATAGAAATAGTCGCTTGATTGCCCGTTCACATGGGTGAAAGCAGCCTCAAAGTCGCCATCCTTGATATGGATGATGGGGTAGAGGCCTTCGCCTTCCATGTTGTTTTGCAAAAGGTCGAGGAGGCCGTTCTTGGAATAATAGCGTTTGTCATTGTAAATCAGGCTCAAGCCTCGGTTGAGGTAGGCATAGTTCCACACGCGCTTCTCGATGTATTCGTCCACATAGTGGTAATTGCCGAAGAGAGCGGAATCAGGGATGAACTCGGTTAAAGTGCCCGTGTCGCCATCGGATGGGATGATTCCAGAATCGCTGACCAACTTGCCCTGTGCAAATTCCACAATTCTCGTCTTGCCTTCACGAATGGCCTGCACCTTGAAATAAGACGAAAGCGCATTGACGGCCTTGGTGCCTACGCCGTTCAAGCCAACGGATTTTTGGAACACCTTACTGTCGTATTTAGCACCAGTATTCAGTTGGGAAACGGCTTCCTTCAGCTTGCCCAACGGAATACCACGGCCATAGTCGCGGATGCTGACCTTTTTCTCCGCCTTGTTTACGGTCACCTCGATTTTTTTGCCGAAGCCCGAAGTGAACTCGTCGATGGAGTTGTCTATCACCTCTTTGATAAGCACATAGATGCCGTCGTCTTGCGAGGCACCGTCACCGAGTTTGCCGATGTACATTCCCGGGCGGCGGCGGATGTGCTCCATGTCCTCAAGGTGGACGATGCTGTCGTCGTTATAGTTTTCGGTGGTTGGTGCTGGGTCTTCGCTCTGCGTGAAGATGTCGTCTTGCAGTTCGTCTTTGATTTCGTTGTCCATAAAAGCCTATTTGAGCGCAAAATTACGAAAAATATCGCTTGAATTGTCATCGCTTTGCCGAAAGCGTCTCGTTTTTGCTTAATTTTGCACGCAAATTCAAAAATCATGTCTGAACTACCTGCATTATTCTCCGACCTCGCCTTAATTCTTGTCACGGCAGGTGTTACTACAGTGATTTTCAAGTGGCTGAAGCAGCCTTTGGTGTTGGGATACATCATCGCGGGACTGCTCATTGGGCCTTATTTTCCGTGGTTTCCGGTCATCAGCGACCACGAAAGCGTTGAGATTTGGAGCGAAATAGGAATGGTGTTCCTCCTGTTCGCCATCGGCTTGGAATTCAGTTTCAAGAAACTGAAGAAACAGGCTGGCACTGTGGGCATTACCGCATTGACGGAACTGGTCTCGATGTGCATCATCGGCTTCCTGCTCGGCAAGCTGATGGGCTGGTCGCAGATGGACAGCATTTTCCTTGGCGCTATGCTTTCAATGTCGTCGACCACGATTATTGCCAAGGCTTTCGACGACCTGAAACTGAAAAGCGAGAAGTTCACCGGTAGCGTCATCGGCGTTTTGGTGGTCGAGGACTTGGCCGCCATCCTTATGATGGTGATCCTTTCCACCTTGGCGGTTAGCACGGCCTTGAACGGCACCGAATTGCTGTTCAGCGTTTTGCGCCTCGTTTTCTTCCTTTTGGTATGGTATGTCGGCGGCGTGTTTCTCATCCCGACGGTACTGAAATGGTCGCGCAAGTTTATGTCGGAAGAGACCCTGACGGTGTTTGCCGTGGGCCTTTGTTTCTTTATGGTTTGGTTGGCCAACAAAGCCGGTTTCTCGTCGGCCTTGGGTGCTTTCATTATGGGCAGCATCTTGGCCGAAACGCTTGAGGCTGAGATGATTCACAAACTCACCACGCCCATCAAGAACCTGTTCGGCGCGGTGTTTTTCGTGTCGGTGGGTATGATGGTCAATCCGTCCGTTTTGGTGCAGTATTGGTGGCAAATTTTGGTCATTACGGTGGCTGTGGTGGTGCTCAAGTCCTTGACTTCGGGCGTGGGAATGTTGCTTTCGCGCGACAACCTCCACAACGCCGTGCGTGCCGGAATGTGTTTCGGGCAAATCGGCGAGTTTTCGTTCATCATCGCCACGGTGGGTATGAGTTTCGGCGTGATCGACGACTTCCTTTATCCCATCATCGTTTCGGTGTCCATCATCACCACTTTCCTCACTCCTTATCTAATAAAAGGCGGCGAACCGCTCTACAATTGGATCAACAATAAAGTGCCCGAAAGTTGGACACAGTTTTTCGGCAGCAAGGAGAAAAACCTGAAAATCAAACGTGGCAACCAATTGACTATGAAGGATTTCGTTGTCGGTCGGGTGAAAAGTGCCGTGCTCTACTCGGCCATCCTTTTGGCCTTGATGCTCATCACTTTCTCGCTCCTCGAACCTGTAATGAACAATGTTTTGCAGCCCTATTCTGGGGTGATTGTCCTTGCGGCTTTGTTGCTTGTCCTTTCGCCGTTCATTTGGGCGCTGGCCTTCAAGCGCGACTTGGACGAGGAGACCGTAAAAATGGTCAAGGAAAACAAGGCGAACAACCGAATGGTCAGGATTTTGTTTGCCTTGGGTTTCGTCATCGCTTGGGGTTTCACGGCGCGTGTGTTCCAACACGGACTCAACGACGCTTTTTGGCAGTCGCTCAATATTCAGATGGACGACCTCGTCATAGCCATTGTCGCTTCTTTGGCTTATCTCCTCATACTGAGGGGAATAAGTCCAGTAATGCACTGGTATGAGCGTATCGAGAAACGTTTTTTGGACAATATGAACAACCGCCAAACGCTACATTCGTTTGTGGTGCCTGAGATTTTGCAGGAAAACTTCGTTTTGGAGAAAATGACGCTGAGTGCCAAGAGTATATATGCCGGCAAGCACATCCGCGAGACCGACTTCCACGACGCTTACGATGCCAGTGTGGTGAGTGTTGACCGTGCCGATGAGGTCATCGACCTGCCGAGGCGCGACTTTATGCTGTTCCCGATGGACGAAATCACGCTGTTGGGCACTGAGGAACAGTTGGCCAAGGTGCGCTCACGTATTGAGGTGGAGGACGACGTGCTCGTCAAGGAACGGCCAGAAAGCGATGTCGACATTTATTGCTCGGTGGTGACGAAAGGCGACCGCTACGAGGGTGTGACCTTGCACGACTCCGACCTGCGTAACCGCTTCAATGTCTTTGTGATAGCCGTGGAGCGCGGCGACGATTTCATCCTCAATCCTGAATCCTCCATCACCTTCCTCGACGGCGACAAAGTGTGGTTCGTGGCCTCCGAAAGCCACGCCAAAGAAGTGCTCAATAGCGCCAAACAACCTGTCACAAATGAAAACGAAACAACATTAAACTCTAAACCCTAAACCCTAAACTCTAAACTAATTAACAATGGAATCCCTACCCGCATTATTCTCCGACCTTGCCCTAATACTTGTTACCGCAGGACTTACCACCGTGATTTTCAAGTGGTTGAAACAGCCTGTCGTGTTGGGCTATATTATTGCTGGCTTCATCATTGGTCCTAATTTTGAATGGTTTCCCGTCATCCAAGACCATACGAGCGTGGAAACGTGGAGCGAAATCGGTATGGTGTTTATGCTGTTCGGCATCGGTTTGGAATTCAGTTTCAAGAAGTTGAAGAAAGTGGGAGGGACGGTAGGCATTACCGCGCTCACCGAATTGGTGACGATGTGCGTGGTTGGTTTCTTGCTCGGCAAAACCTTGGGCTGGAGTCAGATGGACAGCATTTTCCTCGGCGCAATGCTCTCGATTTCCTCCACCACGATTATCGCCAAAGCCTTTGACGATATGAAGTTGCACCGCGAAAAATTCAGCGGCAATGTCATCGGCGAGTTGGTCGTCGAGGATCTTGAAGCCGTCTTGCTGATGGTGATTCTCTCCACTTTGGCTGTGAGCCAGTCATTCAATGGTATGGAATTGGTTACCAGTATGTTGAAACTGGCGTTTTTCCTTTTGGTATGGTTTTTTGGTGGCATTTTCTTGGTGCCGACGGTGCTGAAAAGGTCGCGCAAGTTTATGTCGGAGGAAACGCTGACGGTGTTTGCGGTCGGCTTGTGTTTCCTGATGGTTGTGTTGGCCAATTTGGCAGGTTATTCCTCGGCTTTGGGCGCGTTCATTATGGGTTCCATCTTGGCGGAAACGCTTGAGGCTGAGGCGATTCACAAACTGACGACTCCCATCAAGAACCTGTTTGGAGCCATCTTTTTCGTGTCGGTTGGTATGATGGTCGATCCGCAAATCTTGGTCAATTATTGGTGGCAGATTTTGGTGGTCACACTTATTCTTCTCATTTTCAAGCCGCTGAGCAATGTGATTGGCCGTTTGATTGCGGGTTTGGGTTTGAAACAGGCTATGCAAGGCGGTTTCTGCTTCAGCCAAATCGGTGAGTTTTCGTTCATTATCGCCACGTTGGGACTGAGTTACGGCGTCATCGACGAGTTCCTTTACCCCATCATTGTTTCGGTGTCCATTATCACCACTTTCATCACGCCTTACGCCATCAAAGCGGCGGTGCCGAGCTACCAATGGGTGACGAAACATTTCCCCGAAAAATGGCTTAACCGACTGGAAAACAACGATTCAGGCATTAAGGTCAAGAGCGGTGAAAAGGTCAATATGGGCAGCTTTTTGGCGCGTCAGTTCAAGAATATCGTCATCTATTTGGCCATCATTATTGCCGTGGTTTTCATTGCGTTTTTCGCGAGTTCGTTCATTATGAAATATGTGGGGCAACCGTGGAGCGGGGCCATCAGCACGGCCTTGTCGTTGGTGCTGCTTTCGCCATTCCTTTGGGCGATGGGCTTCAAGCACACTTTGGTGAAAACCACGCATAAGTTGATGGATGCCAACAAGTTCAACAAGACTTTGATTCTCATTGTCTTCATTTTGCGCTTCGTGATTGTGGGTGTCATTTCCTTCTTTGTCATTCGCCATTTCCTCAACGGATTTTTCTGGCCGCGTTTAGGCGTGGGTTCGCCGTGGTATCAATTGATAAACATCGGTTTTGCACTGGTTTTCACGGTGTTGCTTCGCGTTTTAAGCCCGGCAATGAAATTCTACAAACGCATCGAGGACAGGTTCACCGACAACCTTAATAAGCGCCAGTCGATGCAGGTGTTCACCATTCCCGAAATCCTTCAGGAAAACTGCCATTTGCAGAAGATGACGCTCAGCCCCGACAGCGATTATTCAGGTAAGTTGATCAAGGATACCGATTTCCGCGACAACTACAATGTGAGCGTGGTGAGTGTGGAGCGTGGCAAACAACTTTTTGAGTTGCCGAAGTCTGATTTTCAACTGTTTCCGTATGACAAGATTACGTTTGTGGGACACGAGGACCATCTGCGGTTGCTGTTGTCGAAGGTCGAGGTTTTTGACGAGCAACTGATTCAGGAACACGAAGATAGCGAGGTTGATTTGTACAAGGTGGAGGTGCGTCCCCAAAGTCCATACGTCGGTGTTGCCTTGATGGATTCAGGCTTGGCCGAAAAACTTGATGCTATGGTCATTGCCATCGAGCGCGACGGGCATTTCATCCTGAACCCATCTGCCCGAATCACCTTCCAACCCGCTGATTTGGTGTGGTTTGTGGCACAAAAAGAGAAAGCGGAATTCCTGATGAACTACAATCCCGACACAATTCCCAACACCCAACCCTAAACTCTCAACTCTCAACTAAAAATGATAGTCTGTATCGCCGAAAAGCCAAGCGTCGCCCGCGACATCGCCAAAGTGCTGGGAGCCAACACTTCACGCGAGGGTTATATGGAAGGTAACGGCTATCAGGTGACGTGGACTTTCGGCCATCTTTGCACGCTGAAAGAGCCGCACGACTACACCGAGCAATGGAAGGCTTGGGCACTGAGCCGTCTGCCGATGATTCCGCAACGCTATGGCATTAAGTTGATTGCGGACAAAGGCGTTGAGAAACAGTTCAAGACCATCGAATCTTTGTTTCAGAAAGCCGACGAAATCGTGAACTGCGGCGATGCCGGTCAGGAGGGCGAACTCATCCAGCGTTGGGTGATGCAGAAGGCCGCCGTGAAGTGCCCTGTGAAACGCCTTTGGATTTCCTCTTTGACTGAGGAATCCATCCGCGAAGGCTTCAAGAATTTGAAAGACCAGTCTGATTATCAGTCGCTTTACGAGGCAGGACTCAGCCGAGCCATCGGCGACTGGCTTTTGGGAATGAACGCCACACGGCTTTACACTTTGAAATACGGCCAAAACCGGCAAGTGCTGTCCATCGGACGAGTGCAAACGCCCACTTTGGCACTGATTGTCAACCGATACCACGAAATCGTGAACTTCAAGCCGGAGGCCTATTGGGTGCTTTCAACCATCTATCGCGACACGACTTTCACCGCCACCAAAGGCAAATATGGTTCCGTCGATGACGGACAAAAGGACTTGCAAAGCATTGAGGGAAAAGAATTTACCGTGATCGACATTTCCACAAAGAAAGGTACTGAAGCCCCGCCGAGGCTCTATGACTTGACTTCTTTGCAGGTGGAATGTAACAAGAAATACAACCTTTCCGCCGACCAGACTTTGCAGACCATACAGAGCCTTTACGAGAAGAAATACACCACCTATCCACGTGTGGACACGACCTATCTGAGCGACGACATCTACCCGAAATGCCCCGATATTTTGGCCAAACTGACCAATTACGCCGATTTGACTTCGCCTTTGGCAGGGAAAAAACTGCCCAAGAGCATGAAGGTGTTCGACAACAGCAAGGTTACCGACCACCACGCCATCATTCCGACGGGTGTGGTGCCACAAGGTCTGTCGTTTGCCGAGGAGAAGGTTTATGACGAAGTTTGCCGCCACTTTATTGCCGTGTTTTACCCTGATTGTCAATTCGCTACGACAACCGTGTTGGGCAAAGTGGTGGAGGTGGAGTTCAAAACTTCGGGCAAGCAGATTTTGGTGCTGGGCTGGCGCGAGGTCATCAAACCCGTGAAGAAGGAGGAGGTAGGAGGTATGAAGGAGGAGGTTGAGGGTGAAAAGGAGGAAGAGGAGAAGACGCTGCCCATTTTTGCTAAAGGCGAGCACGGGCCTCATCAGCCGCAATTGGCTGAAAAATGGACTTCGCCACCAAAGCCGTACACCGAAGCCACATTGCTCCGCGCAATGGAAACCGCAGGCAAGTTGGTTGATGACGAATCCCTTCGCGAGGTGATGAAAGAGAACGGCATTGGGCGACCCTCGACGAGGGCGGCCATCATAGAAACGCTGTTCAAGCGCAACTATATCAAGAAGATACGCAAAAGCCTCGAACCTACACCCACTGGCATCGAACTTATTGGACTCATCCGCGAAGACCTCCTGAAAAGTGCCGAACTGACAGGCATTTGGGAGAAGAAACTCCGTGAAATAGAGCAACATAAATACGAAGCCCGACAATTTTTGGACGAACTAAAGCAAATGGTCACCGAAATCGTCACCACGGTGATGATGGACAACAGCAACCGTCGCGTGGCTGCCGTTGCGGTGGACGAAAAACCCAAGAAAACCACACCAAAAAAGACTTCAAAACCCAAGAAAACAGAAGTCGCTCCAGAGAATCCCGATGCCATCATTGGGCAGCCTTGCCCGCTATGCGGCAAGGGGCATATTATTAAAGGTAAGACCGCATACGGTTGCTCCGAGTGGCGGAATGGGTGTGGGTGGCGGAAGGCGTTTTGAGTGAAATAGTTTAGAATTGATAGGTTGGGGAGGGTTGTCGCATTGTAGCAGCCATAGGATAAGTGTCAAATTTGTGGTTCATTTATGGCCATTCGTGTACGCAAAACAAATCCGTTTGCAAGTTTCAGGTTTTTTTGCGTAAATTTGTCGCCATAAAACTACCATCGTCATGCAAGCAAGAAAATATCCCATTGGCATACAGACTTTTTCGGAAATTAGGAAAGACGGATACATTTACATTGACAAAACAGATCTCGTGTGGAACTTGGCGCACGAGGCCAAATACATCTTCCTCAGCCGCCCGCGCAGGTTTGGCAAGAGCCTACTAACCACCACCTTGGATTCATATTTCCAAGGCCGTAAAGACCTGTTCGAGGGCCTGAAAATCATGGAATTGGAGAAGAATTGGGAAAGTTACCCTGTCATTCACTTGGATTTGAGTACGGCAAAACGACAGCCTTCGTCAGATGAATTGCGGGCAACCTTGATGTGGCTGATGAATCCATTGTGTAATGTTTATGGTCGTGATGCGCTGGAGACCTCGCCTGGCAAAATGCTAAATGGATTGATTCATAGGGCCTACGAGCAAACGGGCAAGCAAGTGGCTGTCATCATCGACGAATATGACGCACCTTTGCTTGACGTGCTTCATGAATCGGAACAACTTGACCAATTCCGTAATGTGATGCAGGAGTTTTATGTCCAGTTGAAGGCCAATGAGGCGATGGTGAAGTTCTGCTTCATCACGGGCATCACCAAGTTCAGCCAGTTGAGCATTTTCTCTACCATCAACAACCTAATGAACGTTTCGATGGATCCGCGTTATACGGCAATCTGCGGCATTACGGAGGAGGAGTTTGAGAGAGATATGGCCCCTGACATCGCCATGCTCGCCGAGGAATATGGATGCACCTTTGAGGAAATGCACGCCAAATTGAAACTACAGTATGACGGCTATCGGTTTTCCGAAGCCCCGCAAGAGATATACAACCCGTTCAGTCTGATGAAGGCTTTCGGGCATAGGAAATTAGGCAATTATTGGTTCGAGAGCGGTACCCCGACCTTCCTCATTAGGCAAATGCAGCATTTTCGTACGGACATTATGGGGATGGAACGCATCGAGGCGTCGTCAAGTTCATTCGATCGTCCTACGGAAGCGATGGAAAACGCCCTGCCGCTGCTTTACCAAAGCGGCTATGTTACCATCAAGGACTATGACCGCGAAACCGAATCCTACATCTTGTCGATTCCCAACAAGGAGGTTCGGGTTGGACTTATCGACGGCCTTATCCCAGCTTATATAGGCTTGGATGGCAGTTCGGTCAAGGATGGCTTTGCATTGAAGTTTTATCGTGCGCTGCGTAGAAACGACATGGCGGCCGCATTGGACGAGATGAAGGCTTTCCTTGCAGGTGTTCCATACGTTGAGGGTTTCAAAAAGAAACTGGAGGATGCCGCGTTCTCGGAAGGCTTCTACGAATACACTCTTTGGTTGATATTCAACATGCTGAATGTGTATGCCCAAACCCAGGTGAAATGTCATGGCGGACGCATTGACTTCGTGGTGCAGATGCCTGACGCCACATACGTCTTCGAGTTGAAGGTAAATGGCACCGCCCAGGAAGCCATAGACCAAATCAATAGCAAAGGTTACGCACTACCCTATCAGTCAGAAAGCAAAAAAGTAGTGAAAGTGGGTGTTCAGTTTGACCGCGACACGATGACCGTTGGGGAATACATCATCGCTTAGGCACTCAACGCTCACTCAATCTCCAGCGTCTTCCTGCAAATCTCAATCTCCTCTGGGTCGCCGGTGTATTTGCCGTGGTCGTCACTGAGTTTGACCACCTTTTTCCAGTTGCGTTTCTCGGTGATTTTGGCTGCCGTCAGTTTCACGACGATGTTCATCGGTTTCACGTTGTCGATGTCGCAGGTGAGGTGGGTACCGATACCGTAGGAGTCTTGCATCCGCCCATTCACGGCCTCGTGGATGGCGATGGCTTCGCTGACATTCAGGCCGTTACTGAAAATGATAGACTTTTGCGCCGGGTCGATGCCGAGTTCCTTGTATTTGGCGATGATTTCCTCCAAAGCCTCAATGTTGTCGCCGCTATCGACGCGCAGACCGTCAAACAGTTTGGCATGTAATGTGGTGAAATTCTGGAAGAAAGCCTTGCGCGTGTAGGTGTCGTAGAGGAACACGCCCAGACTGCCGGCGTACACCTCCTGCCAGTAGTCCATGGCGAGGTAGTTGGCTTCGTTGTAGCCGTAAAGCGAGCAGGTCTCAATGAACTGATGGCTCATCGTTCCAATGGGCGTGAGGTCGTATTTCATGGCCAACAGCACATTACTCGTTCCCACGAAACAAGTTTTGGTGAACTGTTTTTGTGCCTCGATAAACGATTGTATCACCCTGTCCTGATGCTCGAAGGAGAAACGGCGGCGCGTACCGAAGTCACTGAACTTCACGCCATTACCGATGAGTCGGATACCCTTGTCGTAGGATTTCTTGTATTCCTTTTCGGCATCGTAATGCTCAAATTCGCCATTCAGTTCGTGCATCAGTTCTGAAACGGTGGCCAAGATAGGCATTTCCCAAAAAACGGTGCGCCATAGCAAGCCTGTGACGGTGATATTCAAGTGACCCTCAGCGTCTTGGCTCACTTCGACCTCGTTGGGGCGCATGTGGAATCCTCTCAAAAAGGTGAAGAACCACAGCGGGAAATAATAGCATTTCCGTTTCATGAAATGCACTTCATCATCGGTGATTCTGAGGTTGCCGTAAAGGTCGAATTGTTCCCGCAACTTTTCGGCGAAACCTTCGGGATAGACCGTGTTATTGCGGTCGACGAAGGTGTATTGACCAATGGCGCGTGGGAACTTTTGCAGGTAGGCATAGCACACGCTGAAGGTGTATAGGTCGTTGTCTAACAGGCTGTTGATGATTTGTCTCATGGCTTATAGTTTGCTGATGATACTCCTAATTTTATCTGATATATACTTCACCGAATTGGTCGTGTTTTCAAGCACTTGCACGAGGTCTTTCCGCTTGATGATTTCAGTGAGGCTGTAGTTTTGTTGGAACAATTTGCTGATGTAACTGCCGTAAAGCACATCGTTTTCGTTTTCCAACGACTTGATTTCGTGACACAAACGGACGATTTCCTTGCCTTTGGCAGTGGTCATTTCGGGCAGGTCGGCGATGATGTTGCTGAGGTTCTCAGCGGCAAACATGATGTTGTCGGCCATCGTGGTAAGGTCTTCGTCCACATCGGTAAAGCGGCGTGTGAGGATGATGTTGGCCGTGTCGTCGATGTGGTCGAGGAAGGTGTCCATCATTTCGGCGAGTTCGTGAACGTCTTCACGCTCAAAGGGTGTCAAAACGGTGGCGAAAAGTTGGCTGTAGAAGTCGCGAAGCACTTGGTCGCCTTCGGTCTCGCAGGTCTTGATGTCCTTTTTCAAGGCCTCAAGTTTCCGCAAGTCAGTCTCTGTGAGCATCTTACGCAAAAGTTTGGAAGCTTTGTCGATGTATTCCGCCTGCTTTTGGTAGAGCGGGAAGAACTTGGTTTCCTTGGGGACGAAAAACTGAAAGAAACTGTTGAGACTCATGGCGTTACTTGACTAAGAGGTTAAACAACAGGTTCAGGATGCCGCTGATGATGAGAGGCACGGGAATGGTCAAAATCCAAGACAGGACGATGCGCTTGGCCGTGACCCATTTCACGGATTTCACACCGTCGGTGAGACCCACGCCAATGACACCGCCCGTGATGGTATGTGTAGTGCTGACAGGAATACCCATGAACGAAGTGGCAATCAATGTGGTAGCACCGGCAAATTCGGCTGAAAAACCTCTAATGGGCGTGATTTTTGCCAAACCGCCGCCCATGGTTTTGATGACGTTCTTGCCGCCAATCAGGATGCCCAACGACATGATGATATAGCACACAACAGCCAGAATGTCAGGGATATGGAAGCCTTGACTGCTGTCGTAGAAATTGCCGATGAAACTTTGCATCTCAGGACTGACACCTTGCGTGGTGAACACGCTGGCCATCAACACGGCGATGATACCCATAGTTTTGGGCGCATCGTTAGAGCCGTGGCCGATACAGAAGGCAGCTGTCGAGAAATGCTGCATCACCTTGAAAATCTTGTCGACCCTTTTGCGTGAACTGTTCTTGAAAATCCTCAGCAAAAGACATTCGAGGAAGAAACCCAAAAACAGACCGATAAGTGGTGATAAAACAATGAAAGCCAATGTGATAATGATTGGCTGCATGTGCAGTACGCCACTCCCGTTGACGAACCATGCCGCCCCGATGATGCCCCCGATGAGAGCATGCGACGTGGAAATGGGCATTCCGCTTTTGGTGCAAACGGCCACCCAAATGGCCGCCCCAACGAGAGCAGATAATATAAGGTAAGGGTCGATGACGTTTTGGTCGGCGAAGTTGGCCATGGTGTTGCCCACCGCAAATTGCTGATGTAGCACCAATCGGATGAGGAAGAAGGCGGCGAACTCCCAAAACGAGGCCCAAATGATGGCCTGAATCGGGGTCATTACCTTGGTGGCGATGATGGTCGAGATGGAGTTGGCCGCGTCATTCATGCCGTTCAGGAAGGTGAAGACGAAGGCAAGGATGATGGAAAGGATGATGGCTATGGTCAGGAGGTTCATCACGATTCTTTTATGATAATACTTTTAACGGTGCTGGTCACCTCCTTGGCGCGGTCGGTGGTGTCTTCCACAGCTTGGGCTATCTCCTTGTATTTCAGCAGTTCTATCTCGTCATGCTCGTTGCTGAAAAGGTAGGAGATGTAGTCGCCATAAATGTCGTCGACGGCATGTTCGATGAGGGTGACTTTCTGGCACAAGTCGCTGATTTGCTGATGGTTCTTCCCAAGGTCGTCCAAGAGGCCAAAGATCTGCATCATAAGGCTTGCGTCCTCATGGATGTTGTCGATAATTTCCTTGATTTGCTTGTCGATTTTCTTGGGGTTGTACATCAGGATGGTCTTGGCCGAATGGTTGATGAAGTCAAGGAACTTATCCAAGTCCATGGCCAAGGCGTTCATGTCCTCGCGGTCGAAGGGCGTAACGAAAGCCTCGTTCAGTTCGATGTAGAACTCGCGCAACAGTTCGTCGCCAGTGGTCTCCTGTTTCTTGATCATTCGGGTGAGCAGTTTGCGCTCCTCGGGGTCGTCGCTCTTGACGAGTTCCTTGAGGTATTTGGCCGCAATTTGCGCAGTCTCAGCCTGTTTTGCGTATGTGGGGAAGAAATGCTTCTCGCGGCTGCTTCCTCTGGTGAAAAGGTTGTTCAGTGCCATTATCGAGATGGGTTTGAAATCGTTAAATTTAACGAAGTTAATTTGGGGGCAAAAGTAGGGAAAAAATGGAACGGATGAAAGAAAAAGAGAATTAATGTGTCTATTCGGCTTACACCAAGAAAAACAACGCCACTCCAACCATCGTAATCAACGTTCCAATCACCTCTTTCACGGATATTTTTTGCTTGTGGATGATGGCGTATGGTACGATTATGAGGACAGGCGTGAGAGCCATCAGGGTGGAGGCGATGCCCGCCTTGGCGTATTGCACGGCCATCAGCGAGAGCGACACGCCGAGGAATGGACCGAAAAAGGTGGTCAGCGAGGCGAAAAGCATCCCTTTCTTGTCGCGGACGGCCTTGCCGACTTGCGGCAACGATTTGGCCAAGGCCAAGATGAGGAAAAAGCCCACAAATCCCGCCACAGCGCGGATGTAAGTGCCGGCAAAAGGCATCATTTTGGCGATGGATTGAGGGGCGTCGGAAGGGATGGCTTGCTCGTAATGCTCCAGACCTATCTTGCTGAGAACCAAGCCAACACCTTGACCAACTCCAGCCCCTATTCCGAACAAAACGCCTTTCAAAGGCAGTTTTAAAGTGAGTTTGTGCTGTTCGCCGCTTCGGGCCAAAATGGAGATGGCTATACCCGTCAGGGTGACGAGCATGGCCAACCATGAACGCCACGACATTGACTCGCCCAACATCAACCATCCGGCAATACCAGCCATCGGTGGGGCCAAGGTCATAAACAACTGGCCATAGCGCGAGCCGAAAACGATGTAGGAATTGAACAGACACCAGTCGCCGAAGACATAGCCCACCAAGCCTGAAAGCACCAGCCAAAACCATGCTTGGTCGTTGGCATACAAGGGATAAGGTGCCCCAGTGACCACCCAAAGCATGGCCGAAAGGAAAGCCCACGAAAGTACCATGCGGATGAGGTTGAGCGGCAATGAACCCAAACGATGGCTGGCCACGTCAGCAAACAGGGCTGTGGCCGTCCACGAAAAGGCTACGATAAGGGCAATGATTTCGCCGAAATAAGTGGTGGTCATGGATTATCCGATGTTGAACAGGTTGCTTTATGTTCCCCACAATACGGGGGTGCAAAAGTAGAGAATAATAGGATAGGAATCGTGTTTTTTTCCTGAAAAGGGAAAGTGATCGTGAATATGCGTAGTCAAAGAAGATGTCAAAAGACTTGGTTTAACTGTTGTTCCCTCATAAAATTGTAATTTTTTGAAAATATTCCCTCATAAAATTGTAATATTTTTGTGATATTCCCTCATAAAATTGTAATTTTGCAGCGGAATTGAAATGTAAACATCATGGAAAGAGCGATTTATGTCCAATTGTTGGAATGGAAAGACCTGCCTGACCGTAAGCCGTTAATACTTCTCGGGGCACGTCAAGTGGGAAAGACCTATATTTTGAAGCAGTTCGGTGAACGCGAATTCGTAAATATGGTTTATGTCAACTGTCATAATAATGCGTTTATGGAGAACCTGTTCACCGATTTCGACATCAACCGAATTGTTTATCAAATCGGTGTCCATACGGGGCAGAAAATCACTCCAGGAAAGACATTGTTGGTTCTTGACGAGATTCAGGAAATCCACAACGGCATTGCCAGTTTGAAGTATTTTTGCGAGGACTTGCGAATGCTTCATGTGGCTGTGGCAGGTTCGTTGCTTGGCATTTCGCTGAAAGAAGATGAATCTTTTCCAGTAGGTAAAGTAAACACAATCAGGATGTTTCCCATGACTTTCTCCGAATTTCTTCTCGCTTCGGGGAGGGAAGCACTTGCCGAGGCTATTGACAACCTCGACTATGGAACCATGCGTCTGTTAGATAACGAATGTACTGAAAGATTGCGCCAGTATTTTTTCACCGGCGGAATGCCAGAGGCGGTGGCCAAATGGCTGCAAACCCTTGACCCAAAGGCGGTTCGGAAAGTACACAATGAAATCCTTGAGGCGTATTATTTGGATTTTTCCAAGCATACAAAGACTATGGTCAGGCATATCCGCATGGTTTGGGACAGCATTCCGGCGCAGCTGGCAAAAGAGAACAAGAAGTTCTTTTTTGGTTTGGTCAAGAAAGGGGCGAGGGCTGCGCAATTTGAGGAGGCTCTGCAATGGCTTCTTGATGCAGGGTTGCTTATCCGCGTGAACCGCTGCAATGTGCCACGCCAACCTTTGAAGTTTTATGCTGACTCGTCGGCCTTCAAGATTTATCTTTTGGATTGCGGACTTTTGGCCACGCTTTGCGAAACGGAACCAGCCGATATTCTGTTGGGCAGCAAGGCTTTCGTCGAGTTCAAGGGGGCTTTTGCCGAGAATTTTGTATTGCAGCAATTGACCGCCAAAATGAGCCATTCCGTTTATTATTACAGCAAGGACAACTCCACGCAAGAGGTTGATTTTCTTGTTCAAACATCAGAACGGGTTGTTCCCGTTGAGGTGAAAGCGGAAGAAAACGTCAAATCAAAATCGCTTTCCACTTTCATCAATGAGGAATTCAAGGAGTTGAACCTGAAAGGTTTGCGGTTCAGCATGAAACCTTACATCGACCAAGGTCGGATGGAGAATGTTCCGCTTTATGCGGCTGAGGCGTATTTTGGGTAAAGACCGTCTCTATCTCGCCGCCACCCCACACAAATGGAACAGTACCCGCGCCCCAACGTTGCCATCCCAGTCACCGCCATCTGGGGCGGGGGAGACCTCACAAAGGTCGAAGCCGATGATGGTTTTGCCAGCCTCGCGGATGCGGTTGAGCAGGTACATCAGTTCCTCGTACTCCAATCCACCCGGCACTGGTGTGCCAGTGTTGGGACAAAGTTTCGGATCCAAAGCATCGATGTCGATGGAGAGATAGACCTTCTCAGGTAAGGAAGCAATCATCTCATCCACAATGTTTTTCCATGTTTCGCCTTCATACATGCGTCGGCGACAGTCGCGGTCGAAGAAGATTTTTATGCGCTCGGGTTGGCTCTCGGCCAAAGCCTTTTCCTGATGGCAGTAGTCGCGGATCCCGACTTGCACCAGTTTCTTCACATTGCTGAATTTCAATGTGTTGTAGAAGATGGAAGCATGTGAGTATTTGAAGCCCTCAAAAGCCTCACGCAGGTCGCAGTGGGCATCGGCGTGGAGGATGCCGTATTCCTCACCTATATTATTAAGGTATTGGTGATAGGCCAAAGGGCAACTGTGGTCGCCGCCCAAAAGTCCCACAACCTTGCCTTGTTTTTTCCAATAGGCGATGCGCTCGCGCAGCCAATCATTTTTCTTTTCCGTGGCAGCTTCGATACGGGCGTAAAGTTCTTCGTATTTCTCTGGTTTTTCGTCGATTGTGCCTTCATACAGGGCATTGATGATGTCCTCGCTCAGCGGAGCCATCTCATCGTGCAGTTCGCGGAGTTCCTTGGGAAATTCGTCCATCCAGATGCCTTTTTGCCAAAGGTCGGGGTAGTCGTGGTGGCAAAGGTCGACCTGCAATGAGGCCTCCATGACGGTGGCTGGCCCGTCAACCGTGCCTCGGTTGTAACTTGTGGTGAGTTCCCATTCCACGGGTATAATGATGATTTGCGCTTCCTCGGCGGAACAAGGCAGCCCGTAAATGCCTGAATCGGCGACGGCTGCGGCGTTGGGGTCAAAGTTGTTTTCCATTGTTGATAATTTTGGCGGACAAAATTAAACAAAAAACGAATTAATCATTACTTTTGCGGCCAAATTTGAATCAGATGGATCTCTTTTCCTGTCTTTCGCCCTTCGTTTTTTGCAGTTTTGCCTCTGGCAGCAGCGGCAATTGCTATTATGTGGGCAAGCAGGACGAGGGCGTTTTGGTGGATGTGGGCATCAGTGCAAAGCAAATCTTGAATCTGTTGGCAGAAAACGACATACCGCTCAGCCAAATCAAGGCAATACTGATTACTCACGACCACATCGATCATGTGTTGGGGCTTGAAAACTTGACAAAACTGTCGTCCATCCCGATTTACGCGCACTCGGATTGCTTGCAAGGCATTGCGGAGGGCAAGTCGACGAAGAAAGTCGACCCGCAATTGTTCCGCGAAGTGGAGCCTTTGCAGCCTTTTGAGGTTTGCGGCATCACCATTGAGGCATTCCCCGTTATGCACGATGGCCGAGGTGCTGTAGGCTATCATTTTGATTACGAAGGCCGTACATTGACCATCGCCACTGATATTGGAATGCTTGACAAGGTGGTAAAGGAGCAGATTCGCCGTGCCGACAACCTTGTCATTGAAGCGAACTATGATGTGGAAATGTTGGAAAAAGGCCCTTATCCTTACATCCTGAAACAGCGCATCGCGAGTCCATTCGGGCATTTGAGCAATGAGGAATCGGCTCGTTTCGTGGCCGAAATCTACCATGCGGGGATGAAAAACATCATGCTTTGCCACCTCAGCGAGAACAACAACACGCCTGAGCGCGCCATGCAGTGCCTCTATCAGCAATTCCAGAAAAAGCGCGTCCGGCTCGACGCAAACACCTCAATTTTCCCTTTGCCGCGCCACAAATGCACGGGATTTGTGTATCTGTAGAATCCCCATATTTCCACAATTTGGGCAACCATTTTGTGTTTTCCACAGTTTTCCACAGTATGTAGTAGTTGTGGAAATGATTTCAAAATATTGATAAACAATTAGTTGGATATTCCTTTTTGTTGTGGCACGCATTGTGCTATATAAACAAGGTGATTCAAAAACTGGATATGATGCAACACAAAATGACATTGGTTTCATTGCTTTTCGTGGTCTTGATGGCCGCGTCGTGCAATGTGGAACGTTCCGAAAAGTACCAAACCCTGTTGGCCGAGCGTGATTCGCTTTACACCGAGGCCGTTGCCGCCAAAGGTGGTTTCGACAATGCGCTGAATACCATCAACGAGATTGAGAATGCGCTTGAGGCCATCCGCGCCCAAGAGAACATCATTATGATGGAGAACCAAGAAGGCAACACCAACAAGGCCGTTTCGGAAATCAATGCCATCCAGCAGACCTTGCAGGAAAACCGCAAGAAGATTGAGAAATTGGAGAAACAGTTGGCCGAGCAAGGCTCGAAGTCGAAGGCATTGAACCAGACCGTGAGCCGACTGAAAAAGCAACTGGAGGAGAAAGATACCTACATCAACAACCTGAAGGACGAGTTGCAGCAAAGCCGCCAGCAGATTGCCGACCTGAACGAACAGGTTTCGGACCTGAACGAGAACATCAACGAATTGAACTCGAACCTTGATGTGATGACGGTTCAGAACGCGGCGCAACAGGCCACCATCGAAAACCAAGATGCCATGCTGAACACGGTGTGGATTTGCATCGCCACGCAGCAGGTGCTTGTGGAAAAAGGCGTCCTCAGCAAAGGCGGTCTGTTCCAACCCACCGAAATCTCCAAGCAGGGCTTTGACAAGAGCCAGTTCATGCAAGGCAACAAGCGCGACTTGGACATCATCCCCCTGCACACCAAAAAGGCCAAAATCATGACCAACCACCCGGAAAGCAGTTACGAAATCACTGAGGGAGAGGAAGGTTCGCTGACCATCCAAATCCGTGACAAGGACGCTTTCTGGAGTATGTCGAATTATTTGGTAGTTTCCATCAAATAAAATCCGGTAAACCGGAACTGCTCGTTTTCAATTTTTTTAAAAACGCCTCACATTTCCCCAATGTGGGGCTTTTTTTGTGTGTAATTTTGTGGAATCTACAAAAAATTGTTACTTTTGCACCCATGAAATGTAGAATTCTTGTTGTGGAAGACGATGCCTCCTTCGGCCTGATGATTCAGACTTGGCTGAAGAAGAACGGCTATGAGGCGGTGCTTGCGTCGCGCTATGAACAGGCTAAAATCGAGATTTCAAGCGGTGATTTTGGCTTGATTCTCACCGATTTGCGCTTGCCTGATGGCGACGGCATCATCCTGATGACTTGGGTGCGCGAAAAACTGAAAAGCAAGGTACCCATCATCGTGATGACGGGCTATGCCGAGGTTCAAACTGCTGTTTCGGCCATGAAACTCGGTGCCTTCGACTACCTCAAGAAACCCATCAACCCGAGCGTTTTGGAGGAGAAAATCGCGGCGGCGTTGGCTTCCACCGACGAAGAGGCTGCCGAAACCTTCATTCCGGGCAACAGACAGTGGGTGAGGGGTAGCAGCCCTTCCATGATTCGGCTTTACAAGCATGTGGAACTGGTTGCCCCGACCAAATTCTCCGTACTCATCCTCGGCGAGAGCGGCACGGGCAAGGAATACATCGCCCGCATGATTCACGAGATGAGCCTATATAAAGACGGGCCTTTCATCCCCGTGGATTGTGGAAGCCTCTCCAAGGAGTTGGCTCCCAGTGAGTTGTTTGGCCATCTGAAAGGCTCATTCACCTCAGCCATCGCCGACAAGAAGGGCGTTTTTGAGCAGGCCAAAGGCGGCACAGTATTCCTTGACGAGGTGGGCAATTTGCCCTACGAAGTGCAGATGCAACTGCTCCGCGCTTTGCAGGAGCAAAAGGTGAGGCCCGTAGGCTCGGCCACCGACATCCATGTTGACGTGCGCATCCTTGCCGCCACCAATGAGAACTTGGAAAAGGCCATAGAAGAAGGCCGTTTCCGTCAGGATTTGTTCCATAGAATCAATGAGTTTGCCATTGAGGTGCCGCCTTTGCGCGACCGTTTAGAAGACTTCGACGAACTGACGGCGTTTTTCATCCGTCAGGCCAATGAGGAGTTGGGCAAGAACGTGAAAGGCATTTCAGACGATGCCTTGCAACGCATGAAGGAGCAACGCTGGAACGGCAACCTGCGTGAGTTGCGCAATGTAGTGCGCCGTTGCGTGCTGTTTGCCGAGGGCGAAAACATCGAATTGGACGACCTGCCGGTGTTCAGTGCGCCCAACAAAAAGACCGTCATTGCCGCCGATGAGGACGATTGGGCTTTGCGTCCTGAGCACGAGAAAGAACAAATCGAGGCCGCGCTTCAGAAGGCGCGTGGAAATAAGACCGTTGCCGCCAAACTTTTGCAAATCGACAGGAAGACCTTGTATAACAAGATGCATTTGTATGGGATAGAACTTTAATCTTATTCGATCCCATACTTCTCCGCCAGCAAATCCAGCAATTCATCGGCTTGGGCCATGATTTTTCTTTGTGATAAAAGAAAAAACCACAAGATTGAGAAAAACCATTATCTTTGCAGCAAATTTAACTTTTTGTAATTTACAAATTTGTAAAAAATGAAATTCTACGACAGAGAAAAGGAAATCAACGAATTGCTGAAGTTTGATGATACGGCAAACCAGACCGCACAGTTTACGGTCTTGATAGGTAGGCGACGCACAGGAAAGACCACTTTGATGACGCAAGCCCTCAAGGGACGGCCTTATCTTTATTTCTTCATCGGCAAGAAGGCGGAAACCATACAATGCAACGAATTCCAAAAGCAAACAGAGGCCGTTTTGGGATTGCACATTCATGGCGTGGTGACTTCTTTCGCTTCTCTGTTGGAAGAAATATTGATTTTCAGCAAGAAACAGAAGTTGACGGTCATCATCGACGAGTTCCAGCGTTTGGATGAAATCGGGATTGGCATCATCAGCGACATCCAACGGGCTTGGGACCGCCATCATGCCGAGGCACACATCCACCTCATTGCTTGCGGCAGTATTTATAGTATGATGAAACGGATTTTTGAGGATCGGAAGGAACCTCTTTTCGGACGAAAGACTGCCCGCATCGACCTCAAGCCGTTTTCCACTTCGGTTTTGAAGCAAATCTTGCACGACTACAACCACAACTATACTTCGGAGGACTTGCTGATGCTTTACGCCATCACGGGAGGCGTGGCCAAGTATGTGGCGCAACTGATGGACGACGGTTGCGTCACATGGGAGGACATGATTCGCGATGTGTGCCGCCCGTCAAGCATCTTCTTGGAAGAAGGCACGGAACTTTTAGTGGGCGAGTTTGGACGCAAATTCCAGATTTATTACAGTATTTTGCAACTTATTGCTTCGGGCATGACAAGCCAGTCGGAAATTGACAGCATTATCGAGAAGAACACGGGACGATATTTGGACACATTGGAAACGGAGTATTCGCTTATTAAAAAGCATCGTCCGATGTGGGCCAAACCCAACAGTCAAGGTGTGAAATACTACATTAACGACTGTTTCCTCATGTTTTGGTTCAGGTTTGTGGAAAGCCACCGCTCGTTGGTGGAATTGGAAAAATTTGACCTCCTTGAGCAGGTGATTCGCTCGGATTATCCCCAGTTCAGCGGGTTTGTATTGGAGAAGTATTTCCGTCAGTTGTATGGTGAGAAAGAAAGAGTTACGGAGGTGTCGCATTGGTGGGACAATCAAGGTAAGAACGAAATCAACCTCATTGCCTTGGAAGGTCTTGACCATCGCGCCACGGTTGCCGAGGTCAAACGGAATCCTGAAAGATACAATCCTAAAGACCTTGAAGATCGCTATCGGCACATCAAAAAACACCTGAAAGGCTACAAAGTGGACCTTGTCGGCCTGTCGATGGAAGACATGTAAACCCTACCCAATTCCATACCGCTCCGCCAGCAAATCCAGCAATTCATCAACTTGCGACATGAATTGGGTGGCGTCGTCTTTCCAGTTGGGGTAGTCGGCTTCGGTTTCGGGTTTGCCGCGCAGGGCGTTCATGCGGGCGAGGAAGGTGGTGTCGCGCTCCAATTGCTTGAACATGGGCAGCATCTTGTGGCAAAGCCCTTGCATTTCAACGAAATCCGACTGCTCAATTAAAGTGTTCATTTTAACCAAATCGTCGGCGGTGGACCGCACAAAGACGGCCAAAATATCGGTCATGGCTTCCTTGTCGTTGCCCATCATTTCACTGAAGGCGGGAAAATCGGGGAAGGCGGTTTCTGCCTCCATTTCGCTTGAAGCGACACTTCCGAATAGGTTTTCCAACTGCTTGAGGTTGAAGGGTTTCTGCAAGAATCCATCGAAGCCCTCGGCTTTGGCTTTTTCGATGGTGTATTCGATGCGGCCCGTCATAAGAATGACGGGCTTTTTGGGGTCGGCTTCCTTGAAGAAATACAGGACATCGTTGCCCGTAACGGCTCCCATCTCCCTGTCAGTCAGGATGTAATCGTATTCCTGCACCTGATGCAGGGCGTTTTCCACATCGTTCATCGAGCGGCAGGGAATGGCTTGGTGGCCGAGGCGGTGCAGCATGGTATCAATGACGGACAAAAGCGTGTTGTCGTCGTCGATGACTAAGATGTTGAGGCTCTTTTTGTTGTCCTCGATTACCTCATTCGTTTCTTCAACTCTTTGCTCAACCGACTCCACAGGAATCCTCACCTCGAAATGCGTGCCTTTGCCCACTTCGGAATCGATGTGGATTTCGCCGCCGAGCAGGTCGACGAGACCCTTGACGACTGACATGCCATAGCCACTGCCCTCGGCGAATTGGTTGTAGGTCTCGATGCGCACGAAAGGCTTGAACACTTCCTCCAACTTGTCTTCGGGGATGCCCACGCCCGTGTCGGTGATGTCGAAAACGAGCAGGTTGCGCCCCATCCGCGCCTTGAAGGTGACGCTGCCCTCCAAGGTGTATTTGATGCCATTGGAGATGATGTTGGTCAGTATCTGTTTGATTTTCAGTTGGTCGGAGCAGACGAAAGTGTTGGGTTCGATGCTGTTTTCCAACTTAAACGCCAAATTTTTGTGGCGTGCGATGGACTCGAACATCTCGGCGGTTTCATCGCAAAGTTGGTGGATGTTGAAGTTCTCTTTGTTGACTTGCAGTTTGCCCTGTTCGAGGCTGGAGAACTCCAAAAGGTTGGTCAGTAGGTTGAGGATGTGGCCGGCGGATTGCTGTATCGAGTTGATTTCCTTCTCGTTGCCGGTCTTGTCCAAAAGTTCCACATAGCCCATGATGGAGCTGAGCGGCGTCTTGATGTCGTGTGACACGGAGAGCAGCAGTTTGTGGCGGCTTTCCATGATTTCCTCAGTCTTCTTCTTGGCTTCCTCGGCGGCGCGACGGGCGCGATAGCCTTTGTTTACATCGCTGATAATCAGTATGATGAAGATGATGATGAGCAGCAATGTTGCGGCACCGATGAGGATGGAGGTGCGTGTGTTTTCGTCGATGATTTCCTCGCTTTTCTCGATTTCAAGGATGGTGGAGTCGAGGATTTCTTGGTTGAGGCGTATCAATAAGGTGGAAATCTGCTCTGAGAGTTGGTTGTCGGCCTTCACCAGTTCCTGCGTCTTTTTCTCGTAGTCCTTGATTTTATTCCAGTATTCGGCCTTGGCGCGGTTGGAAAGCACGCGCAAGTCGGCCAAGATGTTGATGGTGTCGGGGTGCTGCCGTTGGATGTGGAGCGTGTCGGTGCGCTCGATGGAGATGTACACGAGGCTGTCTTCGGCGGATTCGGACGGGTTGAACACCTTGCCGACCCTTTGCCAGAAGCCCGGCTTGTCAGGCTTGCGCGGCACATGGATGATGGTGTCTTTAGAAACGGTGGTCACCACGATTTCGTCCTCGGTTTTCGGGGGTCTGTAGTCGTCGATGGTGCGGTCGAATTCGGCCAAAGGGTTGAAGTCGTGGAACTGCTTCGACAGTTCGTTGCTGATGCGTCCCTTGCTTTTGATGAGGCTTTCTATCTTGCTCACCATCAGTTTGTTGTCATCGCTGATTTCAAACGACATCAGCGAGTCGGTTTGCGCGGTGATGGCCTCTCGGTAGGCGTTGAACTCGCGCTTGTATTTGGGTTGTTCGGTGAAGGCGAAGAGATTGGCGGCGTTTTGGGCGGCGTGTACGTTTTTGGTGAATTCGTTCACCCAATTGAGCGCGTCGTGCTGCGAGTTGATGTTGGAGCGTTGGTTTTCAATGCTGTTGCGGAGGTTGGAGATGTAGTAGAACAAGGCTGCGCAAAGGGCCATGACGAACAGGTAGGTGATGACCACCTTCCAACTGGTGCGGCTTCCGCTCGGGTAATCGTTTCGGCTTTTCTTCGGCATGATGCGGCAAAGATAGCACTTTTTTTTATCTTTGCGGCTCAAATAAAGCATCAAACCATGAACAAGAAAAAGTTGTTATTACTGCTCGCTTTGGTGGCGGTAGTGTTGTATCTCGTCCTTCGCAACCAACCTGAAAACCCAACTGAACACGCTGGCAATCAGGACGCTGCGGGCAAAACCGAAATCGTCATCCTGTCGGTCAACGACATGCACGCCAACATCGACCTGTTCCCCAAATTCGCCGCGATGGTCGACAGTTTGAGGGCCATCTACCCTGATTTGCTGCTGTTTTCGGCAGGCGACAACCGCACGGGCAACCCCGTGAACGACCAGTACGACCCCGTCAATTACCCCATGATCGAACTGATGAACCAAACCGGCTTCGACCTTTGCGCCGTGGGCAACCACGAATGGGACGGCAACATCGTGAACTTGCAAAACGACATCCTTCGGGCCAACTTCCCCTTCCTTTGCGCCAATGTCGTCATCCCCGACACGGTCAATCTCAGCATCAAGCCTTTCTTGACCTTTGAAAACCAAGGCGTTAAGATGGCGGTCGTCGGCATGATTGAAGTCCGCCACGATGGTATTCCGGGTGCGCATCCCGACAACCTGAAAAAGGTGAGTTTCAAACGCGCCTTCGATGTGCTTCCTGAGTACCAATACCTTAGGAACCAGAACGATGTGGTGATTTTGCTTTCGCATTGCGGCATTGAGGACGACATGGAAATAGCCCAAGCCTATCCGTGGCTTGATGCCATCATCGGCGGCCATAGCCACACCTTGATTGAGCATCCTCGCGAAACCAACGGCGTGTTAGTTACGCAATCCGGCTCGCACCTGAAATTCGCCACCTTGATTAAATTAGAGATGGAAGGCCACAAGGTTGTCAATAAAGAGGCCATTGTGTTGAATGTCAGCAAGGTAAGGAAGGAAAAACCCGAAATCAGGCAATTGGTGAACGGGTTCAATGACGCACCCGCCTTGAACGAGCCTATCGCGACGGCGAAGACCAAGTTTGAGAACCCGGAGGAGTTGGGCTGCATGATAACCGATGCCATCCGCGAGATGAGTGGTGCCGACTTCGCCTTCCAAAACACGGGCGGGGTGCGCGTCAACTACTTGAAGAAAGGCCCCATCACCGTGAAGGATGTCTATAGCATTGACCCATTCAACAACGAAGTGGTCATGTTCCGCATGACCGGCGAGCAGGTGAAGCGGTTCATTCTCAATTCCTACCGCAAAAACGGCGGCCATCCGTCCTACGTTTCGGGCATGACCTATCGGGTGAGCGACGATGGTAAGTCAGTGTGGATCAACATGGAAGGCACAAGTTTCTCGACCAAGAAAGTGTATAAGGTGGCCTTCAACAGTTACATGGCCTCCACGGTCAACATCGAGAGCGTCGACGACGGGCGGAGCCTGTTCAGGACTTCCGAGGAGATGATGATTGATTTTTTGCGCAGGCAAAAAGTGGTTGATTATCAGGGTGTAGTCAGAACGCATTAAAATTCTGTTTGTACGAAAAGAAAGTTTTTGTACTTTTGCAGGCTCAAATTTTGAAGATTGAAATCGAAGAAGATGAAAAAAGCATTATCGATTTTTGCAATGGCTTTATTATTAGTCAGTTGCGGACCAAAAAAGAAAGAAGTCCAGTTGATTCCCACCGAAAACTTCAATACTGAGGTGGACGGCAAGAAGGTTTCGCTTTATACCTTGCACAATGGTTTTCTGACGATGCAGGTCACCAACTACGGCGGTCGCGTGGTCGCCCTTTGGATGCCCGACAATCGCGGTAGTTTCGAGGACATTGTTCTCGGTTACGACCGTATCGAGAAGTATTTGAACAACGAAGGCGAGCGTTATTTGGGTGCCGTCGTCGGGCGTTGTGCCAACCGCATTTCCAATGCCAAATTCACTCTGAATGATGTTGAGTATCAGTTGACTAAGAATGACGGCGAGAACACGTTGCATGGCGGCCTCACTGGTGCAGACAAACGTGTTTGGGATGTGGTTTCGGTCAACGACAGCGTGATAAAGATGCACACCGTTTTTGCCGATGGCGAGGACGGTTTCCCAGGCAACCTCGATGTGAATATGAGTTACACCTTGACGCATGACAATCAGTTTGTTATCCGCTATGCGGCCACTACCGATGCCCCTACGTTGTGCAACCTTTCGCACCATTCCTTCTTCAACCTGAAGGGCGAGGGCAACGGCACCATCCTCGACCACGAACTGCAAATCAATTCGCGCTACATGACCACCATCGATGAGCATATCCTGACCACGGGCAAGTTCTCGGGCGTGAAGAATACGCCTTTCGACTTCCGCGAAAAGCACCGCATTGGCGACAACATTGGCGCCGACGACGAGCAATTGAGAAACGCGAAAGGCTATGACCACAACTGGATTATTGACAAGAGCGACCCGAAGGCCTACGCTTGGAACGCCACCCTCACCGAACCCGTCAGCGGACGCGAAATGCAGGTGTGGAGCGACCAAGTTGGTATGCAGTTCTATAGCGGTAACTTCTTCAACGGCAAGGGCATAGGCAAGAGCGGCAAGCCTTTGAAATACCGTGAAGGTTTGGCTCTCGAAACGCAGTTTTTCCCCGATGCCATCAACCATGAGGCCTTGGCACCCACGCCGATTCTCAACCCCGGCGAGGAATACCACCAACTTTGCATCTACAAGTTCTCGGTGAAGCCCAAGGAAAAGAAATAAGCAATGCGAAAAATGTTGGGCCTCGTGTCGTTGGATGCGAGGCTTTTTTTATTTTTGCACAATCAAAATTGACTGTTATGCTGAAATTCAAATGTCCGCTGCTTGCGGTTACCGACATGGAGAAATCCATTGAGTTTTATGAAGAACTGATTGGCGACAGGGTCGCGATGAACTTTGGTGCGAATGTTGTGTTTGAGGGCGGTTTCGCGCTTCAGGAGATGAAGACTTGGAAGTCCATGATCCACACTGAGAATGTGCGTCGCAAGAACAACGCTGTGGAACTCTATTTCGAGGAAGAAAACTTTGACCGTTTCCTCGAATACCTGAAGGAATTCCCCAAACTCAAGTATGTGCATGGCGTGGAGGAAATGCCTTGGGGTCAGCGAGTGGTTCGCTTCTATGACCCTGATTTCCATATCATTGAAGTGGGAGAGGCGATGGATGCCGTCATCAAGAAACTGTTGAAATCGGGCTTGACGGTGGAGCAGGTTTCCGAAAAGAGCCAATATCCCATCGAATACGTCAAGCGGTTCGCGTGATGAATTACCTTTCTGTCAATTCCATCTCCAAGTCATTCGGAATCAAGACTTTGTTTGCCGATGTCACCTTTGGCATTGAGAAGGGTGACAAAACCGCCTTGATTGCCACGAATGGATCGGGCAAATCGACCATGCTAAAGATTTTGGTAGGGAAGGAGTCGCCCGACACAGGGACGATTACCTACGCCAACGACTTGAAAATCGGCTACTTGGAACAATTGCCCGTGTATCCCGCTGGAACACGGATTTCCGATTTGCTTGACGACTTGAACGAAGAGCAACACCTGAAAGCGCGACAATATCTGACCCGCTTTGCGCTCAATGATTTGGAGCAATCCGTTGACGAACTTTCGGGCGGGCAGGTGAAGCGTTTGGCTTTGGCTTTGGTGTTGTTGCATGAACCTGATTTCCTGATTCTTGACGAGCCTACCAACCACTTGGATGTAGAGATGGTGGAATGGCTGGAGAAGTTTTTCACCCAATCCAGCATGACCCTGCTAATGGTCACGCACGACCGCTATTTCCTTGACAGAGTGTGCAATAAGATTTTTGAACTCTACCAAGGCGTGATGTACACTCACAACGGCAATTTCGACTATTATGTGCAGAAAAGTCGCGAGCGCGAAGAAGTGAAACGCGCCACGGCGGAGCGTAACAGCCAACTGCTGAAGTACGAATTGGAATGGATGCGCAGCACGCCGCAAGCCCGCACGGGCAAGTCGAAAAGCCGCATCGATGCCTTTTACGACCTGAAGGAACGCTCGAAATACCAGGAACAGGACGAGCGTTTGGAGTTTGGCTTGCAGATGCAACGGCTTGGCGGCAAGATACTGGAAATGAGCAATGTATCGAAATCCTATGGCGAGCTTGCCGTTTTGAAGGACTTCGATTATGTTTTCAAGCGCGGCGAGCGCATCGGACTGATTGGGAAAAACGGCGTGGGAAAATCGACTTTCCTCAACCTCATAACAGGCTCTGTCTTGCCTGACCGTGGCCGCATAAAGACTGGTGAAACAGTGAGTTACGGCTACTACCGACAAGAAGGCATCAAATTCGATGAGGGCAAGAGCGTGATAGACACCGTGCGCGACATTGCCGAGGTGGTCAATTACGGCAAGGACAAGGTCTATACCGCCGACCAACTTTTGGCGCATTTCATGTTTCCCTACAAGATGCACCGCCAGCCCGTGGCGTTGCTCAGCGGTGGCGAAAAGCGGCGGCTTTACCTGCTCACCGTGCTCGTCAGCAATCCCAACTTCCTCATCCTTGACGAGCCTACCAACGACTTGGACCTCTTGACTTTACAGAAGTTGGAGGACTTTCTGCAAGGCTACAAAGGCTGCCTTTTGGTGGTATCGCACGACCGTTTCTTCATGGATGAAGTCGTTGACCAACTCTTTGTGTTTCAAGGCGATGGCAACGTAAAAGGTTTCATGGGCAATTACAGCCAATACAAGGACTACCTCGATGCGAAGCAAAAAGAGGAACGCAAGGAAAAAGCGGCGGAAAAGAAAGATGAGCCTCGTCCCGTCAAGCAGCGCGAGAAGGTGAAACGCTCTTTCAAGGAACAGCGTGAGTATGAGAATCTTACCAAAGAGATGGCCGAACTTGAGGCCGAAAAGCAAACCCTCACCGAAGCCTTAAACAGCGAAACCGATTACCAGAAACTCCACGAAATGGGCAATCGCTTGCAAGAGATTAAGGATTTGCTGGATGAGAAGGAATTGCGGTGGTTAGAGTTGGATGAGATTGGAGGGTGAGAAAAGTTTTGAGTTTTCACCCAAATTGTGTATCTTTGCAATTCAATAGCAAGGGTATGACCAACGAACAATACATCAATTTCGACGAATATATCCGTCAGGGCGAGCCGCAGAAGAAGGCGCGTGCCGATGCTTGGCGCGTGGCCATTGGCTTGCAGGCCGTGGATGGGCTGAAGACTTCGGCCTACCTTCAGGAGACCGCCCGCCGCAATATCGAAGGCGACATCACCATTGACGAGGCCAAGGAATTGGTCAACCAATACTATATCAAGAAAACCACGCACGACGAGGGCGATGCCAACGTGGAAGAGGCCGACAAGGTTTCGACGAACATATCAAAACTGCTGCAAACCGACTCGTTCACCTATAGCGTGGCAGGTTTTGCGGCCATCCACAGGGCCATATTCAACGGCGTTTTCAAACACGCGGGTCGCTTCAGGGACTACGACATCACGAAAAAGGAGTGGGTCTTGCGCGGCGACACGGTGTTTTATGCCCATTGGGAGGATTTGCAGATGACCCTCCAATACGACTTGGACCAGGAATGGCAATTCGATTATAAGTCGTTGGAGAAGAACCAGTTGGTTGAGCATTTCGCCAAGTTTGTTTCAGGCATTTGGCAGATTCATCCTTTCGGCGAGGGCAACACCCGCACCACGGCCATTTTCACCATCAAATATCTGCGCTCGTTGGGCTTCGATGTGAACAACGACTTGTTTGAACAACACTCGTGGTATTTCCGCAACGCGCTCGTCCGTGCCAACTATCGCAATGTGGCCAAAGGCATCGATTACGAGCCTGTCTTTTTGGTGCGCTTCTTCCGCAATTTGCTTCTCGGAGAGGAAAATGCGCTGAAAAACCGCTATATGATGATTGACCCGTCCGAGGAATGGAAGATGCCGGAAGCCGAACAAACACCCGACAACCTACCCGACAAGTTACCCGACAAGTTACCCGACAAGTTGCTTCCTAAAAATCAGAAAATCATTAGTTTATTGATGGTTGTCGGGTTGAAGGAATTTTCCATAAAAGAGATGCTTGAGCATCTTGGTTTGAAGAATAGGGAGAGTTTTATGGAGGTATATCTTGAGCCTGCACTAAAGGAAAAGTTTGTCCGTAGGCTCTACCCCGACAAACCTAATCACCCACGGCAAAAGTATTTGCTGACGACAAAAGGTACGGTGTTGTACAACGAAATCATCTCAAGTCACTGATTTTTCCCCCGACTTTCCACCCAAATCCAAAGCCGCCACATCAAGTAGCCCCAAGCGAAGAAAAGGACGTAGAAAACCCATTTCGGGACGGAGGTCTGGTAAGCGTCCTCGTTGACGATTTCCGAGTATTGCTCGGTGGGGATGTCGGCATAGTAATAGGCACCTGCGCCAAAGTCGTAGCCTTCGACGAGGCCGAATTTGTTGGCCATAATCCAGCCGGCCAAAAACAAAGTGATTACCACCACGACGATGGTAATCACTTTGAAGATTTTGTGGTTTTTGTCCATCATTTGAACATGTCCAGATTCGGGACTTCAAAGATGGCACCAGAGAGCAGGAACCACACGGCAAACAGCGTGAGGGCGATGTTGAACAACTGGCCGATGATATAGAGCCAGAGCACCTTGCCGCCTTGCATCTGCTTGAAAAGGGTCTTGAAGTTGGTGTCCAACCCGATGCTGGTGAAGGCCAACACGAAAGCCCAGTTCTTGTATTGGTCGAGGACATCCTTGTTGATTTTGTTCACGACATCGCCGCTGGTCAAAGGCAGGATGATGAAAGAAGCAACTAGTGAAGCCACGAAGAAACCGATGATGAACTTCGGGAAGCGGGTCCAAATTTCGCCCGCTCCGACCTTTTGGATCGGGTCCTTGTCCACCTTGGTGGCGAAGAAGATGGCCACGAAGAAAGCGATGAAACCGATGAGGATGTTTTGGATCATCTTGACCATGGAAGCGACTTGCTCGGCTTCTTCGCCGAGGGCGCTACCGGCCAGCACCACTGCACCCGTCGAGTCGACGGTGCCGCCGATGAGGGCGCCGCCCATCATCTGGTTCATGCCGCAGGCGCGGATAATCATAGGTTCAAATACCATCATCAGGATGGTGAAAATGATGGAAATGGAGATGGCCAACGAAAGGTCTTCTTTCTTGGCTTTGGAAGCCGCACCAGTGGCAATGGCCGCGCTGGTGCCGCACACCGAGGTGGCCGAAGCCAAGGTGATGACCAAAGGCTTGTTGTCGATTTTCAGCACTTTGGTGCCGAGCCACCACATGAAGATGATGACGACAGGCGTGACAATCCAAGCGATGCCAAGACCGTAAAGGCCGAACTTGGCGATGTTGCTGAACAGCACCGAAAATCCCATGATGACCAAGCCCGTCTTGATGTAGAACTCCGTGCGGATGGCGGGTTTCAGCCATTCGGGCGTGCCAACGGTGTTGGAGATGAGCAGACCGATAAGCAAGGCCCAGAAAGCCCATTCGAGGTACATCTTGAGAGTGTATTCGGCACTAATCATCCTTACAATGATGCAGATGATGAACAGCACGACGAAGGCAGGGATGAACTTGCTGATTCTCTCGCATTGCAGCTTGATGCCGATGCCGAAAAGGATGCCAAGCACGAGGAAGGTGCGGAGCAGATTGCCCCAAAAGGCGCCAGTGAACTGTGCAGCCAAAGACTTCTTTTCTTCAACGTTTTCCCACCAGTGCCAAGTGCCGAACTTGGCGGCGGAGAAGTCGAACGAACCGGTAAGGATGGCGAGGCAGGCAACGGCGATGACGATGAAGCCAATCCACACGGCGAGCCAGTCTTCTTTTTTCCAGAGGTTGGATGCGTTATTGTTTGCCATAATGTATTTTTTTTGACTTCGAGACTTCGGGACGCGAGACTTCGAGACCCTAAGTCCCGTAGTCTCGTAGTCCCGCAGCCAATTTTAGAACTTGTAACTCAGGATGGCCACCACGCGGTGGGAATGATTCTTGTTGTATAAACCCTCAACGTTTTTGTAACCATCAATAAATGAATAGTCAAGCTTGAAATTCAGGCTTTTGACAGGCCAATAGTTGATGCCGACGGTGTAATAAGTCGTTGGAGCAGAAAAATTAGGAAGGGAATAAACAACGTGATCAGCAGTATGAACTCCCAAAACGCCTGTTTGCTGCTCAAAATGCTCATACCTTAATACAGGCATCAGTTTCTGTTCCTTGCCTTCTTTTCCAAATTTGAAGTTGTAGCCGGCCACGGCGTAGTAGCCTTTGCTGATAAATTGGTTGGGTGCATTTTCACCTGTCCATCCTTGATAACCCGTGTTGCCGCTCAGGTATTCACCACGAATCACAAGATTGCCATCGTTGTATTGCATACCAGCTGACCAGCGATTGCGGATACCGTTGAAATCTTCATCCTTATTATACTTCCCATAATAGTATGAACCAGTGAGAGTCAGGGCTTTCAAGCCGGGATGCACTTCGAGGCGGCCCACAATGTCCTTGCGGTTGTTGTTGTCGAGTTGGTTGGCGCCGTTGCCATTGAACACGCCGAGGCTGTAGTCGACGATGCCGAATTTATCTCCGTTTTGAGTCTCGACAGGGAAGAGGCTACCCGTGGCCATGATACCGAGGTCGCGGCCCAATGAGCCTACGCCGCAAACATCTTTGTAGCCCACAAGGCCTTGAATGGCTTCGCCGTAGTCGAAGATTTCAAGGTTGAGAGGATTGATAGGGCTTTCGATGGAGAACGGGATCTTGAACTGACCGACTTGGATGGCGAACTCGTTGCAGGGCTTGTATTTTAGGTAAGCGTCAACGAGCATGGGGCTACGGGTGAAGTCGCCTTGGATCTTGTAGGTCAGACCCTTGACGAGAGTGCCGTCGATAGACATACGCACGCGGCGCATTCTGAGGGTGTTGTCAATTAGTTCTCCCTCATAGTTCAGGTTGGCTTGGTACATGCCTTGCACGAAACCGGAGAATTTGGGCATACGGTCAACCTTGCCTTGAAGGTTGTCCACTTGTTGTTGCAAATTGTCTTGTGCGCTGACACACAACGGAATGGATAGCAACATCATTCCAACGATTGTACGAAAAATGCGTTTCATTTTAGTAAGTTTTAATTCGTTTTCAATTCTAAAAATCGCTGCAAAAGTAGTAAAAATACTTATAGTAAATATACTTACTATTTTTTTTCTTTGCGAAAATACCCGAAAAGTTATAATTTTGTTGGCTGAATCCAATAAATCAATCATAATCTAATCTCTAAAGCTATGGCTACACTGCTGAAAACGGCTTTTGCCACTTATCCCTCGGTAAAGTTGAAAAACATCGAGGTTGACAAAAAAACAGGTAAAACGGTGATTTCCACTAAAAAAGAGTTGCTGTTTGGCGACTATATTCAACCTTTCTTGAACGAAAGCGGAACCGATTACGAAAGGTTAGTGGTTGTCGAAAAGAAGAAAGAGGTGGAATACATTAAGGTCTATTGTCGCGGGGCGGTTGGCTACATTCTGGAATCGGAAATGCAACCCAACAGAATCCTTGAAGTGAATTTCATCGATGTTGGGCAAGGCGACGGCTGCCACATCGTGACCCCCGACGACAAGCATTTCCTGATAGATGCGGGCGACTCCGACAACATGTACCGTTTCCTCAAATGGCGATTCAACCTGAACAAGGACAAACCCAAGTCGCCGCCTTTTACGGTCGTGATTTCTCACTCAGACGCAGACCATTACCAAGGTTTTGGCCAATTGTTCAAAGAAAGGGATAATGCTAAGTTCATCATCAAGAAAATATACCACAACGGAATGGTTGAGGAAAGCGGATCGGGGCCCGGAATGTTGGGGACAATCATAGAACACGATGGCTGCAAGTATGTCACAGATTTGTGCGACACCAATGCCGATTACGAGAAGCGAATCCAAAGCGTAAAAAAACGCGGACTGTATATCAACACGTTAGAAAAATCATCGGCTCCCAAGCAATCGTTGCGTCTTGGTTTGGCTCCGATTTATGACAATTGCGGCATGAAGATGGAAATCTTGGGGCCAGTGGCGCAGGATATAGACGGGAAAGCCGCATTGCCTGTTTTTGGCGGCGACAAAGGCAAAACCAAAAACGGACATTCCGTCATCATCAAACTCACCTATGGACATCTGAGGCTGCTGCTCGGAGGCGACCTGAACACGGACTCGGAATACTATCTCATCAAGCATTTTTCCGGTATTGACGTGGCTAACATCAAGGCCCAACTGAAGGATGATACCATCAGCAACGACAAAAGAAAAGAACTGGAAGCCCAAAAGGAGATGGCCATCGACAAAACGAGGGAAGTCTTGGAGGTTGACATCGCCAAGTCGTGTCACCACGGCAGTGCCGACTTTACGAGCGAATTCCTGAAAGTGCTCAATCCGATAGCGACAGTCATTTCAAGTGGCGACAACGAGCCGCACACCCATCCTCGCCCCGACACTTTGGGAACCATTGGCAAACACAGCCGTGGTGAGCGCTCGCTGATTTTCTCGACAGAACTGGCACGGTCGGGCAAAGAGTTTGTGGACATCAAAAAGTTAAATACCCAAAAGAGTCGTGAAAGAGTGGTAACGGTTTATGGCATGATCAACGTGCGGACAGACGGGGAGAAAGTCATCGTTGCACAAAAACTTGAAAAGCCAGCAAAGGACAGGAATTGGGACATCCACAAATTGGAATGGAACGAGGAAAAGGGCGTGTTTGAATACAACCAATACTTGAAGTACGAGTATGGGGCAAGTTAATGCTCTTGGCCCAAAGAGAGCAACACTCCTGCATGTCCCACCATCTCCTCAAAAGTAATCTTGAACCACTCCGTGTAATGTTCGGGGTGGTTTTTGAGGTCTACTTTCAAGTCGTTGAGGCTCATATATTTCCAAGATTCCACTTCATCGCGGTTGATGTTGGGCATGTCGTCGCTTTGGCCGATGAAGACGTGGTCAAGCTCGTGTTCGGTGAGGCCTTGCCCGACGGGGGCCTTATATATAAAGGTGTAGACCTCGCGCATCTCGCAAGCCATACCCATCTCTTCCATCAGGCGGCGTTGGGCGGCCTCGGCTGTCGTTTCGCCTGCGCGGGGATGGCTGCAGCAGGTGTTGGTCCAGAGGCCGGGGGAGTGGTACTTCGAGAGGGCGCGTTGCTGCAAGAGCAGTTCGCCCTTTGAATTAAATATAAAAACAGAGAATGCTCTGTGAAGATGCGGCGTGACATGCGCGGCTTGCTTCTCCATTTGGCCTATGGGCTGGTCGTTTTCATCGACAAGGATTACGTTTTCCATGATAGTCTTTTTTAACTACGAATTTCACGAATTAGACGAATGAATTTTGCAGCTAACGCTGCGAATTGATACGAATTTTGGCTTTCGCCGTGATGTTGGGATAGCGTTTGTAGAAGAGACTTTCCTCGTTGAAATTCAATAAGATTCCTAATTTGAATCCTGTTGCTCGAAGGTAGTTGATGATTTGGGCTTCATGTTCTGGCAAAATTGCAGAAACGGATTTCAATTCAACGATGATTTTGTCGTAACAAACAAAATCGGCGACAAAATAGTGCTCCAAAGCGATGTCTTTGTATTGGATTTGGATTTTACTTTGGGATTCAAACGGGATGTTTCGTTTTGATAACTCTATTTCCATTGCTTCTTGGTAAACAGATTCCAAAAAACCTTGTCCCAGCGTATTATGCACTTCCATAGCAGCACCGATGATTTCGTATGCCTCATGTGGAAAAATCATCTTGTCTTTCTCGTTCTCCATCAATTGCTGTTAAGCCAATTCGTATTCATTTAGGACGCTCGCGTCCTCAAATTCTATCTAAATTCGTTTCATTCGTGTAATTTGTAGTTCCTTCATTATACATTAAATCTAATATTCAGAATATCCCCATCCTGCACAATGTATGTCTTTCCCTCTATCCGGAACTTGCCAGCTTCTTTCACGGCAGCCTCCGAGCCATATTGTAGGAAGTCCTCGGTACTCATCACCTCGGCGCGGATGAAGCCGCGTTGCAAGTCGCTGTGGATGGCTCCGGCGGCAACGGGCGCGGTGTCGCCAACATGGATGGTCCAGGCGCGGGTTTCGTCGGGACCGGTGGTGAAGAACGAATGAAGGTTCAAGGTGTGATAGGCGGTGCGCACGAGTTTGTTCACGCCGGGTTCAGTCAGGCCAGCATCTTCCATGAAGAGGGCGCGGTCGTCGGCGTCGAGTTCGGCGATTTCGGCCTCCAATTTGCCTGCGATAATCAACATTTCCTGACCTTCCTTCAAGGCGGCTTTCACGGCATCGGAATACTTGTTTCCCGTGGTGGCCGAAGCGTCATCCACGTTGCAGACATAGATGATAGGTTTTGCCGTAAGCAGTTGGATGTCTTGTACATACTTCTTGTCCTCGTCGGCCACTTTCGCGTCGCGGGCATTGCCGAAGTTCTCCAAAGTTTCCTTATAAACGGTCAGCACGTCGAAGGCTTTCTTGTAGTCCTTCTCGCCGTTTTTCAGCATTTTCTGTGTGCGTTCCAGCTTACGGGAAACCAAATCCAAGTCGCGGACTTGAAGCTCCAAATCAACGAGTTCCATATCGCGAACAGGGTCGATGCTGCCTTCGCTGTGGGGAACGTTGGGGTCGTCGAAGCAGCGCAAAACATGGATGAGAGCATCCATCGTCTGCACCTCGGCCAAGAGTTTGTTGCCTACGCCTTGACCGCCTTTGCTCAGTCCGGGCAGGTCGACGATTTCGACCGTGGCGGGCACGATGCGCTTCGAGTGCGAGATGTTGTCGATGCGCTTGAGTCGCTCGTCAACCACTTCGCACATGCCGATATTCGACTTCGAGGCAAAACCGATTTCTGCCTTAGTGTTTGATATACAATTGAATATGGTCGTCTTTCCAGTGCTTGAAAGACCGATGATTCCGCAATTGAGTGCCATAATGTTGTTGTTTTGTGATCATGGCGCAAAAATACAAAAATTATCTTCTAAAATTCACGAAATTGGCATTATCAACACCAAGGTCGAAGCGACCGCCTGTCACGTCAATGCGCGTGCCGAGGTAGGTGAAGGCACGGAATTGGAACGTGCCTGAAACAACGACTTCGGCATCGGTCTTGTCAACCAAGACTTGCTGCACCTTCTCAAATTTGATGTAGCCACTATAAATGCTTTCGATTTCGGGAGCATAATAACCTTCAAATTTCACATTGCAACTCGTTGGGGTTGTGTCGATTTCGAATGTTTTTCCATTGAGGGAGAGGAGGCTGTGATAGTCTTCCAGATGATAGGTGGTGTCAATCGGAAGGGTGAAAATCATGTTGAGGTTGGTGCCTTCGCGCCATCCGTAGAGGGTCATGGTGAGGTGCTCGCGGTCGGCGACGAGGTAAAACGGACGGTTGCTGCCATAACTCGAGACGGAGAAAACCTGTTCGTTGATGTAGGCACCGAAAGTGTTGTATCCCATTTCGGAATAGATGGGTAGCCCAGGAAAGTCGGGGTCGCTGATGTATTGCGTTTCCTTAAAGTCTGATTTTGAGCAAGCTGTCATGGCGAGGAGCGCAGCTGCAATGATGATGAGTTTTTTCATGGCTGGTTATTTTAAGGGGATGACTAATTCGATTTGCAGTTTGCTTCCGGCAAACTTCGGCTTGGTGGGCAACATGCCTGTCGAGCCATTGATTTCAAAGAGGTGAATGAGCCAATTGAAGCCCACGCCTATGCCATTGAGGTCGCCCACTTGGAAACCTGCTCCAAAGTAGGTGGAGGCGTTCATCGGGTCGGGATTGGCGTACTTTGATGTGACCTGTCCCGCGTATGGTGCCATGCCGTCCTTGTTCAGGAAATTCACCTTGTTTCGGTTGCCAACGAGGAAATCGAGGTCGGCTTCGGCGGCCAAATACATCCTGAAGGTTTTGAGGCCGGAATTGAAATAATAGCGCAGTTCGATAGGAATACCCAAATAATGTGAATGTTGCTCGATGCCTTTCACGAGCAGATATTCCAATTGGTTTTCGTTGTCAACTTGGAAGTAGTACCATTCTGTGTCGACGTAGTCCATCGTATGGAATACCTCTTCGGCTTGCTTGTAGCCGATGCGTTTGTAGTTGAAGCCGTATTGCAGGCCGGTGCGCAGTGCCCAATGGTAGTTCGGGCTGACGATTTCGTAGCGGGCAGAGGCTTGCCAAGTCCTCATTCGGCTGTCCACATTAATATAAGCGCCCCAGCCGCCCGTTGGCCTGAAGGGTTCGAGGTTGGGCGAGAGGTGTGAGGTGAATTTCGGCCCCAACTCGACGTAAAGGTTGTGGTGCCAACTGGTTTTCGGCTCTGCTTCTTGAGCCGTGGCCGCCGTGCCCGTTAGCAGAATTAGGCACGACCAAAGGAGAATCTTTTTTCTCATGATGATGATTGTATTGGTTTGACGGTGCAAAATTACGGCTTCTGCGCATTTCCCCGACATTTTGTCAAGACATTACAAACTTTTGTAGAAAGTTGGTGCTGAAATTCAAGGAGTTGTTTGTTTGGATTACAAACTTTTTCGGTTGGATTACCAATGTGAAACTACCATTTGTTGCCCGCGTTCCAGTCGATTTTCTTGTATTCTGGGTCGAAATCCGTGTCACGGTGCTCGAATATTGAGCCGTGGCTGAAGGCGCTGGCTTCGACTTGCCTCCGCGAGTTTTCCTGTTGCTTGTTGATGTATCGCAGGCCGAGTTTCCATAGTTTGATGTCGCCCCAAATGAAGACAATGTAGATGATTCCACCGACAAATGGCAGTACGCTGGCCACCATCAGCAGCCAGTCGAAGAGGCCGTGGGCGAGCATGGCCAACAGCAAGCCTGAAATCAGGTAGATGCCGCGTTTTTTATGGTGGAATTTCGCCATCGAGAAGAAATAGCCCATCACCACGCCGAAAAGGAAATGGCCCGGCACCGACAGCAAGGCACGCACCACACCGGTTTGGAATCCGTAACTGAACACATACTCGATGTTTTCGATGCAGGCAAAACCCAATCCGATGAAGGTGGCATAAACGATGCCATCGAAGTATTCGTCGAAGTTCTTATCGCGCCAAATCAGCAGCATGAAGATGAGGAATTTTGACAGTTCTTCGGGAATGCCAGCCTCAAGAAACGCGCTGAAAAACACGGTGTTGGCAATCGCACTATTGCCCAAGGCCGAATCGATGCCTGTTACGATGACAATGTCCAAAGGGATGGCCATCATGCCGCCGATGAAAGCCTTGGCGAGCGACTTGACAGGCTCTTTTTGGTACTTGTCCTGACGGTAAATGAAAACCATCAGAATGACGACCGGCAGAACGGCAATGGCAAAAAGGATGAGATAATACAGCATACTTTGATTCTTTTCTGCAAAAATACGGTTTTTATCCGTGAAAAAAACTTATTTTTGCGCAAAATTTGTTTTTATGCAAGAAATGATTCTCATTCTCGACTTCGGCTCACAGGTGACGCAACTCATTGGTCGCCGCCTCCGCGAACTGAATGTCTATTGCGAAATCCATCCTTTTAATAAGATTCCTGCCATCGGTGAGAACGTTAAAGGCGTGATTCTCAGCGGAAGTCCGTTCTCGGTGCGCGACGAAAAGGCTCCCATTGCCGATTTGTCGAACATTAAAGGCAAACTGCCTTTGTTGGGCATTTGCTATGGCGCACAATTCATATCGCAGCGTTTTGGCGGCGAAGTGAATGGCTCCATTGCCCGCGAATATGGCCGCGCCATGCTGACGGTGGTCGATGAACAATCGCCGCTGTTCAAGGGCGTGAGCAAGACGAGCCAAGTGTGGATGAGTCACGGCGACACGATTGCCAAACTGCCCACGGGCGCGAGAATCATCGCATCGACTGACGATGTGGAAAACGCCGCCTACAAGATAGAAGGGGAGGAGACCTACGCGGTGCAGTTCCATCCCGAAGTGTTCCACACCAAGGAAGGCCCGCAAATGTTGGCTAATTTCGCACTCGGCATTTGCGGCTGCAAGGGCGACTGGACCCCTGACTCGTTCATCGACAACACGGTGGCGAGTTTGAAAAAACAATTGGGCGACGACAAAGTCATTCTCGGCCTTTCGGGTGGTGTGGACAGCACCGTGGCCGCCGTTTTGCTCAATAAAGCGATTGGTAGGAACCTGACTTGCATTTTTGTCGATAATGGCCTCTTGCGCAAGAACGAGTTTGAGGAAGTTTTGGATTCCTATAAGGAAATGGGTCTCAATGTGATAGGCGTTCATTCTGGCCATCTTTTCCTCGAAAAGCTGAAAGGCGTTACCGACCCCGAAGCCAAGCGCATGGCCATCGGTTCGACTTTCATTGATGTTTTCGACGCTGAGGCGCAAAAGATTGAAGGCGTGCGTTGGCTCGCCCAAGGCACCATCTATCCCGATGTGATTGAAAGTGTGAGCGTGAACGGGCCGAGTTGCAAAATCAAGTCGCACCACAACGTGGGCGGCTTGCCCGAAAAGATGAATTTGAAGATTGTGGAGCCGTTGCGTTCCTTGTTCAAGGACGAGGTGCGCCGCGTGGGTCGCGCCTTGGGCATCAAGCGCGAGCTGATTGGCCGCCATCCCTTCCCGGGACCGAGCCTTGGCATCCGCATTTTGGGTGAAGTGACGGAAGAGAAATTGAGGATTTTGCGCGATGCCGACGACATTTTCATCAAAGGCCTGCGCAATTGGCCTTGTGAACTGCCAAGCGCATCTTATCCTAACGAAATGGCTGACAACCTGTATGATAGTATTTGGCAGGCGGGCACGATGCTGCTGCCTGTGAAGTCGGTCGGCGTGATGGGCGACGAGAGAAGTTACGAATACACCATCGCCCTCCGTGCAGTGATTTCCACCGACGGCATGACCGCCGACTGGGTGCATCTGCCTTACGAGTTCATGGCGAAGGTGTCTAACGATATTATTAATAAGCGACAATTGAATGGGAGTGATTGTTGAAAATGAATAAGTTATGAATAAAAAACTGGTTTTGTTTTTCCTTCTTTTGTTTGGGATGTTGGCATCAGGTGTCGCCTATGCCCAAAAACCAAACAAGCGTTCTAACCAAACCAAGGAAATCAACGGAAAGGAGTATTATGTGCATCATGTGAAGTGGGGCGAAACCCTTTACGGCCTTTCCTTGACATACAAGGTTTCCGTTAAAACCATCGAAGAACTCAATCCCAAGGTGAAGAATGGCTTGAAGGCGGAACAGGTGTTGATTATTCCTGTTCATACCCCTTCAAATGCCAATTCAGGCACGAATACGAATAAAAAAAGCGAGCCACCCCAAGAGCAGCCCAAGGTTGAGCCTGAGCCACAACCCGAAGTGGAGATAAAATCGGAAGGGATTGTGAATGAGCCTTTTGGGAAGCCTATTGTTGAACCTGTCGTTGATTCTGTTGAAAAACCCAAAGAAGAACCAAAAGAAGAACCAAAGGAGCAACGGCCAGAAGAGGAAGTTTTCTCTCCAGAACCTGTAAAAAAAGCTGATAATGAAACAGTTGGTCAACTTGTTGATGAACCCGTCGTTGAACCGATTTTTGAGCCTGTCGAGGAAATAGTTGATGAGCCGGTTGCTGTTGTTGAAGAGCCGGAGGCACCCGTGGAAGAACCGATTGCCGTTCAGGTTGAGGCTTCGAAGAAACGGGAACGTAAATTGGTGGTGGTGCCCGATGGCAAATACACTGTGCAATCGAAGGAGGATTTGTACGACATCGCCAAGAAGTTCGGCATAGATGTGGCGGATTTGAAGGCGGCCAATCCGGGTATGAAGAACAGGCTTCGCGAAGGGATGGTCATCACCATTCCAATCATCGTCAATGAAAATGACTACATTTTGCACCGTTGCGAAAAGAACGAGAGAGTGTCGTCGCTGCTGAGGCGTTGGAAAGTGGATGAGGTTGAGTTTAGGAGGATAAATGTTTCTGTTGGCTCACATGTGTTTACAAATCAAGTGGTTCTCATCCCTATTGATCCCGTTCTCATTCAGACAGAGCCTTTTGCCGAACTTCCAGAAGTGGAAGAAGAGGAAGAAAAGCCAATTGTGGTGGAAGAAACTGAAATTCAGGAGTTTGAAGATAGGTTTGGCGAGTCGGGTGATTGTGTCGCCGCGCTCGAGAACGCTTCGAGGTGCTACAAGGTGGCCTTGATGGTTCCGCTCTACTTGAACGAAGTGGATGGGCTGGAGATTTCGAAAAACAATGCGCTGAAGGCACAGAAGTCGCGCCCGATGTCGTTTTTGCAGTATTATGAGGGCTTTATGTTGGCGGTGGAGGCGCTTGAGGCTGATGGCCTGAACCTTGATTTGACCGTCATGGATGTGACTGATAATGTGATGACTGCCGAAAGAGCGTTGTCGAAGATTCGAGGCAAAGACCTCGACCTGATTGTGGGGCCTTTCTTCGGCAAGTCGTTTGCTTTGGTCGAAGAATACGCCAAGGCGCATGACATTGTAGTGGTCAACCCATTATCGACGAGAGAGTCGGTCGTTGAGGGCAACCCGAATGTGGTGAAATTGAAGCCGAGCGAAATCGGGCAGATTCATACGATTTCCAATTTGGTGAAACACCGCTATTCCGAATCCAATGTGTTCATTGTCAGTCGCGAAGGTTCGGCTGATTCTGCATTTTTGAACCAACTGCAGCATCATTTGGATTTGGCCTTGAACCATGAGGTGACGGTCGAGGGCGACGAACTTCTTCAATTCGCCCGACACGAGAGCGACCTCCTCGAAATGGGCACCCGCTTGGTGTCTACTGTTGAGGTGGAAGGGCAGGTGTATTCCGTCGACGATTTCCGTAACGGGGTCAAGGATAGTCTGGTGCTGTCCAATTCCATCAAGCGGTTCACTTTCAATGAAATCGACAAGGTAATCTCGAATCTTTCGGGCGTGCGCAACAACTTGATTGTGGCTTTCGGCGACGACAATGTGTTTGCCACGCAAGTATTGAACGCCCTCGCAAAGGAAACCGAGCGTTATCCCATCACTTTGGTTGCAGCTCCCCATTGGTCGAAATATGAAAAACTGTTGGTCGACAACCTGCTGAAAATGAACACTATCTATCTCGATGACGGTTTTGTTGACTACAAGAGCGATGCCGTCAAGCGTTTCGTGAGGCGTTTCCGCAAGAAGTATGCCGCCGAGCCTCAAACCTACGCTTTCGAGGGTTACGACATGGCCACGTTTTTCCTTTCCGCGTTGCGGCGTTACGGCGACGGCATGATGGACTGCCTCAATTGCTGCGACGTGCCTTTGCTGCACACGCAATACCGTTTCTTCAACCGCAATTACCTGAAGCAGGGTAGGAGCAACGGCAGGGAAAACCAATATTGGAGCGTCTATCAGTATGACAACGAGTTGATTCAACTGAAACCCATTGACCCGTTCAAAATGAAAGTGGAATGAAAAAATGGGCGTTTTTGTTGGTTTCGATGTCGTTTTTTGCGGCCTGCAATCACGGTGTGGAGAAGGCCTATTGGGAAAACGGCAACCTGAAATCGGAACTGCGCTATGTGGACGGCAAGCTCAACGGCGAATGTGTTTGGTATTTCACCAACGGGCAGAAGTCGTTGCAGGCCATTTATAAAGATGATGTATTGGAAGGCCATCTCATGCGCTGGCACGCGAATGGCCAAATCGAGTCGGACTGCTGGTACAAGCAGGGGCAGTTGGACAGCGTTTGCCGCACCTATTCCGAAAAGGGCAACTTGGCCTCGGAGGAGATTTACGTCGATGGCAAACTCAGCGGGGAAATCAGGAAATGGTACGACAACGGGCAGGTTTTCCAAGAAGGCCAGTATGTGGACGGCATGATGGACGGCTCGTGGTTCATCTTTTATCCCGAGGGGCAATTGGCGGCCAAAGCAGAGTACAAAATGGGCACCGGAAAACAGATTTGCTACGCCGAATCGGGCTACAAGTGCCTCGAAGTGCCCTACGTCGACAATGTGAAGCACGGAAAGGAGATTTACTACAATCCCGATGGAACAGTGATGAAAATCGTTGAGTATGAGCAAGGTGAAGTGGTTTTTGAGGACAACGACCCGCAAAATGAGGTCAAGTAAAAGAGGAAAAAGAAAATATTTCACATAATTTGGAAATTGTTCAAATAAAAATCCTAACTTTGCAGCGATTTAATAGGAACAAACAACTTTCTAAACGTTAAATAAACCTTAATTAAAGTCAAGAAATGAAAGTCAATGAAATTATGACCGCTCTGGAAGCCAAGCATCCGGGCGAAAATGAGTACTTACAGGCCGTTCGCGAAGTCCTGGAAACCATCGAAGAAGAATACAAC